>NZ_JBICZI010000008.1:0-130024 GCF_043201855.1 Streptomyces sp. NPDC048257
GCGCCCCCCCCCCCCCCCCCCCCCGCGCCCCCCGCCCCCCCCCCCCGCCCCCCCCCCCCTGCCCGGCGGAGCCGGGTTTCCCGGGGCGCCGCCCCAGACCCCGCGCCACAAACGCCGGCGAGGCTGAACGCGGCTAGCGGCGGGGGCGGATGGTCATCGCCATCAGTGCGGCCATGGCGCACAGCGCGCCCGAGGCGTACCAGACCACGTCGTACGAGCCCGTGAGGTCGCGGGCCAGGCCGCCCAGGAAGGCCACCACCGCCGCGCCGAGTTGGTGGGAGGCCAGGACCCAGCCGAAGACGATCGCGCCGTCGTCCCCGTAGTGCTGGCGGCACAGTGCGATCGTCGGTGGGACGGTCGCGACCCAGTCCAGGCCGTAGAAGACGATGAAGAAGACCAGCGGCGGCCGCACCGACGGCGCCAGCAGGATCGGCAGGAAGAGCAGCGAGACCCCGCGCAGGGCGTAGTAGACGGCCAGCAGCCGCCGGGACTCGAAGCGGTCCGTGAACCAGCCCGACGCCACCGTGCCGACGATGTCGAAGACGCCGATCACCGCCAGCAGCCCGGCGGCCGCCGTCACCGGCATGCCGTGGTCGTGGGCCGACGGGACGAAGTGGGTCCGCACCAGCCCGTTGGTCGAGGCCCCGCAGATCGCGAAGGTGCCCGCCAGCAGCCAGAAGGGGCCCGTACGCGCCGCGTCGAAGAGCACCTTCAGCGCCCGCCGCGTCGCACCCGCGGCCGGGGCAGGCCTCTGCGCGTACGTGCCGCCGTACGGCGCGAGCCCGACGTCCGCCGGGTGGTCGCGCAGCAGCAGCCATACGAAGGGGACGACGGCCACCGCCGCCAGGGAGACCGTCACCGTCGCCGGGCGCCAGCCGTGGTGGTCCACCAGCCAGGCCAGCAGCGGCAGGAAGACCAGTTGGCCGGAGGCCCCGGCCGCGGTCAGGATGCCCGTGACGAGGCCGCGCCGGGCCGTGAACCAGCGGTGGGTCACCGTCGCCGCGAAGGCCAGGGCCATCGAGCCGCTGCCCAGGCCCACCAGCACGCCCCAGCACAGCACCAGCTGCCAGGGGGCGGTCATCCACACCGTGGCCAGTGCGCCGCAGGCGATGACGAGCAGGGCGAGGGCGACGACCCGGCGGATGCCGAAGCGGTCCATCAGCGACGAGGCGAAGGGCGCGGTGAGCCCGTACAGCGCGAGGTTGACCGAGACGGCGAGGCCGATGGTGCCGCGCGACCAGCCGAACTCGGCGTGCAGCGGCTCGATGAGGAGTCCGGGCAGGGACGCGAAGCCGGCCGCGCCGATGATCGTCACGAAGGCGACGGCGGCGACGAACCAGGCGCGGTGGATACGGGCGGCCTGCCGAGGGGCGGCCGTGGGGGCGGGGGCGGGGGCTGTTCGGTGCACGTCGACAGCTTCCGGCCGGCCGGGGCCCGTACGAAAGTGGCCTGACTGTCATGCTTCGCTACGATCGGGCCATGGAGTCGCAGCAGAAGGCACACCGGGTCGTCGTCCTCGCACTCACCGGGCTGCTGCCCTTCGAGCTCGGCATCCCGCACCGGATCTTCGGGCGGGCCAAGGATCCGGCCGGGCGGCCGCTGTACGAGATCCTCACGTGCGGGCTCGCCCCCGGGGCGGTGCGCACGGACGCCGACTTCGAGATCCACGTCGAGCACGGCCCCGGACTGCTGGCCACCGCCGACACGGTGGTGGTGCCGGCCTCGTACGAGCTGGGCCCGGTGTACGAGGAGGGCAGGCTGACCGGCGAGCTGGCCGCGGCCCTCGCGCACATCCGGCCCGGCACCCGGCTCGTCGCGATCTGCACGGGCGGCTACGTCCTGGCCGCCGCCGGGTACCTGGACGGGCGCCCCGCCACCACCCACTGGGCCTCCGCCGAACACTTCCAGCGGCTCTTCCCGGCCGTCCGCGTCGACCCCGGCGTGCTCTACACCGACGACGGGGACGTGCTGACCTCGGCCGGGGTCGCCGCCGGAATCGACCTGTGCCTGCACATCGTGCGCCGCGACCACGGCGCGGTCGTCGCGAACGAGGTGGCCCGGAGGACCGTCGTACCGCCCCACCGGGAGGGCGGGCAGGCTCAGTTCATCGCGCGCCCGATGCCGGAGCCACAGCTCGCCACCACCACGGCGGCCCGCGCGTGGGTGCTGGACCGGCTGGACGAGCCGCTCCGGCTGACCGACCTGGCCCGGCAGGAGGCCATGTCGGTGCGGACCTTCACGCGCCGCTTCCGGGAGGAATCGGGGGTCAGCCCCGGCCGGTGGATCGTCGGACGGCGGGTGGAGCGGGCCCGGCAGCTGCTGGAACGGACGGACCTGCCGATGGAGCGGGTCGCGCGGGACAGCGGCTTCGGCACGGCCCAGTCGTTGCGCAAGCACGTGCAGGCGGCCCTGGGGGTCAGCCCGACCGCCTACCGCCGCACCTTCAGGGCGGCGGGCAATCTGCCAGTATCTGATGGGTCATCAGTTGATGCCGGACCCGTGCATTGACTTCTCCCGCCCCCCGCTCGTGAATGACCCCCTGCGCAGGGCGGGCGCGAGGACCCCAGGGGGCGTGCGGTGCGAACAGGGGCGCGGAAGCGGAGATGGCCGGCGGCCGTCGGCATGGCGGTCCTGGCGGCCACGACCGGGAGCTCGCTGAGCGCACCCGCCGCGGCCGAGGGGGAGGCGCCCCCGGGCCAGGTGGACTTCCCGACCCACTGCACGGCGCCCCAGGAGGCCGGGCTCCCGCCCGCGGACGGGCCGACCACCGCCCGGATCACCGTCGACAACCCGGCCCCGCAGGTCGGCGATACCGTCACCGTCACCTACCAGGTGCTCCGCACCCCCGCCTCGAACCCGGTCGGCGGCGCACTGCCCGCCGACGTACTGACCCCGACCGGCCGCATCCTGCTGGCGGGCGCCCAGAGCGGCGAGGTCACCGTCGTCGGGGCCAAGCGCAACGACCCGGTCCCCGCGGGCGCGGACCTCCCCGCCGTCACCATGACCGGCACCTTCACCGTCACCGCGCCCGGCGGGACCACCCTGGCCCCGGGCGGCTACACCCTGCACACCAGCCACCTGCTGGACCTGGACACCACCTGCACCGCGGACGCCCCGTCCGCCGTCCCCGTCTCCGCGCGCCTGACCGCGACCGAGCTGCCCACGGCCAACCTCCGCAGCGTCTTCCTCGCCGCCGCCCACGGAAGAGCGGGCGCCAAGGTCACGGTCACCGCCGCCGGCTTCCCACCGGGCGCGGCCGTGACGGTCGCCGGGCGGGCGGGCGCCGCCGAGACCGCCGACCGGGTGAGCGCCACCGCCGACGAGCTGGGCGCGGCCCTGGTGGAGCTGCCGGTCACGGACAGGGCCACCACCGCGGTGATCGCCTACGAGGGCGCCGCCTGGTCGGCGCGCCGGGGCTCCGGCCCGGCCGCGTACACGGTCATCAACGTCACCGCGGCGCCCTCCGGCACCCAGAAGGTCACGGCCACCGTCGAGCCGGGCGCCCTGGGCATGACCCAGACGGGCGAGGGCATCACCCTGGGCGCCGTGCCGTACGGCGACGGCGGCGCCGCCCCCGGCCGGATCGGGACGGTGACCGTCACCGACGCCCGCGGCGGCCCGGCCGGCTGGTCCCTGACCGGCAAGGTCACCGACTTCACAGGACCCGGGGGGATCCGCATCCCGGGAGCGTCCCTGTCGTGGACCCCGAGGTGCGTGGCGGCCGCCGGCAGCCGGAGCACCTGTACGCCGGGCAGCGCGGGCGTGGTCGGACCCGACGGGGCGCTCCTCGCCTCCACCCCCGACGCCCCGCAGGTCGGCGGCACCTTCACGATCGACGCCACGGTCACCCTGCAGGTGCCGCCGTACACCCCACCGGGCGCGTACACGGCGGTCCTGACGCTGACCCTGTCGTGAGGGGGTGGACGCGGGCGGCGCTGCTGCTCGGCGCCGTGGTTCTCGCCGGGCCCGGCGGGACGGCCACCGCCGCCGACGACGGCCAGTGGTCCGTCCTGCCCGTCGCGAACGCCGTCGGGCAGCGGCCCTGCTTCTACCTCTCCGCCGCGCCCGGCCAGGCCGTCGCCGACGCCGTCACCCTCACCAACCGCAGCGACCGGCCCCGTACCTTCCGGCTCTACGCCGCCGACGCCCACAACACCGCCCGCGACGGCGGCTTCGCCGTGCGCGGGCCCGACGAGCCGCGCCGGGCCACCGCGGCGTGGGCGAAGCTCGACCGGGAGCGGGTGACCGTACCCGCCCGGGGGTCGGTCGCCGTCGCCTTCACCGTCACCGTCCCCGAGCGCGCCGAACCGGGGGACCACCCCGGCGCCGTCGTGGCCGTGGAGGACCGGTCTGCTTCCGGGGCCGCCGCCGGCGCGGGGATCGGCGTGCAGCAGGCCGTCGCCGCCCGGCTGTACCTGCGCGTGACCGGGCCCACCGCCCCCGCCCTCACCGTCCGGGAGGTCACCGTGCACCGGCGCGGCTCCGGCGCGGACGTCTCGTACACGCTCCACAACATCGGCAATGTGACCCTCCGCCCCCGCGCCACCCTCACCGCCACCGGAGTCCTCGGCCGCACGCTCCTCGGCCGCGAGCTCGGCGGGCTGCCCGCCGAGCTGCTGCCGGGTCAGGAAGTACGGCTCAGTGCCCGTTGGGAGGGCGCGCCCAGAGCGGAATGGGCCGAGGTCACGGTGCGCGCCCGGGCCGACGGAACCACAGCTCAGGGCGGTGCGGACCTCGCCGAGCACCCTTCGCTCCCGGCCCTGGCGGCCCTCGCCGTGGTGATCTGGTCGGCGCTGGGAGCCGCATCGGGGAGAATGGCCCGTATGAGCGATCGTTCCCCCGAGTCCACCGCCCCGCACCGTGCGGGGTTCGCCTGCTTCGTCGGCCGCCCCAACGCGGGGAAGTCGACCCTCACCAACGCACTCGTGGGCACCAAGGTCGCGATCACCTCCAACCGGCCGCAGACCACCCGCCACACCGTCCGCGGCATCGTGCACCGCCCCGACGCCCAGCTCGTCCTCGTCGACACGCCCGGCCTGCACAAGCCGCGCACCCTGCTCGGCGAGCGCCTCAACGACGTCGTCCGGACCACCTGGGCCGAGGTCGACGTCATCGGCTTCTGCCTGCCGGCCGACCAGAAGCTCGGCCCCGGCGACAAGTTCATCGCCAAGGAGCTCGCGGGGATCAAGAAGACCCCCAAGATCGCCATCATCACCAAGACCGACCTGGTCGAGTCCAAGCAGCTGGCCGAGCAGCTCCTCGCCGTGCACCAGCTCGGCGCCGAGCTGGGCTTCGAGTGGGCCGAGATCGTGCCCGTCTCGGCCGTCGGCGACACCCAGGTCCAGCTGCTGGCCGACCTGATCGCGCCGCTGCTGCCGGAGAGCCCGCCGCTGTACCCGGAGGGCGACCTCACCGACGAGCCCGAGATGGTCATGGTCGCGGAGCTGATCCGCGAGGCCGCGCTGGAGGGCGTACGGGACGAGCTCCCGCACTCCATCGCCGTCGTGGTCGAGGAGATGATCCCCCGGGAGAACCGCCCGGCGGACCGCCCGCTGCTCGACATCCACGCCAACGTCTACATCGAGCGGCCGAGCCAGAAGGGCATCATCATCGGCCCGAAGGGCTCCCGCCTGAAGGAGGTCGGGATGAAGTCGCGCAAGCACATCGAGGCGCTGCTCGGCACCCCGGTCTTCCTCGACCTGCACGTGAAGGTCGCCAAGGACTGGCAGCGGGACCCCAAGCAACTGCGCAAGCTGGGCTTCTGAGGCGCGACGCCACAACGCCACCGCCAACGCGACGACGAACGGACGCGGCCCCCACCCGGGGCCGCGTCCGTTCGTCGTCGCGTCCGTCCTGCTACGCGGGCCGGCGCACCCGCACCACGTTGTCCGTACGGGTCCCCGGCGTACCGTCGGGCTGGTCCTGGACCCGCTCGGTCTCCTCGGCGCGCAGCACCTCCCAGCCCGCCGTGACCGGCTCCAGCTGCGCGAGGACCTCTTCGGGCGTGGGGAAGTGCGCCTCCTCCCGGTCCTCCTGCCAGGGCGCCCAGCCCGCGTGGCCGACCACCAGCAGGGTGCCGCCGGGGGCCACGGCCGAGGCGGCCGTGCGCAGGACGGCGTCACGGGGGAAGTCCCCGTAGTTGTGCAGGAAGCAGGCCGAGACGAGGTCGAACTCCCCCTCCGGGAAGGACTCCGTCAGATCGTGCCGAGCGAAGGAGATGCGGTCCGCGACCCCGGCGTCCGCCGCGTGCTCGGCCGCCCGGCCGATGGCGACCCCCGAGATGTCGGTCCCGGTGACGGTCCAGCCGCGGCGGGCCAGCCAGACGGCATCGCCTCCCTCCCCGCAGCCGAGGTCCAGGGCCCGGCCCGGGGCGAGGCCGGACACCTCGTGCACCAGCATGGCGTTGGCCTCACCGCTCCAGATCCGGTCGCTCTCCCCGTAGCGGCCGTCCCAGAACTCCTCTCCCGCCGGGGCCCCGGCGGCCGGGTGGTGGGAGTGCGTGTGCGTGTGGGCGTGCTCGGTCATGGGTTCCTCTTCCAGTACGGGTGCCGGTGCGGCCGATGCTCCGCCCACCGGGCGACCTACGGCAAACTTTGTTGCCGACCCGGCAAAGAGGACTCCGGCGGGGTCAGGGTCCCGGCCGGGGCCGGGACCCTGCGCTCTTCCCGCAGCGGTCCGAGCCGGCGGATCAGTCCTGGGGCTCGGCGATCAGGGCCGTGGCCACCCGGCGGAAGCCGATGCGGGCGTAGACGCGGGCCACGTCCTCGTCGCCGGCCGAGAGGAAGACCGTACGGGTCCCGCGCGCACGGGCTCGGGCGACGAGCGCGGCCGTCACCCCGAGGGCCAGGCCCTGGCGGCGGGCCGACGGGAGGGTGCCGACGCCCACGACCTCGGCGACGTCCCCGACCGGGTTGTACAGGCCCGAGCAGAGCACCACGCCGTCCCGGACGGCCGCGGCCATGACCGTGGTGCCCGCCGCCAGCTTTCCGGACACCCGGGCCCGGCCCTCCTCCGCCGACGGATCCGTCATCGCCGCGGCCAGTTCCGCGGGGCCGGCCTCGCCCAGCGCCGTTCCCGGAGCCGCGAAGGCCAGGGCCGGGACCGTCACCGCGGCGGTCAGGAGCGGGTCGTCGGCGCCGAGCAGCCGGACCTCCGGGTGCGGGGGAAGGGTTTCGGCCGAGGGGTCCAGCACCATCAGGGGGTGCGCGTGGACATGCAGTCCCGCCGCCTCCACCGCGGCCCGCAGCGAGGGGCTGGTTTCGGCCACCCACTCGAAGGCCTCGGGCACCTTCAGCTCCCGCTGGCGCTCCAGGACCCGTTGTACGTCGGCCGGGGTCGCCGCGGGGCCGCCGAGCGCGGGCCGCGCGTAGTACGGCCAGCCCGCGCCCTCCTGGACGAACAGGGTCAGCGCACCGAAGTCCTCGGCGCGGGCCCCGCCCACCCGCGGCACCGTGTCGTAGTACCGCTCCAGCTCGGACAGCTTCGAATCGATCATGTGGTCGGTCATCCGGCCATCAAAACAAAGCGGCGCCGGTGGGGCACCTGCTTTCCGGGCCGCTCAGGCACCCTCCTTCAGCACCCGCGAGATCAGCGCCCGCTGGGCCTCCGACAGGTTCGGCTCCTCGCAGGCCACCGTCCGCCCGTCCACCGTGATCCGGTACGAGAAGCCGTCCCGTACCCGGTCCGCCGGATGGCCCGGCGGACCGGGCCGCAGCGCGCGCTGGGCCAGGGCCTGCCACTCGTTCTCGTCCGGCCGGCCCGTGGTGTCCACCTCGGCCCGGCGCTCGATGCCCGCGAAGCCGCCCGTCCGTACCACCTGAATCCGCATGGGAGCCCTCTACCCCACGAGCGGGACACCCACCGCGGACCACGCCTTCTGGAGGGCCTGGTGCTCCGCGCCGCCGTCCCCGTACCGGGTCACGGCCGCTGCCGTGGAGAGCCGGGCGAAGTCCGCGAAGTCCGCGTTCTCGGCGAGCTCGCCGCCGGTGAGGGTGTCGTACCAGATCTGCCCGGCCCGCTCCCAGGCCTTGCCGCCCAGTTCGGTGGCCACGATGTAGAAGGCGTGGTTGGGGATGCCGGAGTTGATGTGCACGCCGCCGTTGTCGCTGTGGGTGCTGACGTAGTCGTCCATGGTCGCCGGCTGCGGGTCCTTGCCGAGCTCGTCGTCGTCGTACGCGGTGCCCGGCGCCTTCATCGAGCGCAGCGCGACCCCGGTGACGTTCGGGCCGAGCAGTCCGGCCCCGATCAGCCAGTCGGCCTGCTCGGCCGTCTGCTCCAGGGAGTACTGCTTGATCAGCGAGCCGAAGACGTCGGACATCGACTCGTTCAGGGCGCCCGACTGCCCGTGGTAGGTCAGGTTCGCCGTGTACTGGGTGACCCCGTGGGTCAGCTCGTGCCCGATGACGTCCACCGACACGGTGAAATCGAGGAAGAGGTCCCCGTCCCCGTCGCCGAAGACCATCTGCTGGCCGTCCCAGAAGGCGTTGTTGTAGTCCTCGCTGTAGTGGACGGTCGCGTCCAGTGCGAGCCCGGCGTCGTCGATCGAGCGCCGCCCGAAGCCCTTCAGGAACAGTTCGTACGTCGCCCCGAGCCCCGCGTAGGCACGGTTGACGGTGGCGTCCCCGCTCAGCGGGTCGCCCTCCCCGCGGACCTTCTTCCCGGGCAGCCGGGTGCGGTGCTGGGCGTCGTAGACGGTCCGGTCCGGCTCGTCGGAGGCCGACACGGCGAGGGTGGGGACGATCCCGCGGACGGCGGTGACCCGGCGCCGGGTGCGCAGCAGGGAGTCGCGTTCGAGGGTGCGCTGGGCGAGATCGGCGCGGCGGGAGTCCCCGGACCGGGCGGCCTTGTCGAGGAGGTGCGGCGGTACGACGGTGCAGAAGACGGGGTGATGGCGGTGAGCGTGGGAGGCATCCATGCCCGGCAATGTGGC
Organism: Streptomyces sp. NPDC048257; assembly: GCF_043201855.1. NCBI lineage: Bacteria > Bacillati > Actinomycetota > Actinomycetes > Kitasatosporales > Streptomycetaceae > Streptomyces > Streptomyces sp. NPDC048257. The sequence goes on from NZ_JBICZI010000008.1 coordinate 8,930, forward strand.
AGTGGGTCATGACGCTGTCACTACCTGCGACCATGATTCATTCGCTTGTCTGAAAGCGGTGGCGCCGGATTGACGAAACCGCCCGACCTGGAGGGAGTCGAAGAGGCTTAGCTCACATTTGGTGTAAATCGGACACCCGGGTCTTGCATACTGAAACAGGTCCTCGCGATACGGCGCGGCTCGGTTAGGCTCGGCCCATCATGCGTTTCGGGCTGCTTCTCCTTAGCTGCCGCGGCGAGGGTCTGTAGTCGTAGGCCGACCCCCTCCCCGCGGAGTTTGGTGTTGCGGTTTTTACGACCGCCGTCGGCCGTCCCAGCGAACTACACGCGGACACGCGAGGAGCCCAACGCCATGAGCCAGCAGCCTTTTGTCGGTCGCCCCACGCCCATCACGAACGCGACCCACAGCCAGAAGTCCTCCGGAATGCCGATCCACAAGTACGGCCGGTACGAGCAGGTGGACATCCCGGACCGCAGCTGGCCGGACGCCCGCGTCACCAAGGCCCCGCGCTGGCTCTCCACCGACCTGCGCGACGGCAACCAGTCGCTGATCGACCCGATGACCCCCGCCCGCAAGCGCGAGATGTTCGACCTGCTGGTGCGCATGGGCTACAAGGAGATCGAGGTCGGCTTCCCCTCCTCCGGCGAGACCGACTTCGCCTTCGTGCGCTCCATCATCGAAGAGGGCGCGATCCCGGACGACGTCACCATCTCCGTACTGACCCAGGCCCGCGAGGACCTGATCGAGCGGACCGTGGAGTCCCTGGTCGGCGCCAAGCGCGCCACCGTGCACCTGTACAACGCGACCGCCCCGACCTTCCGCCGGGTCGTCTTCCGTGGCTCCAAGGAGCAGATCAAGCAGATCGCCGTCGACGGCACCCGTCTGGTCATGGAGTACGCCGACAAGCTGCTGGGCCCGGAGACCACCTTCGGCTACCAGTACAGCCCGGAGATCTTCACCGACACGGAGCTGGACTTCGCCCTGGAGGTCTGCGAGGCCGTCTGTGACGTCTGGCAGCCGGCCGAGGGCCGCGAGATCATCCTGAACCTGCCCGCCACCGTGGAGCGCTCGACGCCCTCCACGCACGCGGACCGCTTCGAGTGGATGGCCCGCAACCTGACCCGCCGCGAGCACATCTGCATCTCCGTCCACCCGCACAACGACCGCGGCACCGCCGTCGCCGCCGCCGAGCTGGCCCTGATGGCCGGCGCCGACCGCATCGAGGGCTGCCTGTTCGGGCAGGGCGAGCGCACCGGCAACGTCGACCTGATCACCCTGGGCATGAACCTGTTCTCCCAGGGCGTCGACCCGCAGATCGACTTCTCGCAGATCGACGAGATCCGCCGCACCAGCGAGTACTGCAACCAGATGGAAGTCCACCCGCGCCACCCCTACGCGGGCGACCTCGTCTACACCGCCTTCTCCGGCTCCCACCAGGACGCCATCAAGAAGGGCTTCGACGCCATGGAGGCCGACGCGGCCGCCCAGGGCAAGACCGTCGACGACATCGAGTGGGCGGTCCCGTACCTGCCGATCGACCCGAAGGACGTCGGCCGTTCCTACGAGGCCGTCATCCGGGTCAACTCGCAGTCCGGCAAGGGCGGCATCGCGTACGTCCTGAAGAACGACCACAAGCTGGACCTGCCGCGCCGCATGCAGATCGAGTTCTCCCGGATCATCCAGGCCAAGACCGACTCCGAGGGCGGAGAGGTCACGCCGAAGGCGATCTGGTCGGTCTTCGAGGACGAGTACCTGCCCAACCCCGAGAACCCGTGGGGCCGCATCCAGCTGCGCTCCGGTTCGACGGCCACCGACAAGGACGGCACGGACACGCTGACCGTCGAGGCGGTCGTGGACGGCGTGGACGCGGTCCTGAACGGCACCGGCAACGGTCCGATCTCGGCCTTCTTCGACGCGCTGGCCGGCATCGGCATCGACGCCCGCCTGCTGGACTACACCGAGCACACCATGAGCGAGGGCGCCTCCGCCGTGGCCGCCTCGTACATCGAGTGTGCGATCGACGGCCGCGTCCTGTGGGGCATCGGCATCGACGCCAACACCACCCGCGCCTCCCTGAAGGCGGTCATCTCCGCCGTCAACCGCGCGGGCCGCTGACCCCTCGTACGGGAACCCCGCACCCTCCCCGGCCGGAGGGGGCGGGGTTCCGTCGTACCCGCGCCGGCCCGGAGAAGGGCAGGGCGGGGGCACGGCGGGGTCAGGACGGGCGCAGGGGGCTCAGCGCGCCAGGTAGCCGCCGTCCACCGGCAGGATCACGCCCGCCGCGAACGAGGCCGCGTCCGAGGCGAGGAAGGCGATGACCCGGGCCACCTCCTCCGGTTCTCCGAGCCGGCCCATCGGGTGCGCCCCCGCGATCTCCGACAGGTACTCCGGCCCGCCCGGCTCGTCCTTCAGCGCGATCACCCGCTCCGTACGGATGGTTCCCGGTGCCACCGCGTTGACCCGGATCCCGTGGGCGGCCCACTCCACCGCGAGGTGCTTGGTCAGCCCCGACGCCACGAACTTCGCGGGTCCGTACGCGGCCTGGCGCGCCTGCCCGGCCACGCCCGAGATCGAGGACGCGCAGACCAGGGCCCCGCCCGGACGCGGCTGCGCGGTCATCGCCTCGATGGCGTACTTGCAGGTCAGGAACATCCCGTGGCCGTCGACCGCCATGACGTGGTCCCGGCCCTCGGGACTGGTCTCCCGTACGTCGGAGAGGGGCAGCACCCCGGCGTTCGCCACGGCGACGTCCAGGCGTCCGTACGCCTCGACCGCGGCCGCGACCATCGCGCGATTGGCCTCCGGATCGGCGACGTCACCGGCGACCGCGGTGACGGCGCACCCCTCGCCGGCCAGTTCCGTACGCAGGGACTCGACCCCGGGGCCATTGATGTCGGCCGCGGTCACCCGGGCCCCCGAGCGGGCCAGCAGCAGGGCGGTGGCCCGGCCGATCCCGCTCGCGGCGCCGGTGACCAGACAGGACTTCTCGTTCATGCGGCGAACCTTGGGGGGCACCGGGGGACGCGGGGGGCGCAGACCGGCCAAGTCCTGGTTCCGGCACATGTTGTCTTGTCACACGACTGACGCATCCCCATCGATGTGGCTAACATCACGCCAACCCGGCGATGTTGCCGGAAGGTTACGGAGGTGCGACGTGCTGCCAGTTCGGGGTGGGGACGGCCGGAAGCTGACGGTCTGGGGCATCCGTACCACCTGGAGCACCGTGGGGGACGGGGAGTTCTTCTGCCCCGCCTGCGGTGGGGACCGCAATTACCGCCGGCGCACCGGACGACGCCGGTTCACCGTCCTCGGGGTGCCGCTGCTGCCGCGCGGGCAGGCCGGGCCCGTCATCGAGTGCCAGGGATGCCGTGCGCGCTTCGGCACCGACGTCCTGGACCACCTCACCACGACGCGCTTCACGGCCCTCCTGCGCGACGCCGTGCACACCGTGGCGCTGGCCGTGCTCACCGCGGGCGGAACGGCCTCGCGCAGCGCGCTGGAGGCCGCCGTGAGCGCCGTACGGGCCGCGGGCTTCCAGGACTGCACCGAGGAGCAGCTGGAGTCCCTCGTGGAGGCGCTGTCCACGGACGAGGGCCGGCTCGGGCTGTACGACGTCCCCGAGTGCTGCGGGGCCGCGCTGTCGATAGAGCTCCACGAGGCCCTGGAGCCGCTGGCCCCGCACCTGGCCGGGCCGGGCCGCGAATCGATCCTGCTCCAGGGAGCCCGTATCGCGCTCGCGGACGGCCCGTACACCCCGGCCGAGCGCGAGGTGCTCGCCACGGTCGGCGCGGCGCTGCGGATCGACACGGCCGAGGTCACCCGGCTGCTCTCGGCGGTGCGGGCTCCCTGAGCCGCCACCCGCAGACACGCACGGCCCCGCGCGAGGAACCGGCGCGGGGCCGTTCGCGTGCGGTGGGGGTCCGGATCCGTCCGAAATCGCCTTCCAGGACGTAACGATCCGGCCTCACAGGGCCGATTTCGGGACGCGTGAACGCCTTGTGAAGGTGCGGAGGCGCTTCCTCCCTGCCCGATGTGTCCACCTGTCGGACGCCCGGAACGGTGCCTTCGAGCGTACCGGTCCGAGGGGTCGCAGACCCCGTACCCGCACGTCACGGCAGGTGCGCTGCACCGTCCCGCCGCGGAAATGCCCGGCTCGACGGCCCCCGGTGCATACCTCCCGCCGGCGAGTCCGCACCACTGGAGAAACCTACAGATCGGGCGCCCGCCCACGTCAACAGTTTGTCGAAGTCGACGATACCTGTGAGGCCTCCCACAGGCGTTCAATTCCGGTCACACGACAAGGCGGCGCCGTTAACAGAGCGCGGCTTCGATTCATCTCGACGTGAATGCACTGACAACCCTGGCGTACCAACGGGTTAGCGACCCACTACGCCCAGGGATAACCAGATCTCCTCTCACTTACCTACCTTGAAGGGCAAGGCTGAGATGGCACGTGTCGCCGCCCGGCTTTCCACCGACGGAGAGCAGAGCACGCACCCGGTCGACGAGGTGCTCCCCCTCCCCAAGCTCGCGCTGTACGGCTTCCAGCACGTACTCGCCTTCTACGCCGGTGCGGTGATCGTCCCGATCATCGTCGGCAACGCGCTGAAGCTGAGCCCTGAACAGCTGGTCTACCTGATCAACGCGGACCTCTTCACCTGCGGTATCGCCTCGATCATCCAGGCCTGGGGCATCGGCCGGATCGGCGCCCGACTGCCGCTGATCCAGGGCGTGACCTTCACCGCGGTCTCCCCGATGATCGCCATAGGCCTCGGCGCCGGCGGCGGTACCGCCGCCCTCCTGGTCATCTACGGTGCGGTGATCACCGCCGGTATCGCCACCTTCGCGTTCGCCTGGCTGCCGGCCAAGGCGTTCCGGACCGTGATGCGGCTGTTCCCGCCGGTCGTCACCGGCACGGTGATCACCGTGCTGGGCATCGTCCTGATCCCGGTCGGCCTCAACGACGCGGCCGGCGGCCTCGGCAGCCCGGACTTCGGTGACCCGAAGCACTTCGCCTACGCAGGCGGCACGATGCTCTTCATCCTCGTCCTGATGAAGATCGGCAGGCCGTTCCTCTCCAGCATCTCGATCCTCCTCGGCCTGGTCGTCGGCACCACCACCGCCTTCCTCCTCGGGGACGCGAAGTTCGGCGACGTGAGCAACTCCGAGTGGATCGGCGTCACCACCCCCTTCCACTTCGGCGTCCCGAAGTTCGAGTGGTTCCCGATCGTCCTGATGCTCATCGTCATGCTGATCACCATGGTCGAGACGACCGGTGACACCTACGCCGTCGGCGACATCGTCGGCAAGGAGGTCGACAGCGAGACCGTGGCCCGCGCCCTGCGTGCCGACGGCGCCGCGACCGCCCTCGGTGGTGTCCTCAACTCCTTCCCGTACGTGGCCTTCGCCGAGAACGTCGGCCTGGTCCGGATGACGAAGGTGAAGAGCCGGTTCGTGGTCGTCGCCGCGGGTGTCTTCATGATCGTCCTGGGTCTGCTGCCCAAGGCCGCCGCGATCGTCGCCGCCGTCCCGCACGGAGTCCTCGGCGGCGCCGCGACCGTCATGTTCGCCATGGTGGCCCTGGCCGGTATCCAGACCCTGGCCAAGGTGGACCTGAAGGAGGAGAAGAACGCGCTGATCGTCGGCGTCTCCCTCGCCTTCGCCCTGCTCCCCGCGACCGTCCCGGTCTTCTTCACCAAGCACATGGACCCGGACCTGTCCTCCCTGCTCAACAGCGGTGTGACGCTGGGTGCCACGGCCGCCATCGTCCTCAACCTGATCTTCAACGGCCTGGGCAAGGACGAGCCGCACGAGCGCGGCGCCGAGGCGGCCGAGGCGGTCTCCGTGGCGGTGCCCGTCCAGGCGGTGGCCCCCGTGGCCGGTGCCGAGAAGGCCGCTGCCGAGGCCGGCGCCGAGAAGGCCGCTGCCGAGAAGTCCGGTGGCTCCGGTCCGACGGACAGCGCGGACACCACCGCTTCCTGATCCTCCCAAGGGGTGCCCGCCCCCCGTCCGGTCCTCCTGGCCCGGGCGGGGGGCCGGTGCTGTCCCCGGAACCACCGCCGGGCGGGTGACAATGGGCGCATGAGTCTGTTCCGCGACGACGGCATCGTGCTGCGCACCCAGAAGCTGGGTGAGGCGGACCGCATCATCACGCTCCTCACCCGCGGCCACGGCCGGGTGCGGGCCGTCGCCCGCGGGGTCCGGCGTACGAAGTCCAAGTTCGGCGCAGGGCTGGAACCCTTCTCCCACGCCGACGTGCAGTTCTTCGCCCGCGGCAGCGAGCTGATCGGCCGCAGCCTGCCGCTCTGCACCCAGACCCAGATCATCGCCCCGTACGGCAACGGCATCGTCACCGACTACGCCCGCTACACGGCCGGCACCGCGATGCTGGAGACCGCCGAGCGGTTCACCGAGAACGAGGGCGAACCCGCCGTGCAGCAGTACCTGCTGCTCGTCGGAGCCCTGCGCACCCTCTCGCGCGGCGAGCACGAGCCCCACCTCATCCTCGACGCCTTCCTGCTGCGCTCCCTCGCCGTCAACGGCTACGCGCCCAGCTTCGACGACTGCGCGAAGTGCGGCATCCACGGCCCCAACCGGCACTTCTCCGTCGCCGCGGGCGGAGTGATATGCGGGGACTGCCGGGTGCCCGGCAGCGTCGTACCCTCGTCTGAGGCCATCGCCCTGCTCAGCGCCCTGCTGACGGGCGACTGGGGACATGCCGACGCGTGCGAGGCGCGTCACGTGCGGGAGGGCAGCGGGCTGGTCTCCGCCTACTTGCACTGGCATCTGGAGCGCGGGCTACGCTCCCTGCGATACGTCGAGAAATAGGAGCTGGGCACATGGCACGACGCGGGATTCTGGGGCGCTCTCGCCGCGAGTACAAGGTTCCCGAGCCGCACCCGTCCGGTGAGCGCCCGCCGAAGATCCCGGGCGAGCTCGTCCCGAACCACGTCGCGGTCGTCATGGACGGCAACGGCCGCTGGGCCAAGGAGCGCGGTCTGCCGCGCACCGAGGGCCACAAGGTCGGCGAGGGCGTCGTACTCGACGTGCTCAAGGGCTGCCTGGAGATGGGCGTCAAGAACCTCTCCCTCTACGCCTTCTCGACGGAGAACTGGAAGCGCTCGCCCGACGAGGTCCGCTTCCTGATGAACTTCAACCGCGACGTCATCCGGCGCCGCCGCGACGAGATGAACGAGCTGGGCATCCGCATCCGCTGGGTCGGCCGCATGCCCAAGATGTGGAAGTCGGTCGTCCAGGAGCTCCAGGTCGCGCAGGAGCAGACCGTCGGCAACGACGCCATGACCCTGTACTTCTGCGTCAACTACGGGGGCCGCGCGGAGATCGCGGACGCGGCGCAGGCCATCGCCCGCGATGTCGCGGCGGGCCGGCTGGACCCGTCGAAGGTGAACGAGAAGACCTTCGCGAAGTACATGTACTACCCGGACATGCCGGACGTGGACCTCTTCCTGCGCCCCAGCGGCGAGCAGCGCACCTCCAACTACCTGCTCTGGCAGAGCGCGTACGCCGAGATGGTCTTCCAGGACGTCCTGTGGCCGGACTTCGACCGGCGCAACCTCTGGGCGGCCTGCCTGGAGTACGCCCAGCGCGACCGCCGCTTCGGCGGGGCCGTCCCGAACCAGGCGGAGCCGGGCACCTCCGCCTGAGTTCCCGCGCGGTCGAGCTCGTCTACCGGGTCACCACGGCGGACATGGCGCAGGCGCTCCGCGCCCGGGACGCGCACACGGCCGCGGGGCGGCGCAGGCGATGGGCGTTCCCCGTCGGCGGGACCTTCGGGATCGGCATCGGCCTGCTGGTGACGGTGACCGACGGGACCGTCTCCGGAGCGCCGCCGGCCCTGGTGGCCGCCGGCGTGCTGCTGTGGGTGATCACCCTGTTCGGCCCGCGGCTCCAGGCGCGGGCCTTCCGCGGACTGCTGGGGGAGTCGGGGGAGACCCGGGCCGTCATCGACGGCTCGGGAGCCCTGCTGACGGCGGCGTCCTGCGAGTCGCGCATCGGCTGGGCCGCGCAGCCGAGGTACGTGGAGACGGCCGACGCGTTCGTCATGCCGAGCGACGACAAGCAGGCGGTGGCCATGACGGTCCTGCCCAAGCGGGGAATCCGGGCACCGGCCGACGCCGACGGGCTGCGGGCGATCCTGGACGCGAACCTGCGGCGGCTCTAGGGGTGTCCTGCCGGTCGGGCCGGACCGGTCAGCCCGCGGCGGCGCAGTCGGCGCAGGTGCCGAAGATCTCCACCGTGTGCGCCACGTTCACGTAGCCGTGCTCGGCCGCGATGGACTCGGCCCACTTCTCCACGGCCGGGCCCTCCACCTCGACCGCCTTGCCGCACTTGCGGCAGACCAGGTGGTGGTGGTGGTCGCCGGTGGAGCAGCGGCGGTACACGGACTCGCCGTCGCTGGTGCGCAGCACGTCGACCTCGCCGGCGTCCGCGAGCGACTGGAGGGTGCGGTAGACGGTCGTCAGGCCCACGGAGTCACCACGGTGCTTGAGCATGTCGTGGAGTTCCTGGGCGCTGCGGAACTCGTCCACCTCGTCCAGCGCCGCCGCGACCGCGGCCCGCTGCCGGGTGGATCGTCCTCGTACTGGCGCGGTATTCATCTCGCCAGGCGCAGTCGCCACCGGTTCCTCCTCGTATCGGCCTCGGCCCATTGTGCCAGGCGGCCGACGCATCTAGACCTTCACGTCGTCCCCCGTGCAGACCTCTTCGGCGGCGGCGCGGGCCGCGTTCGCCCGGCGCCTGGCCAGGGGCGCCGACAGGGCCGTCATGACGACGAAGACGCCGATGGCCAGGAGCACGATCGCCGCGCCGGAGGGTGCGTCGAGGTAGTACGTGGCGGTCACGCCGCTGAGGGAGACCACGACGCCGATCACCATGGCCAGCGACAGCGTCGCGGCGAAGCCGCGGGTGACCCGCTGCGCGGCCGCGACGGGGATCACCATCATGGCGCTGACCAGCAGCAGGCCCACGATCCGCATCGCCACCGTGACGGTGAGGGCGGCCGTGACGGCCATCAGGAGGTTCAGCGCCCGCACCGGCATGCCGGTGACCCGGGCGAACTCCTCGTCCTGGCTGATGGCGAACAGCTGGCGGCGCAGTCCGACCGTGACGGCGAGGACGAAGGCGGCGAGGATCACCGCGGCCCAGACGTCCTCCGGCGCGACGGTGGTGATGCCGCCGAAGAGGTAGCTGCTCAGGGTGGCGGTGGAGCCGCCGGCCATGTTGATGATCATGACGCCGCCGGCCAGGCCGCCGTAGAAGAGCATGGCGAGCGCGATGTCGCCGCTGGTCTTGCCGCGGGAGCGGATGTGCTCCATGCCCACGGCGCCGACGACGGCGACGAGGGAGGCCATCCACACCGGGCTGGTGTTGAGCAGGAAGCCGAGGCCGACACCGGTGGTGGCCACGTGGCCGATGCCGTCGCCCATGACGGCCTGGCGGCGCTGGACGAGGTACGTGCCGATCGCGGGCGCCGTGAGGCCGACGATGGCGGCCGCGATCAGGGCCCGCTGCATGAAGGCGTAGTCGAGGAGGTCCATCAGCTCAGCAGTCCCGTCCGCAGGGGCTCGGCGTCGTGCGCCGCGTGGGGGTGTACGTGGTCGTGGCCGGGCAGGGCGTGCTGGCCCACGGCCTCCGGGGGCGGGCCGTCGTGGACGACGCAGCCGTCGCGCAGGACGACGGCCCGGTCGATCAGGGGCTCCAGCGGGCCGAGCTCGTGCAGGACGAGGAGGAGCGTGGTGCCGAGGGCCTTCTGCTCGCGCAGGGCGGTCGCGAGGACCTCCTGGTTGGCGAGGTCCACGCCGGCCATCGGCTCGTCCATGATCAGCAGTTCCGGTTCGACGGCGAGCGCCCGGGCTATGAGCACCCGCTGGTGCTGGCCGCCGGAGAGGGCGTTGACCGAGGAGGAGGCGTGCTGCTCCATGCCGAGCAGGGCCAGGGCGCGCTCGACCGCGGCCTTGTCGGCCTTGCGCAGGATCCCGAAGCGGGAGCGGGCGAGCCGGCCGGCGGAGACGACCTCGCGGACGGTGGCGGGGACTCCGCTGGCGGCGGTGGTGCGCTGCGGGACGTAGCCGATGCGCGACCACTCCCGGAAGCGCTTGAAGTCGGTGCCGAAGAGGGACAGGTCGCCGTCGCTCAGCGGGACCTGGCCGACCACGGCGCGGACGGCCGTGGACTTGCCGGAGCCGTTGGCGCCGAGCAGGGCGACGACCTCTCCGCGGTGGACGGTGAGGTCGATCCCGCGCAGCACGGGGCGCGAGCCGAGCGAGGCGGTGGCCCCGCTCAGGGATATGACGGGCTGGTCCGCTGCCTGGTGCGCCGTGGACTGCATGGCTCGCGCCTCCGTTGCTGCTGTCATCTACTTGGCTCCGAGCGCCTTCTGGAGGTTCTTCAGGTTGGACCGCATGACCTCGAAGTAGTCAGCGCCCTGGGACTTGTCGGTGATTCCCTCAAGCGGGTCCAGGACGTCGGTCTTCAGGCCGGTGTCGGCGGCGAGGGTCCTGGCGGTCTTGTCGCTGGCCAGGGTCTCGAAGAACACGGTGGAGACATTCTCCTGCTTCGCGAGCCCCTGGAGTTCCTTCATCCGGGCCGGGCTCGGCTCGGACTCGGGATCGACGCCGGAGATGGCCTCCTGGTCGAGGCCGTACCGCTCGGCGAGGTAGCCGAAGGCGGAGTGGGTGGTGATGAAGGTCCTGGACGCGGTGTTCTGCAGGCCGTCCTTGAACTCCGTGTCCAGCGCGGTCAGTTTGCCGACCAGCTCGTCGGTGTTCTTCCGGTAGTCGGCCGCGTGGTCGGGGTCGGCCTTCACCAGGGCCGCGCCGACACCCCTGGCGATCTCCGCGTACTTGGCGGGGTCGAGCCAGACGTGCGGGTCCCGGCCGGCCTCGCCGTGGTCGTGGCCGTGGTCGTGGCCCTCGCCCGCGGCGTGGCCCTCCTCGGCGCCGTGGTCGTGGCCGGAGGAGCCGTGGACCTCCAGCTCGGTGAGGGTCGCGGCGTCGACGACGTTCTTCACGCCGGACTGGGCGACGGCCTTGTCGACGGCGGGCTGCAGGCTCTTGAGGTAGAGGACCACATCGGATTCGCCGAGCCGCGCGGTCTGCTTCGGGCTGATCTCCAGGTCGTGCGGTTCGACGCCGGGCTTGGTCAGGCCGAAGACCTTCACGTGGTCCTTGCCGATCTGCTCGGCGAGGAACTGCATCGGGTAGAACGACGCCGTCACGCCGACCTTGCCGTCCTTGCCGGCGCTCTCGCCCGCACCGGAGCAGGCGGTCAGGGCCGTGGCGCCGAGGGCGACGGCTCCGGCGAGGGCGGCGGTGGGTATGAGGCGTCGTACGTTCATGACATCCATTTTCATCAAAGATGGAAACGATTGTCAAAAACCCAGGTGGGGGGCCCGGGGAGGCCGCCGTGGAAGGGGAACCGATTTGAAAGGGGGGGTGCGGGCGCCGGTAACCTAAGGACTTCGCCGTTCGTCCTCGTAATGAAGAGAGCACCGTGGCCGCCGACAAGATCGACACCATCGTCAGCCTGAGCAAGCGCCGTGGCTTCGTTTTCCCTTGCAGTGAGATCTACGGCGGCTCTCGGGCTGCCTGGGATTACGGTCCGCTCGGTGTCGAGCTCAAGGAGAACATCAAGCGCCAGTGGTGGAAGGCGATGGTCACCGGGCGTGAGGACATCGTCGGCCTCGACTCGTCCGTGATCCTGGCCCCCGAGGTGTGGGTGGCCTCCGGCCACGTCGCCACTTTCTCGGACCCGCTGACCGAGTGCACCGCCTGTCACAAGCGGCACCGCGCGGACCACCTTGAAGAGGCGTACGAGGCCAAGCACGGCCGTCTGCCCGCCAATGGCCTCGCCGACATCAACTGCCCCCACTGCGGCGTGAAGGGCCAGTTCACCGAGCCCAAGCAGTTCTCCGGCATGCTGGAGACCCACCTCGGCCCGAGCCAGGACACCGCCTCCAAGGCGTACCTGCGCCCCGAGACCGCCCAGGGCATCTTCACCAACTTCGCCACCGTGCAGACCACCTCGCGCAAGAAGCCGCCGTTCGGCATCGCGCAGATGGGCAAGTCCTTCCGGAACGAGATCACTCCGGGCAACTTCATCTTCCGCACGCGCGAGTTCGAGCAGATGGAGATGGAGTTCTTCGTCAAGCCGGGCGAGGACGAGCAGTGGCAGGAGTACTGGATGCAGGAGCGGTGGAACTGGTACCGCGACCTCGGCATCCGCGAGGAGAACATCCGCTGGTTCGACCACCCGAAGGAGAAGCTGTCCCACTACTCGAAGCGCACCGCCGACATCGAGTACCGCTTCAACTTCGGTGGCAACGAGTTCTCCGAGCTCGAAGGCATCGCCAACCGCACCGACTTCGACCTCAAGGCCCACTCCGCCGCCTCCGGCCAGGACCTGGTGTACTTCGACCAGGAGACCAAGGAGCGCTACACCCCGTACGTCATCGAGCCGGCGGCCGGTGTGAACCGCGCCATGCTCGCCTTCATGCTCGACGCGTACGTCGAGGACGAGGCCCCGAACGCCAAGGGCGTCATGGAGAAGCGCACCGTGATGCGCCTCGACCCGCGCCTGGCCCCGATCAAGGTCGCCGTCCTGCCGCTGTCCCGCAACGCGCAGCTGTCGCCCAAGGCCAAGGGCCTCGCCGCCGACCTGCGCAAGTTCTGGAACATCGAGTTCGACGACGCGGGCGCCATCGGCCGCCGCTACCGTCGCCAGGACGAGATCGGTACGCCGTTCTGCGTCACCGTCGACTTCGACACCCTGGACGACAACGCGGTGACCGTGCGCGAGCGCGACACCATGAAGCAGGAGCGCGTCTCCCTGGACCAGATCCAGACCTACCTCGGCAGCCGTCTGCTCGGCTGCTAGGTACCGCCGTACGTACGAAGACCGGTGGCCCGGTGCGCTCGCAGCGCACCGGGCCACCGGTCTTTTCGCGGTACGGGTCCGGTCAGGTGGTCCCTGACGCCTCCGCCTCGGCGCGCTCGGCCGCACGGCGCTCTCCCTCGGCCTTGGACCGCTTCCCGTAGAGGGCGGTCCACACGGCGAGGCCGCCCAGCACGGCGTAGATCATGACCGGGCTGACGGCCACCATGATCTTGGTGCTCAGCGTGTAGGCCAGGACGAGGCGGACGACCGCCTCGATGACGTAGGCGACGCCCCACACCAGCGTCATCCGGTTCATGGTGGTGCGGAAGCCGTCGTACTGCCACAGGCCGTTCCACCAGGCGGTGCTCTCCGAGGTGCCGTCGGTGGCGAACTTGCGGCCGAAGTAGAACATCAACGGGCGCGGCGCGAACAGCGTCGCCAGGCAGAGCAGCCCGAACAGTCCGGTCACGCCGGAGTCCTTGATGAGCAGGGCGCGGGCCGAGTGGGCGCCGACGAGCGAGACGACGGCGGTGATCACCAGGAACACCAGGGTGACGACGGCGAACTCGTCGAGCTTGCGCCGCCAGGCCAGGCTGACGACGCTGTCGAGCACCGGCCAGGCGCTGCTGAGCAGCAGTGCGGAGAACTCGCTCCAGCCGTGGCTCCCGGTGAGCACGTTGTACGTGATGATCGGCGCGACCACGTTGAGCCCGATGGTCACGATCCAGCCGAGGGCGGTGGCCCCACCGGAACGTTTCGGAGGTGCCGGTCGTGAGTCTTGAGTTGCTTGAGTGGACAAGGGTCCCCCTTGGGGCGTGCCTGATGGTGTGCGGTAAGGGGACCGTATGGAGTTTGACGGCCCACGAACAAGTCGGGCGCGCCCAAAATGATCATCAAGTTTTGTCGGGAGTGACTGATTCGGCCCGGCGCCGCCCCGTGTCAGGCGCGCAGGCCCCGGATCACGAGGGCGGTGACCGCCTCGAACTCGGTGATGATCGTCGGCGAGAGCCAGTCGGCCGCGTACTGCGGGTCGTGGAAGCGGCCGGTGGCGTCGAACACCGCGCGCGCGGCCGCCGGCACGTCGTCGGCGGCGAGCGAGCCCGCCGCGACGCCCTCGGAGATGATCCGGCCCAGCTGGTCGATCAGCTCGGTCAGGTGCGCGTCCACCACGCCGCTGTTCTCGGCGAGCAGCACGGTGTAGGTGGCGAACAGTTCCGGGTCATCGCCCGCCTTGCGGCGCTTGGCGTCGAAGAGGGCCTCCAGCCACGCCTCCAGCTTGGAGGGGGCGCTCCCGGCGGGAGCCGAGGCGATCTCCTCCAGCAGGACCACGCTCCTGGCGAGCCAGCGGTCCGTGACGGCCTCGCGCAGCGCCGCCTTCGAGGGGAAGTGCCGGTACACGCTGCCGTGGCTGACACCCAGGGCGCGGGCCACGTCCACCACGGTCGCTTTGGTGGGGCCGAAGCGGCGCAGCACCTCCTCGGTGGTCTCGAGGATGGCCTCGGGGGTCAGGGGCGCGGCAGCGGCGGGGGGCATGAGTACGACCGTACCGCCCGCTCAGTGCTCACTGTCGAGGTGGGCCATCTGGGCCGCCGGGTACCTTTCCCCGGCGGCGGCGCCGGCCGGGACGGCCTCCTCGATGGCGGTCAGGTCGGCGGCGTCGAGGGAGACGTCCATGGCACCCAGTGCCTCGGCGAGCCGGTCCCGGCGCCGGGCGCCCACCAGCGGCACCAGGTCGACCCCGTGCCGCGGCCCCTGCGCGAGCACCCAGGCGATCGCGGTTTGGGCGACGCTCACGCCCTTGGTCTCGGCCACCTTGCGCAGCGCCTCCACCAGGTCGAGGTTCCGGTCGAGGTTGTCGCCCTGGAAGCGCGGGCTCATGCCCCGGAAGTCGCCCGGGGCCAGCGCGCGGTCGCGGGTGAAGTGGCCGCTGATCAGGCCGCGGGACAGCACCCCGTACGCCGTGATCCCGATGCCGAGCTCGCGCGCCGTCGGCAGGATCTCGTCCTCGATGCCGCGGGAGAGCAGCGAGTACTCGATCTGGAGGTCGGAGATCGGCGCCACGGCCGCGGCCCGGCGCAGGGTGTCCGCGCCGACCTCGGAGAGGCCGATGTGGCGCACGTGCCCGGCCTCGACCGCTTCGGCGATGGCCCCGACGGTCTCCTCGATCGGCACGTCCGGGTCCACCCGGGCGATCCGGTAGACGTCGATGTGGTCCCGGCCGAGCCGCTGGAGCGAATAGGCCAGGAAGTTCCTGACGGCCTCGGGCCGGCCGTCGTAGCCGGTGAAGCCGCCCTCGACCGTGCGCAGCGCGCCGAACTTGACGCTGGTCAGGGCCCTGTCGCGAGCCGCCGCGGGCGCCGTGCGCAGGGCTTCGTTGATCAGCAGTTCGTTGTGGCCCATGCCGTAGAAGTCGCCGGTGTCCAGCAGGGCGTTCGTGTCGTGGGGGGTGGCTTCCAGGTAGGCGTGGATGGTCGCGACGGACTCGGTGCGGTCCGCCTCCCCGTAGAGGGCGGACATTCCCATGCAGCCCAGCCCCAGCGGGAAGACGGCGGGGCCGGTGCTGCCGAGGGTGCGGTGGACGGGGGTGCGGTGGGCGGGGGTCGTGGCGGTGCTCACGCGGGGAGTGCTCTCGTTCGTGGTCATGGAACGAGAATGGCATGACGAGTGACAGATTTCAATATCTGTCACTCGTCAGTGTCAGGCGAGGACGCGCAGCGCCAGCGCGGCCGCCGAGACGAGCGTCAGTACGGCCGCCGGTGCGAGCTCGTAGTCCTTGACGCGGAGGTGGCTGATGACCGCGCCGATGAAGTAGAGGGTCACGCCGGTGGCGGCGGCCACGCCGAGCGGAGTCACCCACAGGCCGGCCACCAGGCCGATCGCGCCCGCGGCCTTGAGCGCGGCCAGGCGCGGCAGCCACGAGTCCGGGACCTGGACCTTCTGCATGCTCGCGACGATCTGGTCGTTGCGCTGGAGGGTGAAGGTGGCGGAGGCGGCCAGGACGAGGGCGAGCAGGCCGCCGACGACGGCGTAGGCGATGAACATGGAGATCTCCAACGGTCGGTGTTGTCAAACCATTGAATAGCATCAATGATATCCCCAACGCAATCATTTCCCGGTTGCTACGATGTGGACCATGACGGCAGATCAGGACGGACCGCACCCCCCGCAGCGGCTGGGGCTGCTGCTCGCCTGGCACGGATCGGTCACCCAGACCCGTATGAAGCGGGCACTCGGCGCCGCGGGGCTCACCCCGCGGCACGCGATGACGCTGATGCACCTGGAGGGCGGCCCCATCAGCCAGCGGGCCCTCGCCGAGCGACTGGAGGTGGACCCGAGCGTGCTCGTCGGGATCCTGAACGACCTGGAGGGCGAGGGCCTGGCCGAACGCCGCCGGGACCCGGCCGACCGCCGCCGGCACAACGTGGCCATCACCGACGCCGGGGAGGCCGCCCTCCACCAGACGAACACCGCCCTCGACGAGGTCGAGAGCGGCATCTTCGCGGGCCTCTCGGCCGCGGAGTGCGACCTCCTGCGCGGCCTCCTCGACCGGGTCAACACCTCGGCCGAGGACTTCACCTGCGGCGAGTAGCCGCCCGGGATTGCGGGACGGCCCTCAGCCGCGCGGCGAACCGATCGTCGCGGGCGGACCGACCGGCTCCTCCAGGGTGCGGGCGGTGCGTTCCGCCGTCTCCCGGGCCCACGTGCCGCTGGTCGCCGCGCCCACGACCAGGACGAGCAGCCCGCAGACCGCAATGATCCACCAGGCCGGCTGGGCCGCCGCCGAGAAGTCGGAACCGCTCGCCAGCCCGGCGGCCAGCACCGAGCCGATCACCGCGACGCCCAGGGTGCCGCCGGTCTGCCGGCTGGTGGAGGCGATGGCGGCCGCGACCCCCGCCTGCGAGCGCGGCATCCCGGACACCGCCGTATTGGTGATCGGCGCGTTCACCATGCCGAAGCCCAGCCCGAACAGCACGTACCCGGTGAAGAGGAGCGGGTTGGACGTCTCGGCCTCGAACAGCGCGAACAGCAGCCCGCTCGACCCCATCGCCACACCCGCGATCAACAGGCAGATCCGCGGCCCCCGGCTGCCCACCAGCCGCCCCGCCAGCGGCGCGAACAGGACGGTCAGGGCGGCCATCGGCAGCATGTACAGCCCTGCGTGCAGGGCGCTGAGCCCCCGTACGTCCTGGAGGTAGAGCGTGTTCAGGAAGAGGAAGCCGGCCAGTCCGGCGAAGGCGCTGATCGCGATGACCGTCGAGCCGCTGAACGGTGCGCTCCGGAAGAACCGGAGATCGATCAGCGGCTCCTTGCGCCGGGGCTCGTAGACCAGCAGCCCCACCAGCGAGGCGACGGCCACCACCGCGCACCCCATGATCAGCGGCGAACGCCAGCCGGCGGCGGGCGCCTCGATGATCCCGTACGTCAGGCTGCCGAGCAGCGCGATGACCAGCACCTGACCCACCGGGTCCGGCCGTCGCGGCCGGGCGGCCCGGGACTCGGGGATGTGCCGCAGGGTCAGTACGAGCGCCGCCAGGCCGATCGGCAGGTTGATCAGGAAGATCGAGCGCCAGCCCACGGAGTCCACCAGCACCCCGCCGATCAGCGGGCCGGCGGCCATGGAGATGCCCCCGACCGCGCCCCAGACACCGATGGCCCGGGCCCGCTCGGCCGGATCGGTGAAGGTGTTGGTGATGATCGACATCGCGACCGGGTTGAGCATCGCACCACCGACCGCCTGCACCATCCGGAAGACGACGAGCCAGCCGAGGCTCGGGGCGAGCGAGCACAACAGGGAGCCCAGGCCGAAGGCCAGCAGACCGGCGACGAACACCTTGCGGCGGCCGATCCGGTCGGCCGTGGAGCCCGCGAGCATCAGCAGCGAGGCCAGGACGAGCGTGTACGCGTCAATGGTCCACTGCAGGCCCGCGACGGAGGCGTCGAGCTCACGGCGCATCGACGGCAGTGCGACGTTGAGCACGGTGTTGTCGAGGCTGACGATCAGCAGGCTCATGCAGCAGATCGCCAGGACGAGCGTGCGCTGCCGGGGACTCGGCTCGATCATGCGCCGATGCTACGTCCGCACGACCCCCTCGGCATGCGGGACAATGGGCGGATGACCACGCTCCCCCCGCCCCTCGCGATCGGCCCGCACACCGTGCAGCCCCCGGTGGTGCTCGCGCCCATGGCCGGCATCACCAATGCCCCGTTCCGTACCCTCTGCCGGGAGTTCTCGGGCGGCAAGGGTCTGTTCGTGAGCGAGATGATCACGACCCGTGCCCTGGTCGAGCGCAACGAGAAGACCATGCAGCTGATCCACTTCGACGAGACCGAGAAGCCTCGCTCGATTCAGCTGTACGGGGTGGACCCGGCCACGGTCGGCAAGGCGGTCCGCATGATCGTCGAAGAGGACCGCGCCGACCACATCGACCTCAACTTCGGCTGCCCGGTCCCCAAGGTCACCCGAAAGGGCGGCGGCTCGGCCCTCCCGTACAAGCGCAACCTGCTGCGGGCGATCCTGCGCGAGGCCGTCGCCGGCGCCGGTGACCTGCCGGTCACCATGAAGATGCGCAAGGGCATCAACGACGACCACCTCACCTACCTCGACGCCGGCCGGATCGCCGTCGAGGAGGGGGTCACCGCGATAGCCCTGCACGGGCGGACCACCGCCCAGCACTACGGCGGCACCGCCGACTGGGACGCCATCGCACGGCTGAAGGAGCACGTGCCGGAGATCCCCGTGCTCGGCAACGGCGACATCTGGTGCGCCGAGGACGCGCTGCGCATGGTCCGCGAGACCGGTTGTGACGGCGTGGTCGTGGGCCGCGGCTGCCTGGGGCGGCCCTGGCTGTTCAACGACCTGGTGGCGGCCTTCGAGGGGCGGCCCGAGGACTTCCACAAGCCCACCCTGCGCGAGGTCGCGGCCACCATGCACCGCCATGCACAGCTGCTGGGGGAGTGGATCGGCGACGAGGCGCGCGGGGTGATCGACTTCCGTAAGCACGTGGCCTGGTACCTCAAGGGCTTCTCGGTCGGGTCCGAGATGCGCAAGAAGCTCGCGGTCACCTCTTCGCTGGCCGAACTGGACGCTCATCTGAGCGAGCTCGACCTGGACCAGGGATGGCCCGAGAGTGCGGACGGCCCTCGGGGTCGGACGTCCGGAAACAACCGAGTTGTCCTGCCGGACGGCTGGTTGAAGGACCCGTACGACTGCGCGGGTGTGAGCGAGGACGCTGAACTGGACACCTCCGGAGGCTGACAAATCGCCCTCCGTGGTGCGTGATATACGCCACGCATGGGAAGGGTTTCGCTCAGATGAGCGTCAAAGTCACGGGTAAGACTTTCAAAGGGTGGCACTGGGTGCCACCCTTTGTGCGTTCAACACTTGAACGCAAATGTATCGATGATCGCTCATCCGAGCGTGATTAGGCCTCAGGAGCCTCCTTACCCTTCGGGATGTGAAGGCTCTTCGTACTTTCTCATTACCCGCGAGTTACTTTCGATCTGCTGGCGCACGGGTGGTTACAGCCATATGACGACCAAGTGGACGTACCCAGAAGCCTTCGATCTGGGTATGTTCCTGGCCGTCAGGGCAGCCACCGAGCCTCGAGGAGTCGAGACCCGTGTCGGAAAACAAAGATCAGAAGTTCGTCTACGACTTCACCGAGGGCAACCGCGACCTCAAGGACCTTCTCGGCGGCAAGGGAGCCAACCTCGCCGAGATGACCAACCTGGGTCTGCCGGTCCCTCCCGGCTTCACCATCACCACCGAGGCCTGCAAGGTCTACCTCGACAGCGGCACGGCCCCGGCCGCGCTGCGCGAAGAGGTCAGCGCCCACCTTGCCGCCCTCGAGGCCAAGATGGGCAAGAAGCTCGGACAGTCGGACGACCCGCTGCTGGTCTCCGTGCGCTCCGGTGCGAAGTTCTCGATGCCCGGCATGATGGACACGGTCCTGAACATCGGTCTCTCCGACGACTCCGTGAAGGGCCTCGCCTCCCAGGCCGGTAACGAGCGCTTCGCGTGGGACTCGTACCGCCGCCTCATCCAGATGTTCGGCAAGACCGTGCTGGACGTGGACGGCGAGCTCTTCGAGGAAGCCCTCGACGAGGCCAAGGCCGCCAAGAAGGTCGCCGTCGACACCGACCTCGACGCCGCCGACCTGAAGAAGCTGGTCACCCGCTTCAAGAAGATCGTCGCCAAGCAGGCCGGCCGCGAGTTCCCGCAGGACGCCCGCGAGCAGCTCGACCTCGCCGTCGAGGCCGTCTTCAACTCGTGGAACACCGACCGCGCCAAGCTCTACCGCCGCCAGGAGCGCATCCCGGGCGACCTGGGCACCGCGGTCAACATCTGCTCCATGGTCTTCGGCAACCTCGGCCCCGACTCCGGCACCGGCGTCGCCTTCACCCGCGACCCCGCCAGCGGCCACCAGGGCGTCTACGGCGACTACCTGCAGAACGCCCAGGGCGAGGACGTCGTCGCGGGCATCCGCAACACCGTGCCGCTCGCGGACCTGGAGACCATCGACAAGGCCTCGTACGACCAGCTCATGACGATCATGGAGACGCTGGAGACCCACTACAAGGATCTCTGCGACATCGAGTTCACCATCGAGCGCGGCCAGCTGTGGATGCTCCAGACCCGCGTCGGCAAGCGCACGGCGGGCGCGGCCTTCCGCATCGCCACCCAGCTCGTGGACCAGGGCCTGATCGACGAGGCCGAGGCCCTCCAGCGCGTCAACGGCGCCCAGCTCGCGCAGCTGATGTTCCCGCGCTTCGACGAGGACGCGAAGACGGAGCTGCTCGGCCTTGGTATCGCCGCCTCCCCGGGCGCGGCCGTCGGCAAGGCCGTCTTCGACTCGTACACGGCCGTCAAGTGGTCCCGCTCCGGCGAGAAGGTCATCCTGATCCGCCGCGAGACCAACCCGGACGACCTGGACGGCATGATCGCCTCCGAGGGCATCCTGACCTCGCGCGGCGGCAAGACCTCGCACGCCGCCGTCGTCGCCCGCGGCATGGGCAAGACCTGTGTCTGCGGCGCCGAGGACCTCGACGTCGACACCAAGCGCCGCCGTATGACGGTCGGCGGCACGGTGATCGAAGAGGGCGACGTCGTCTCCATCGACGGCTCCACCGGCAAGGTCTACCTCGGCGAGGTACCCGTCGTACCGTCCCCGGTCGTCGAGTACTTCGAGGGCCGCATGCACGCCGGCGCCGACGACGCCGACGAGCTCGTCGCCGCCGTCCACCGGATCATGGCCTACGCGGACCGCGTCCGCCGCCTGCGCGTCCGGGCCAACGCCGACAACGCCGAGGACGCGCTGCGCGCCCGCCGCTTCGGCGCCCAGGGCATCGGCCTGTGCCGCACCGAGCACATGTTCCTCGGCGACCGCCGTGAACTGGTGGAGCGACTGATCCTCGCGGACACCGACGGCGAGCGCGAGGAGGCACTCAGTGCCCTCCTGCCGCTGCAGAAGAAGGACTTCGTCGAGCTGTTCGAGGCGATGGACGGCCTGCCCGTCACCGTCCGCCTCCTCGACCCGCCGCTGCACGAGTTCCTGCCCGACATCACCGAGCTGTCGGTCCGCGTCGCCCTCGCCGAGTCCCGCAAGGACGCCAACGAGAACGACCTGCGCCTGCTCCAGGCCGTGCACAAGCTGCACGAGCAGAACCCGATGCTGGGTCTGCGCGGCGTCCGCCTCGGCCTGGTCATCCCCGGCCTGTTCAAGATGCAGGTCCGGGCCATCGCCGAGGCCGCCGCCGAGCGCAAGAACGCCAAGGGCGACCCGCGCCCCGAGATCATGGTCCCGCTCGTCGGCACCGTCCAGGAGCTGGAGATCGTCCGCGACGAGGCCGACCAGGTCATCGCCGAGGTCGAGGCCGCCACCGGCACCAGCCTCAAGCTGACCATCGGCACGATGATCGAGCTGCCGCGCGCCGCCCTGACGGCCGCCCAGATCGCCGAGGCCGCGCAGTTCTTCTCCTTCGGCACGAACGACCTGACCCAGACGGTGTGGGGCTTCTCCCGCGACGACGTCGAGGCCAGCTTCTTCACCGCCTACCTGGAGAAGGGCATCTTCGGGGTCTCGCCCTTCGAGACCATCGACAAGGACGGCGTCGGCTCCCTCGTCCGCCACGCGGTCAAGCAGGGCCGGGCCACCCGCCCCGACCTCAAGCTCGGCATCTGCGGTGAGCACGGCGGCGACCCCGAGTCCGTCCACTTCTTCCACGAGGTCGGCCTCGACTACGTCTCCTGCTCGCCCTTCCGGATCCCGGTGGCGCGCCTGGAGGCGGGCCGTGCAGCCGCCGAGTCGAAGGGCAGCGACAGCCGCTGACCCCCGGGCCGCAAGGGCCCCATAGACCGCGCCTGTCCCCGGGTTCCCTGACTGCCCGGGGGCGGGCGCGCCTATTTTTTTGTTGTTCAGCAAATCTTTACGCCAGCAGGCGGTGGACGGATCCCCACCCGTCCACCGCCGCTGTCATTCTGCCGGGCACGTCGGCGCTTCCCGGTGCGACCGACCGCCAGGCCCCGCAAAGCCCCCCACGGCCTTCGCGGAGCGTTTCGGTCGCATCGGAGTGTGCCCGGCGGAGTACAGGATTTCGGTTGTCACGCCCCTGCCGAAAGGGGTTTCAACTGTGGCCGAAAGGGCGTGGTGACCACGTGTGACGGCGTGCATACTCATGGAGCGGGGGGATTGCGGTTGCACAGGTGGGGGTTCGGTGCTGCGTATCCATTTCACTGGAGTGGACCTGGCACGCGTACGGATGGCAGGGCGTCCCGATGCGTTGTGGGAAACGATTCTCAGCTTTCACCGCTTAAGAGACCGGCGCGATGCCCGGTTGTTCGGTGAATGGCGTACGGAAACCCGGAGCAGGTTGAATAGTGAAACACGCACGCTCGGTATGCTCATACCGAGTCGTGGTTATTTTCCCGATTTCCTGACCCCTGTGGAGGGGCAGTACGGGTGGGACGTGGGCCTCGACGCGCTGCGCGGGATCCGTCCCGAGCGGATGCGGCGCGAGCTCCGGCTGCTGGCCGCCGGTGCGCCGATGACCCCGCGGTTACGGGAGTTCATGGACGACGACGGCAAGCAGCTGCCGCGGCTCATGGGCGAGCTACGGGCCTACCACCGCGCGGCCGTGGAGCCGTACTGGACCCATATCCAGGCCCAGATCGAAGCCGAGCGGGCCGCCCGCGGCCGGGCCCTGCTGGACGGGGGCGCGGACGAGCTGCTGGCCTCGCTGCCGCCCATGCTGCGCTGGCGGGCTCCGGTGCTGGAGTGCGACTACCCCGTGGACCGTGACGTACGGCTGCGCGGGCGCGGGCTGCTGCTCCAGCCGTCCTTCTTCTGCCGGCGCACCGCGGTGACCCTGCACGATCCGGAGCTGCCGCCGGTGCTGGTCTACCCGGCCGCCGCACAGCTGGCCTCGGCGCCCGCGGGCGGCGAGTCGGCCCGGCCCGTGGAAGAGCAGCGCCAGCGCACCCTGGGCAAGCTGGTCGGGCACACCCGCTCGGTCGTGCTGCGGGCCATAGGGGACGGAGCGACCACCAGCGAGCTGGCCCGCCGGGCCGGGGTCTCGCTGGCCTCCGCGAGCCAGCACGCGTGCGTGATGCGGGAGGCGGGGCTGGTCACCACCCTCCGGCGGGGGAACGCGGTGCTGCACACGGTGACGCCTCTGGGTGCTGCGCTGCTCAAGGGCGGGGCCGTGGCCTCGTGACGCGGCCGCGCCCCGGCGGGGTCGAACCCGTCGGGGCACGGTCGGTCGTGCGGGCGCGGCGCCGTTGCGGGGGCGCTGCCCCCGGACCCCCGCGCCTCAAACGCCGGCGGGGCTGGGAGACGCCGGCGGGGCTGGAAGGGCGGGGCTCAGACGCGGAAGGGGCCGGTCACCTCGTAGGTGATGCCGCCGGACGAGCTGCCGCTCGTACCGCGCTGGCTGGAGAAGTAGAGCCGGTTGCCGGCGGGCGAGAAGGCCGGGCCGGTGACCTCCGAGGAGGACTGGCCGGTGATCCGCAGGAAGGGCGCCACCACGTCGTCCGGGGTGATCACGCAGATCTCCATGGTGCCGCCGTCCTCGGCGACGTACAGGTCGCCGTACGAGGACCCGGTGACGTTGTCGACGCCCGTCAGCGGGGCCGCGCCGCCGGGCACGAGCGAGTCGTCGTAGGCCAGCTCGTACGTGTTGTTCGTGAGGTTGAGTTGCCAGACCCGGTTGTCGCCCTTGGTGGTGAACCAGACGGTGTTGCTGGCGTAGTGGCAGCCCTCGCCGCCGTTGAACTTCTTCGCGCCCGAGACCTGGCTGCGGGTGGCGGTGGGGGAGCCGTCACGGTCGGGGACGTTGGCCCAGGTGAAGGAGCCCGAGGTGGCGGTGGAGGCCTTGAGGACCTGGAGCGTGCCGGAGGAGAGGTTGCCCCAGGTGGTCGGTACGAAGCGGTAGAAGCAGCCGTCCGTCTCGTCCTCCGTCAGGTAGACCACCTGGCGGACCGGGTCGGCGGCGGCCGCCTCGTGCTTGAACTGCCCCATCGCCGGGCGCTGGACGGCCGCGTTGACCCCGTACGGGTCCGTCTCGTACACGTAGCCGCGGGTGACCTCCTCGCAGGACAGCCAGGTGTTCCAGGGGGTCTTGCCGCCCGCGCAGTTCTGCCGGGTGTCGGAGAGGATCCGGTAGGCGCCGGTGACGGTGCCGGAGGAGTTGAACTTCACCGCGCTCGCGCCGCCGGAGGGGTTGATCTCCGAGTTGGACACGTAGATCCAGCCCGAGCCGTCGACGAAACACGCACCGCCGTCGGGGGCGCTGTGCCAGGTGTACGAGGTACCGCTGACGGTCTGGCCCGAGCGGGCGATCACCCGGCTGGTGAAACCGCCGGGGAGCATGATGCCGTTGGCGTCGGCCGCGCCGAGAGCGCCGTAGGGGCCGGCGCCCGGCTGGGCGGGGGCGGCGTAGGCGGCCCCGTGCATCAGTGTGCCGCCGAAGGCGGCGGCCGACGAACCGATCACTGCGCCGCGCAGGAAGGTACGACGTTCCACGGTCACTCCTGTGGGAGGAAGGCCCCGCGGCCGGTCGGACGCGGGGTCGCACGCGTCGAGGAACCTAGGAGGCGCCAGTTGCCGTGGCGCCAACTCCTCATTACGCACGAGCGACCGCTCGACGTGCAATCCTGCGGCCGGCCCGCCTCTGCCCACCCGGCCGGCCCCGACGTTTCGGTCTCACTGGCCTGACCTGCGGTTTCGTCGGTCAGGCAGGGAAGTTCGCAAAAACTTCGCGGGGACCGATGAGTTTCCCGGGGACCCGCGGTCTACCTCTCGAAAGCACCGCACACCGCACACTGAGCAGTTCACACGAGAGAAGAGAGACCTCGGGATGTCCGCCACCATGATCTTCGTCAACCTGCCGGTCAAGGACCTGGACGCCAGCAAGGCCTTCTGGAGCAAGCTGGGCTACTCCTTCAACGCCCAGTTCACCGATGAGAACTGCGCCTCCATGGTCATCAGCGATACCATCGTCGCGATGCTCCTGGCCGAGGCCCGCTACAAGGACTTCACCCACAAGGAGATCGCGGACGCGACGAAGACGTCCGAGGTGCTCCTGTGTCTGAGCGCCGAGAGCCGCACCGCGGTCGACGAGCTGGTGGACGGGGCCCTGGCGGCCGGTGCCACCGAGCCCCGCCCCGCCCAGGACCACGGCGTCATGTACGGCCGCGCCTTCGACGACCTCGACGGCCACACCTGGGAGATCATGTGGATGGACCCGTCCATGATCCAGAGCTGACCGCTCCCCACGCGGAGGTCATCAGGTCACGAGGTCGCGGCGGTCCGCACCGGGTAGGTCCGGACCGCCGTCTCCTCGTCGTCCAGGCAGCGCCCCGACTCCAGGTCGAAGCGCTGCTTCAGCAGCGGCGAGGCCACGAAGGGCCGGCCCCCCGCCGTCCCCACCAGCCCGCGCGAGAGCACCTGCGCCCCGGTGAAGGGATCCTGGTTGCCGATGGCGTACGGGCGCCCCGCGCGGTCGACGAACACCGCGGCCTGGCTCCCGTCGGGCAGCAGCGCCGCCACCCCGCGCCCCGGTGTGAGCGAGGACAGCTCGCACACCGTCAGCCAGCCCTGCGCAACCTGCAGTTCCACGGTCATCGGACGGCTCCTCCTATGGTCAGGACGGCCAGGTCGGGCTTGACCTGGTCGCGCTCGGGGACGAACTTCACGGTCGGGTCGGGGGCGCCGGGCGCATTGACGAAGGACACGAACCGGCGCAGCCGCTCCGGATCCTGGAGCGTCTCCGCCCATTCGTCCCGGTAGTGCGCCACGTGGTCGGCCATCAGGGCCTCCAGCTCGGCGCACAGCCCGAGCGAGTCGTGCACGACCACGTCCCGCAGGTGCGCCAGGCCCCCCTCCAGCCGGTCCAGCCAGGTGGAGGTCCGCTCCAGCCGGTCGGCGGTGCGGATGTAGAACATCAGGAACCGGTCGATCAGCCGGACCAGTTCCGCGTCCGACAGGTCCTGGGCCAGCAGGTCGGCGTGGCGCGGGGTGGCCCCGCCGTTGCCGCCCACGTACAGGTTCCAGCCACTGGCCGTCGCGATGACCCCGAAGTCCTTGCTCTGCGCCTCCGCGCACTCGCGGGCGCAGCCGGAGACCGCCGACTTGAGCTTGTGCGGGGCGCGCAGGCCCCGGTAGCGCAGCTCCAGGTCGATGGCCATCCGCACGCTGTCCTGGACGCCGTAGCGGCACCAGGTCTGCCCCACACAGGACTTCACCGTGCGCAGGGCCTTCCCGTAGGCGTGCCCGGACTCGAAGCCGGCGTCGACGAGCCGGGCCCAGATCCGTGGGAGCTGGTCCACGCTCGCGCCGAAGAGGTCGATCCGCTGCCCGCCGGTGATCTTCGTGTAGAGGCCGAAGTCCCGGGCCACCTCGCCGATCACGATCAGCTTGTCGGGGGTGATCTCACCGCCGGGGATGCGCGGGACGACCGAGTACGAGCCGTTGCGCTGCAGGTTCGCCAGGAAGTGGTCGTTGGTGTCCTGGAGGGCGGCCTGCTCCCCGTCCAGGACGTAGCCGCTCGCGCCGAGGGTCGGGGCGAGGGAGGCGATGATCGAGCCGACGGTGGGCTTGCAGACCTCGCAGCCGTCGCCGCCCCGGGCCTCCGGACGGCCGTGGCCGTCGAGGATCTCCTGGTAGGAGGTCAGCCGGCGGGTGCGGACGATCTCGTAGAGCTCGGCGCGGGTGAAGGGGAAGCAGCCGCACAGCCCCTTGTCGGCGGCGGCGGGCAGCAGCTGCCCGATCACCTTGACGCAGCTGCCGCAGCCGGTGCCCGCCTTGGTGCACTTCTTGACCTCGGCGAGGGTGGCGCAGGCGGCTATGGCCTTCTTGGTGACGTTGTGGCAGGAGCAGATCACCGCGTGGTCGGGGAGCGCGGACGGCCCGAGCGCGACGGGGGCGCCGACGCCGGCGGGCAGCACCAGCTGCTCGGGGGCCACGGGCGGGACGCTTCCGGTGAGCGGGCGCAGCAGTCCGTAGGAGTCCGCGTCGCCGACCAGGACCCCGCCGAGGAGGACCCCGTCCGGGGAGACGACCAGCTTCTTGTAGACGCCGGAGCGGGAGTCGGACCAGACGACGTCGAGGCTGTCCGGGGTGGTGCCGTGGGCGTCGCCGAAGGAGGCCACGTCCACACCGAGCAGCTTGAGCTTGGTGGAGAGGTCGGCTCCGGTGAACTCCTTCTCGCGGCCCAGCAGGTCGTCGGCGGCGGTCTCGGCCATCTCGTAGCCGGGGGCGACCAGCCCGTAGACGCGGCCGTCGACGGCGAGGGCGCACTCGCCGATGGCGTAGACGGCCCCGTCGGAGGTACGGCAGCGGGCGTCGACCGCGATGCCGCCGCGCTCGCCGACGTCCAGGCCGGCGTCGCGGGCCAGTTGGTCGCGCGGGCGGACACCGGCGGAGAAGACGACGAGGTCGGTGTCGACGGTGGAGCCGTCGGACAGCCGCATCCCGCTGACGTGGCCGTCCTCACCGGTCACCACCTCCTGGGTGCCGACACCGGTGTGGACGGTCAGCCCCATGGACGCGATGGTGCGCAGCAGGGCCGCGCCGCCGCCCTCGTCGACCTGTACGGGCATCAGGCGCGGGGCGAACTCGACGATGCGGGTGGCCAGGCCCAGCCCCTGGAGGGCGCCGGCCGCCTCCAGCCCGAGGAGACCGCCGCCGACGACCGCGCCGGAGCTCCTGGTCTTCGCGTACTCCTCGATCGCGAGCAGGTCCTCGATCGTGCGGTAGACGAAGCAGCCGGGGGCGTCCTTGCCCGGGACCGGCGGCACGAAGGGATAGCTGCCGGTGGCCAGGACCAGGACGTCGTACGGGAACACCTGCCCGGAGCGGGAGGTGACCGTGCGGGCGGCCCGGTCGATGTGCTCGGCGGGGTCGTCGAGGTGGAGGGCGATGCCGTGCTGTTCCATGAACCCGGCGGGCGTCATGGACAGGTCCTCGGGGGTGCTGCCGGAGAAGTACGAGGTCAGGTGCACGCGGTCGTAGGCGGGCCGGGGCTCCTCGCAGAGCACGGTGATCCGGTGCGTGGCGGTGATTCCGCGCTCGGCGAGTGCCTCGAGGTAGCGCTGGCCGACCATGCCGTGCCCGATGAGCACGATCGTGGGCAGGGGCTCGGTCATGTCAGTGGCCTCCGTCGTCGGTGAGCAGGTGGAACAGGTCGTGCGGTGATTCCCCGCCGCCCTCCCAGGTGCGGGCGAGGGCCCCCACGGTGGAGAGTTCGCCGAGCAGTACCCCGCCGACGAGGCGGTCGCCCCGCAGGACGACCTTCCGGTAGGTCCGGCGGGTGGCGTCGGCGAGGCGGACCACGTCGTCGCCGGGGAGAGGAGTGGTCTCGCCGAAGGCGGCGAGGTCGAGGGGCCCGTTCCCGCCGGTGCCCTCGCCGGTGGTGAGGGTGAGACGGGTGAGGGCGCGGGTGCCGGTGTACTGCGCGGGCTTGCCGGTGAGGAGCGCGGCGAGGGTGTCGGCCTGCTCCAGGGCGGCGCCCGCGAGGCCGTACACCTGGCCGGCGTGTTCGGCGCAGTCGCCGATGGCGTGGATGTCCGGGTCGCTGGTGCGGAGGTGGTCGTCGACCACAATGCCGGTGCGGACGTCGAGGCCGGCGGCCTTGGCGAGGCCCGTGCGGGGGCGTACGCCGCAGGCGAGCACGACGAGATCGGCCTCCAGCCGGTACCCGTCGGCGAGCTCGACCCCGGTGACCCTGCGGGGGATGTCCCCACCCCGCCGCCTCCCGGGCTCTGCGCGGCGTCCGGGGCGGAGCCCCCGCAGCGGAGCCGCGGGCGAATCGCCGGTCGTCGTCAGGCCGCGGACCCGGCATTCCGTGTGGATCTCCACGCCGAGGTCGGTCAGGTGGGCGGCCAGCAGGGCGGAGGCGTCGGCGTCCAGTTGGCGCTCCATCAGGCGCTCGCCCTGCTGGGCCAGGACCACCACCGCCCCCCGCGCGGCGAGCGCCCGGGCCGCCGAGACGCCCAGCAGGCCCCCGCCGATCACCACCACCCGGACCCCGGGGCGCACGGCCGCCGAGAGCGCCAGGCAGTCGTCCATCGTGCGGAACGCGTGCACGCCGTCCGGGAGCGCCCGCCCCTCGGGCTCGAACAGCCCGCGCAGGGGCGGGAGCACCGCGTTGGAGCCGGTGGCCAGCACCAGCGTGTCGTACGCGGCCACCGTGCCGTCGTCGCAGTGCACGGCCCGCTCCGCGCGGTCCACGCGCACCGCCCGGACCCCCGGCCGCAGCGCCGGACCGGGCGCCGGGAGGGCGGTCACCTCCGGCGCGTACCGGCCTGCCAGGACCTCGGCGAGCAGGACCCGGTTGTACGGCACGTGGGTCTCCTCGCCGAGGACGGTCACCGCCGCGGCCGGGCCGAGCCGCTGCGCGAGCCGCAGGCCCGCGAGGCCGCCGCCGATCACCACCACACGCTGGTCCGAGGTCATGCCCTGAGCGTGCGCGGCCGCTGTTTCCCCACGACATCGCCTCTGTTACCCGGACGGAACGCCGACCTCAGCGCCCGGGTTAAGGGTCGGTGAGGCCTTGTTCAAGGCCGCCTTAAGGATCACCGGGGCCGGCCGCCGGGCCCTTAGCGTGCTGTGTATGCGAGATGTGGCGGTGCGGGTGAGGGGCGGGATGCTGGGCGGTGCGGGGGTGGTGATCCTGCTCTGGGCGGCGCAGGTACGGCCCTCGGCCCGGCCCGACGCGCTGTTCGCCACCGCCGCGCACCTGTCCGGGCTGCTCGCCGGTTACGGGGTGCTGGTGCTGCTGTTCCTGATGGCCCGGGTACCCGCCGTCGAGCACGGCGTCGGCGCCGACCGGCTCGCCCGCTGGCACGCCTTCGGCGGGCGGTACGTGCTGCTCCTCGTCTTCGGGCACGGGCTCTTCGCCCTGCTCGGCTACGCCGTGCACGAGGGAACCGACGTGGTCTCCGCCGTCCTGGAGCTGCTTCGTTACCCCGCGCTCGCCGCCGCCGCGGCCGGGACCGTCCTCCTGGCCGCGGTCGGTGTGACCTCCGCCCGGGCGGTACGCCGCCGGGTGCCGCACGAAACCTGGCGCGGGGTGCACCTGCTCGTCTACCTCGCCGCCGCCCTCGCCTTCGGGCACCAGCTCGCCGGGCCGGATCTGGCCGCGGCCGCCTGGTTCTGGGCGCTCGCCCACACCGTGGTCGCCGTCCTGCTGGTCTGGTACCGCGCGGTGGTTCCCGTACGCCAGGCCCTGCGGCACGCGCTGCGGGTCGCGGACGTCCGGGTCGAGGGGCCCGGCGTGGTCTCCGTCGTCGTCTACGGGCAGCACCTGGCGGAACTGCGCGCGGAGCCGGGCCAGTTCCTGCGCTGGCGGTTCCTCCAGCGGCGGCTGTGGCACACCGCCCTGCCGTTCTCGCTGTCCGCGCCGGTCCGCGGGAACGCCCTGCGGATCACCGTGAAGGGGCTCGGCGGCCACTCCCGCCGGATCCGCAGGCTGCGCCCGGGGACGCGGGTCCTGGCCACCGGGCCGTTCGGCGCGCTCACCGCCGCCCGGCGGACCCGGCCCAAGGTGCTGCTGATCGCGGGCGGGGTCGGGATCACCCCGATGCGGGCCCTGTTCGAGACGCTGCCCGGCGGTCCCGGGGACATCACCCTGCTCTACCGGGCCGGGGCCGAGGAGCAGCTGGTCCTGCGGGCGGAGCTGGAGGCCATCGCCGCCGAGCGGCAGGCCGGGCTCCACTACCTGCTCGGGCCGTCCGGGGCGGCGTACGACCCGCTGGCCCCGCAGGCACTGGCCGCGCTGGTGCCGGACCTGGCCGAGCACGACGTGTACCTGTGCGGGCCGCCGGGGATGGCGGAGGCGACCCGGGCCGCGCTGCTGCGGGCCGGGGTGCCGGCCGGTCGTGTCCACTCCGAGTGCTTCAGCTTCTGAGCCCGCTTCCGAGCCGCGTCCCGGCATTCCTGCGTCCCTGCGTTCCCGCGTTCCCGCGTTCCCGCGTTCGCTGCGTCCCGCGTTCCCTGCCGTCCCGCGCTCCCCGAGGAGTCACCGCCCCATGCGTCACCCGCTGCACGTCGCCCTCTCCGTACCCGTCGGTGCCGAGGCCCCGGCGGTGGCCCGGCACCGCAAGCCGCGCGGCCCCTCGCGGGTGCGGGTCGTGCTCGCCGCGCTGGCCTCCGTACCGCCCGCGCGGCGGCTGGCGGCGGGGCTGGGGGCGGCCAGTGTGCTGGCCGCGAGCGTGCTGACGGCGGCCGTGGACCCGGCCGGTCCGGTGGCTCCGGACCGGGTGCCGGCCCGGCAAAGCTCAACCTTTGCGCAACTTTCCGGCGATTGATGGCCACTGCACCCAACCGCTCCTTAGGGTCGAGCCGTGCCTGACATATCAACGACCATGATCGTCGTCCTGTGCGTGGCGGCCGCGGCCGCCGGCTGGATCGATGCGGTGGTGGGCGGCGGCGGCCTGCTGCTCCTGCCCGCCCTCCTCCTCGGCCTGCCGGGCGCCCACCCCGCCACCGTCCTCGGTACCAACAAGGCCGTGGCCATCGTCGGCACCGCCGGGGCGGCCGTGACGTACGTCCGCAAGGCTCCGGTGAACGTGAAGCTGGCCGTCCGCATCGGCCTGGCCGCGCTCGCCGGATCGATGGGCGGCGCCGCGCTCGCGGGCGGCATCAGCAAGGACGCGCTCCGCCCGCTGATCATGGTGGTCCTCGTGATCGTCGCGGGTGTCGTGATCTTCAAGCCGGGCTTCGGCACCGCCCCCTCGACCGCGCCGGTCAGCCGGCAGCGGGTGCTGCTCGCCATCGGCCTCGCGGGCCTCGGCATCGGCTTCTACGACGGCCTCATCGGGCCCGGCACCGGCACCTTCCTGGTGCTCGCGCTCACGGCGCTGCTCCACCTCGACCTGGTCACCGCCTCCGCCACCGCCAAGATCGTGAACTGCTGCACCAACGCCGGGGCCCTCGCGATGTTCGCCTACCAGGGCATGGTGCTGTGGCAGCTGGCCGCGCTGATGGCGGTGTTCAACCTGGCCGGCGGCATGATCGGCGCCAGGATGGCGCTCAAGAAGGGCAGCGGCTTCGTCCGCGGCGTGCTGCTGACGGTGGTGGGCGCACTGGTGATCAAGCTCGGCCTGGAGCAGTGGGGCTAGCGCCCCCTAATACGTCCCGGTGAGGTGCGCGAAGACGACCACGTTGCCGCGGTAGCCCGTGCGCGGTGAGAAGCCGCCGCCGCAGGTGATCACCCGTAGCTCGGCGCGTGCCGAAGGCCCGTACACGCGGGTGTCGGGGAAGGCCTTGGCGTCGTAGACCTCGACCGCGTGGACCGTGAAGACCGCCGTACGGCCGTCCGCGCGCGGGATCTCGATGGACGCCCCGCGGCGCAGCGCGCCCAGATGGTAGAAGACCCCCGGCCCGGCGGCGTCGTCCACGTGCCCGGCGATGACGGCGGTGCCGGTGGCGCCCGGGGTGGTGCCGTCGCGGTACCAGCCGGCCAGGTCGCGCCGGTCGGGCGGCGGCACCTCGAGGCTGCCGCGCGGATCCAAGCCGAGCCCGGTCAGCGGGGCGTCGACCCGGATCGAGGGGATCCGGATCCGGCCCGGCGGGGAACCGGGGAGCGGGGCGATGCCGGGGCCGACCGCGCCCGCGGCGGTCAGGGACTCGGCGGGGGAGGGCAGCGGCGGCCCGACGGGCTCGCGGGAACCGCTGGTCACGAGCCAGATGCCGACGCAGGCGGCGAGCGCGACGAGACCTCCGTGGCGGGCGGCGGGGGTGCGGGGGGCCCGGGCGGCTGCCCGCGGGGGGTGCGCTCCGGATCCGGGGCGGCCGCCGTTCGCGGTCCGGGGCTGCCATGCGCGGCCCCGTACGCCACCGAATTCGCCACCCATGCGTACCCCCTCGGCTTCCGTTTCGGGGTGACTGGCCGTCGCCCGGCCCCGCGAACGGGGGGGGACCTCGCGGGGCGGGCGACGGGGGACGGTACCGGTCGGACCGCGGCCGGAGCCGCGGTGGGCGTCCGTCAGCTCCGCGTGCCGCTCGCCCGGCGACGCAGGAGCCAGGTACCGCCGACGGCGGCAGCGGCCAGCACGGCCGCTCCCGCCGCGATCTTGGCGGGGTCGGTGGTGGTGGTCGTGCCACCGCCCACCCCGGTGTTGACGTGACCCTGCGGGCCGCGTTCGGTGACGACCAGGTTGCCGGTGGCGAACTTGCCGTTCGCACAGGTCGCGCCGATGCCGTAGGTGCCGGGGCGGGTGCCGTGGGCGACCTGGAACTGCCCCACGACCACCTCCTTGTGGGTGCCCGGGACCAGCTTGAACCGGCCGCCGCCGACCGTCGTGGCATCGCCGTCGGCGTGACTGCCACTGCCGCAGGCGGTGGTGTTCACGGTGACGGTGGCGCCGGGCGCGGCGGACTTGGGCCACACTTCCAGCGGCGCGAAGTCCCCGGGCGCGAAGGCCACCATCCCGAGGTCCACGGCGGCGACCGCGCCGGCGACCGGCCCGGTGAACGCGGCGGCGGTCAGCGCGGTCGCGGTCAGCACGTGTGCGGTACGTCGGCGCATGGGGCTCTCCTGGAGACACGGGGTCGTGTTTCCGAGGTAACCCGGCCCGCCCGCCACCCGCCTGCTGATGTTCCGTCAGGTTTACCGTCGCCCGGTCCTCCCGCGGACCGTTCCCGCAGGTCAAGGTTGCTCCTGCGGCCATCAGAGCCGCTCGCGCCGTCCGGGTGACCCCGGCCGTTCGCAGGTCACGCGGGCGGGAGCGTCACCGTGGCCGCCCCACCGCCGAGGAAGGTGTCATGGACGCAGAACCGTGAGGCGGCGGGGGGCGGTGACCGACGCTGGACGGCCCGGGTCACGGGTGCCGGGAGGTGGTGTAACAGCGGTGCGTACGGTGGTGGGACGTGGGAAGGCCGGGACTTTCGGCCAGGCCCGCGCACCGCCGTGCCATACCCGAGGGAGGGCCCCGTGACATCGGTCGAACGGCTACCGGACCCGAGCGATCCGCTCCCGTTCTTCGTCTACGGGACCCTGCGCCCGGGCGAGGTCAACCACGACCTCTTCCTGCGGGGCCGCACGGCCCGCGAGGAACCCGCCACCCTCCCCGACGCGGCGCTCTACGACGGCCCCGGCTACCCGTTCGCGGTCCACCGCCCCGGCACGGCGATCGTCGGCGAGCTGATCACGGCGGCGCCCGGCGCGTACGGGAGGCTGCTGGCCGCGCTGGACCAGCTGGAGGAGTACGGGGGCCCGGGCCGCCCGGGGAACGTCTACGACCGCATCGCCCGCCCGGCCCTGCGCCCCGACGGCGCCACGGTCCGCGCCTGGGTCTATCTGGCGTCCCCGCTGGTCGCCCGCGACCTGCGGGAATCGGGCACCGAGATCCCCGGCGGCGACTGGTTCGGGAGGCGGTGACCACGGCCGGTCGCCGCGGCCCGGACAGCGCCTAGAGACCCTCGGCGCCGCGGTTGCGCAGCCGCTGGCCGTACTGCTGGAGCACCCACAGCTCCTCCTGGACGGCGGCCAGTTGTTCCGGCGGGGCCTGCGGGCCCAGCCGGGAGAGCGTGCCCTGGATCTCGTGGACCCGGCGGTCCACGGCGCGCAGCCGCACCTGGACCAGCTGGACCCCCGCGTAGATCTCGTCCACCGTCTTCGCGTGGAT
Organism: Streptomyces sp. NPDC048257; assembly: GCF_043201855.1. Classification (NCBI taxonomy): domain Bacteria; kingdom Bacillati; phylum Actinomycetota; class Actinomycetes; order Kitasatosporales; family Streptomycetaceae; genus Streptomyces; species Streptomyces sp. NPDC048257. Next base: position 43,950 of record NZ_JBICZI010000008.1, read on the forward strand.
GGCCTCGACCGCCAGCTCCGTGACCAGGGCGCGCACGGTGTCGTTCGGCGCGGCCTCGCGCACGCGCGCCAGGTAGTCATCCGTGCCGAGCGAGGCGCCGCCCGCGTCCAGGATCGCCTGGCGCACGGCCGCGTAGGGCGGGGCGGTGAACTCGTCCATGCCGTACGCGTCGAAGGCCGGGGAGACCAGGGCGGGCCGTTGGAGGGCGAGCTTCAGCAGCTCGCGCTCGGTGCGGTGGGCCGGGCTGCGCAGGTTCAGCGCGGGGCCGCCGGCCGGCTGGGCGGCGGGGGCGGGCGTGGCCTCGTACGACTGGCGGCCGCGCTGCCGGTCCCCGCCGGGGCGGCCGCCCTGCGGTCCGTCGCCCTGGCCGCGCTCGCGGGCCCAGCGCGCCAGCTGGGCGACCCGCTTGACCACGAACTGCTCGTCGCGGATGCCCAGCATGCCCGCCAGCTGGACCGCCGACTCGTGCTGGATCGCGATGTTCTTGATGTGGGCGACGACGGGCGCCGCCTCGTCCAGCGCGGCCGCGCGGCCCGCCGGGTTCTCCAGGTTGTGCCGGGCCACGATGTGCCGCAGGGCGAACTCGAACAGTGGCGTACGGGCCTCCACCAGACCGGACACGGCCGCGTCGCCCTGGGCGAGGCGCAGGTCGCAGGGGTCCATGCCGCCGGGGGCGATGGTGATCGAGGTCTCCGCGGCGAACTTCTGGTCGTCCTCGAAGGCCCGCAGCGCCGCCTTCTGGCCCGCCGCGTCGCCGTCGAAGGTGAAGATCACTTCGGCGGTGGCGTTGTCCATCAGCAGCCGGCGCAGGATCTTGATGTGGTCCCCGCCGAAGGCCGTGCCACAGGTGGCGATCGCGGTGGTGACCCCGGCCATGTGGCAGGCCATCACGTCCGTGTAGCCCTCGACGACCACGGCCCGGGAGGTCTTCGCGATCTCCTTCTTCGCCAGGTCGATGCCGTACAGCACCTGGGACTTCTTGTAGATCGCGGTCTCGGGGGTGTTCAGGTACTTGGGCCCGTTGTCGTCGTCGCGCAGCTTGCGCGCGCCGAAGCCGACCACCTCGCCGCTGATGTCGCGGATCGGCCACATCAGCCGGCCGCGGAAACGGTCGATCGGCTTGCCGCTGCGGCTGTCCTGGGCGAGCCCGGAGGTGATCAGCTCCTTGTCGCTGAAGCCCTTGCCGCGCAGGAAGCGGGTCAGGTGGTCCCAGCCGGCCGGGCTGTAGCCCACGCTGAAGTGCGCGGCCGCGGCCTGGTCGAAGCCGCGCTCCGCCAGGAACTTGCGGCCGATCTCCGCCTCGGGGCTGCCCAGCTGGTCGACGTAGAACTGGGCGGCGGCCTTGTGCGCCTCGACCAGCCTGATGCGGTCGCCGCGGCCGCTGGTGCCGGCGGTGTAGCCGCCCTCCTCGTACCGCAGGGTGATGCCGGCCAGGCCGGCCAGGCGCTCGACCGCCTCCGAGAAGGAGAGGTGGTCGATCTTCATGACGAAGTCGAGGGTGTCCCCGCCCGCCTGGCAGCCGAAGCAGTGGTAGAGCCCCTTGCTGGGGCTGACCTGGAAGGAAGGGGACTTCTCGTCGTGGAAGGGGCACAGGCCCTTGAGGTTGCCGCCGCCCGCGTTGCGCAGCTGGAGGTACTCGGAGACCACGGCGTCGATCGGGACCGCGTCCCGTACCGCCTTCACGTCGTCGTCGTTGATCCGTCCTGCCACCCGTGAAGTCTACGGCCGGGCGCCGACAATCCCGTCAGGCCCCCTCGCCCCGCACCAGGTACTCCAGCGGAACCGACGGGTCCGCCAGTGCCTCGCGGTTGACCGGCGCCTTTGACCTGATCAGCGCCTGGATGTGCGGGGCGACGTCCCACACGTTCACGTTCATCCCGGCCAGCACCCGCCCGTCCGACAGCCAGAAGGCGATGAACTCCCGCTTGCCCACGTCCCCGCGGATCAGCACCTCGTCGTAGCCGCCCGGCGGCGCGTACCCCGAGTACTCCAGGCCCACGTCGTACTGGTCCGAGAAGAAGTACGGCACCCGGTCATAGCCGACCTGCTGCCCCAGCATCGCCCGCGCGGCCGCCGGGCCGCCGTTCAGCGCGTTGGCCCAGTGCTCGACCCGCAGCCGGGTCCCGAGCACCGGGTGGTGGGCGGCGGCCACGTCCCCGACCGCGTAGACGTCCGGGTCGGAGGTGCGCAGGGAGGAGTCCACCGCGATCCCGCCGCCGTGCTCCCGGTCGACCAGGGCCAGCCCCGCGGTCTCGGCGAGCGCGGTCCGCGGGGCGGCCCCGATCGCCGCGAGCACCGCGTGCGCCGGGTGCTCCTCCCCGTCGTCCGTACGGGCGGCCAGCACCATGCCGTCGTGACCCACGATCTCGGTCAGCCTCGCCCCGAAGTGGAACCGCACCCCGTGATCGGCGTGCAGGTCCGCGAAGAGCCGGCCGATCTCCGGGCCGAGGACCGCGTGCAGCGGCGTGGCCTCCGGCTCGACGACGGTGACCTCGGCGCCGTAGCCGCGGGCCGCGGCGGCCACCTCCAGGCCGATCCACCCGGCGCCCGCGATGAGCAGGTGACCGTTCTCCCGGCCGAGGCCGGCCAGGACGCCCTTCAGCCGTTCGGCGTGCGCGAGGCGCCGCAGGTGGTGCACCCCGGCCAGGTCGGTGCCGGGCACGTCCAGGCGGCGCGGCTCGGCGCCGGTGGCCAGCAGCAGCTTGTCGTAGTGCAGCACCGTGCCGTCGCCGAGGACCACCTTCTTCGCGTCCCGGTCGAGGTGGACCGCCGGCTGGCCGAGGTGCAGCTCGACGTCCGAGGCCGCGTACCAGGACGGCTGGTGGACGAAGACGCTGTCCCGGTCGTCCTTGCCCGTCAGGTAGCCCTTGGACAGCGGGGGGCGTTCGTAGGGATGGTCGCGCTCGTCGCCGATCAGGATCACCCGCCCCGTGAACCCCTCCGACCTCAGCGTTTCCGCCGCCTTGGCCCCGGCGAGCCCTGCGCCGACGATGACGAACGTCCGATGTGCGTCGACCACCTGATGCCTCCTCATAACCTCTCCGCCACATGCGAGCACATGCGAGCGTCCCGCACCGAGCCTGCCGCGTGAAGGGGGAGTGGCTCGATCAGCTCACCTTTCGGCGCGTCGGCCGCGCCGCGTGAGACGTGCGTGAAGGGAACGGGCGGCTGCGTCGGTGAGGCACGCGATCTGGTCGATCACCGCCCTTTTCCTGGCCCGGTCGTCCGGGGCCGCGTCGAAGGTCGCCCGGAACTGCGGGTCCAGCCCCTCCGGGGCGCGGGCGCTGAGTGCCTCGGCGAGTTCGGCCAGGACGATGCGCTGGTCGGCGCGGATCCGTTCCTGCTCGTCGCGCTGTATCACGTACAGGTCGGCGACCGCCTTGAGCACCGCGCACTCGTTGCGCGCCTCGCGCGGGACCATCAGTTCGGCGCCGTACCGCGTGAGGCGGCCGGAGCCATAGGCCTCCCGGGTGGCCCCTTCCGCAGCCAGGCAGAACCGGCCGATCAGCTGGCTCGTGGCGTCCTTCAGCCGGGCCTGGGCGACGGCCGAACCGTCGTACCCGTGCGGCCACCACTCCTGCTCCATCAAACGGTCCAGGGCGGCCCGCAGTTCCTCGGGCGCGGTGTCGGCGGGCACGTACCGGCCGATGGCGACCTGCCAGATCGCGGTGCGCTCCGGCTCGGCGAACAGGAGGTTGGGGTCGAGGTGGCCGGCGTGCAGGCCGTCCTCGAAGTCGTGGACGGAGTACGCCACATCGTCGGCCCAGTCCATGACCTGGGCCTCGAAGCACTTGCGGTCCGCGGGCGCGCCGCGGCGCAGCCAGGCGAAGACCGGCAGGTCGTCCTCGTACGCGCCGAACTTCACCGAGCCGGGGTCGGTCGGATGGTCCCCGCGCGCCCACGGGTACTTGGTGGCGGCGTCGAGGCAGGCCCGGGTGAGGTTGAGGCCGACGCTGACGAGTTCACCGCTCGCCGGGTCGGGCACGAACCGCTTGGGCTCCAGACGGGTCAGCAGGCGCAGCGACTGGGCGTTGCCCTCGAAGCCGCCGCAGTCCTTGGCGAACTCGTTGAGCGCCTCCTCGCCGTTGTGGCCGAAGGGCGGGTGGCCCATGTCGTGGGAGAGGCAGGCGGCTTCGACGAGGTCGGGGTCGCAGCCGAGCGCGGCGCCGAGCTCCCGCCCGACCTGGGCGCACTCCAGCGAGTGCGTGAGGCGGGTACGGGGGCTCGCGTCCCAGTCGTACGAACGGCTGCCGGGGGTGACGACCTGGGTCTTCCCGGCGAGCCGGCGCAACGCGGCGGAGTGCAGCACACGGGCCCGGTCGCGCTGGAAGGCGGTACGGCCGGGACGTTTGTCGGGCTCGGCGGCCCAGCGCTCGGTGTCGGCCGCGTCGTAGAGGTCGTCGTGATCGGTTGCGGGGGCGTGCGTGGTGCCTTCCATGCAGAGACGGTAACCGGAACCGCTGACAAACCGGGATCAGGCGGAGACGAGTTCCGGCCGTACCGGCTCGAAGGGCAGGGCGCGGGCCTCGTCGTAGCGGTGGAGCAACAGGCGGGCCAGGGCCGGGTGGTCGCCGAGCGGGGCGGCCGCGGGGCCGGGCGCGGCCGCCGCGGTCTGGGCGGCGAACCGGCCGGGAGCGGCGAAGTACGAGGCCACGGCGATCCGGTGGTGGCCGCGGGCGGCGAGGGCCCGCACCGCCTCGGGGGCGCTGGGCGCGCTGGCGGAGGCGTAGGCGGGAGCCACCGGGACGCCGCCGAGGCGTTCGGAGAGCAGGGCGGCGGTGCGGCGGGTGTCGGCCGCCGCGTCGGGGTCGCGGGAACCGGCGGCGGCCAGTACGACGGCCGATCCGGGGGCCGGGGTCCAGCCGGCCTCCAGGAGCCGCTCGTACAGGGCCTCGACGAGCAGCGGGTGCGGACCCAGCGGGGCGGCGACGCGGGTGAGCAGATGGCCGGCCCGGGCGGCGGCCGCGGGGAGGTCACGCTTGACGTGGTACCCCCGGCCGAGCAGCAGCGGGACGAGCACCGCCGAGCCGGACAGATCGCTCAGGGTGTCGTCGAGCAGGGGCTCGTTCAGCTCGATGTGACCGAGCCGGACGTCGAGGCGGGGGCGGAGCTCGCGGACCCGTTCGAGAAGGGCGCGGGCGGTGTGCAGGGCGCGCGGGTCACGGCTGCCGTGGGCCACGGCGACGAGGGTGGGCTGCATGGGCGGACTCCGGGTCGGCGCAGGCCGCTGAGCTGGGTGCCCAGCTGGAGGGTGATGCGGCCGAACAGCTCGGCCGCGCTGTCGAAGGGAAGGGCGGGAAACTCGGGAGGGTGCACCGACTCCGTCATGAACCGATCCTCCGCTGTGGAGGTTGCCGGTGCGTTGCGCGGGGATGACGGGTGTTTGCCGGGTGCTCACAGGGCGCCCGGCGCGGTGGTCGGAGCCGGTTCGGCGGGCGGCGCCGGTGGCGGGGGTGCGGGCCGGGATGCGGGGCCGGGCGAACCGCGCGGCCCCCGTACGCGTCCTGACCAGCGGACCAGCAGCCGAGACAGAGACACCGGGGGATGGATGATGCGCCGACCGCGCCTGCCGAGAGTCGAGTGGAGCCGGGCGGTGGCGGCGCTGCGCAGCGTGCGGACCCGGCGGCTGGCGGTGCAGGCCGTCATGGCGGGCTGCGTGCTGGCGCTGCTGCCCTCGGCGTGGATGCACGCGGTGGCCGCCGATCGGCTGCGGACCACGGCCGACGCGCCCGCCGCCGAGGTGGCCGTGGTGTTCGGTGCGGGCCTGTGGCGGGGGCGGCCCACCCCCTACCTGGCCGACCGGCTCGACGCCGCCGCCGAGCTGTACCGCACCGGCAAGGTCAAGGTCGTGCTGGTCACCGGGGACAACGGCCGTACCGAGTACGACGAGCCCGACGCGATGCGCACGTACCTCACCGCGCACGGGGTGCCGGACGGGCGGATCGTCAGCGACTACGCGGGCTTCGACACCTGGGACTCCTGCGTACGGGCCAAGAAGATCTTCGGTGTGGAGCGGGCCGTGCTGGTCACCCAGGGCTTCCACATTCGCCGGGCCGTCGCCCTCTGCCAGGCGGCGGGCCTGGAGTCGTACGGCGTCGGGGTGGCCGACGTGCACGACGCCACCTGGTACTACGGCGAGACCCGCGAGGTCTTCGCGGCCGGCAAGGCGGCGCTGGACGCGGCCTTCAAGCCCGCCCCGCGCTTCCTGGGGCCGAAGGAACGAGGGGTGTCGCGGGCCCTGGCCGCTCTGACGGACTGACGCGGCGACGGCTATGCCGATCCTGACCCCGATGACCGCCCCGATCGGCATCCGGGCGGGCGAGGGCAACGACCCCGGCACACCCCTGGGCCGCGTCGGCGCCCCCGAGGAGATCGCCGCGGCGATCGCGTTCCTCCTCTCGGACGCCGCCGGCTACATGACGGGCGCCGAACTGGCCGTCGACGGCGGCTGGACGGCCGGCCTGACGGTGAAGTACCGGACGGGCCGGTGATCCACGGTCGGCGCCCCCGCCGGGACGGCCGCATATTCGCGTGCCGGCGGCGGGGCGCCGGGCTACGGTCCGGCCTGTGGAACAGGACGACACAGCACCCCTCGTACGCGACGTCCTCCCCGTCCTGACGGCCGAACTCGTGCGGCTGCTGGAGGAGGAGGGCGAGCGCGAGCTCGCCATCTGCGCCCATGACCTCCGCATCGTCGCGGACTGCGGCTGCGGCGACGACTTCTGCCAGAGCTTCCACACCGAACGCCGCCCGCCCGGCACGCCGTACGGTCCGGGCCACCGCAACGTGCAGCTCTTCGCGGACCGCGGGTACCTCATCCTCGACGTCGTCGGCGGACGGATCATGTTCGTGGAGGTCCTCGACCGGCCCGAGCTGCGGCCGGCCCTCACCGCAGCCCTCACCGCGGCCCCGGCCGCCACCTCACCGGGGGCGACGGCCGGCGCTGAGGGGGAGCACCCCGGGCCGTAACGCGGCGCGGCGGCCCGTGTAACACCGGCGGCGCAGGCTGGGCCGTATGCACACCCCGGAAGCAGCCGCCACCGACACGCACTGCCCGTACTGCGCCCTGCAGTGCGGGATGACGCTCCGCCCCGAACCGGGCGGCGCCGGGGTGGCGGTGGAGGAGCGGGCCGACTTTCCCGTCAACCGGGGCGCGCTGTGCGGCAAGGGCCGTACCGCCCCCGCCGTGCTCTCCTCCCGGGTGCGCCTGACCGAGCCGCTCGTCCGCACCCACGCCGGGCGGCTGGAGCCGGCCACCTGGGAGGAGGCCCTCGACGCCGTCGCCGAGGGCCTCGCCCGCACGGGCCGCTCGTACGGCCCCGACGCCGTCGGGGTGTTCGGCGGCGGCGGGCTCACCAACGAGAAGGCCTACGCGCTCGGCAAGTTCGCCCGCGTCGCCCTGCGCACCTCGCAGATCGACTACAACGGCCGCTTCTGCATGTCCTCGGCCGCCGCCGCCCACCAGCGCGCCTTCGGGCTCGACCGGGGGCTGCCCTTCCCGCTGGAGGACATCCCGCGCACCGGCTGCGTGATCCTCGTCGGCTCCAACCTGGCCGAGACCATGCCGCCCGCCCTGCGCTACCTCACCGAGCTCAAGGCCAACGGCGGCACCCTGATCGTCATCGACCCGCGCCGCACCCGCACCGCCGAACAAGCCGACCTGCACCTCGCCCCGCGCCCCGGCACCGACCTCGCACTCGCGCTCGGCCTGCTCCACCTGGTGGTCGCGGAGGGACGCACCGACGAGGAGTTCATCGCCGCCCGCACCACCGGCTGGGAAGAGGCCCGGGCCGCCGCGATGGCCCACTGGCCGGAGCTGGTGGAACGCATCACCGGGGTGCCCGTGCCCCGCCTGCGCGAGGCGGTCGGGATGTTCTGCGCCCCGGAGTCCGCCATGGTCCTCACCGCCCGCGGTCCCGAGCAGCAGTCCAAGGGCACCGACACCGTCGGCGCCTGGATCAACCTGTGCCTGGCCACCGGCCGGGCCGGCCGCCCGCTCTCCGGCTACGGCTGCCTCACCGGGCAGGGCAACGGCCAGGGCGGCCGCGAGCACGGCCAGAAGGCCGACCAGCTCCCCGGCTACCGCAAGCTCACCGACCCCGCGGCGCGGGCCCACGTCGCCGAGGTCTGGGGCGTCGACCCCGACAGCCTCCCCGGCCCGGGCCGCAGCGCCTACGAACTCCTCGACGCCCTCGGCACGGACGTGCGGGCCCTGCTCCTCATGGGTTCGAACCCGGTGGTCTCGGCCCCCCGCGCCGCCCACATAGAGGACCGCATCCGCTCCCTGGACTTCCTCGCGGTGGCGGACGTCGTCCTCTCCGAGACGGCGGCGCTCGCGGACGTGGTCCTCCCGGTCACCCAGTGGGCGGAGGAGACCGGCACCACCACCAACCTGGAGGGCCGCGTCCTGCTCCGCCGCCGGGCCCTGACCCCGCCGCCAGGGGTCCGCAGCGACCTCGACGTCCTGCACGGACTCGCCGCCCGCATGGGGATCGAGAAGGGCTTCCCGACCTCGCCGGAGGAGGTGTTCGAGGAACTGCGCCGCGCCTCCGCCGGCGGCCCGGCGGACTACTCGGGCATCAGCTACGCCCGTATCGAGGCCGAGCAAGGCGTCTTCTGGCCCTGCCCCGAGGGCTCCGCGGGGACCCAGCGACTCTTCCTGGACCGCTTCGCCACCGGCGACGGCCGGGCCCGCTTCGTCCCCGTCTCCCACCGCGACGCCGCCGAGGTCCCCGACGCGGAGTACCCGCTGCTGCTCACCACCGGCCGGGTGGTCGCCCAGTACCAGTCCGGCGCCCAGACCCGACGGGTGGACGAGCTCAACGCGGCGGCCCCCGGCCCCTTCGTGGAACTCCACCCGCGGCTGGCCGCCCGGATCGGGGCGGTCGACGGCAGCCCGCTCGCGGTCACCTCCCGCCGCGGCCGCGCGGTGGCCCCGGCCCGCATCACGGACACCATCCGGGCGGACACCGTCTTCATGCCCTTCCACTGGCCGGGCGAGGGCCGCGCCAACACCCTGACCAACCCGGCCCTCGACCCAATCTCCCGGATGCCGGAGTTCAAGGTCTGCGCGGTCCGCGTCGAGCCCGCCTAGCCACGCCCCGCGAAGGTCGGCGCCAGCGCGGCCAGCAGCCGCGCGGCGTAGGACTCGGCGGAGCCGGAGATCCCCGGGTAGTCGGCCCGGAAGGTGTCCCAGTCGGCCCGCTCGACCTCGGCGAAGGCCTCCAGGGTCAGCGGGGTGTCCCAGGGCGCCTTCGGCGGGAAGTACTCACCCGACTCGCGGAACACCGTGTGCACCAGCCCGTACGGGGCCGTGCAGCGCTCGGCGAGCAGGACCGCGTCGTAGAGGTCCTTGCCCTGCGGGTACGAGTCCGTGGCCAGCCAGATCAGCTTCCACGCCAGCGAGAGCTCCGGCGTGGCAGCCTGCAGCCGCACCCCCGCCACATCGGCCGGCTCCGGCGCCGCCGGGAGCCTCTCGTTGAAGACGAAGTCCAGCTGGACCTGACCGCCGGGCAGCCCCGGCGCCGACCAGGGCAGGACCAGACGGCGCCCGGGGACGCGCTCGTACGTCCAGATGTCCTCGGAGACGGCCCCGTCGGCCGGCATGACGAGCCCGCCCTGCTCGGCGGCGGCCCGCTCGGCCGCCTCCGCGACGGCCGTCAGCAACTGCCCGGTGCGCGGCTCCTCGATCGCCCAGTCCCGGGGGACCACCACGAAGTCCAGGTCGTGCGGCTCCCGCGCCGCAGCACCGAACCACCCGGCCATCAGCATGCTGCCGCGCAGCACCAGCGAGTTCGCCCACCCGGACCGGGCGACGCCCCGCGCCACCACGTCCAGCGCGCTCCGGCGGGCCGCCCGCCAAGCGGGGCGCAGCGCGTCGTCCACGGCCGAGTCCGTGATCCGGTAGCCGTCCGCGAAGTGCTTGAGCGCCGGGTCGAAGACCCGGGCTCCGGGGCCCGCCGTCTCCAGTCCGGCCGTGGAGGTGCGCGGCAGTTCGCGCTGGCGCCGCCTCCAGTCGTCCCTGGCCGCGTCCTGCGCGTTCGTCCCGGTCATGCCGTCACCCCTTCGCCGATCCACCCGTCGTCCACCGACAGGTCACTGTCGTACAGCACGAACTCCCGCTCCTCCGAACGGATTTCGTACCCGGCCGAGCCCAGCGCCGCGACCAGCCCGTCGCAGGCCGCCCCGGCCTCCGCGGCCGTGCCGCGCCACCGCTGGGTCACGAACCGTTCGTGCGCGCCCCCGGTCAGGACCCGGCGGGCGTTCCAGGACAGGTGGGCCCCGTGCGGGACGACCAGCGACTCCAGGGCTCCGCGGTCGAAGTCCGCCGGCAGGAGCAGCGTCAGGTGGTGCTCGAAGTAGCCGCCGCCCGGGCCGGGGGAGTCGGAGGTCCACGGGACCGTCTCCACCTTGACCCGGACCGGGTCGAAGCCCGCCGCCCGCAGCAGCGGCACCAGGCGTTCGTGGCCCGTGCGGTCCGGCAGGGTCAGCATCGGCTGGGACACCATCCGGCCCCGGGCGAGCAGGATGTGCGTCACCTTCAACTCCCGCGCCCCCGCCCAGGCGTCGAGCCGCGCCAGCTCCGCCGTATCCGCGCAGCGCACCGTCACGTGGGTCTCGTACTCCGACATGGAGTCGATCATCTCGGACATGCGTCCGATCCGCATCGGGGTTCTCGGCGGCGGGTAACCATCCGGTCACGCACCGGACTCAGAAAGTGCTCGCACGCCCCTCGTGGCCGCGATGTGTCGTACCCCACACTGAGGTGCGGTGCCCCCGTCCTCGGAGCCCTGGAGGTCGCCCCCGTGCAGACCCGGACCCTGACCGTGAACGTGAGCGAGTCCTCGGAGGCCAAGCCCGTGGACGAAGAGCCCGAGGTACTGGAGCTGATCGAGCCGGTGCCCGTGCAGCGCAGGCGCAGCAGCAGCGACAGCGGAGGCGGAGCGGGCCCGTCCGCGGACCTGTTCCGGCAGTACCTCCGCGAGATAGGCAGGATCCCGCTGCTGACCGCCGCCGAGGAGGTGGACCTCGCGCGACGCGTCGAAGCCGGCCTGTTCGCCGAGGAGAAGCTCGGCAACACCCCCGACCTCGACTCCCAGCTCGCCCTCGACCTCGACAAGCTCGTCGTCATGGGCCGGATGGCCAAACGCCGTCTCATCGAGTCGAACCTGCGGCTCGTCGTCTCCGTCGCGAAGCGGTACGTGGGCCGCGGCCTCACCATGCTCGACCTCGTCCAGGAGGGGAACCTCGGACTGATCCGCGCCGTCGAGAAGTTCGACTACGCCCGCGGCTACAAGTTCTCCACCTACGCCACCTGGTGGATCAGGCAGGCCATGTCCCGGGCCCTCGCCGACCAGGCCCGGACCATCCGCGTACCCGTGCACGTCGTCGAGCTGATCAACCGGGTCGTCCGCGTCCAGCGCCGCATGCTCCAGGAGCGCGGGTACGAGCCCACGGCCGAAGAGGTCGCCGTGCACCTGGAACTGACCCCCGAGCGCGTGCTGGAGGTGCTCCGCCTCGCCCAGGAGCCGGTCTCCCTGCACGCCCCGGTGGGCGAGGAGGACGACGTCGCGCTCGGCGACCTCATCGAGGACGGGGACGCCGCCTCGCCCGTGGAGTCGGCCGCCTTCTTCCTGCTGCGCGAGCACCTGGAAGCCGTCCTGTCGACCCTCGGCGAGCGCGAGCGCAAGGTCGTCCAGCTGCGGTACGGCCTCGCCGACGGGCGGCCCCGCACCCTGGAGGAGATCGGCCGGATCTTCGGCGTGACGCGCGAGCGGATCCGCCAGATCGAGTCCAAGACCCTCAACAAACTGCGCGACCACGCCTTCGCCGACCAGCTCCGCGGCTACCTGGACTGACGGACCAACGGAAAAGGGGGCGCCCCGCCAGGCGCCCCCGCTCCGTTGCCACGGCTACGGGTGCGCAGGCTCACCAGAGTCGGACAGGCACCGGCTCATCCAGACGTCGTCGACATAGGCCCCGTCCAGGAAGAACTCCTCGGGCAGGACACCGACCACGGCGAACCCGCAACGCCGGTAGAGCTGCTGCGCCGGCCGGTTGTGGCCGAGAACGCGCAAGGTCATGCGGCGGGCACCGCCGGCCCGGGCGGCGGCGCAGGAAGCCTCGACGAGGGCCCGCCCGATACCGCTGCCGCGGGCGGAATCGAGGACCGCCAGTCCCTGGACGTGTCGGACGTGCCGATTGGATTCGAGGGGGCTGGCCGGGGCCTGGGCGATGTATCCGACGATCCTTCGCCCGCGTTCCGCGACGATGAAGCCCTCCACGGGGTGCCGCTCGTCGAAGACGGCTGCGTCGGCCGGGCGTTTCGGGCCGGGTTCGCTCACGGTGGACCATGCCGAGCGAAGCAGCTCCAGGATCTCGCGTTCGTCCTCCACCCGGGCCGGGCGAATCACCACGTCCCATGCCATGACGTCATGCTAGGGGGTGTCTTGAAGACACCCCCCAGGGGGAGCCGTGTACCCCCGGGCCGTCGGGGCACCCGAGTACGTCCCCGTACCCGAGCGCCCCTCCGCCTTGCGGCGTACCGAAGGGACGGCCTAGTCGACCTCGGCCACCGCCTGCGCGAACTGCGCCTCGTACAGCCGCGCGTACGCGCCGCCCGAGGACAGCAGCTCCTCGTGGGTGCCCTGCTCCACGATCGAGCCGCTCTCCATCACCAGGATCACGTCCGCGTCGCGGATCGTGGACAGCCGGTGCGCGATCACGAAGGACGTACGGCCGTGCGCGAGCCGCGCCATCGCCTTCTGGATCAGCACCTCGGTACGGGTGTCCACCGAGCTCGTCGCCTCGTCGAGCACCAGGATCACCGGGTCCGACAGGAACGCCCGGGCGATGGTGATCAGCTGCTTCTCGCCCGCGCTGACGCCCGCGCCCTCGTCGTCCAGCACGGTGTCGTAGCCGTCCGGCAGGGTGCGGATGAAGCGGTCGGCGTGGGCGGCCCGCGCCGCCTCCTCGATCTCGGCGCGCGTGACCTCGCGCGAGGCACCGTAGGCGATGTTCTCCGCGATGGTGCCGCCGAACAGCCAGGTGTCCTGGAGCACCATGCCGATGCCGGCGCGCAGTTCCTCGCGGGTCATCTTCGCGATGTCCACCCCGTCGAGGGCGATCTCCCCGCCGGTGACCTCGTAGAACCGCATCAGCAGGTTGACCAGCGTGGTCTTGCCGGCGCCGGTCGGGCCGACGATGGCGACCGTGTGGCCCGGCTCGACCGTGAGCGAGAGGTTGTCGATCAGCGGCTTGTCCGGCTCGTAGCGGAAGGCCACCTTGTCGAAGGTGACCTGACCGCGCAGCTCCTCCGGACGCTCCGGAACCTCGGCGTCCGACTCCTGCTCCGGCGCGTCCAGCAGCTCGTAGACCCGCTCCGCCGAGGCCACACCCGACTGCACGAGGTTCGCCATCGAGGCGACCTGCGTCAGCGGCATCGAGAACTGCCGCGAGTACTGGATGAAGGCCTGCACGTCACCGATCGACAGGGTGCCGGAGGCGACCCGGAGCCCGCCGACGACGGCTATCAGCACGTAGTTGATGTTCGAGATGAAGAACATCACCGGCTGCATGATGCCGCTGACCAGCTGCGCCTTGAAGGAGGCCCGGTACAGCGCCTCGTTCTGCTCGGCGAAGAGGGCCGCGGACTCCTTCTGCCGCCCGAAGACCTTGACCAGGTTGTGCCCCGAGTACATCTCCTCGACGTGGGCGTTGAGCGCGCCGGTCGTCTTCCACTGCGCCACGAACTGCGGCTGCGACTTCTTGCCGATCTTCGCCGCGACGAAGATCGACAGCGGTACGGTCGCCAGCGCGACCAGCGCCAGCAGCGGCGAGATCCAGAACATCATCACGAGCACGCCGACGATGGTCAGCAGCGAGTTCAGCAGCTGTCCCATCGTCTGCTGGATCGTCTGGCCGATGTTGTCGATGTCGTTCGTGGCCCGGCTCAGCACCTCGCCGCGCTTCTGCTGGTCGAAGTACGACAGCGGCAGCCGCGACAGCTTCGCCTGCAGCTCCTCGCGCATCCGGTAGACGGTGCCGTTCATGACGTGGTTCGACAGCCGGGTGGCGACCAGCATCAGCAGGCCGGCCAGGGTGAAGACCAGCAGCGCCCAGAGCGCCACGACGCCGACGGCGCCGAAGTCGATGCCCTGCCCCGGGGTGAAGTCGGTACCGGCGAGCATGTCCGCCATACCGTCCTGGCCCCGGGCGCGCAGCCCGTCCAGCGCCTGCTGCTTGGTGGTCCCGGCCGGCATCTCGCGGCCGACGATCCCCGCGAACACCAGGTCGGTGGCCTCACCGAGGATCTTCGGGCCCACCACCGCGCAGCCGACACTGCCGACGACGGCGACGACCATGCCCCAGATCTTGGCCCGGTCGTACGCGAGCTGACGCAGCAGCCGCCTTCCCGAGCCCTTGAAGTCCATGGACCGCTGGGCCGGCCCCATCATCATCCGTCCTCCGGGCCCGCTCATGCGGCCTCCGCCTCCGTCAGCTGGGAGAGCACGATCTCCCGGTAGGTCTCGTTGCCGGCCATCAGCTCGTGGTGGCGTCCCTCGCCCACGACCTGGCCCTCGTCCAGGACGATGATCCGGTCGGCGTCCCGGATCGTGGAGACCCGCTGGGCAACGATGACCACGGTCGCGTCCTCGGTCTCACGGGCGAGCGCCGCGCGCAGCGCCGCGTCCGTCGCGTAGTCCAGGGCCGAGAAGGAGTCGTCGAAGAGGTAGATCTCCGGGCGCTGCACGAGGGTGCGGGCGATGGCCAGACGCTGGCGCTGGCCGCCGGAGACATTGGTTCCGCCCTGGCTGACGGGGGCCTGGAGGCCCCCCTCCAGCGCGGAGACGAACTCCTTGGCCTGGGCCACCTCGAGTGCCTGCCAGAGCTCTTCGTCGCTCGCGTCCGGGCGCCCGTAGCGCAGGTTGGAGGCGATCGTTCCGGAGAACAGGTACGGCTTCTGCGGCACCATGCCGACCGTCTTGGCCAGCAGGTCCGGGTCGAGCGCGCGGACGTCCTCCCCGTCGACGAGGACCTCGCCGCCGGTCGCGTCGAACAGCCGCGGGACCAGGCCCAGCAACGTGGACTTGCCGCTTCCGGTGGAGCCGATCACCGCCGTCGTCTCGCCGGGGCGGGCCACCAGGTCCACCCCGCGCAGCACCGGGGCCTCGGCGCCCGGGTAGCGGAAGTCGGCGCCGCGCAGCTCCAGGCGCCCACGGCGGACGAGTTCGCGCACCGGGTCGATCGGCGGAACGACGCTGGACTCGGTGTCCAGGACCTCCTGGATGCGCTCGCCGCAGACCTCGGCGCGCGGCACCATCATGAACATGAAGGTGGCCATCATCACGGCCATGACGATCTGCATCAGGTAGGCGAGGAAGGCCGTCAGCTGGCCGATCTCCATGCCGCCGCTGTCGACGCGCATCGCGCCGAACCAGATGACGGCGACGCTGGAGATGTTCACGACCACGATGACCACGGGGAACATGTACGCCAGGAGCTTGCCGGCGGCCATCGAGACACCGGTCAGGTCGGCGTTGGCCTCGCGGAAGCGGTCCTTCTCGTAGTCGTCGCGGACGAAGGCGCGGATCACCCGGTTGCCGGTGATCTGCTCGCGCAGGACCCGGTTCACGGTGTCCAGACGCGTCTGCATCTGGCGGAACAGCGGCCGCGTCCTGAAGACGATGGCGCCGACCGAGATCCCGAGCACGGGCACCACGGCGAGCAGCACGCCCGACAGCTTCACGTCGAGCGAGAGCGCCATGGCGATACCGCCGACGCACATGATCGGGGCCGAGACCATCAGGGTGAAGGTCATCAGCACCAGCATCTGGACCTGCTGGACGTCGTTCGTCGTACGGGTGATCAGCGACGGGGCGCCGAACTGGCCGAGCTCCCGCGCCGAGAAGCTCTGCACGCGGTCGAAGACGGCGGCGCGCACGTCCCGGCCGAAGGCCGCGGCCGTGCGGGCACCGTAGTAGACGGCCCCGACGTTGCAGACGAGCTGGACGAGGGAGACACCGAGCATCAGCGCGCCGAAGCGCAGGATGTAGCCGGTGTCACCGTTGACGACACCGTCGTCGATGATGTCGGCGTTGAGGGTGGGAAGGTAGAGGCTCGCGCTGGTCTGCAGCAGTTGCAGCAGGACCAGCACCGCGATCGGTTTACGGTACGGACCCAGGTGGGTCCGCAGAAGTCGTATGAGCACGCGCAGGCTCCGGTCGGCATGATCGAGGGGTTCAACCCATCTTCGGCCAAACGGCCCCCGATCCCCACCCGATTTCGCAAAGGCCGGTCAAAGGACCAGCCTCGGCCCGACCCCGGACCCATCCGTATAGGGGGTCCTATGGTCGTGCCGATCAGGCCGGGCCCCTAGAACGCCCCGGGGTGGATCTGCTCCCGCGTCGCGATGTACTGCTGGCGCACCGCCTGCCACGCCGGGAACTCCTCGCCCGGCTCGAAGACCTGCGCCGCGGCGGCCGGCCAGACCGGCGGGGTGTGCGGGGCGAGGGTGCCCTGTGCCACCCCGAGCGCCCAGGCCGCCTGGCGGGCCGCGCCCAGCGCCGCGTAGTCGGCCGGCGCCGGTACGACGACCTGCGTGCCGAACAGTCCCGGTGCCGCGGCCTGTACGGCGGGCAGCTCGGCCGCCGCGCCCAGCAGGAACACCCGGCGGATCTCGACCCCGCGCGAGCGCAGCACGTCCAGCGCGTCCACCAGCCCGCACAGCATGCCCTCGAAGGCGGCCCGGGCCAGGTGCTCCGGCTTCATCGAGTCCCGGCGCAGCCCGGACAGGGTCCCGGCGGCGTGCGGCAGGTTCGGGGTCCGCTCACCCTCCAGGTACGGAAGGAGTACGAGGCCGTGCGCGCCCGGCGTCGACTTCAGCGCGAGGGCGGACAGCCCCTCCAGATCGGTGCCGAGCAGCTCGGCGGTGCCGCGCAGGGCCCGTACGGCATTGGAGGTGTTCACCACGGGCAGGTGCATGCCGGAGGCGTCGGCCAGGGAGGTGACCAGCCCGCCCGGCTCCGACACGGCCTCGTGGTGCACCGCCATCACCGAACCGGAGGCACCGAGCGAGACCACCGCGTCGCCGGGGCCCAGCCCCAGCCCGAGCGCGGCGGCCATCGTCTCGCCGGTGCCGGCGGATATCAGCAGTCCCTCGGGGGTGGTCCCGGCGGCGTCGGCCGGACCGAGCACCTCGGGCAGCAGGGCCCGGTGCCCGAGCGCCAGCTCGACCAGGTCGGGGCGCCAGGTTCCGGAGGCCGCCGACCAGTACCCGGTACCGGAGGCGCCGCCGCGGTCGGTGGTCCGCCGGGCCGGGCGGCCCAGCAGCTGCCAGACCAGCCAGTCGTGCGGGGACATCAGCACGGCGATCCGGCGGGCCGCCTCGGGCTCGGTGCGGGCGAGCCAGGCCAGCTTCGCGACCGGCTGAGCGGCGTGCGGGACGGAGCCCACGGCCTCGACCCAGGGCTGCCGGCCGCCGAAGGCGTCGACGAGGTCGGCGGCCGCGACCTGGCCGCGCTTGTCGTTGCCGACGAGGGCGGGACGCACCAGTCCGCCCTGCGGGTCAAGCGGCAGCAGACCGTGCTGCTGCGCGGAGACCCCTATGGCCTGGACCCCCTCGAGGAGCCCGCCGCCGGCGGCCTCGCCGAGCGAGAGCAGCCAGGCCTGCGGATCGGTCTCGTGGGGATTCGCGCCGTCCGGTTCACCCGTGGGCTGTGGATGGGGTGCGTACCCCTGGCGCAGCACGGCGCCGGTCTCGGTGTCACAGACGACGATGCGTGTGAACGCGGAAGAGCTGTCCAGCCCGGCGACTATCCCCATGTGGAGGATTCTGCCGCACGCGGGGCCGGTCTCGAGCGCTCCGGAGCCCCCGGAACCTCATGGATCCCGTGGGCCCCGACGCGCCGACCTGTGGGGCTCAGGTGTTGCTGGTGCCCCAGTCGTCCTCGCCGGCGCCGCCGCCGAGGCGGTCGCGCAGTCCCCGTACCCGCCCGGCGAGCGAGTCGGGCACGGCGTCGCCGACCTTCCGGCTCACCGCGGTGTAGGCCTTCCCGGCGAACTCGCGGCCGCTGTGGCCCGCGGTCTCGGCGGCGTTGCGCACCGCGGGGTTCTGCGCGATCTGCTGCGCGGACTTCCGCAGCTGCTCGTAGCGCTCGCGTCCGGCCCGTGTTCCGAGCACGTACCCGAGAGCCAGTCCGACCACGAACGTGACCTTGTAACGCATGCCTGCCACCCTTCGTCGTGTGGTGCCCGGCCTGCTGTCGATACCGATTGGCGGAGCACCCCCCTGCTTGCGCTAATCTATGACTCGCAACGGGCAGTCGCCCCCCGGCAAGGCCGGAGGTGGGCTGTTCGATGCACCGCAGCAATCCCCTGTAGCTCAATTGGCAGAGCAGCCGGCTGTTAACCGGCAGGTTACTGGTTCGAGTCCAGTCGGGGGAGCGCGGTCCCCTGTAGCTCAATTGGCAGAGCATTCGGCTGTTAACCGGAGGGTTGCTGGTTCGAGTCCAGCCGGGGGAGCAAGGAGGAAGAAGAGGGCCCCACGGGGTCCTCTTCTTTTCTTTTTTTCGCCCCGTCCGGGAACCGGACAGCCCTCGGCGCGGTCTCTCTGAACAGGCGAAGCCGATCATGCGAGGCATGCGAGGCAGGAGATCGTATGAGCGGCTATGCTGCGGCAGACGGCGCGCACACGTGTACGCGCCACGCCGTGAAGGGGCGGTAGCTCAGCCGGTTAGAGCAGCGGACTCATAATCCGTCGGCCGTGGGTTCGAGTCCCACCCGCCCCACCACGCGCGAACATGCAGGAACGTTCTGACCTGCCTGTCCGTGATCCCGGACCGTTCTGCATCCGGACTTGGCGTCTCACGGGGACCTGTTCTGGTGCCCAGCGGACGAGCCAGGGGACGAACTCCCTCCCCTTTCAAGGGGCTTTCGCCCGGCTTCTTGGGCGCCTGCCCGGGTGTGCCCGCCCAGGCGAATACGGCCCGAGCAGGAAAACGGCCGGAAACCGCCTGCTCTCGCGAACTGTTCCTGCGGGTGGCGCGGGCCCCGAAGCCGGCATCCGGCGCCCATCGGAGCTGAACCGCGGACGATCCCCGTGTGTAGGCCGGCGCGAGCCGGTAGCCCGGGGCCGGCGGCGCGCGCGAGTCGGTCGTTGCCTCTCGTGACCTGCCAAGGGGGCGTCTTGGGATCCATCAGAAGGAGGCCCAGGCGTGGCCGGCAACCCCGTTCATCCGGCAGGCATCAACCGTAGCTACGCCCACGCAGAACGCATCGGGTTCGGTGTGCTGATGATCGGAGCCCCGCTCCTCATGCTCGGGGCGGCGTTCTTTCACCCGCCGCACGGCATCGAGAGCGGCGCGGTCCCTCACGGGCTCGTCGGCTACGGGGCACTGGACGGCATCGAGTACATGACCTGGGTGGCAGGGAAGGACGACACCGGGCTGGACCCCGTGGCCATGAAGGCGTTCATCAATGAAGCCCTGCACACCAACGCGATCCTGATCCCGGTCCTGCTCGTCTTCACACTGCTCCCCGTCGGCCTCATCGTGCTCGCCGTCGGACTCCACCGAGCAGGCGTCGCTCCCGGATGGCTCGCTGCGCTCATGCCCTTGGGCATGGTGGGCGTGGCGGGCTCGCTGCAGTATCCCGTCCTCCTGGTCATCTCAGCCCTGGCCCTGCTCGTCAGCTTCGGGACCGTCGGAGTGAAGTTGTTGAGGGCTCCAAGTGGGGAGGGCTCTGTAGCCGGACCGGTGTGACGGGCTGGTGGACGGCCGTGGGGTGGGGGCCGGGGGGACCAGCTCGCGAGCCGGCGCGGCGATCGGCGTGCCGGATCCGAAGCACATCAGCTGTCGTCAGGGTGCCCCGGCTGCTTGGGGGCCGCCGGCGTCCGCGGCCTGCTCCTTGGTGTGCGGAGCGGCCGGCAGTCTGGTCCCGGTCGGGAGCAGTTCGGTCGTGGCGAAGGAGATCACGGCCGCGAGGATGGCGATGGGAATCATGGCGGAGCTGCCCAGCAGCAGCACCACCAGGACCACGCTGCTGACCGGCAGCCTCATGACGGCGGCGGTGGACGCGGCCATCCCCGCCGCCATGGCCGGTACGGCGCCCAGGCCGGGCAGGGGAGCCAGGAGCACCCCGGCCGCCGCTCCGAGGAAGACGGCGGGGAAGATGGCGCCGCCGCGCAGGCTGCCCAGGCAGAGGGCGTAGGCGACGCTCTTGAGGACCAGGACGGCGATCAGCGCACCGACGGCCCAGGCCTGCGGGTCGGCGGCCAGCTCGCCGAGAGCGGCCTGGCCGGACAGGGCCACGTCCGCGGGCGTGCGGCCGGTGATCAAGGCGTAGAGGGCGGCGCAGGCCGCAGCGCCCAGCGCGCACAGGACGGTGCGGGGCAGCACCCCGCCGGAGACGAACGCCGCTACCCGTCGGCCCGCCGCCATGACCGGGTGCAGGAGCACGGCGACGGCGAGGGCGATGAGGATCGTCCAGAGCACGTCCGCCGGGTCCAGGCGGGGGAGGGGCGCGGGCAGCGTGACGTTGAGGCTGCCGGTCTCCAGGCCGGTCCAGTGCCCGAAGCCGGTGAAGATCAGGTCCCCGATTCCGCTGGAGAGCAGGGCGGGGAGCATGACCGCGAAGAGCTGCGGGCCGCCTATCCCCGACACCTCGATGAGGAGGACGGCGGCGATCAGCGGGTTGCCGAAGATCGCCGCGATGGCGGCTGCCGCACCGGCCGCGCCCAGCAGCGCGGTGGTCTGAGGGGTGCCCGGGATCCGTGTGAGGCGCCGGAAGAGCAGGGCCAGGCCGCCGCCCAGGGCGATCAGCGGTGCCTCCGGTCCCAGAACCGCGCCCAGAGGCAGGCTCGCGGCCGCAGCGAGCACCACGCCCGGCAGTGTGGCCGGCGAGGTCGCTCCGGCGTGCAGGCCGCCTGCGGGTATGTGGCCGCCCCCGCCGGTGAGGCGGGTGGCGATCAGGCCGACGAGCACTCCGGCGATCAGCAGCAGGGGCAGGGGCCACCACCACGGGGCCGTGTCCCAGCCCAGATGGTGCGGAAGGTCCGCCCAGAGGGTGTGTTGCAGTTCGTGGAGCCCGACGAGGAACCAGAACGCGATCAGCGACACCGGAACGCCGATCAGGGCTGAGTAGACGAGGATTTTGACGTAGCCGGGAGAGCGGAGGATGTCACGCAGCCGGTCCGCCTCATGCGGCTGACCGCTGTGGTCGTCCACGGGTTGAGGACTCGGCTCCGTCATGGAAATCCCTCTTCCTGGCCCATGGCCGCGATGCCCTTCCGGGGCCGCCGCCTCCGCCGGTGCGGCGCCGACGGCGCCCCCTGCGCCGCCGTCCGGATACCGCCACCCGGGCGGCCGCTCCCCCTGTCTCGATGATCCGCCTGGTCGGCGGTCTCCGCCGCTGGAAGGCCCGGCGCCGTGCAGCGCCCGGCCCGCCGGCACTCGGCGCACCCTCTGCTCGGCCCGGCCCGTACGAGACGCACCGGCGCCGCCATGCCGGTGACCCCGTGGTGCGCCTGCTGCGCGGCACCCGGATCACCCGAGAGGCTGGCGGCGGAGCAGGCGCAGCGGAGTGGGCAGGACATCGGGTGTGATGGGGGACGGAACCCTTGAACAGGACGGGTAGGGGCCGCAGACAGGCGTTGTTCGCCTCACTGCGTGCCCTGGTGACGGCCGGGGTCCTCGTCACCGGCTACTACCTGCTGCCGCTGGGTTCGGCCTTCACCACCGGCCCCGTCCTTGCGCTGGCCGGCGGTATCGCGGCGCTGGCCCTGCTGCTGGCCTGGCAGATCCGCAGGATCACACTTTCCCCGTGGCCCGGGCTGCGCGCCATGGAGGCATTGGCGGTGACCGTCCCACTCGTCGTGCTGCTGTTCGCAACGGCCTATGGGCTCATGGAGCGCAGCGCGGCGGGCAGTTTCAGCGAAGAGCTCTCGCGGACCGATGCGCTGTACTTCTCCATGACCGTGTTCAGCACGGTCGGGTTCGGAGACGTCACCGCGCGCAGCCAAGCCGCCCGGCTCCTCACCACGGGGCAGATGACGGTCAACTTCCTGCTGGTCGGCGTGGCGGCCCGACTCCTGCTGAACGCGGTCCAGGAAGGCAGACGGCAGCGGGACCGGCCGGCGGCCGGTGGGGACAATGCCCCACCCGCCGCCCGGTGACCCCGTCTTCGGCTCTGGGCCGCGGTCCCGTATCAGGTCAGGTAGTTGTCGATGTCGCGGGCGGAGCGGTAGCCGCTCTCGATCGCCCCGTCGATGAAACCGCGCCACGTGCTCGACGAGTCGGCGCCCGCGAAGAACAGCCGCCCTTCGGTGGTGCGCAGGTCCGGCAGCACCTTCGCCAGCTGCCCCGGCCGGTAGATGCACCACGTGCCCAGCGCGAGCGGGTCGTTGGACCAGTCCCAGCCGACGATGCTCTCCACCTCGACACCCGGCAGGAGCGGTTGCAGCGCAGTCTGCATGCCCTGCACGTCGTCGAACCGGCTCATCTGCAGCTTGTCCGGGTTGGCGGAGAACACGATCAACCACGTGCCTTCCGGGCCGTGGGCATAGGTCACCACAAAGTTGACCGCCTGGGCCTCGGGGGCCACGATGCTCACGTTGCCGACGTCGCCCTTCACCCGGACGAAGCACTTCATGCCGGCACCCGCGTGACGGTCGGCCGATGCGGTCCGCTTGATCTCGGACAGACCAGGCTCGAACTCCACACTGTTCAACACGTTCATCGGCAGCGCGATCAGAGCGGTCGGAGCGGTGACGGTCTCGCCGCTCTCCAGCTCGACCTGTACTCCCCCGTCGCTCTGGACGACACGCCGCACGGGTGAGTTGAGACGGATGTCGGCCAGGGTGGCCTGCCCGGCGATCGAGTTGATGAGCTCCCGTGTTCCCTTCACCAGCTTCGTTGCCGACAGCGCGGCCATGGCCTGCTCAGCGCTGTACCCGGCCAAGGCGTAGCAGCGGAAGATCTCGGTCGCACCGGACCGATCGAGGGGGCCGAACGCGACCAGGCAGCACATCCCCTCCACCCAGTCACGCAGCGCCGGCTCGGCCTTGAAGGCGTCGAGCTGCTCACGGAGCGACCGCCCGCCCAGGCCATCCGGGTCCGAACTCACCGTTTCCAGGAACGGCTCCGGGAACAGGGTCATGCCCGGGGCGCAGAACTCGCCGAACGCTTCCAGGGCCCGTTCGAGATCGTCGTCGGACAGGTCCACGACGCGGCCCTCGGAGAAGACGGCCTGCCGCAGCCCCTCCAGCACCGGGAACGTCTCGGTCTCGACCGCGTAGCGGTCGACCTCGGACCACACGTGCGGCTGCAGGGGGTGGACCCACGTGCCGCCGAACTCCATCGGGTGCCCGTCGTGGTCCTTCGTGTAGGTCCGGCCGCCCAGGCGGTCACGCGCCTCGACCAGGACCGCCCGGCGCCCGCGCGCCGACAATTCACGCGCGGCCGTCACACCGGCGAAACCACCGCCCACGATCACGACATCCACTTCAGAATCTGACGTCGCCACGATCTGCTCCCTTGCCGTCGTCCGGCCTGACTCGCGAGCCACTATCCGGGAATGGGCCGCAGCTGGTCGCGCGGCACGCTCTGTCCGGAATTCACGACTTCTCGATTGATCTCCCGTGCGTACGCCGACGTCACTGTCACGCTGCGTACAGTGCCCGTCCTCAGCCCACGACGAAGAACTTCATGAACGGCGAGCGGGTTCTCCAGGTGGCCGTGAATCCGGCCGGGAAGGAATAGATGCCCCCGGCGACGACCTCGATCTTCTCGCCGTCAGGGGTCTCCAGCTCGGCCTCACCCTCGATCACGTGGAACGTGTCGGTGGCCGCCGGCTTGTAGGGGAACTCCGCACCCTCCACGGGGCCGATCCTCCACAGCCCCGACAGCTGGCCCTCTTCCGCCTGGACGAGCCAGTGGATCTCCCCGGTCTCCCGGCCGTCCTCGAAATAGGGTTCCCACGACTGGGTCGTTACGGATGAGCTTGCAAAACCCTCGGTGTTCGTCATTCGTCCCTCCACAGGGAGGTGGGCCGCCGGCAGTTTTCCGCCCGCCGGCGACAAAACAATGTCGAGACCAGCCCATCCGCTCACATCGTCGACAGGGACGGTGGCGCCCCGGCACGCGGGCGACGACGGCCCTACCTGTAACGGAGGAACCGCTGATTCTCCGTATGAGCCTTCTGGTCGCATTCCCCCCGCACACACCACCGTACCCACGCTCCCCGCTTCCAGCCCGTCGGTACCCCGAGGAGCCCGTGAACAGGGGAGAGACGTCGCCGCCCGGGGCAGGAAGCAGCGCCGCCGACCACCCGCCGAGGCGCATTCCGAGCAGGGCCTGCCGGCCTGCCCGGGGGCGTTCGTCCGCGCCCGAACCGCCGTCTGCCCGCCCACGGTAGGCGTGACCCGTAGCCCGACCGTGTGACGCGCCCGGCCGAAGTGCGGCTGCGTTGCGCGCCGGTCTGTCCCACCCGCGACGCAGGGTGGTTTCGTCTGGGGGCCGGGTGCGCGACGGCTCCTGTGTCTGTCCTGGCGGGCCGGCCCGACGTCCAGCCTCCCTCCTGCGCGTCGTCCGGTCCCTCAGTCCGTCCGTCGAAAGACAGAAGGAGAGAACGTGGTGGCAGGAAACGTCGACGAGCGCCGCGGGGTGGTGTCCGCGAAGCTCCTCAAGGGCCAGAAGGCGCTGGTGACCGGTGCCAACTCGGGCATCGGCCTGGCGACCGCAGTGGCCCTGGGCCGGGCCGGAGCGGACGTCGTGGTGAACTACGTCGCCGGTGCGCGCGAGGCGGACGACGTCGTGAAGCAGATCGAGGGCTTCGGTGTCCGCGCCTATGCCCACGAGGCCGACGTGTCCGACGAGGACCAGGTGACCGCCATGGTCGCGCGGATGGTCGAGGAGTTCGGCACGATCGACATCATGGTGGCCAACGCGGGCCTCCAGCGGGACGCAGCCGTCACGGAGATGACGCTCACCCAGTGGCAGAAGGTCATCGACGTCAACCTGACCGGCCAGTTCCTGTGCGCGAGGGAGGCCGCCAAGGAGTTCATCCGGCGGGGCGTCGTGGAGGAGGTCTCCCGTTCGGCGGGAAAGATCATCTGCATGAGCTCGGTCCATCAGATCATCCCGTGGGCGGGCCACGTGAACTACGCCTCCTCCAAGGGCGGTGTGGGCATGATGATGCAGACCCTCGCCCAGGAACTCGCCCCCCGGAAGATCAGGGTCAACGCGGTCGCACCCGGCGCCATCCGCACGCCGATCAACCGCGACGCCTGGTCCACCCCCGAGGCCGAGGCCGACCTCCTGCGCCTGATCCCGTACCGCCGCGTGGGCGACCCGGACGACATCGCCAACGCCGTCGTCGCCGTGGCGTCCGACCTGCTCGACTACGTCGTCGGCACCACCCTCTACGTCGACGGCGGAATGACGCTCTTCCCCGGCTTCGCCACCGGAGGCTGATCTCCGGTGCAGGATCACATCACGCCCCGCCGGGTGGTGATCCTCGGCGGGGGGTTCGCGGGGCTGTTCGCCGCCCGGGCCCTACGGAAGTCACCGGTCGCGGTGACCGTGGTCGACCGCCGTGCCCATCACCTCTTCCAGCCGCTGCTCTACCAGTGCGCCTCGGGGATCCTGTCCGAGGGGCAGATCGCGCAACCGCTCCGCGGGGTCCTGCGGCGCCACCACAACGTGCGCTGCGTGCTCGCCGAAGCCACCGACGTGGACGCCGGGGCCCGGCTGGTCCACGCCCGGCGACCCGAGGGCGGATCTGTCGTGCTGCCGTACGACGATCTGATCGTCGCTGTGGGCATGCGTCAGTCCTACTTCGGGCACGACGAGTTCGCCGCGCACGCCCCGGGCATGAAGACCCTGGACGACGCGCTCGACATCCGCCGACGGATCTACCGGGCGTTCGAGATGGCCGAAACGGCCGCGGACGACCGGGAACGGCAGCAATGGCTCTCCTTCGCGCTCGTCGGCGCCGGACCGACCGGTGTCGAACTCGCGGGACAGATCCGGGAGATCGCCGGGCACACGCTCGACCGGGAGTATCGGAAGATCGACTCCACCACGGCCCGGGTGCTGCTCTTCGAGGGGTCCGACGCGGTGCTGGGGGCGTTCGGACCTCGACTGGCCCACCGTGCGGCCCGAACCCTCAAGGATCTCGGAGTGGAGCTCCACCTGGGCACGAGGGTCACCGACATCGACGCGGACGGCCTGACGGTACAAGACCACGACGGCGGGACGACCCGGTTCGACGCACGCACCGTGCTGTGGACGGCGGGCGTCGAGGCGCCTCCGATCGCGGCCGCGCTGGCCCGGGCGACCGGCGCCGAACAGGACCGGGCCGGACGCATCCTCGTCGAACCCGACCTCACCGTCCCCGGTCATCCGGAGATCCG
This sequence comes from Streptomyces sp. NPDC048257, assembly GCF_043201855.1. Taxonomy (NCBI): domain Bacteria; kingdom Bacillati; phylum Actinomycetota; class Actinomycetes; order Kitasatosporales; family Streptomycetaceae; genus Streptomyces; species Streptomyces sp. NPDC048257. The sequence continues at coordinate 70,360 of NZ_JBICZI010000008.1, forward strand.
CGTCACGGGCGACGTGATGGGGCTGAACGGGCTGCCGGGACTGGCCGAGGTCGCCATGCAGTCGGGTGCGTACGCGGGCCGCAGGGTGCGTCACGCCGTCGAAGGCCGGACGAAGGAGCCGAAGCCCTTCAAGTACGTGGACCTCGGCAGCGCCGCCTACATCGCCCGTGGCCGGGCCGTCGTCAAGGCCGGCCCGTTGCACCTGTCGGGCTTCACCGGCTGGCTGGCCTGGCTCTTCATCCACCTCGCCTTTCTCACCGGCTTCCGCAGCAGACTGGGAGCGGTGCTCAGCTGGTCCGTCGCCTTCGCCTCCGGCTCGCGTCGAGAGCGCGCCTTCACCATGACCGGCACCGATACCGACGCGTCGCCTCCGCCGCCCTGAGGGCGGGCCCGACCCGCGGGCGCCCCTCCGCATCCTGTCCCTCCGTAGCCCCGCCACCCCGCAGGGCAGACCATCGAGGCGCACATGCTCAGCACCGCCGCCCTTCTGGCGAACAGCACCCCGGCCCAGCTCCTGCCGGCGCGAGAGCTGATGGCCTTCACCCTGGCCTCGCACATCCTGCTGGTCCCCTTCGGCGTGGCACTGCCGTTCATCACGTTGCTGATGCACCACCGGGGGTTGCGCCGCAAGGACGAGGTCGCACTGAAGCTCGCTCGGCGCTGGTCGGCGGTGATGGCCGTCCAGTTCGCCATCGGCGTCGTCACCGGTACCGTACTGTCCTTCGAACTCGGCCTGCTGTGGCCCGGCATGATGGGCCGGTGGGGCGACGTCTTCGGTCTCGGGTTCGGTATCGAGGCCTGGGCGTTCTTCCTCGAAGCGGTCCTGATCGCGATCTACCTCTACGGCTGGCGGCGGCTCAAGCCCTGGACGCACTTCTGGCTCGCCGTGCCGCTCCCGCTGGCCGCGCTGATGGGCGCCTTCGGCATCATCGCCGCCAATTCCTGGATGAACACGCCGCAGGGGTTCCGTCTCGACGCCCAGGGCGACCCGGTCGACATCGACGTACGGCAGGCGATCTTCACGCCGATGTTCGGCCCGGAGTACTGGCACTTCGTGGTGGCCATGTTCCTGACCGCCGGCTACGTGGTCGCCGGGGTGTACGCGGTCGGCTGGCTCCGGGGGCGCCGTGACCGGTACCACCGGCTGGGCTTCACGCTGCCGTTCACCGTCGCGGCGATCCTGACACCGGTTCAGTTCATGATCGGAGACTCCGCCGCACGGGCCGTCTTCCAGAAGCAGCCGGTCAAGTTCGCCGCCATTGAGATCGTCTGGAAGACCGATACCCATGTGCCGGAGTACATGTTCGGACGGCTGAACAGCGACGGAACGATCTCCGGCGGGCTCAGGATCCCTCAGCTGGACTCCATCCTCGCCGGTTTCAAACCCAGCACCCAGGTGACCGGGCTGACGTCGGTGCCGGCCGGCGACCGTCCCACGGTGGTCCAGGCCACCATCGCCCACTGGGCGTTCGACATCATGGTGACCATCGGCAGTCTGCTGGTCGTGCTCGCCCTCTGGTACGGATGGTGCTGGCTGCGGCACCGGGACCTGCCCCACAGCCGCTGGTTCTTCCGGTGTGCCGCCCTCGCGGGAGCCGCGTGCCTGGTCACCGTGGAGTGCGGCTGGATCACCACGGAGGTGGGCCGCCAGCCCTGGATCGTCTACAACCAGATGAAGGTCTCGGACGCGGTGACCGGCACCCGCGCAGGATCGCTGTGGGCGATGCTCGGCATCATGATCGTCGTGTACGTCGGTGTGTTCGGGGCGTTCCTCACGGTCATCCTGAAGATGCGGACCCGTTGGCGCATCGCGGACGAGGGCGCGACCGCCGCGCCCGCCGAACTGCCCCCCGAGACGGACACCCCCTACGGGCCCAGAAGCGAACCCGAGCCGACAGGCGCGGGAACCAGACCCGGTGGCGGGTCCGACGGCGCTTCTGGCGGTGCGTCATGACGGCCACCCTCGTCGCCTGGGTCATGGTGCTCGCGATCGCCGCCTACGTCTGCGCCGGAGGCACCGACTACGGCGCGGGGTTCTGGGACCTCACGGCAGGTGGCGCGGAAAGGGGCAAGCGTCCGCGCTGGCTGATCGACCATGCCATGGCGCCGGTCTGGGAGGTCAACAACGTCTGGCTGATCTTCGTCTTCATCGTGATGTGGACGGGTTTCCCGACCATGTTCCAGGCCGTGTTCGGCGCGCTGTGGCTGCCGCTGGCCCTGGCGGCGATCGGCCTCGTGTTCCGTGGCGCCGGATTCGCCCTGCGCAAGCCGACCCGGCGACTGGCGCAACGGCGGATCTACGGGGCGATGTTCGCCGTCTCGTCGCTGCTCACGCCGTTCTTCCTGGGGGCGGCGCTCGGGGGAGTGGCCTCCGGCCGGGTCGCGGTGGGGACGCCCGCCTCCGCGGACGCCTGGGCCAATGCGACCTCCGTCCTCGTGGGTCTGATGGCCATCGCGGCCACCGCGTTCCTCGGTGCGGTGTTCCTCTGCTCCGACGCCCGGCGCTTTGGAGCCGACGACCTGGTGGACCACTTCCGGCTGCGGGCGCTGCTGGCCTTCTGCGCCGTCGTCGTCCTCGCCCTCGTCGGTCTGCCGGTCACCCACGGCGACGCCCGGTACGTCTGGGAGGGGCTCACGGGGGGCTGGGGCCTGCTGCTGGTCGTCCTGGCCGCGATCTGCGGTCTGGCGACCGCGGGGCTTCTGCTGCGCCGGTCCTACGGCTGGACCCGCCACACCTCGGTGGCGAGCGTCGCCCTGACCGTCGGCGCCTGGGGTTTCGCACAGAAGCCCTACCTGCTGCCCACCTCGCTGACGGTGGCCGAGGGGGCCGGCGCCCCTCAGACGCTGCACTGGCTGGCCATCGTCACGGCCATCGCGATCGTGCTGGTGGGCCCGGCGCTCGTCCTGCTCTACCGGCTGGACACCCTGGGCGAACTCGAGCCGCTCACCGATGCCGACACCCGGTCCGCCAGTGCCCCCGGGGACAACATGTAGCGGCGCGCGGCCGGTTCACGAGGGCGACGGAGCCCCCGTCAGCTCAGGCGGGCGGCGATGTGGTCGCCCACCCGCAGGGCGTTGGCGATGGCGGTCAGTGACGGGTTCACCGCGCCGATGCTGGGGAAGAAGCTGGTGTCCACGACGTAGAGGTTGTCGAGGTCGTGGGCCTTGCAGTTGACGTCGAGGGCCGAACTGCGCGGGTCGTCGCCGAACCGCACGGTGCCGGCCTGGTGAGCGGTGGCGCCGATGGGCATGCCCTTGTGCAGGTAGATGCTGTGATCCAGCAGATGGTGCTCGTGCATGCCCAGGTGCCCGAGCATCCCCCGCAGCCTGTGCTGGAGGCGCTGCAACCCGGCGATGTTGTTCTTCTCGTCGAGAGCCAGGTGGATGGCGTCGTCCCGGTCGAGGGTGACTCGGCTCTCGGGCAGCGGAAGGTCCTCTCCGCACAGCCAGAAGTCGACGGCATGGTGCGCCAGCACCTCGAAGGGCATGTCGGGCATGACGGCCCCGGCCCAGCGCGGTGCCTCGCCATGGATCTGGTCGGCGTCCGACTTGCCGAGCATCTGGATCCCGCCGAGCGGAAACTCCCAGTCGTCCGCGCCCAGGTACCAGTCGTTCAGCGCCAGGGTCTTCTGGAACGTGGTCGGGTTCGGTTCCTTCGACACCGCCATCAGCGCCAGGTTGTTGTGGCGCATGTAGTGGCGTCCCACCACGTCCGAGCTGTTGGCCAGCCCGCCCGGGTGCCTGTCGTTGGCCGAACGCAGCAACAGGACGGCGGAGTTGACCGCCCCGGCCGCGACCACCACGATGTCGGCGCCGAACTCCTCGGTCGCGCCGTTCCCGAGCTCGGCCACCACCCTGGTGACGGTGCGTCCGGTCGGATCGGTCTCCAGACGCCGCACATCGGCTCCGGTCACCATCGTGACGTTGTCGTAGGCCAGTGCCGGGTCGACGCAGATCACCTGTGCGTCGGACTTCGCGCCCACCAGGCAGGGGAAGCCGTCGACCCGGTCGCAGCGGATGCAGACGCTCCCGTGGGTGGCCCGGCCGTTCTCGTCCTGGGTGAGGTTCACGCCGATCGGCAGGTGGAACGGGTGCAGGCCGGCCTTCTCCAGATCGTCGCTGAGCTGCTGGATGCGCGCCTCGTGCTCGACCGGCGGGTAGGCGTACTGCGCGCTGGCCGGCCCTGCGGTGGGGTCCTCCCCGTGCCGCCCGTGCACCAGGTAGAGGTGTTCGGCCTGGGTGTAGTACGGCTCCAGGTCCTCGTAGCGGATCGGCCACGCCGGAGAGACGCCGTCGTGGTGGCGCAGTTCGCCGAAGTCCTCGGGCCGGAGCCGGAAGAGCGCGGCGCCGTAGAACTTGGTGTTGCCCCCGACGTAGTAGTTGACCTCCGGGGGGAACTGCTTGCCGTGTTTGTCGTACCAGAACTCGGGGGCGCGGTACTTGCCCTTGACGAAGACGGCGGTGGAGTCCCAGTTGTCCCGCTCCCGGGGCAGGTAGCCGCCGCGTTCCAGGATCAGGACCCGCTTGCCGGTGGGGGCCAGCCGGTGGGCGAGCGTACCGCCGCCCGCTCCCGTACCGATGATGATGACGTCGTAGTGCTGATCGTCGGCCATGAGAGGGTCCCGTTCTAGGCGTCGTCGGCTGTCCTGGCCGAAGCGCCCGTCCGGGGGCTCCGGGCTGGGCCGTCCCGTACGGACACTCGTGCAATCGGGATGTTCGGTACATTTCCCAAGCTATCGGGTGGGTCGGGCGGCGGCGACCCGACGGCGTCCCGCCGCGGTGCGCGGCCCGCGTTCACAGGACGGCGATCGGGTTGACCGGTGAGCCGGTGGCGTCCGGCAGCCTGAGCGGGGCGATCACGCAGAGGAACGACCAGCGCCCCTCCGCCTCGCAGACCGGTGCCAGGTCCTCGAACTGCAGGTAGTCCAGCAGGTGGAGGCCCATGGCGTGGATCGCCAGCACGTGAACGGGGAAGTCGACGCCCTCGGTGGAACTCGGGGCGGTGTCGTTGTTCCCGTCTCCGCCGAGCACGGCGACCCGCCGGTCCGCGAGGAACTCCAGCGCGGACGGGTGGAGCCCGGCGCGATCGAGTGCCGCGTGCCACGGCCCGAGTTCGGTGCGGCGCCGGCGATGGCCGACGCGGACGAAGAGGAGGTCGCCTTCGCCCACGCGCAGGTGCTCGGCGGTCTCGGCCGCGGTGAGGTCGGCGGCGGTCACGTGATCGCCCGGTTCGAGCCAGGGCACGCCGCGCAGCCGCGGGATGTCCAACAGCACGCCGCGGCCGACGATCCCGTCGTGAGCCGCCTCGACGGAGAGCGCCGTGGCTCCGTCGGTCGTGACGCTGCTCGCGGCCAAGCCGCCGTGGAGGGTGCCGTCGTAGATCACGTGGCAGAGGGCGTCGAGGTGGCTGTCGGCGTCGCCGTGCACGTTCATCGCGAAGCTGTCCCGCGCGAAGTGGAGGCCGCCGGAGCCGTCTTCCCGCAGCTGCCCGCTCATCCGGTGCTTCGCGGGCTCCGGATTGTCCGGGCCCGGCAGGGTTTCCACCGGAGCGGCGAGCGTGACCGTCCGTCCGGTCCGCACCTCGCGGGTCGCGGCCAGCACCCTGGCGGGAGTGAGCGCGGTCAGAGCGCCCCGGCCACCCGCGGCCCAGGCGGCGCCCGCACGCAGGTGCCGGTACAGCACGCCGAACTCGTCCTCGGTCAGCCGTGGCGGTCGTGCCGGACGGGCATGCGCGCCCACGGGTCAGCGCCCGTTCTCCGCGTCGAGCGCTTCGTCGAGGGTGGAGGCCGCCATGATGAGCGAGAGGTGGGTGAACGCCTGGGGGAAGTTGCCCAGTTGCTCACCGCTCGGCCCGATCTCCTCGGCGAAGAGCCCGACGTGGTTGGCGTAGGTCTGCATCTTCTCGAAGGTGTAGCGGGCCTGGGGCAGTCGCCCCGCCCGGGCCAGCGCGTCGACGTAGAGGAAGGTGCACAGACTGAAGGTGCCCTCCGAGCCGCGCAGCCCGTCCGGCGAAGCCGCCGGGTCGTAGCGGTAGACGAGGCTGTCGGAGACGAGCTTGCGGTCCATCGCGTCCAGGGTGGCGAGCCAGGCCGGGTCCCGGGGGGAGAGGAACTGGACCCTCGGCATGAGCAGCAGCGAAGCGTCCAGGACGTCGCTGCCGTAGTGCTGGACGAACGCGCCCTCCTGCTCGCTCCAGCCGCGCTCCATGACCTGTTCCAGGATGGCGTCGCGCGCGCCGCGCCACTTCTCCACGTCGGCGGGCCTGCGGAAGTGCTCGGCCAGGCTCAGCCCGTGGTCGAAGGCGGCCCAGGACATCACCCGGCTGTAGGTGAAGTCCTGGCGGCCGCCGCGGGTCTCCCAGATGCCCTCGTCCGGCCGGTCCCAGGCCTCGGCGAACCAGTCCAGCATCCTGGCCAGCGACTTCCATCCCCGGTAGGTGGCCTGCTGCGCGATCTCGCGGCCCTGGGACAACGCGTAGAGGGCCTCACCGTAGATGTCCAGCTGGAGCTGGTCGGCGGCGCCGTTGCCGATGCGGACGGGGTAGGAGCCGCGGTAGCCCTCGAAGTGTTCGAGCGTCTCCTCGGGCAGGTCGGGGTTGCCGTCGACCCGGTACATCGTCTGGAGCGGCTCCTCCTCCTTGCCCTCGCGTTCCTGCAGCCTGTCGACCAGCCAGTGGAGGAAGGCGGTGGCCTCCTCGACGAAGCCGAGGTCCAGCATGGCGCGCACGGACAGTGCGCTGTCGCGCACCCACGTGAACCGGTAGTCCCAGTTGCGTTCTCCGCCGACCTGCTCGGGCAGGCCCATGGTGGCCGCCGCGACGAGGGCGCCGGTGGGGGCGTAGGTGAGGAGCTTGAGGGTGATGACCGAACGGTGCACCAGCTCGGGCCAGCGGCCCCGGTAGCGGGACCGGCGCAACCAGGCCTGCCAGAATTCGCCGGTGTCGGCGAGCTGCGCGGTGAGTCCGTCGACCGTGAGGGGTGCGGGTGCCTCACCGCCGGGCGCGCAGACGGTGAACACGGCGCCGCCCGACTCGCCGGCGCTCAGCGTCACCCTGCCGCGCACGTCCTGGCCTTCGCGCTCCAGCGGGAAGGAGGTCTGCAGGTGCGCGTCCATCCCCGGGGACCGGAACAGGCCGGTGTTCGCGCCGAGCTCCAGCCGGTGCTCGGCCCGTCCGTAGTCGAAGCGCGGCCGGCACTCGAACGTGAAGTCGACGGTCCCCCGTACGGCGCGCACGACGCGCATCAGGGTGTGACGGTCGGTGGCGGTGCGGGTCCGGTCCGGAGGCATGAAGTCGACCACCTCGCCCACCCCGTCCGGTGACATGAACCGGGTCACCAGAACGGCGGTGTCGGGGTAGTAGAGCTGCTTGCAGGTCGTGTCGGGGTGCTCGGGGCCCAGCCGCATGTACCCACCGCCGTCATGGTCGAGCAGGGCGGCGAAGACGCTGGGCGAGTCGAACCGGGGAGCGGCGAACCAGTCCACGACACCCTGCGACGAGACGAGCGCGGCAGTCTGCAAGTCGCCCACCAGGCCGTGCTCGGCGATGGGAGGGTAGCGGTCCATGGCTGCTCCGAAGTCGCGAAAGACCCCCGCTTCCCTTCCACTATCGGCCCCTCGGGTGGCCCCGGCGCGCCGAAGCGGTCGACGGCCGCAGCCCGCTGCCGCCCGTGGCCCCGGCAGGCGAACCTGCCCGGCGATTTCACCGGCCGGAACGTGTTGCGCTTGACCGGGCCGATGCGGGGCCGCACGCTCCCGACGGGAGGGCCGGCGTCGCAGGCCACCACTGCACCGGCGTCCGGGGACACCGGCAGGCGGACCGAGGAGGCCACGCGTGCAGCACAGCCGCACCGGACGGCAACTGACCCTCTGCCACGGCCGGCACCGCGCCGTCGTCGTCGAGCTGGGCGCGGCCCTTCGGTCCTACACGATCGGCGAACGCACCGTGATCGACGGATTCGCCGAACAGGACCCGATCACCGGCGGCCGCGGCCAGCTCCTGGTGCCGTGGCCCAACCGGATCCGCGACGGCCGGTACCCCTGGGCCGGGCAGGACCTGCAGCTGCCGCTCACCGAGCCGGCCGACGGCAACGCCATCCACGGGCTGCTCCGGTGGGTCGCGTGGCGGGTCGTGGAGACCAGCGAGAGCCGCGCCGTCCTGGAGGTTCCGCTGTGGCCGCAACCGGGCTACCCGTTCCACCTCCACGTCCGCGCCGAGTACGCCCTCGGCGAGAGCGGACTCGACGTCACCGTCACCGCGCGCAATCTCGACGCGAGCGCCGCACCCTACGGCTTCGGCCAGCATCCCTACGTCACGGCGGGCACCGCGGTCGTCGACGAGGCGGTGCTGACCGTCCCCGCACGGACCTGGCTGCGCACCGACGAGCGCGGTCTGCCGGTGGCCGCCGAGCCGGTCGCCGGGACCGAGTACGACCTGCGCACGCCACGGGCGATCGGCGCCCTCCGGCTGGACACCCCCTTCGGTGACCTCGAACGGGACGCGGACGGCCGGGCCGTGGTGCGCCTGGCCCACCCGTCGGGTGCGTCCGGTACGGACGTGTGGCTCGGCGAGGGCGCCGGCTACGTACAGCTCTACACCGGCGACACGCTCTCGCCGGGGGAGCGCCGGCGCGCACTCGCCATCGAGCCGATGACCTGCCCCCCGGACGCCTTCCGCAGCGGCACCGGGCTCGTCCGCCTCGGCCCCGGCGAGCAGCACACCGTCCGCTGGGGGATCACGCCCTGGGGAGAGTGACGGCGCCGTCACGCCTCGGGGCGCCGCGCAGCCCTGACCTGCGGACCGTCACCCGTGGCCCCGCCCCTCGGCTCAGGGAGCGCGAGAGGGCGGGGACCGGGGCCGGGCGTGGGCTCAGAAGTCCTCCGTCTCGTCCGTGAGGAAGCGCAGTACGTCCGTCAGGTCCTGGCGGCGGGCGAACACCACGCGCTGGCGATGGGCCCCCGAGCCGTCGCGCAGGAGGCGCGCCAGGGTCTTCGCCGCGTGGTCGAGGTCGCCGGCCGCGGCCAGTTCCGGGGCGACCAGGTCCAGCAGGGCCTCCGCCAGGTCCGCCGCGGGGAGTTCCGCCCCCGAGTACGGGTCGAGGCCGAAGCCCTCCAGGCCGTCGTGGGCCGCCCGCCAGCGCGCGAGGCGCAGTACGTCGTCCCGTACGGCCGGTTCGGGGCGCCGCTCCGCGATCTCGCGCAGCGCCGTGGCGACCAGCGCACGGGCCAGTTCGGCCTGGAGGACGGCCGAGTCGATGTCCGGGGACATGTCGGGCGCCCGGAGCTCGAGCGTGGGCCAGTGTCCGGAGGGGCGCAGGTCCCAATAGACCATCTTGGTGTCGAGGGCCGCCCCGGAGCCGAGCAGGGTCTGCACCGAGCGCCGGAAGTGGGCCGTGGACGTGAAGTGCGGGGGCAGGCCCGCCGAGGGCCAGCCGGACCAGGCCATCGCCCGCCAGCTGGCGTGGCCGGTGTCACGGCCGCCCCAGAACGGCGAGTTGGCGGCCAGCGCGATCAGCGTGGGCAGCCAGGGTCTGATCCGGTTGGACACGGCCACCGCCGTGTCCACGTCGAGCGTGCCGATGTGCACGTGGCGGCCGCAGCTGACCAGTGTGTCGGTGAGCGCGCCGAAGCGGCGGTGCTGCTCGCGCTGGCGCGGCTCGTCGTCGGTCAGGTGCAGCGGCCCCTCCACGGCGACGACCGGCGAGGGGGCGGCCAGCAGCCGGCAGCCGTGGGCGCGGGCGGCCCGGCCGACGGTGCGCCGCAGCGCGGCGAGCTCGGCGCGCAGCGAGGCCGCCGAGTGGGCTACCGGGGTGGAGATCTCCACCTGGTAGCGGGTGCCCTCCGGGTGCACCTCGCCGGGCAGCCCGCCGGCCGTCGCCAGGACCAGCTGGGCGGCGGGGACCACCCGGAAGCTGCGGGCGTCGACGAGCAGGAATTCCTCCTCGACGCCGACGGTGAGGGGGACGGTGGTGCGCACCGTGTTCTGCGTCGTGCCGGTGCTCGTGGTGCTGTTGCCAGGTTCGATCACTACGCCTCCCTGGACATACGAGTCTTTTCATCATGAGCCGAACACGAGGTGAGGGGCGCACGCCGATTCAGTCAAATGTCCGGTGATAGTGGCGAGTTACCGGCAATAAGCCGGTGGGGCCGAAAGCCCGGAGCCGGGTGGGGCGACTGTTGCCGGTGTGTGAAGCCGCGGGAATTTCCGGGGGCCTCGGACGGCCGGTGGTTATCATCCGCTGTGACCCGTACGACCGCGCCACCCCGCCCCCGGCGGCGAATATTCGCCGACCTCACCCCGCTGCGCACTTCCCTGGACTACCGGCGGCTGTGGTTCGGCGGAACCATCTCCTGGGTCGGCCAGTCGATGACCGCCCTGGCGATCTCGCTGCAGGTCTACGACATCACCGGGTCGAGCTTCTCGGTCGGACTCGTCGGGCTCTTCTCGCTCGTCCCGCTCGTCGTGTTCGGCCTCTACGGCGGCGCGATCGCCGACACCGTGGACCGGCGCAAGCTCGGCCTCTACAGCTCGCTGGGCGCCGCCGCGCTGTCGGTCGCGCTCGCCGCGGCCGCGCTGCTCGGCTACCACCGCGTCTGGTTCCTGTACGCCGTCGTCGCGCTTCAGGCGGTGTGCGGGGCGCTCACCGGACCGGCGCGCTCCGCCATGGTCCCGAGGCTGCTGCCGACCGAGCTGCTGCCCGCCGCCAACGCCCTGAACTCCGTCACCATGACCTTCGGCACGATGGTCGGCCCCGCCCTGGGCGGACTGATCGTCAGCCTCGGGGGGTACCAGTCGGCGTACCTGGTCGACGCCGTGACCTTCACCGCCGGTCTCTACGCGATGTGGCGGCTGCCGTCGATGAAGCCCGAGCGGGCCGAGGGCACGCGGGGCCGGGCCTCCGTCGTCGACGGGCTGCGCTTCCTCGGCACCCGGCCGAACATCAGGATGACCTTCTTCTCCGACATGGCCGCCATGGTGCTGGCCCAGCCCCGGGCGCTGTTCCCGGCCGTCGCCGGGCTCTGGTTCGGCGGCGGGGCCGGGACGGTCGGCCTGCTGGTGGCCGCGACCGCTGCCGGGGCGCTGCTGGGCGGGCTGTTCTCCGGATGGCAGGGCCGGATCCGCCGGCACGGGCTGGCCATCCTCTTCGCCGTCGCCGGCTGGGGGCTGGCCATCGCGGTGTTCGGGTTCACCCGGAACCTGTGGCTCGGCATGTTCTTCCTGGCCCTGGCCGGGTACGCGGACACCGCCTCGATGGTGTTCCGTACGACCATGCTCCAGGCCGCCACCCCCGACGACATGCGCGGCCGCCTCCAGGGAGTCTTCATCGTGGTCGTCGCGGGCGGGCCCCGGCTCGGGGACTTCCTCGCCGGGACCGCCGCCGACCTGACCTCCCCGACCACGGCCGTCACCGGCGGGGGACTGGCCTGTGTGCTGGTGCTGGGTCTGCTCGCGCTGCGGTGGCGGGACTTCGCCCGCTACGACGCGCGGTCCCCGCAGGCCTGACGCCCCGGATGCTCAGGCGTCCACCGGCTCCCGGGTGCGGTCGCCGCCCTCGGAGCCGGTGTTGGGGGTGCCGGCCGGCTCGAACAGCAGGATCTGCGCCTCCTCCTCCGCCACCGGGCAGTGCTCGACCCCGCGCGGGACGACGTGGATCTCGCCGGGGCCGAGGACCACGTCCCCGTCGCGCAGGCGGATCGTCAGGGTGCCGCCGACCACCAGGAAGAGCTCGTCCGTGTCCTCGTGGGTGTGCCACACGAATTCGCCCTGGAGCCGGGCGAGTTTGACCTCGTAGTCGTTGACGCGGGCGATGCGCCGCGGGGCCCACTGCTCGGTGAAACCGGCCAGCTTCTCGGCGATGTTGACCTTGCGTGTCGTCATGCGGACAGCCTGACGGCCCGCCCGCGGGCGGTCTTGTACGTTTCTGACATGGCCGCGATACGTCCGCGCAGCACCGTCCACGCCTGGCAGCCGTCGGTGCCCGGCATCGCCGAGGTCTTCCACGCCCGCTTCACCGAGCACGCGTACCCCGCCCATGTGCACGACACCTGGGCGCTGATGATCCTCGACGGCGGACGGGTGGACTTCGCCCTCGACAAGGAACGGCACGGCGTCGGGGTGTCGGATTCGGTGATCCTGCTGCCGCCCGGGGTGGTCCACGACGGGCGGACCGTGACCGAGCTGGGCTTCCGCAAGCGGGTGCTCTACCTGGACACCTCGGTGCTGCCGGAGCGGCTGGCCGGAGCCGCCGTCGACACCCCGCTGCTGGCCGATCCCGCACTCCGCGAGCGGGTGCACGGGCTGCACCTGGCGCTCGCCGGGCGGGAGTCCTTGGAGGCCCAGTCGCGGCTGGCCTTCGTCGGGGAGCGGCTGCACCGGTGGCTGGCGGGGCGCGGGGCCGCAGGGTCGGGGGCCGCGCCGGGTGCGCAGGTCGCCGTACGGCTGCGCGAGCTGCTCGACGCGCGGGTGGCCGAGGGGATCACCCTGGAGGAGGCCGCGGCCGAGCTCGGGTACCCGCACCCCACGCACCTGATCCGGAGCTTCAAGGCGGCCTACGGGATGCCGCCGCACGCGTACCTGACCGCGCGGCGGGTGGCGGTGGCGCGGCGGTTGCTGCTGGCGGGGGTGCGGCCGGCCGAGGCGGCGGTGGCGGCGGGGTTCTACGACCAGGCGCACCTGACGCGGCACTTCGGGCGGCACGTCGGGATCAGCCCGGCGCGGTACGCCCGGTCCGGACGGTCGTGAAGGGAAGTCGGCCGGTTCGCGGGTGCGGCCGTCTTTCGGGTCAGGCCTGCTGGGGGCCGACGATGCCGCGGGCGACCCCCAGGGCGACCAGGTCCTGGGGCCGGATGCGGAGTTGGTCCGCCGTGGCGGGGGCGGCCGACGTGGGGCGCTTGAGGATGGCCGCCGCCAGCTCCGGGGCGATCACCGAGAAGTAGCTGTCCGGGGTGACCCAGGTGTTTCCCGGCTCGGCCAGCGCGAGGGCGCCGCCCGAGCCGCCCTCGCCGATCAGCAGGGTGGTGACGGGGACGGTGGCCGCGGCCAGCGCCGCGAAGGCGTCCGCGATGGCCGCGCCCGCGCCCGCGTGTTCGGCGGCGGCGTCGTTGGCCGCGCCGGGGGTGTCCACCAGGGTGAGCACGGGGATGCCGAGCCGGTCCGCGAGGCGGACGACGCGGGTGGCCGTACGGTAGCCCGCCGGGCGGGTGGCGGTGCCGCACTGGGCGGCGTAGGCGACGGCGCGGCCCTCGCGCAGCCCGAATCCGCACAGCATGCCGGGGTCGGTGCCGCCCGACCGGTCCCCCGAGAGGGGCAGGCGGAGCTCGAAGTACGCGTCCAGGTACGCGGCGGCGTGCGGCCGGTCGGGGTGACGGGCCTGGACGACGGCGTCCCAGCCGGTCCGCGGCGGCTCTCCACCGGCTACGCGGCCCAGCGCGGCCGGCGGTTCGACCGGCCCGGCCGGGCGGGGCGCGGCCAGTACGCGGAGCCAGTCGGCGAGGGCGCCCGGCAGATCGGCGGCGGGCACCACGGCGTCCACGTGACCGGCGGCGTACTGGCCCTCGGCGGAGTAGGCCGCCGGGTCCGCGTCCGCCGGTCGCACCCGGGACCCGGCGAAGCCGACCTGGGCTCCGGGGAGCGCGAGGACGACATCGGCTCCGGCCCCGAGGGTGGCCCAGCCGCCGCCCGTGGTCGGATCGCGCAGCACGGCGAGCTGGGGGAGCCCCGCGGCCCGGGTCAGGACGCACTGGCGGGCCACGCGCTGGAGCTGGGTGAGCGCGAGCATGCCCTCCTGCATCCGGGAGCCGCCGGTGGCGATGAGCGAGACGAGGGGGAGGCGGTGCTCGCGGGCGTGGGCGTACGCGGCTTCGAGCCGGTCCCCGGTGCGCTGGCCCAGCGAGCCGCCGAGGAAGCCGAACTCGAAGGAGATGAGGGCGGCTTCGCGGCCGCCGATCCGGGCGGTGCCGATGACCACGGACTCCTGCTCGCCGGTGCGCTCGGCGGCGCGGGCGCGGGAGTCCGCGTACCCGGCCCACTCCAGAGGGCCGTCGGCGGCGGATTCCCGCAGGGGGGCGGGGAGTTCGGTGAAGCTGCCGGGGTCGGTCACGGAGGCGATGGCCGCGCGGGCCGAGAGGCGGGTCGTCGTCACGGGGTCACCCTAGGCGGTGTCCTGTCGATCGGGCCGGGCGGTGCCGGGCGGCAGGGGGAGGGACCGGGGGAGGAGGGCCGCGGTGAAGAAGAGGGCGCCGAGCGGCAGCAGGTCGAGGCTGACGGCGGTGGTGGCCGTGCCCAGCAGCACCATCACGGGACGCCAGGGGCTGACGCGGCGCTGGACGGCGAGGTGGACCAGGAGCCAGAGGAGGCCGACGTAGAAGAGCACCGGGCCGACGGTGTAGACGGCGGGGAGCACCCCGGGGTGGCTCTGGATCTCCTCGAAGAGCCGTGCCATCTCCGGGCGGTCGGCAGCGCGGAAGCCGACGGCGAGGTCGATGGCGGCCTGGGTGCTGACCGCCAGGGCGCCGGCCAGGCCGAGCAGGGTGGCGACGCCGGCGCCGATGCGGCCCGCCCCGCGGGCGGGCCCGGTCAGCCGGTGCAGGGCCGGGAGGATCAGGGCGAACTGCAGCACCCCGGCCAGCAGGGCGATGTGGCCTGCGGTCCAGGCGGGGCCCGGGCCGTGGTCGGGGTCGCTGAGCCGGATGGTGCCGTAGGCCAGCATGCACAGGGGGGCGGCGACGAAGGCGGCCCGGGTGAGGGTCGCACGGCCGTGGCTCATCGGCTGAGTGGTCATGCACTGATCATTTCGGCCGGTGGGCCGACCCGTATCCGGCATCACCCCGAGGCCACCCCGAGTCGCCCCTGACCGGTCCCCGGGCCGTCACCCGAGGGCCGGCAGGGGAAAGGCGATCTTGAGGGCGTAGGCGGCGACCAGGCCGTAGCCGAGGCGGAAGGTCCAGACGCGGGCGCCGTCCGGGATGCGGGCGCCGGCGAGGGCGCCGAGCGCCACGAGGGACTGCTGCCAGAGGAGGGAGGCGGCGCCGACGCCGAGGAGGAAGGCGGCTCCGGCCGGGCCGGTGCGCAGGGTGGCGCCCTGGGCGGTGGTGAGGGCGGCGAAGTAGAGGGCGGTGGTGGGGTTCAGGGCGGTGAGGCCCACGTACCGGCCGAAGGCCCTGGCCGGCCGGGCCGGGGACGGGGCGGACACCGGGGCCGCGCGCGGGGCCGAGGGTGAGGCTGAGGGTGGGGCCGACGGCGGGACGGATGCCGGGGCCGAGGGCCGGGCCGGGGGCGGGACGGACGCCGGGGCCGCGCGCGGGGCCGAGGGTGGTGCGGATGCCGGGCCCGGGGCCGGGGCCGACGGCAGGGCGGGGGAGGCCCTGGAGAGGCCGTGGGCCGCGATGGCCAGCAGGATCACCGCCGAGGCCAGCCGGACCCAGGCCTCGACCGGGGAGACCCGGTCGGCCACCCAGGGCCCCACGGCCGTGGCCAGGGCCGCGTAGCCGAGGTCGACCGTCGCGATCCCCGCGGCCGCGGCCACGGCGGTCCGGCGCTCGCGCATCGCCTCCTGGAGCAGCAGCACGCTCATCGCACCCATCGGCATCGCCACGCCCAGGCCCGCGGCCGCGCCCGCCCACGCCGGTGTCATCAGTTCGCTCATGGGGCGAGGGTCGGCCCCGGACCACGGGCGAGGAGCGCGTATAACGGCTCCGGCTGCGAGAATCGCGGCATGGACCGCCTCGACAGGGAAATCCTCGGCATCCTGCAGCAGGATGCGCGGATCTCGTACCGCGACCTGGGGGTCCGCGTCGGCCTCAGCGCCAACGCCACCGCCGACCGGGTACGACGGATGCGCCGCGAAGGCGTGATCCGCGGGTTCACCACGCTCGTGGACCCGGCCGCCGACACCGGCGGCGGCCTCGTCGTCTTCATCGACGTCACCCTGCGCCAGGACACCACCAACGAGGAGTTCGAGCGGCAGGTCGCCAAGCTCTCCGGGATCACCGAGGTCGTCCACGTGACGGGCGAGCACGACTACCTCGTACGCGCCCGGGCCGCCGACCCCGCCGCCCTCGACGGGCTGCTCCGCCGGATGAAACGGGAGGCGGGGGTGGCCCAGTCCAACACCCGCATCGCACTGCGCGCGGCCACCCGCCCGGGCCAGTAGGTACGCGGGCTACAGCGCCGACTCCCATGTCACCGTCGTGCCCCGCGCGCCCCGCTCCGTACGGCCGTCGTCCGCCACCGTCAGGCGGACCCGGGACGGGGTCGCGTCCACCTGCACGTCGATGGAGGTGGTCTCGCAGCGCCGGTGCGCCGCCGCCAGGGCGCCGCGCAGGGCCGCGAGCAGGTCGCCCGCCACCGGCTCCGGCAGCAGGGCGTCCACCGCGCCCGCGAAGTGCACCGACGGCTGGAAGCCGAGCACGGCCGCCGCACCGCCCGTCTCGCGCAGCACCCGCCCCCGGAAGGTCGTCGGGGCGTCGGTCGGCGGCTGCTGGAGGGCGAAGATGGCCGTCCGGACCTCCTGGATGGTGGAGTCCAGCTCGTCCACGGCCCGGCTGAGCTCGTCGCCCACCGTGTCCGCGGACGGGGCGTTCGCAGCCCGCCGCCGGGTGCTCTCCAGCATCATCTCGGTGGCGAAGAGCCGCTGGACCACCAGGTCGTGCAGGTCCCGCGCGATCCGGTCGCGGTCCTCGTACACCGCCAGCTGCTCCCGGTCGTGCTGGGCGTCCGCCAGGACGAGGGCCAGCGCGGCCTGCGAGGCGAACTGCGAGGCGAGCAGCCGGTCCACCGCGTCGTACGGGGGGCCGCCCCGGGCGCGGGGCAGGGCCAGCGTGCCGATCAGCTGGCCGCCGCTCTGCAGCGGAAGCATCATGCTCGGCCCGAACCGCTCCCGGACGTGCGTGGTCATCCGGGGATCGGTCGCCGAGTCCTCGATGAAGACGGGCTCACCGCCGAGGAGCTGTTCCAGCACCGGCGAACCGGGGGCGATCGCCGTCCCCAGCAGGTCCCCGGCGTCCCCGTGCGTGGAGGCGGCCACGATCTCCATGCCGCCCTCGGGGGTCGGCTGGAGCACCACCCCGGCCGCGGCGTCCGCCAGCAACCGGGCCCGTTCGGCCACGCACATCAGGGCGTCCGCCGCCGGGCGTCCGGCGAGCAGGGTCGTGGTCACGGCGGCGGCGCCGTCGATCCAGCGCTCCCGGCGGCGCGCGGTCTCGTAGAGCCGGGCGTTGCCGATCGCTATCCCCGCCTGCGAGGCCAGGACGCGCAGCAGGGCGAGGTCCTCCTCCGTGAAGGGGCCGCCGCCCCGCTTCTCGGTGAGGTAGAGATTGCCGAAGACCTCCGTGTGCACCCGGATCGGGACGCCCAGGAGGCTGTGCATGGGCGGGTGGCCCGGCGGGAAGCCGGCCGCCCGCGGGTCCCGGGTGACGTCGTCCAGCAGCAGCGGGCGCGGGTCGTCGACCAGGGCTCCGAGTACGCCGTTGCGCGCGTCCGGCAGGTGCGGGATCGCCTCCCGCTCCTCCTCGGTGAGCCCGGCCGTGAACAGCTGGGTCAGCAGGACGCGCTCGGGGTCGACGACCCCGAGCGCTCCGTACCGGGCCCCGCACAGCTCGGTCGCCGAGTCCACGATGTGCTGGAGGGTGGCGTGCAGCTCCAGCTCGGACCCGACGTTGAGGACGGCTTCCAGCAGCACCGGAAGGCTTGCGCCCTCCTCGTCGGGTTCCCGGGACCGCTCGGGCCTCGCATCGGGCTCCTGCCCGGCTTTCGTCATTCGGCCAGCGGGTTGAGAACCATGGGGGCGATCTTCCCTTCGAGCATCGCGCCGAGACCGAGTACGGCGCACACGTCCGGCCGTTCCGCGATGGCGACGGGCATTCCGGTGGCGTCCCGCAGCATCTGGTCCAGGCCCGGCAGCAGGGCGCTGCCGCCCACCATCATGATCCCCCGGTCCGTCAGATCGGCGACCAGGTCCGGCGGGCAGTCCCGCAGCACCTTGCCGATGCCGTCGAGGACGGCGGTCAGCGGGGTGTAGATGGCGTCCCGCACGGCGGCGGTGTCCACCTGCACGGAACGGGCGAGTCCGGTGGCCACGTCGCGGCCGTGGATCAGGGTGGAGGCCGGGCCGCCGACGGTGAGGCCGTTGCCGTGGAGGGCCAGCTGGAGCGGCCGGACCGCCTGGCTGGGCAGCATCAGCTCGTGGGCGTGGCGCAGGTGCTGGACGACCGCGTGGTCGATGGCCTCGCCGCCGACCGGGATCCGCTGGGCGGTGACGATCGAGCCGAGGGAGAGGACGGCCACCTGGGTGGCCGCGGCCCCGCACACCATGATCATCGTCGCGGTCGGCTGCTCCACGGGGAGTCCGCAGCCGACGGCCGCGGCGATCAGGGTGTCGACCAGTTCGACGCGCCGGGCGCCGAGGCCGACGAGGGTCTCCACGGTGGCCCGCTGGGCGAGCGGGTCCGCGTCGTGCGGGGTGCAGGCGGCGGCCCGCAGTCGCGGCTTGCGGCGCAGGGCGCGCCGCAGCTTCTCGCCGAGGAGGTGACGCAGCATCCGCTGGGCCATCTCGATGTCGACGACGGTGCCGCCGGAGACGGGGCGCACGACCCGGATGTAGTCGGGCGTGCGGCCGGTCATCCGTTCGGCGAAGGTGCCGACGGCGATGAGGGCGCCGGTGCGCGTGTTGACCGCGGCGACGCTGGGCTCGTCGACCACGAGGCCGGCTCCCTTGACGTACACGCGGGTCCTTGCCGCCCCCAGGTCGACGGCGACGTGGCAGCGGCGCAACTGCTCAAGACTGACGGTCACGGCAGATCCTCCCGAGAGCGCTGACGCAAGAGGACCGACGGAAATGTCGGTCACTTTTCATATCATCGCGGGCAATTCGGTCTCATGGCCCGTTGGGCTGCTCCGGCCGGGGGGTGCGTCGCGGCTGCATGGGGGTGGATTTCTGTACCGACAGGCAGCACCATGCCCGCACCGCACGCGCTACTCACGCGTAACAAGGTAAAGGGGACTCGATGCTGACGGCCCGACAGAGACTGCTGCCACGTGTGGCGCTTCCGGCACTCCTGGCTCTCCTGACCCTCTGTCTCGCGCTGCCGGCGGCCTCCCCGGCCCGGGCGGCCGACCGGGCCGCCTCCCGTAACCCGGTCGTCTTCGTCCACGGCTACAACGCCGACCCGGGTGTCTGGGGATCCCTGCGAGCGGACCTGCGGGCCACCGGGTACACCGACGCGGAGCTCTTCTCCTTCGGCTACGACACCCACCTGTCCGTCAACGAGGTCCTCGCCGGCCGGCTCGGCGCCTACGTCGACCAGGTCCGCCGGGAAACCGGCGCCGCACGGGTCGACGTCGTCGCGCACTCCTTCGGCTCGCTGGTGAGCCGCTGGTACGTGAAGTTCGGCGGCGGCTCGGCCACCGTCGGCCACTGGGTCTCGCTCGCCGGACCCAACCGCGGCACCTCCACCGCCTGGGCCTGCGCCCTGTGGGACCAGGCCTGCCGGGACATGACCCCCGGCTCGTACGTGGTGAAGAACCTGAACAGCGGGGACGAGACCCCGGGCGCGGTGAAGTACGCGACCTTCTGGTCCAACTGCGACGAGACCGTCAACCCGGACGACAGCGTCCCGCTGACCGGAGCCGTCAACACGCCGGTCGGCTGCCTGAAGCACAACGACCTGCTCGGCGACGACGGAACCTCGGCCGGCGTCCGCGCCTTCCTCGCCTCCTAAGGGCTGTCCCCCTCGCCGAGGGAGAACCGCTGGAGCAGGCCGTACGTGAACTCGGCCACGCAGGGCCGACCCCGCGCGGCGAAGGCCAGGCGCCAGCGGGTCGGCGCGGTGCCCTCCATCGGCCGGACCGGGGCGAAGGCCCGTGCCACCTCGTCCACCGTCGCCGACCAGGGCCGCAGATCGTCCGGCGACTCCAGTACGGGCCCCCGCGCGCCCGGGGCCCGGACCAGCCACTCGTTCCACACGGCCCCGTCCGGCGCGGCCAGCACCTCGAAGCGCAGGTCCGGCCAGAGCGGCAGCGCCCACAGCAGGGCCTCGCACTCGAGATCGCCGATCGTGCGCCGCTCGGTGGACCCGGGCGGGCCGAGCACCGAGCGGTACCGGGCGAGGGCTCCGCGGGAGCGGGGTGAGCGGACCATCGCCTGCCAGTGCTTGTTCGCCTCCCGCTGGTCCGCGAGCGAGGCGCCCAGCCGGCGGCGGGCCTCGTCGGCGAGCTCCGGCTGGAAATCGGCCATCCGCCGCAATAGCACCAACTGGAATGTGGTGGGCCCGAAAGATGTCATGGAGGTGACGATTCCACACAGGATCCTTACGTTCTCGGGATCTGGATGTTGCCGCAGACCACGTAGCCTGCGGGCGCCATGAACTATTGCCACGCCTGCCGGAGGCACCTCAACGGCGCACTGGCGTGCGCCGGATGCGGAACCCCCGCCGAGTACCTGATACCGGCCGCGCCCGCCGCCGCGTCGCTCGTCGCGCCCGCCGCCGGAGCGCCGCCGGCAGGCCCGCCGACCGCCCTGGCCGACGTGTTCGCCGACTCGCTCGTCGTGCTGTCCGCCCCGAACGAGCGGCGCGCCGGTGCGCGCCGCCGGGTCACGCACCGGCGCCGCCGCCGGACCGTGCTGACCCTCTCGCTCGGCCTGCTGATCGCGGTCGGCGGCTCGATGGCGGTGGCCCGCATGGCCACCGACGGGGAGCGCACCGACCGGGCCGCGAACGTGGTGCTGACCGACGACGGCCCGCAGCAGCCCGCCCCGCTGCCGGACGCGCCGACGGCGGGTGCACCTACCGGGCCCGGGAAGGCCACGGCGAAGGCCCCCGCCGCGGGTACGAAGACGGCCGGGGCCGGGGCGCCTTCCGGGGGCGTCGCGGAGCCGGGTCCGACGGGGTCCGCCCCCGCCCCCGCCACGTCGGGGCCGGCGTCCCGTACCCCCGGCCCGGGGACGTCCGTACAGGGAACCGCGTCGGGCAGGCCGTCGCAGAGCGCCACCGCGAGCACGCAGGCCCCGCCGCCGCCCACGCAGTCCCCGTCGCCCAGTCCCTCGCCGACGAAGACCTGCTGGCTGTTCTGCGGCTGGTTCTAGGGGGTACCGGCCTCAGGCCAGCATCCGCCTGAGCAGGTCCCGCAGGGCCGTGCGTTCCTCCACGGACAGGCCCGCCAGCGGTTCGCGGGCGAAGTCCAGCGACTCGCGCAGCCGCTCCGCGGTCAGGGTGCCCTCCTCGGTGGGGGCGGCCAGCTTCACCCGGCGGTCGGCCGGGTCCGGGCGGCGTTCTACCAGGCCGCGGGTCTCCAGGCGGTCGATGATGCCGGTCACGTTCGAGGGCTCGCAGCGCAGCTTCAGCGCGATGCGCCGCATCGGCAGGGGCTCCAGGGAGAGCATGTTCAGCACCCTGGCCTGGGCTCCGGTGAGCTGGTGGCTGGCGGCCGCGTGCTCGTACTCCATGTGATAGCGGGCCACGACGTCGCCGATGAGCTCGACGACTTCGACGGTCACTGGGTCCACTCGACGACTGGGCATGGAACCAGCGTACCCATTTACTTGACAACATGAAATATCTAGGCGCATGGTTGTTTCACCTAGTGAAGCAATTTCCTTCGGACCAGGAGCGTCGCATGTCCCAGATCCCCGCCGTCAGCCGCGAGTGGCACCTCGTCCGTCGCCCGCAGGGCTGGCCGGTCGCCGAGGACTTCGCCCTGCGCGAGGTGCCCGTGTCCGCCGAGCCCGCCGCCGGCCGGATCCTCGTACGCAACCTGCACATGTCCGTGGACCCCTACATGCGCGGCCGGATGAACGACGCGAAGTCCTACATTCCGCCGTTCCAGCTGGACGAGCCGATGCAGGGCGGCGCGGTCGGCGAGGTCGTCGCCTCCGCCGCCGAGGGCTTCGCCGTCGGCGACCACGTCCTGCACCACCTGGGCTGGCGCGAGTACGCGGACCTCGACGCGGCGTACGCCACCAAGGTGGACGCCGCGCTCGCCCCGCTCTCCGCCTACCTCGGCGTCCTCGGCATGCCGGGCCTGACCGCCTACGCCGGACTCTTCGAGGTCGCCTCCTTCAAGGAGGGCGACTCGGTGTTCGTCTCCGGCGCCGCCGGTGCCGTCGGCAGCCTCGTCGGCCAGTTCGCCAAGATCAAGGGCGCCTCCCGGGTGATCGGCTCCGCCGGCTCGGACGACAAGGTGACGCTGCTCACGGAGAAGTACGGCTTCGACGCCGCCTTCAACTACAAGAACGGCCCCGTCGCCGAGCAGCTGCCGGTCTCGGCCCCCGAGGGCATCGACGTCTACTTCGACAACGTCGGCGGTGACCACCTGGAGGCCGCGATCTCCTCGATGAAGGTCCACGGCCGGGCCACCCTGTGCGGCGCGATCGCCGGCTACAACGACACCGAGGCCGCCCCCGGTCCGCGCAACCTCATGCAGGTCATCGGCAAGCGCCTGCGCCTCCAGGGCATCCTCGTCAACGACCACAACGGACTGCAGCAGCAGTTCGTCTCGGACGTGGCCGGATGGCTGCGTTCCGGCGAGCTGCGCTACGACGAGACGGTCGTCGAGGGCGTCGAGAACGCGACCTCCGCCTTCCTCGGCATGCTGCGCGGCGAGAACACCGGAAAGATGATCGTTTCTTTCACCGGTTAGGCTCACTGCACACCGTCGTGACCGTGGGCGCGAGTCGCGGCGATTACCAGGAGGATTTTCCTTTATGTCCATCCAGCAGTCCGACGTCGCGTACACCGCTGTCGCCACCGCGCAGAACGGCCGCGACGGCCGCGTCGCCACCAGCGACGGTCAGCTCGACGTCGTCGTGAACCCGCCGAAGGAGCTCGGTGGCAGCGGCGCCGGTACCAACCCGGAGCAGCTGTTCGCCGCCGGCTACAGCGCCTGCTTCCAGGGCGCCCTGGGCGTCGTCGCGAAGAACGTGAACGCCGACATCTCCGGCTCCACGGTCACCGCCGAGGTCGGCATCGGCAAGAACGACGACGGCTTCGGTCTGATCGTCAAGATCTCCGCCGTGATCCCGAACGTGGACGCCGCCACCGCCAAGGACCTCATCGAGAAGGCCCACGAGGTCTGCCCGTACTCCAAGGCGACCCGCGGCAACATCACCGTCGAGCTCGCCGTCTGATCCGGCGCTCGCACAGCGAAGGCCGCACCCCGTCCGGGGTGCGGCCTTCGCCGTAAACTGGCCCCATGCGTGATCTTGCGGGGGGCTTCCGGTATCTGCTGGCCGGTCAGCGATGGGTGTTCGGGCACGGCCGGTGGCTGGGCTTCGGGCTGCTGCCCGGGCTCGTGGCGTTCGTCCTCTACGCCGGGGCCCTGGTCGGCCTCGGCTACGGAGCCGACGACCTGACCGCCTGGGCCACCCCCTTCGCCGACGACTGGTCCTCGCCGTGGCTCCCGCTCTTCCGCGGCTTCCTGACCGCCCTGCTCTTCAGCCTGGGGCTCTTCCTCGCGGTGATCACCTTCACGGCCGTGACCCTGCTGATCGGCCAGCCGTTCTACGAGTCCCTCTCGGAGCAGGTCGACCGCAGCCAGGGCGGCGAGGTCCCCGAGTCCGGGCTCCCGCTCTGGCTGGAGCTGTGGGTCTCCGCCCGGGACAGCGTCAAGGTGCTCGGGCGGGTGCTCCTCTACGGGATCGGGCTCTTCGTCCTCGGCTTCGTCCCGGTGATCGGGCAGACCGTGATCCCGGTGCTCGGCTTCTGCGTCTCCGGATACTTCCTGACCCAGGAGCTCACCGCCGTGGCCCTCCAGCGCCGCAAGGTGGAGCTGCCGGACCGGCTGGAGCTGATGCGGTCGCGGCGGCTGCTGGTGCTGGGCTTCGGAGTGCCGCTGGTGCTCGCGTTCCTGGTGCCGCTGGTCGCGGTGTTCCTGATGCCGGGAGCGGTGGCGGGGGCCACGCTGATGGCGCGCGACCTCATGCGGACCGACGAGGCTCCGGCCGCCGAAACCACCCCCGCGGGCTTCGGACCGCCGCCGCCCGCGTACTCGTAACCACCGGCCCGCCCCGGGCCGCCTACCGCTTCAGCAGCAGGATGGCCCCCGTGGGCCCTGGAACCCCTGGGGGCGTGGGGCAGCAGGCACCTGCTGCCCGACTCGGCGTAGACCGCAGCCGCAGGGCCAGGCGATCCGCGCGGACCGGGCCGGGTGCGGCGGGCCGGGCGCGCGCCGGGGCGTCTCCTCGGGCGCCGAACGGGGCCAGGGGTCGGAGAGTGCGGCGGCAGTGCGTACGGCGCCCTGCGGGGACGCCCCGGCACACACCCGACCCCGTCACAACCGGCGGGCGGACCTCAGGCGCGCGGCTCCACCCACAGCGCCTCGGCGACGGCGCACAGTTCACCGTCGGCCGTGGCCAGGGCCGTGCCCACGGTGTACTTGCGGCCCGCCGCCGACAGCATCCAGGCGTACGAGACGAGCCCCTCGCCCACCGGCACCGGGCGCAGCAGCCGGGCGCCGAGCGCGGCGGTGACCGCGCCCGCCCGGCGGCCGTCGAGCAGCCGCCCGGCCGCGTTCCCGGGGCAGTCCAGCGCGCCCCACACCAGCTCGGGCGGCAGCAGCCCGTCCGCGCCGCCCAGTTCGGGCGCGGGGGTCCAGGCGGTGGCGACCAGCCCGCGGCCCGGCACCGTGCCGCAGTGCAGGCGCAGCCCGGTGGCGGGCGTCCGGTCGAGGCCGCAGCCGAAGCAGTCGGCCTGACCGTCCGGCGGGTCCGCCCGGAAGGCCTCGGCCGCCGCTACGGCCCGGTCCCAGGAGGGGGCTTCGGGGGCGTCCGTACGCGGCCCCTCGGCCGGGGTCGCCGCGGCCAGCAGCAGCTCGCCGTCCGTCAGCTCGCAGCCGCCGTCCGCGGTCGCCGAGAGCCGGACCGGGGCCCCGGTCGGCACGGGCCGCCGGAAGTCCACCCGTACGTCCTTCGCGGCGGCCCGGGCGGCCAGGAGGCCGGCCACGTAGCCGCCGAAGGCCACCCCCGGATATCCGTGGAGGCGTTCCGGAACCGTGATCGTCTCGAAGTCGCTCATGGCGCCCACCCCATCACACCGGGGCGCCCGCGACCGAGGCCGTCACCACCGAGGCCGTACGGTCGTCCGCCTCGGCCAGCAGGGCGCCGCCCGGCGCCCACACGGCCGCGCGGCCGCAGCCGGTCCACGGGCCCGCCGGGCCGACGTGGTTGGCGAGGACCACGTACAGGCCGTGCTCCCGCGCGATCCCGGGATACACGGTGGCGCGCTCGTGGATCCCGTCGCCCGTCCCGTACAGGGAGCTCGCCAGGTGGACCCGGCAGCCGTCGGCGGCGCCCCGGCCGGGCAGTTCGGGGAAGTGGTTGTCGAAGCAGACGCCCAGGGAGAAGCGGATCCCGCCGAGTTCGAAGCGTCCGTCGGCCGCGCCGGGCTGGAAGACCTCCTGCTCGTGCCGGTACAGGTGCTGCTTCGCGTACGTCGTCACGTGCGCGCCGTCCGCGTCGTGGACCAGCGTCGCGAGGGCGGGTCGCGGGCCGCCGGTGGGCAGGGCGACGTTCACCGCGGTGGCGATCCCGGCGGAGCGCAGCGGATCCAGCCGGGGGTCGTCGGCGGCCGTCCACAGGCCCGGGTCGGCGGTCAGCGCGGCGAGCTCGTACCCGGTGAGCGCGAGCTCGGGGAACACGACCAGTGCGGCGCCCTGTTCGCGGGCCGTGGCGGCGAGGGCGGCGGCCTGCGCGACGTTGGCGCGGACATCGGCGGGGATACAGGTCAGCTGCGCTGCGGCGATCTTCACCCGGTCAGGATGCCAGCCCGGCCGCGACCTCCTCCAGCAGGGCCAGGAAGGCCAGGGCGGCGGGGGAGGGGGCGGTCCCGCGCGGGGTGGCGGCGTAGACCCGGCGGCGCGGGGTGTCGTCCGGGTGCAGGGGGACGCTGGAGGCGGCCGGTGCGGTGGTCGCCGGCACGCCCGGCGGGGCCGTGCGCGATGCGGACCTCGTCGTCACGATGCTGGCCGATCCGGCTGCCCTGCGGGCCGTCGCGGAGGGCGTGCTGCCCGCCCTGCTGCCCGGCGTCCACTGGATCGACACGTCGACGGTCGGGCCGGAGGCGGTAGGGGAGCTCGCGGGGCGGCTGCCGGCGGGGGTGACGCTGACCGACGCGCCCGTGATGGGCAGTGTGGACCGGGCCGCCACGGGGGAGTTGTGGGTGCCGGCCGGTGGTGACCCGCTGCCGGCCCGGGTGGGGGAGGTCCTCAACGCCTTGGGTGAGGTCACCGGCTGCGGGCCGCTCGGTTCGGGCGCCGCACTGAAGCTGGTCCTGATCAACGCGGCGGTCGGCGGGGTGGCTCTGGTGGCCGAGGCCCTGAGGCTGGGCGAGGCCATGGGCCTGCCGGAGGAACTGGTCCGCGGCCAACTGGTCCGCGGCCAACTGGCCCGCGGCCAACTGGCCCGCGGGCCGCTGGCGGGCGCGGTGGCCCGTGCGTACGCCGGCACGTCGAACTTCCCGGTGGCCCTGGCCGCGAAGGACGTGGCCCTGGCCACCGCCCACGCGCCGCTGCCGATCCTGGAGTCGGTCCACGCCGTACTGACGTCCCGCCCGGAACTCGCCGCCCGGGACCTGTCCGGCATCCGCCGCTAGGCGGTCTTCTCCGGCCCCCGCAGCAGCGTCAGGAACGAGCGGAAGGCGGCGGGCATGTCCACCGACTCGGGGGCCAGCAGCCACTGGTACTGGAGGCCGTCCATGACCGCCGTCAGCAGCGGGGCCGCCTGCTCCGGGGTGAGGCCCGAGGGGAGGCGGTCGCCGAACTCGGCGCGCAGCACCGCCGCCATCTCCGCGCGGACCTGGGCGTAGCGCTCGGTGAAGAACTCCCGGGCCGGGTGCCCGTCGGTGACGCTCTCGCCCAGCAGCGCCGAGAAGGTCTGCACGATGCCCGGGCGCATGGCGTTGTACTCGACCAGCGAGGCCAGCAGGTCCAGGCGCCAGGTGCCGGCCGCGGAGCGCGAGCCGCCGCCCGTGTCCCAGCGGTCGCGTTCCTCCAGCACCGCGACCAGCAGGGCCTCCTTGGTGGGGAAGTGGTGCAGCAGCCCCTGCTGGGTCAGGCCCACGCGTTCGGCGACGGTGGCCAGGGACGCGCCCCGGTAGCCGCGCTCCGCGATCACCTCGACGGCGGCGCGGACGATCTCCCCGCGGCGCTCCTCGCTCCTCGCCCTGACCATCTCCCGGCACCCCTTCCCGTTCGGGCCCTGCTCACAGGACCGTACGGCATTCGAATATCACGAACAGATCACGAACCCTACCGTTCAACAGGCAACAGGTCCACGATGGGGGCACCGCACCGCACCGCACCGCACTCAACGAGGAGGCACGGCCGTGACCGATGCCGATCAGGTCCGCGACCAGACGCGCAACGACGCCGTCGAGGCGGCGCTGGGCAAACTGGATCTCGACACGAAGGCCCGGCTCCTGGCCGGCCGCGACATGTGGTCCCTGCCCGCCGTCCCCTCGATCGGGCTGGAGGCCCTGGTCATGTCCGACGGCCCCATCGGGGTCCGCGGCGTGCGCTGGACCGCCGACGACCCCTCCATCGCCCTGCCCTCCCCGACCGCGCTCGCCGCCGCCTGGGACCCCGCGCTCGCCCGCCGCGCCGGCCGGCTCCTCGCCCAGGAGGCCCGCCGCAAGGGCGTCCACGTCCTGCTCGCGCCCACCGTCAACCTGCACCGCTCCCCGCTCGGCGGCCGGCACTTCGAGTGCTACTCCGAGGACCCGTACCTCACCGGCGCCATCGGCGGCGGCTACGTGAACGGCGTCCAGGACGGCGGGGTCGGCACCACCGTCAAGCACTTCGTCGGCAACGACGCCGAGACCGACCGGTTCACCGTCGACAGCGTCATCGCCCCCCGCCCGCTGCGCGAGCTCTACCTCGCACCCTTCGAGGCCATCGTCGCCAATGCCCACCCCTGGGGCATCATGACCGCCTACAACCAGGTCAACGGCACGACCATGACCGAGCACCAGTACCTGGTGAACGAGGTCCTGCGCGCCGAATGGGGCTTCGACGGCTGCAACGTCTCCGACTGGATGGCCGCCCGCTCCACCACCGGCGACATCCTGGGCGGCATGGACGTGGCCATGCCCGGCCCCACCACCGTCTACGGACCCGCCCTCGCCGAGGCCGTCCGCGCCGGCGAGGTCCCCGAGGCCGCCGTGGACGAGGCCGTGCGCAACGTCCTGCGCCTCGCCGCCCGCGTCGGCGTCCTTGAGGGCGCCCCCGCCGCCGTGGAGAGCCTCCCGGCCCCGGTCGACGGCCATGCGCTGGCCCGCGAGCTCGCCGCCCGCGGCTTCGTCCTCGTCCGGAACGAGGGGGCGCTGCCGCTCGACATCGCCGCCGGCGGCACCGTCGCCCTCGCGGGCGCCGCCGCCCGCGACGCCCGCGTCCTCGGCGGGGGCAGCGCCACCGTCTTCCCCGAGCGCGTCGTCTCCCCGCTCGACGGCCTCACCGCCGCCCTGCCCGAGGGAGCCGTCACCTTCAGCGTCGGCGCCGACCCCTCCGACGAACCCACCCCCGCCGGTCAGGGGTTCGAGCTCCACGCCGTCTGCCGGGACGCCTCCGGGGCCGTCCTCGGCGAGGGCGGCCTGCCCTCCGGCCAGGTCCAGTGGATCGGCGACGACCTGCCCGCGGGGGTCACGTACGAGACGATGGCGAGCATCGAGGTCCGCGGTACGTTCCTGCCGCGCGAGAGCGGCGAGCACGCCTTCGGCACCCGCGGACTCGGCGCCTTCGCCCTCGCCGTGGGCGGCGAGACCCTGTGGAGCGGCGTCCAGGAGATGGGCAACGAGGCCGACCCCTTCGAGGCCTTCTTCGGCGCCCCCAGCGAGCGCGCCCGCGTCACCCTCACCGGGGGCGAACCCGTCGAGGTGTCACTGACCTACCAGGTCCCCGACGTGAGCGCGCTGCCGCTCAGGGCGGTCATGTTCTCGCTGCTGCACCTCGGCCCGCAGCGCGACGCCGACGAGCTGATCGCCGAGGCCGTGGCCGCCGCCCGCGAGGCCGACACCGCCGTCGTGGTCGTCGCCACCACCGAGCGGGTGGAGTCCGAGGGCTTCGACCGGCGGGACCTCACCCTCCCTGGTCGCCAGGACGACCTGGTGCGCGCCGTCGCCGCCGTCAACCCCAACACGGTGGTCGTCGTGAACGCGGGCTCCCCGGTGGAGCTCCCGTGGCGCGAGGACGTGGCCGCCGTCCTGCTCACCTGGTTCCCCGGACAGGAGGGCGGGGCCGCGCTGGCCGACGTACTCCTCGGCGACGCGGAGCCGGGCGGGCGGCTGCCCACCACCTGGCCCGCGCGGTTCGCGGACGCGCCCGTGACCGAGGTCGTCCCCACCGAGGGGCGCCTGGAGTACGGCGAGGGGCTCTTCATCGGCTACCGCGCGTACGAGAAGCACGCCGTGACCCCCGCCTACCCCTTCGGGCACGGCCTCGGCTACACCGACTGGACGTACGAGTCCGTGGAGGTCACCTCCGACACGGTCCGGGTCCGCCTCACCAACACCGGCACCCGGCCCGGCCGCGAGGTCGTCCAGGTCTACCTGGCCCCCGTCGCCGACCCCGTCGAGCGCCCCGCGAGCTGGCTGGCCGCCTTCGCCGGCGTGGCGGCGGGCCCCGGCGAGAGCGTCGAGACCGAGATCGCCCTGCCCGCCCGGGCCTTCGAGATCTGGGACGAGGAGGCCCGCGGCTGGCGGCGGATCGGCGGCACCTACGAGGTCCGCGCGAGCCACTCGCACGGTGACACCCGGCTGACCGCGACGCTCGACATCGCGTGACACACCGTATGGCCGGAAATCACCCCTGAAAAGCCGGTCCGGGGGCGGGCCCTGACACCCGTCCCCGGACCCTCTCCGCACCCGGCGTCAACGCGGCGGTTCGGCCGCCGTCACCTGGCGGTGCGCCAGTTCCGCGAGCCGCGCCTGCCCGTCCTTGCCCGGATGGAACCAGTCCCACCGGCTCAACTGATCCGCCGCGAACGGGTACTGGAACACCGCGCCGCCGTCGTAGCGGCACAGCGGATCCTTCGCACAGACCTCGCGCAGCACCTCGTTGTACTCCACCACCCGCGCCCGCACCTGCTCGCGCCGGGCCGTCGCCCCCGTGGCCAGCGACAGCGGATCGGCGAGCATCGACTGGCAGATCCCCAGCTTCCAGACCTGCCGGACCATCGGGAGATCCTTGCCCTGTTCCCACAGCCGCTGGAGGTCCGGCACGCTGGAGACGTACACCTGGGAGGCGGGGGAGGCGGTCCGCAGGTCCGCGAGGGCCCGCTCGAATCCGGACCGGAACTCCGCCACCGACGTCATCGAC
Source organism: Streptomyces sp. NPDC048257 (assembly GCF_043201855.1). Lineage (NCBI taxonomy): Bacteria > Bacillati > Actinomycetota > Actinomycetes > Kitasatosporales > Streptomycetaceae > Streptomyces > Streptomyces sp. NPDC048257. The sequence continues at coordinate 100,655 of NZ_JBICZI010000008.1, forward strand.
GAAGCCGTGGGCCGGCAGGCGTCGTTCGAGCCCACCATCACCGTGACCAGGTCGGGCTTGTGCGCGGCGGCCCCGGCCAGCTGGGCCGGGAGGTCCGCCATCCGTGAGCCGGTCACCGCGTAGTTCCAGCTGCGGGCGGGTGCCTCGGCGTCCCCGAGCAGCCGGGCGGCGAGGGAGCGGACCGCGGGGTCGTTCCCGGTGGCCCAGGAGACCTCCGGGCAGTCGGCCAGCACCGAACAGGCATCGAAACCACGTGTGATGGAGTCGCCCACGGCCGCGATCGAGGCGGGCGCCGTGTTCCAGCGCGGTGCGCCCTTCGCCCCGCGCTCGCCGCCCTGCTCGCCGTCCGACCCGCCCGGGCCGCACCCGGTGGCCGCCCCGGCCAGCAGTACGACCGCCGCGCCCGCGCCCGCGAGGGTCCGGCGCGCGCGGCGGCGCGGAGCGGTGGTGCGCATGGGAAGGGCTCCTCCTTGTCGACCCCGCGTCGTCAGGGGGTCCTGCTGAGTGAAAGCTCGGTGTTTACCGTCCTTGGAGCGACCGTACGTCACACCATGACCCCTGGCGCACGGTAGCTTTTTCCCGTGGTGTTTCGGCCGCAGGTCCCGTAGCGCAATGTCAAATAATTTCCGTTACATTACATCACGTCACATACTGTCCGTTTTCTGGAGTTTATTCCCGACCTCGTCCCACACTGGAGGTCCCGGTGACGACACGTGGAGTTCTGTACGTGCATTCCGCACCGCGTGCGCTCTGCCCGCACGTGGAATGGGCTGTTGCGGGCGTGCTCGGGGTGCGGGTGAACCTCGACTGGATCAGACAGCCCGCCTCCCCCGGCACCTGGAGAGCCGAGTTCTCCTGGCAGGCCGAAGCGGGCACCGCCTCGAAGCTCGCCTCCGCGCTGCGCGGCTGGCACCTGCTGCGCTTCGAGGTGACCGCGGAACCGTGCCCGACCGCCGAGGGCGAGCGCTACAGCTCCACCCCGGAGCTCGGCATCTTCCACGCCGTCACCGGCATGCACGGCGACATCCTGATCCCGGAGGACCGCCTGCGCGCCGCCCTCGCCCGGTCCGCGCGCGGCGAGACCGACCTGGAGGCGGAGATCGCCAAGCTGCTCGGCAAGCCGTGGGACGACGAACTGGAGCCCTTCCGCTACGCGGGCGAGGGCGCCCCGGTCCGCTGGCTCCACCAGGTGGTCTAGCCGCCGGCTACGCGCAGAAAGGCCCACCCGGGATCCCGGGTGGGCCTTTCTGCGCATCACCGCGACGGTTGCGGTGCTCGACACGACGAACACCGCAGCCGTCACATGAGCAGCCCTCAGACAGTGCGGAAGGCGAGGGTCACGTTGTGGCCGCCGAAGCCGAAGGAGTTGTTGATCGCGGAGATCGGGCCGTCGGCCGGCAGCTTGCGCGGCTCGCCGACGACGATGTCCGCGTCGATGTCCTCGTCGAGGTTGTCGACGTTGATCGTCGGCGGGGCCAGCCGGTTGTACAGCGCCAGCACGGTCGCGACGGTCTCGATACCGCCCGCGCCACCCAGCAGGTGACCGGTCATCGACTTGGTCGCGGAGATCGCGATGTGGTCGAGGTCGTCGCCCAGCACCTTGCGCAGGGCCTTCAGCTCGGCCGTGTCACCCTGCGGGGTCGACGTGGCGTGCGCGTTCAGGTGGACCAGCTCGGCCGGGTCGAGACCCGTGTTGTCGAGCAGGTTCTGCACCGCGGCCGCGACACCGCGGCCGGTCGGCTCCGGCTGCGCGATGTGGTGGCTGTCCGCGGACAGACCCTGGCCCAGCACCTCGCAGTAGACCCGGGCGCCACGCGCGGCGGCGTGCTCGGCGGACTCCAGGATGACGACGCCCGCGCCCTCGCCGAGCACGAAGCCGTCACGGGCCTTGTCGTACGGGCGGGAGGCCTGCTCGGGGTTCTCGTTGTTCTTGGACATCGCCATCATGTTGGCGAACGCGGCGATCGGCAGCGGGTGGATCGCCGCCTCGGTACCGCCCGCGACGACCACGTCGGCGCGGCCGGTACGGATCATCTCCACGGCATAGCCGATGGCCTCGGCGCCGGACGCGCACGCGCTGACCGGAGTGTGCACGCCCGCCTGGGCGTTGACCTCCAGGCCGACGTTGGCCGACGGGCCGTTCGGCATGAGCATGGGGACGGTGTGCGGGGAGACCCGGCGCACGCCCTTGTCCTTCAGTACGTCGTACTGGTCGAGCAGGGTGGTGACACCGCCGATGCCGGAGGCGATCACGGTGCCCAGACGCTCGGGCGCGATGGACGCGCCCGTCTCCGTCTCTTCGCCGGCCGGGCCGGTGTAGCCGGCGTCGGCCCACGCCTCGCGGGCCGCGATGACGGCGAACTGCGCCGAGCGGTCCAGCTTGCGGGCCAGCGGCCGGGGCAGGACTTCACTCGGGTCCACGGCGGCCCGAGCGGCGATGCGTACCGGGAGTTCGGCGAAACGCTCGCCCTCCAGGGGCTTGACGCCGGAACGGCCGGCAAGCAGACCTTCCCAGGTCGAAGCGCTGTCGCCACCCAGCGGAGTGGTTGCGCCGATACCGGTGACGACCACGGTGCGATTGGTCGGGCTCACAGGAATTCTTTCTCCACGTCTCAGGGGGTGCTGAATTGTCACGGCGCCACCGCCAGGTGGCGACAAACGCTCGTCAGGCTCAGGCCTGGTGCTTCAGGATGTAGTCAGCGGCGTCGCCGACCGTCTTGAGGTTCTTGACGTCCTCGTCCGGGATCTTGACGTCGAAGCGCTCTTCGGCGGCGACGACGACCTCGACCATGGAGAGCGAGTCGACGTCCAGGTCGTCGGTGAAGGACTTCTCGATCGCGACGTCCTCGGTCGGGATACCGGCGATCTCGTTGACGATCTCCGCGAGACCCTCGACGATCTCTTCCTGCGTGGCGGCCATGTGGCGCTCCTTCTCTAGCTAACTGGGGTGGAACAGGGCGGGATGTTGGATCCCGGCCCTAGGGGAGGGTAACGACCGTCGCGGCGTAGACGAGTCCCGCCCCGAAGCCGATGACGAGCGCGGTGTCGCCGCTCTTCGCCGCTCCGGTCGCCAGGAGCCGCTCCATAGCGAGCGGAATCGAGGCGGCCGAGGTGTTGCCGGTGGTCTCCACGTCACGGGCGACCGTGACGTGCTCCGGCAGCTTCAGAGTCTTCACCATCGAGTCGATGATCCGCATGTTCGCCTGGTGCGGAATGAAGACGTCCAGGTCGTCCGCGGTGATCCCGGCGGCGTCGAGCGCCTGCTGGGCCACCTTGGCCATCTCGAAGACGGCCCAGCGGAAGACCGCCTGACCCTCCTGGGTGATGGCCGGGAACTTCTCGCCGCCGTCCTTGCCGAGGTACTCGTCCCACGGCACGGTCTGCTTGATCGTCTCGGACTTGTCGCCCTCCGAACCCCACACCGTGGGGCCGATGGCCGGCTCGTCCGAGGGACCGACGATCACGGCTCCGGCACCGTCACCGAACAGGAAGGCCGTCGCGCGGTCCTCCAGGTCGGTCAGGTCCGACAGCCGCTCCACGCCGATGACGAGGACGTACTCCGCGGAGCCTTCCACGACCAGACCCTTGGCCAGGGTCAGGGCGTAGCCGAATCCGGCACAGCCCGCGGAGATGTCGAAGGCGGCGGGCTTGCCCGCGCCGATCCGGTGCGCGATCTCGGTCGCGACGGCCGGGGTCTGCTTGAAGTGCGAGACCGTCGAGACGATCACGGCACCGATCTGCTCCGGGGCGACACCGGAGTCCGCCAGCGCCTTGCCCGAGGCCTCCACCGACATCGCGGCGACGGTCTCCTGCGGCGAGGCCCAGTGCCGGGTCGCGATGCCGGAGCGGGAGCGGATCCACTCGTCGGACGAGTCGATGGTCTCGAGGATGACCTCGTTGGGCACCACACGGGTCGGGCGGTAGCCGCCGACACCGAGGATGCGGGCGTAAGGGGAGCCCTTGGCCGGCTTGATCTTGGACATGCTGTGTGGGCTCCTTCTCTCAGGCCGTCTGTTCGGCGATGAGCGCCGCGGCCTTGTCGAGATCGTCCGGGGTCTTCAGACCCACGCTCGGTACGCCCTTCAGCGCGCGCTTGGCCAGACCCGTCAGGGTGCCACCGGGGCAGAGCTCGATGATCCCCGTGACGCCCAGCTCGCCGAACGTCTCCATGCACAGGTCCCAGCGGACCGGGTTGGCGACCTGGCCGACCAGGCGGGCGACGACGTCGGCGCCCGTGGTGACGACGAGGCCGTCCCTGTTCGAGACGTACTTCAGCGACGGGTCCGCCGGGGTGAGGGCCTCGGCGGCCTTCGCCAGCGTGGCGACCGCGGGGGCCATGTGGTGCGTGTGGAAGGCGCCCGCGACCTTGAGGGCGACGACCTTCATGGAGCCTTCGGGCTTCTCGGCCTCCAGAGCGGCGATCTGCTCCATCGTGCCGGCGGCCACGATCTGACCCGCGCCGTTGATGTTGGCGGGCGTCAGACCCAGCTTCTCCAGGTGTGCGACGACCACGTCGCGGTCACCGCCGAGGACCGCGGCCATGCCGGTCTCGGTGACGGCGGCGGCCTCGGCCATGGCCAGACCGCGGGTCCGGACGAACGACAGCGCGTCCGCCTCGGACAGGACGCCGGCGTAGGCGGCGGCGGTGATCTCACCGACGCTGTGGCCCGCTACGGCGCCGAACGCGGCCGGCGAACCGAGCGCGGAGGCGGACAGCAGACCCGCGGCGACCAGCAGGGGCTGGGCCACGGCCGTGTCGCGGATCTCCTCGGCGTCAGCCTTCGTGCCGTAGTGGGCAAGGTCCAGCCCGATGGCGTCCGACCACGCGGCGACGCGGTCTGCGGCACCGGGAAGTTCGAGCCAGGGAGTCAAGAAGCCGGGCGTCTGAGCGCCTTGGCCGGGAGCGACGAGTACGAGCACCCTCACACTCTCTCTTGTGGATGGTCCCTGCCGCCCGTGGGGACAGGGACGAAGAACCGTCGGGGTAATTGTTGATGTCCGACAAAAGTCTAGGACTGGGCATCGCCGTCGGCCAGACGCCCCAGAATCAGGGCGATCCGCAGCGTGAACGCCGAGCGGACATCAGAAGGAGACCATCCGGTGACGTCGGTCACACGTCGCAGCCGGTAGCGCACCGTGTTGGGGTGCACGAACAGCATCCGCGCCGCCCCTTCGAGGCTGCTCGCCTGCTCCAGGTAGACGCTCAGGGTCTCCAGTAGTGCCGACCCTGCCTCCTCCAGTGGTCTGTAGATCTCCTCCACCAGCTGATCCCTGGCAGCGGGATCGGAGGCAATGGCCCGCTCCGGCAGGAGATCGTCCGCCAGTACGGGTCGAGGGGCATCCTGCCAGGCCGTGCCGGCTTTCAGCCCGGCCGCCGCGGCCTGCGCCGACTTCGTTGCGTTCAGCAGGTCGGACACCACCGGTCCGGCCACCACCGGACCCGCCGCGAACGGACCGATCAGGGACTTGGCCACCTGGATCGGGTTGTCGCTGCCGCCCGCGATGACCACCAGACGGTCCCCGAGCACACCCGTGAGGACCTGGAGCTTGTGATGGCGGGCCGCGCGCCGGATCGCCTCGACCGTCAGCTCGCTGTCCCCCTCCGGCGCCGTGCCGAGCACCACGCACACGTGCTCCGGGGAGTTCCAGCCCAGCGCCGCCGCCCGCGACAGCGCACCCTCGTCCGCCTCACCCGACAGCACCGCGTTGACGACCAGGGACTCCAGCCGGGCGTCCCAGGCCCCGCGCGCCTCGGCGGCCTGTGCGTACACCTGGGCGGTCGCGAAGGCGATCTCCCGGGCGTACACCAGCAGCGCCTCGCGCAGGATCGACTCGTCGCCCGGGGCCGCCACCTCCTCGATCGCGGCCTCCATGACCTCGATCGTGGTGCGGACCATCTCGACGGTCTGCCGCAGGGTGATCGCGCGGGTCAGCTCGCGCGGAGCCGTCCCGAAGACGTCGGTGGAGATCGCCTGCGGCGTCTCCGGGTGCCTGAACCACTCCGTGAACGCGGCGATACCGGCCTGGGCGACCAGGCCGATCCAGGACCGGTTCTCGGGCGGCATGGCCCGGTACCACGGCAGGGTCTCGTCCATGCGCGCGATCGCGTTGGCGGCCAGCCGCCCGGAGGACTTCTCCAGTCGGCGCAGCGTCGCGGTGTGCGGATGGGCGGGAGCGGGATGCGCGGCGTGTGTGGCGGGCGAATGCTCACGTTCGGGTTGAGGCACGTGACAAGACTGCCTTATCGGGACGGGTGCGCGGGATCCGGTCCCGTGTCCGGCCCGCGCCCCGGCCCCCGGCTGGGTCTACGGTGGCCTTCATGATTGATGTTCGCCCCGGCACCGACCGGTACGAGGGCGGGGACCCGGCCGCCGGGATCACCAGCCGGCACGCCTTCTCCTTCGGTGCCTCCTACGACCCGGACAACCTGCGCTTCGGGCCCGTCCTGGCCTGCAACGAGGAGACCCTCGCGCCGGGCGCCGGCTTCGACGAGCACCCGCACAGCCACACCGAGATCGTGACCTGGGTGATCGAGGGCGAGCTCACCCACCAGGACAGCACCGGCGAGAAGAGCGTCGTACGGCCCGGCGACGTGCAGCGGCTCAGCGCCGGATCCGGGGCGCGGCACGTGGAGCGCAACGACGGCGTCGGACGGCTGCGGTTCGTGCAGATGTGGCTCGCGCCCCTCGCGGCGGGCGGCGAGCCCTCGTACGAGGTCGTCCGGCAGATCGCCGACGCCGAGTCCTACGAGGTGCCCGCGGCCGGCGCCGTACTGCACGTCCGGCGCCCCGGCGCGGGTCAGCGCGTCGCCGTACCGGCGGCGGACCGTGTGTACCTGCACGTGGTGCACGGGGACCTGCGCCTGGACGGGGCGGAGCTGGGCCCCGGGGACTCGGTGCGGATCGCCGCGGAGCGGGACCTCGAGGTCGTCGCCGGGTCCCCGGGGGAGCTGCTGATCTGGGAGTTCCCCTCCCCGGCCTGACCGGGGAGGGGCCGCCTAGCGGGAGCGGAGTTCGGCCAGCACCGCGTCGGTGAACGGGGTCCAGGCCTCCACCGCCCACGGTCCGAAGGCGCGGTCCGTCAGCGCCACGCACGCCGCGCGCGCGTCCGGATCCACCCACAGGAAGGTGCCGGCCTGGCCGAAGTGGCCGAAGGCGCGCGGTGAGGAGGAGGCGCCCGTCCAGTGCGGGGACTTGTGGTCGCGGATCTCCAGGCCGAGGCCCCAGTCGTTGGGGGACTGGTGCCCGTAGCCCGGCAGGACGCCCTTGAGCCCGGGGTGGACGACCGAGGTGGCCTCGGCGACCGTACGGACGTCCAGCAGCCGGGGTGCCTGCAGTTCGGCGGCGAAGCGCAGCAGGTCGCAGACGGTGGAGACGCCGTCCTTGGCGGGCGAGCCCTCCAGAGTGGTCCGCGTCATGCCCAGCGGCTCGAAGACCGCCTGGTGCAGGTACTCCGCGAAGGGGATGCCGGTGGCCTTGGCGATGTGGTCGCCGAGCTCCTCGAACCCGGCGTTCGAGTACAGCCGGCGCTGTCCGGGCGGCGCCGACACCCGGTGCTCGTCGAAGGCCAGGCCGCTGGTGTGCGCGAGCAGGTGACGGACCGTCGACCCCTCGGGCCCGGCCGGCTCGTCCAGCTCGATCGCCCCCTCCTCGTACGCGACGAGGGCGGCGTACGCGGCGAGCGGCTTGGTGACCGACGCGAGGGCGAACCGGTGGTCGACGGGCCCGTGGGAGCCCGCCAGGCTCCCGTCGGCCCGTACGACGCCCGCCGCGGCGGTCGGCACCGGCCAGGTCTCGATGATCCGCAGGCTTTCCATGCCGCTCAGGGCCTCCACGCTCTCCATGCCGCCGAGCCTACTTGCTTGGAGTGCACTCCAAGGTTTTAGCGTGGAGCCATGAGCCAGAGCCTGATGCAGACGCGGTACACGATCAGCGAGGTCGAGGCCCGGACCGGTCTGACCCAGCACACCCTGCGCTGGTACGAGCGGATCGGCCTGATGCCGCACGTGGACCGCTCCCACTCGGGACAGCGGCGCTTCACCGACAAGGACCTCGACTGGCTGGCCTTCGTGGGCAAGCTGCGGGCCACGGGGATGTCGGTGGCGGACATGGTCCGGTACGCCGAACTGGTCCGCGAGGGCGGGCACACGGTCGAGGAGCGCCGGGAGCTGCTGGAACGCACGCGCCGCGAGGTGCGTTCGCGGATCACGGAGCTCACGGACGCACTCGCCGTACTGGACTACAAGATCGATATGTACGCCATGAAATCGGTACCGGGGAAGGCACACCAATGACGGAGCACGGCACCACCCTCGAACAGGTCGAGCTCGGCAAGGGCGGCCCGCTGGTCGGCGTCCAGGGCCTCGGCTGCATGGGCATGAGCGAGTTCTACGGGGACACCGACGAGGCGGCGGCCCGGGAGACCCTGGACGCGGCGCTGGCCGCCGGGGTCACCCTCTTCGACACCGCCGACGTCTACGGCCGCGGCCGCAACGAGGAGTTCCTGGCGCCCTTCGTGGCCGCGCACCGGGACGAGATCACCCTGGCGACCAAGTTCGCGATAGAGCGCACCGACGACCCGCAGTACCGCGGCATCCGCAACGACCGCGCCTACGTCCGCGCGTCCGTGGAGGCCAGCCTGCGCCGGCTCGGCGTGGACGTCATCGACCTGTACTACATGCACCGGCGCGACCCGGCCGTGCCGTTCGGCGAGTCGGTCGGGGCCATGGCGGAGCTGGTGCAGGAGGGCAAGGTCCGCCACCTCGGCCTCAGCGAGGTCACCGGCGCGGAGCTGCGCGAGGCGCACGCCGTGCACCCGATCGCGGCGCTCCAGTCGGAGTGGTCGCTGTTCAGCCGGGACGTGGAGCGCAGCGCGGTGGGCGCGGCGGCGGAGCTCGGGGTGGCCGTCGCGGCGTACTCCCCGCTCGGCCGGGGCTTCCTGACCGGGTCCTTCGCGGACGCGTCCGCGGAGCTGTCGCAGGACGACTTCCGGCGCCACCAGCCGCGGTTCAACGGCGACAACGCGAAGGCCAACGCCGCGCTGCTGGCCCCGGTCCGGGAGATCGCGGCCGAGCGCGGGGCGAGCCCGGCGCAGATCGCCCTGGCCTGGGTCCAGCAGCGGGCGAAGGTCCACGGGCTGACCGTGGTCCCGATCCCGGGCACCCGCAAGGCGGCCCGGCTGCGCGAGAACACCGGGGCCACCCGGATCACCCTCACACAGGCCGAGCTGGACCTGCTGGAGCCGATCGCCGACCAGGTCGCCGGCGACCGCTACCCGGACATGAGCGCCACCTCGGCGGCACGGGAAGCCTGAGCCGGCCTACGCCTAGAGGGACTCGGCGGCGAAGCGGTCGCGCAGCGCCGCGTACTCCGCGTCCGTGAGCAGCCCGGCCGCGTGCAGCTCGCTCAGGTGCCGCAGGCGGTCGTCGCCGGAGCGGGCCCGCGGCACGGCGGCGACCGGGGTACGGCCGCGCAGGGCGGCCAGTACGGCCGCGGCGAACGGCAGCGACTCGTGCACCGCCCCGTAGCCCAGGCCGAAGACGGCCGCCGCGAGGTCGTGGTCCGGGCGCGGGTCGCCGGGGTTGTCCCGAAGCTGCAGCCGCAGGTGGCCGCCGGGGCCCTGGGGGGAACACCACTCGACGCCGGTGAGGGCGGCCAGCGGGAAGCGCTGGTCGCCCGCCTTCCACTTGGTGGTGGTGGCGCCCGTGCGCGACCAGTGGAAGGTGACCGCCGAGCCGTCGAACCCCACGCGGGCGTCGTACGCCTTCAGGCGCAGCGGCGGCTGCGGCACGTCGACGAGGAAGCGCTCGGACGGCTCGTCGGCGTCCGGCCCGAGGCGGGAGCGCAGCGCGTCGGCGAAGGCGGCGGCGAGCGGGGCCCGGTCGCCCGGCAGCACCAGGCGGTACGGGTCGCAGGCCTCCTTCAGCTGCCCGGCGGCAGCCTCCATCAGCGGATCGGCGCCCGGCCGCGGGACGGCACGCAGAACCACCGTGTCCCGTTTGCCGCCGGTCACGGTCACAGTCACGGCGGACACCGCTTCGAGAGGGATTCGGCGCGAGCCGAGGGCGTGGAAGAGCCTTGGCAGCCGCGGCGTTCTGATCCCCCGTGCGAAGCGGATGAGCACCGAGTCCGAGTCGAACTCCCAGACGGCATGGTTTCCGGCCAGTACGTCACCCATGCGGCACATCGTAAAGGGCGGCGCCCCCGTGCGTCCCCCCGGTTGCCGGGCCCGTTTTCCGTGCCTCTACGCGCGTCAGTCCTGCTCTGTCCCGGAAATTCCACGCCGACAGGCATCGTCCCCGGTCGCGCAGACAACGGAAGCGAATGCGCCGGTTCCGATCCGCGCGAAGTTGTCCATCGAGTCCGTTCCTGGCGCGAAATAGCCGGTGTGGCTCTTCGCCCGGGCCGAGGACAGCAGCCGCGCGCCGAACGCTGGGGACACCGGATCGGCGCCGTGGCCCAGCCCGCCGACCTCCAGGTGCGGTACGTCCGCGATCCAGTCGCCCTCGTCGCGCGTCGCCCAGACCCGCGCCGTGGTGTGCAGCCCTGCGACGTTCTGCGCGCGCATGCCCGGGCTGCCCGCCACCACCACGTCGGTCACCCGGCGCGGCAGCTCGTGCGCGGCGACCCCGCAGACCACCGATCCGTAGCTGTGGCAGAACAGCGCCACGCTCGCGTCTCCGGGCAGGGAGGTGGTGAGGGCCTTCAGCAGGACGGCGCCGTCGACGGCCATACGGCCCGTGGCGGCGTCCATCCCGACCCCGGTGGGGGCGGTGTAGCCGGCCCAGGCGATGACCGCCGTCCGGCTGCCCGGCTCGGCCGCGCGCTGGGCCTCGTACAGGGACTCGGCCATGCCGACCGGGGAGGTCAGGCGGCGCTGGCTGCGCTCGAAGGTGAGCAGGTCGGTGTCGACGCCGGGGACGATCACCGAGACCCGCTCGGCGCGGGTGAGGTCACCGAAGACCTCGGCCACGCGGCCGCCGCCGGTCGGGTCGAAGGCGAGGATCTGCCGGCCCGGCTCGGCGAGCGAGGCGAAGCGGTGGGAGCGCCGGGTGGCCGTGGCCCGGTCGGCCGGGGTCAGCGCGACGTCGCGGCTGCGGGCCTCCTCGACCCGGCGGGCCTGTTCCAGGCCCTGCAGGTTGGCCCGGTAGCGAACGGCGGCGGGGGCCCCGTCGAGGTTGCCGACGACGAGGGGATAGCCCTCGGCGAGCCGGTCGCGCTGGGCGCCGTCGAGGCCGGCGAAGAAACGGGCCACCGTCCGCGCGGGGGCCTCCGCGGACGGCACCGGGCGGCCGTCGATGCGCACCTTGGCCCAGGCGGCCAGGGCGGTGACCCGCAGCGGAGTACCCCCCTCGGGCCGGTGCACGGCCGTCCAGCCGGTGGTCGCCAGCATGATGAAGACCACCGCCAGCGCGAGCAGGGCGCGCAGGGCGGCAGGGCGCGGGTCGGCGCCGAGGGCGGTGGGGTGGGCGAGGCCGGGCACGTTCACTGTGACCAGCCTATGAGACGTCTTACGCCACGGGCGTGCCGGGTGACCGGTCTCACGGCCGACCGTGGGACCCCGTGAGGACCGGGCGGGGGAGTGCGCGCCGCTCCCGCGGACCGGACGGCGCGGGCGCTCCGGCTAGGCGGGACTGCGCCAACTCGAGGTCAGAGCCGGGCCGATCCGGTCGAGGTACGTCTCCGTCAGCCCCCGGATCGACTCCACGCTGGTGTCCTCGCCCGCTCCCCAGAGCCGCCCGGTGAGCCGCATCACGCCGCAGAACGCGGCGACGGCGACCCGGGGTCTCGGATCGGCGTCCACGTCGAGGCCCTCGCGGGCGCCGATCAGCCGGGAGATCCGTTCCTCCAGCTCGGTGGAGCGCCGCAGGTGCACGGCGAGCAGCGCCGGGGTGGACTCGATCAGCCGGTAGCTGCGCATGTAGAGGTCGACGGGGACCACCTCGGACAGGGCCGCCTCGACGGAGTCCCAGACGGCGAGCGCCGCGCCCCGCATGGCCTCGAAGGGTCCCTCGGCGGCCGGCCGGGCGCGCAGTTCGGCGACGAACCGCGACTCGACCAGCTCCTGGAGGGCGAAGACGACCTCCTCCTTGTTGGCGAAGTAGCGGAAGAAGGTGCGCTGGGACACGTGCACGGCGTCGGTGATCTCGTCGACGGTGGTGCGCTCGTACCCCTGGGAGAGGAACAGCAGGAGGGCGGCGCGCAGCAGGGCGTTCCGGGTGCGCCGCTTCTTGCGTTCGCGCAGTCCGGTCACCGGCGCGGCCGTCGCCGACCGCTCGTCGATCACCACCGCGGAGGCTCCTTCCTGACGCCGAGTGGGCGGTCAGAGTACCGGTGACGGACGGGAGGGAGACGGCTCCGCCGGGGGTGTCGACGTGCCGTCCGCGGGGCGGGGGGGGGGGGGGGGGGGGGGGGGGGGGGGGCCCCCCGCCCCCCGCCCCCCCCCCCCCCCCCCCCCCCCCCCCCCCCGCGACCCCTCGCGCATGACACGTTCGGGTCGCCACCGGCCGGGACCGCGCCCGGGCCGCAGCCCCGGCCGCAGCCCCGCCCGGGCGGCCTCGGGCCCGGCCCGCCGGCTCCCGGAGGCGTCAACTCCGTACGGGCGACAGCCCCGCCGGAGGGTTCCGGCGAGGCTGTCGCCTATCAGGGTGGACCCGCCCCGGGCCTCTTCCGCCCGACCGTCGTCGCAGGTCAGCGTGGTGTCCGCGGAGCTCCGGAAACGGTCCGGGCGCCCGCCGTCCACAAGGAGCTGACCCGTCATGCGTACGTGTCGAAGCACCCGAGCCACCACCACGACCACCCTGGCCGCGACCGTCCTGGCCCTCACCGCCCTCATCCCGAGTACGGCCACCACGGCCCACGCCGCGGGCCCGCCGGCCCTCGGGGCCTGCGCGACCGGGCAGCTGTGCCTGTGGGCGAAACCGGAGTTCAAGGGAGCCCGGCAGACCCATGAGCTGAGCAACCTGGACATCAACAGCTGCACCGCGCTGCCGGCCGGGACCAGCGCCCAGTCCCTCACCAACCGCACCGGGCGCCCGGTCACGACGTACCAGTCGGCCGAGTGCGCGGAGACGGGCGAGTTCCAGACCTACCCCGGCGACGGGGTCTGGCTGCCCCAGTCGCCCTACCAGGTGCGGGCGTTCAAGGTGTGGGAGAGGTAGCTTCCCGCTGCGCCGGGGCGTTCGGCCGATCGGCCGCCGTCCCGGCCACGCCGGCCGCCGTCCCGGCCACGCCGGCCGCCGTCCCGGCCACGCCGGCCGCCGCCTCGGCCGCCGGGCCGCCCAGCCGGGCGACCTCGCCGCGCAGCGCCCGTACCTCCGCCTGGAGCTCCAGGAGAGCGGCCAGCTGGAGCCGTTCGGCCTGGTCGTCGCGTTCGAAGCGCGCGATGAACCAGGCCGCGATGTTCGCGGTGACCACACCCAGCAGGGCGATGCCGGACAGCATGAGGCCGACCGCCAGCAACCGGCCCAGGCCGGTCGTGGGGGAGTGGTCCCCGTACCCGACCGTCGTCATCGTGGTGAAGGACCACCACACGGCGTCGCCCAGGTTCTTGATGTTGCCGTCGGGAGCGTCCCGCTCCACGCTCAGCACCGCCAGCGAGCCGAACATCAGCAGGCCCACCACGGCCCCGGCCACGTAGGTCGTCAGCTGGACCTGCGGGGCCATCCGGGCCCGGCGGCCCACCAGCATCAAGGTGGCCACCAGCCGCAGCAGCCGCAGCGGCTGGACGAGCGGCAGCACCACCGCGGCCAGGTCCAGCCAGTGCGTGCGCACGAAGTGCTTGCGGTCGCCCGTCAGGCCCAGCCGTACGAGGTAGTCGACGGCGAAGGCACCCCACACCGTCCACTCCGCGTAGGTGCAGGCGCGGTGCACGCCCGCGTCGGCGTCCGGAGCGACGATGGGGACGGCGTACGCGACCGCGAACACCACGGCGAGCACGAGCAGCGGGATCTGGATCCGCCGCTCCCACTGCCGCTGACGTGAGGGTTCCTTCATGCCGAGCATCGTAGGGAACCCGTAAACGGGAGCGGGCCCCGGCCGCAGCCGGGACCCGCTCCCGTCACCCGGGGCCCGGGGAGGAGGCGGGTCCGGATCACCGGCCCGCCCTCACCCCGTCCGGCCCGCGGGCGCTACGCGTCGCCGCCCGCCGGGCCCGGGTCCGCCGCCGCCACGTCCAGCAGCTGGTACCGGTCGATCGCCTGCTTCAGCGCCGAGCGGTCGATCTTCCCCGCCCTGGCCAGCTCGGTGAGCGTCGCCAGGACCACCGACTGCGCGTCGATGTGGAAGAAGCGCCGCGCGGCACCACGGGTGTCCGCGAAGCCGAAGCCGTCCGCGCCCAGCGAGGTGTACGCACCGGGCACCCACCGCGAGATCTGGTCCGGAACCGCCCGCATCCAGTCCGAGACCGCCACGAACGGCCCCTCCGCACCGGACAGCTTCCGCGTCACGTACGGGACGCGCTGCTCCTCCTCCGGGTGGAGCAGGTTGTGCTCCTCCACCTCGACCGCCTCGCGGCGCAGCTCGTTCCAGGAGGTCGCCGACCAGACGTCCGCCCGGACGCCCCAGTCGGCGGCCAGGATCCGCTGCGCCTCCAGCGCCCACGGCACCGCCACGCCCGAGGCCATGAGCTGCGCCCCGATCGTGCCCTCGGTGCCCTGCGACACCCGGTGGATGCCCTTCAGGATGTCGTCCACGTCGACGTCCGCCGGCTCGGCCGGGTGCTGGATCGGCTCGTTGTAGACGGTCAGGTAGTAGAAGACGTCCTCCGCCTGCGGGCCGTACATCCGCCGCAGACCGTCCCGGACGATGTGCGCGATCTCGTACCCGTAGGCCGGGTCGTACGCCACGCAGCCCGGGTTCGTCGAGGCCAGCAGCTGGGAGTGACCGTCGGCGTGCTGGAGGCCCTCACCCGTGAGGGTGGTCCGCCCCGCGGTCGCGCCGAGGACGAAACCGCGCGCGAGCTGGTCGGCCATCTGCCAGAACTGGTCACCCGTGCGCTGGAAACCGAACATCGAGTAGAAGACGTAGACCGGGATCAGCGGCTCGCCGTGCGTCGCGTACGCCGAACCCGCGGCGATCAGCGAGGCCGTGCAGCCCGCCTCCGAGATGCCGTCGTGCAGCATCTGGCCGGTCGGGGACTCCTTGTACGCGAGCAGCAGGTCGCGGTCGACCGCCTCGTACTGCTGGCCCAGCGGGTTGTAGATCTTGGCGCTCGGGAAGAAGGCGTCCATACCGAAGGTGCGGTACTCGTCGGGCGCGATCAGCACGAAGCGCTTGCCGATCTCCTTGTCCCGCATCAGGTCCTTCAGGATGCGGACGAAGGCCATCGTCGTGGCGATCGACTGCTGCCCCGAGCCCTTCTTCGCCGCCGCGTACGCCGCGTCGCCCGGCAGCTGCAGCGGCTTGGCGCGCACGACACGGGTCGGCACGTAGCCGCCGTGAGCGTTGCGCTGGTCGTGCATGTAATGGATCTCCGGCGAATCGCGGCCCGGGTGGTAGTACGGCGGCGCCCCGCCCTCCAGCTGCGCGTCCGTGATCGGGATGTGCAGGCGGTCGCGGAAGCGCTTGAGGTCGTCGACCGTCAGCTTCTTCATCTGGTGCGTGGCGTTGCGGCCCTCGAAGTTCGGGCCGAGCGTCCAGCCCTTGACCGTCTGCGCCAGGATCACCGTCGGCTGGCCCTTGTGGGCCTTGGCCGCCGCGTACGCCGCGTAGACCTTCTTGTGGTCGTGACCGCCGCGGCCCAGGTGCTGGATCTGCTGGTCGGACATGTTCTCGACCATCGCGCGCAGCCGCTGGTCCCCGCCGAAGAAGTGCTCGCGGATGTACTCGCCCGACTCGGTGGCGTACGTCTGGAACTGCCCGTCGGGGGTCGAGTTCATCTTGTTGACCAGGATCCCGTCGCGGTCCTGGGCCAGCAGCGGGTCCCAGGAGCGGTCCCAGATCAGCTTGATGACGTTCCAGCCGGCGCCGCGGAAGATCGACTCCAGTTCCTGGATGATCTTGCCGTTGCCGCGCACCGGGCCGTCGAGGCGCTGGAGGTTGCAGTTGACGACGAAGGTCAGGTTGTCCAGGCCCTCGCGCGCGGCGATCGACAGCTGGCCGAGCGACTCCGGCTCGTCCATCTCGCCGTCGCCGAGATACGCCCAAACGTGGGACTTGGAGGTGTCCGCGATCCCGCGCGCCTCCATGTACCGGTTCATCCGCGCCTGGTAGATCGCACCGAGCGGGCCGAGGCCCATCGAGACGGTCGGGAACTCCCAGAAGTCCGGCATCAGCCGCGGGTGCGGGTAGCTCGAAAGGCCGTACGGCGCCTTCGACTTCTCCTGGCGGAACGAGTCGAGCTGCTGCTCGGAGAGCCGGTCCAGGAGGTAGGCGCGGGCGTAGATGCCGGGGGAGGCGTGACCCTGGAAGAAGATCTGGTCGCCGCCGTCGCCCTCGTCCTTGCCCCGGAAGAAGTGGTTGAAGCCCACGTCGTAGAGGGAGGCGGAGGAGGCGAACGTGGCGATGTGGCCGCCGACGCCGATCCCGGGACGCTGGGCGCGCGAGACCATGACGGCCGCGTTCCACCGGGTGGCGTTGAGGACCTTGCGCTCGATCTCCTCGTTGCCGGGGAAGAACGGCTCGTCCCGGGTGGCGATCGTGTTGACGTAGTCCGTGCTGCGCATCTCGGGCACGGCCACGCGCTTCTCGCGGGCCCGCTCGATCAGCCGCAGCATCAGGTAGCGGGCACGTTCACGGCCCCGCTCGTCGACGGCGGCGTCGAGGGAGTCGAGCCACTCCTGCGTCTCCTCCGGATCGAAGTCCGGGACCTGACTCGGCAGGCCGCCAATGATGATCGGATTGCGATCGGATGCGGAAGCCACGCTGTTCCTTCGCTGTCGGGGGGAGTCGTGCCTTGGGTTCGCCGCCTCCCATGCTCTTACGCTGGGCCGAAATCTTCATCTTTACCACCGGGTAATCCCTGGAAATCGCAGGGAACCCGGGGGGTGAGGATCGGCGGGGATCCGTAACGAGTCCGGCCAAACCGCAACCTTACGCCCAACCCGGGCGCCCCCTTCGTAAGGTCGTTCGTCCCTCAAACAGGTAGGAAAGGCATCAAGCGTCGACGATGATGCCGAATGAGCTGGAATGGTGTGGGATGAATCACGAGAGGGGCGCACGGGAAGGCTGAAAGTTGCGGCGAGACGGCCGTAATCGTCACCGTTTCGACGGTCTCGGCGGCCGGGTACTTGCGCGATCCGCCGCGCCCGTGTGGACTACGCCCAATGCTGCGCGTACGCGCGCCGCCGAGAGACATTCACCGAACATGAGCAGGAGGCACCCCGTGAGCGCGACCGCGGACCACGCGGAGAACCTGGCCGCCCGGCTGGGTTTCCAGTCCGAACAGGTGGTCCAGGAGATCGGCTACGACGACGACGTCGATCAGGATTTCCGTGATGCCGTCGAGCAGTTCGTCGAGGAGTTCGTCGACGAGGACTACGACGACGTCGCCGACGCGGTGCTGCTGTGGTTCCGGGAGGACGACGGCGATCTGACGGACACCTTGGTCGATGCCACCGAGCTCGTCGAGGACGACGCCCTGATCCTGCTGGTCACCCCGAAGACCGGCAAGCCCGGCTTCGTCGAGGCCAGCGACATCAGCGAGGCGGCCGAGACCGCGGGCCTCTCGCTGGCCAAGGGTCTCCCCATCGGCAAGGAGTGGACGGCGACCAAGCTGGCCACGCCCAAGGTGGCCAAGTCCAAGCGCTGAGCCGCGCCCCGCAGCCAAGCGGACACGCACCCCGTCGGCCGGAGTCCCCTCCGGTCGGCGGGGTGCGTGCGTTCCGGGGACCCGGTCCCCCTAGGGTGGACCCACCCGAACAGCCCAACGCGGGGATGCGGGAACGAAGGGATGCGAGAGATGGCGATCGAGGTCGGCGACAAGGCTCCGGACTTCGAGCTCAAGGACAACCACGGCCGGGCCGTGCGGCTCTCCGACTTCCGGGGCGAGAAGGCCGTGGTGCTGCTCTTCTACCCGTTCGCCTTCACCGGTGTCTGCACCGGCGAGCTGTGCGAGCTGCGCGACCAGCTGCCGCGCTTCCAGAACGACGACGTGCAGCTCCTCGCGGTCTCCAACGACTCCGTGCCCACCCTGCGGGTCTTCGGCGAGCAGGAGGGTCTGGAGTACCCGCTGCTGTCGGACTTCTGGCCGCACGGGGAAACCTCCCGCGCGTACGGGGTCTTCGACGAGGCCAAGGGCTGCGCGGTCCGCGGCACCTTCATCATCGACAAGGACGGCGTCGTGCGCTGGACTGTCGTCAACGGACTGCCCGACGCACGTGACCTGAACGAGTACATCAAGGCGCTCGACAGTCTCTGAGCGCGCCCGCGCGGTCCGTACGCGCATTTTCCCTGCGAAAACCGCTTACAGGCGGGAACCCGTCACTAGGATCGAAACGTTGATCCGGTAGCTCCCCCGGTCACGGCCGGGAGGGCCCCTGCACGACGGGGCACCGCCCCACACACAGAACCCAATGGAGGACCCGTGGGAGTCAGCCTCAGCAAGGGCGGCAACGTCTCGCTGACCAAGGCCGCGCCTAACCTGACGGCGGTCATCGTCGGTCTGGGCTGGGATGCTCGCACCACCACCGGTGTCGACTTCGACCTCGACGCCAGCGCGATCCTGACCAGCGACCAGGGCAAGGTCACCAGCGACGCGAACTTCGTCTTCTTCAACAACCTGAAGAGCCCCGACGGCTCGGTGGAGCACACCGGTGACAACACCACCGGTGAGGGCGAGGGCGACGACGAGGCGATCAAGGTCAACCTGGCCGGCGTCCCGGCCGACGTTGCCAAGATCGTCTTCCCGGTCTCGATCTACGAGGCCGAGAGCCGCCAGCAGAGCTTCGGCCAGGTCCGCAACGCGTACATCCGCGTCGTGAACCAGGCCGACAACACCGAGCTCGCCCGGTACGACCTCTCCGAGGACGCCTCGACCGAGACCGCCATGGTCTTCGGTGAGCTGTACCGCAACGGTGCGGAGTGGAAGTTCCGCGCCATCGGCCAGGGTTACGCCTCGGGCCTGCGCGGCATCGCGCAGGACTTCGGCGTCAACGTCTGAGCCCGAGAGCAGTCCGTCCGTCCGGCGCCGTGCACTGTGTGTACGGCGCCGGACCGGCTTTACCTGCGGACACCACCGCAGACGGCACACCGCCGCACCCGCCACACCGTCGTCCGGGGAGGACCACAACATGGGCGTCACACTCGCCAAGGGGGGCAATGTCTCCCTCTCCAAGGCCGCACCGAACCTGACCAGGGTTCTGATCGGTCTCGGATGGGACGCGCGCTCGACCACGGGAGCCGACTTCGACCTCGACGCCAGCGCGCTGCTGTGCAACAGCGGCCGGGTGCTGGGGGACGAGTACTTCGTCTTCTACAACAACCTGAAGAGCCCCGACGGCTCCGTCGAACACACAGGGGACAACCTCACCGGCGAGGGTGAAGGCGACGACGAGTCGATCATCATCGACCTCACCAAGGTGCCGGAGTCGGTGGACAAGATCGTCTTCCCGGTCTCGATCCACGACGCGGACTCCCGCCGGCAGAGCTTCGGCCAGGTCAGCAATGCCTTCATCCGCGTGGTGAACCAGGCGGACGGCCAGGAACTGGCCCGCTACGACCTCTCCGAGGACGCCTCCAGCGAAACCGCGATGATCTTCGGCGAGGTCTACCGCTACGGGGGTGAATGGAAGTTCCGTGCGGTGGGGCAGGGGTACGCGTCGGGGCTCCGAGGCATCGCTCTAGACTTCGGGGTCAACGTTTCGTAAAGCCGTACAAGACGATGGGGTGCCAGTGGTTCTCAAAACCTTCGGCTGGTCGTTCGCAATCACTGCGCTCGGTCTGGTCGCAGCGGTGTTCTACGGGGGGTGGCAGGCCTTCGGTATCGTCGCGATCCTGTCGGTCCTCGAGATCTCGCTGTCTTTCGACAACGCGGTGGTCAACGCCGGAATCCTGAAGAAGATGAATGCCTTCTGGCAGAAGATCTTCCTCACCGTCGGCGTCCTCATCGCGGTCTTCGGTATGCGACTGGTCTTCCCCGTCGTGATCGTCGCGATCAGCGCCAAGATCGGGCCCATCGAGGCCGTGGACCTCGCCCTGTCCGACAAGGACATGTACGAGCAGCTGGTGACGGACGCCCACCCGTCCATCGCCGCCTTCGGTGGCATGTTCCTGCTGATGATCTTCCTCGACTTCATCTTCGAGGACCGTGACATCAAGTGGCTCGCCTGGCTTGAGCGGCCGCTCGCCAAGCTCGGCAAGGTCGACATGCTGTCCGCCTGCATCGCGCTGATCGTCCTGGTCATCGCCTCCATGACCGTCGGGGCCAACGCCCACCAGCACGGTGGCGTCCACGTGGACAAGGCGCAGACCGTCCTGATCTCCGGCGTCCTCGGCCTGATCACCTACATGATCGTCGGCGGCCTCTCCGGCTACTTCGAGAACAAGCTGGAGGAAGAGGAGGAGGCCGAGCACGAGGCCGAGGAGGAGGCCAAGAAGAGCGGCAAGCCCGTCTCGGCCGTCGCCATGGCCGGCAAGGCCGCCTTCTTCATGTTCCTCTACCTCGAAGTCCTCGACGCCTCCTTCTCCTTCGACGGGGTCATCGGCGCCTTCGCCATCACCAACGACATCGTGCTGATGGCCCTCGGCCTCGGTATCGGTGCCATGTACGTCCGGTCGCTGACGGTCTACCTGGTCCGCCAGGGCACCCTCGACGACTACGTGTACCTGGAGCACGGCGCGCACTACGCCATCGGCGCGCTCGCCGTGATCCTGCTCGTCACCATCCAGTACGAGATCAACGAGATCATCACCGGTCTCGTCGGCGTGCTGCTCATCGGATGGTCCTTCTGGTCCTCCGTGCGCCGCAACAAGCGCCTGGAACTGGAGGGTTCCACCGCCGAGGCATGACCGCGGCGGTAATGCGGAACGCTCCATTGCGGGGCGGTCCACCGGGTTCACGGACCCGGCGGGCCGCCCCGCTTCCGTAGGCTCAGGCCGATCAAGGGGATCAGGGGACCAGGGGGGTAGGGGATGGGCTTCTTCGACGGCATCTTGGGCAGCCGGGCGGTGCAGTTCCAGTCGGGCAGTGCCTCGTCGAACGCGATCGAACTGACCAAGCGGCATTCGACGGTGTCGCTCACCAAACAGGGGGCCGTTCACGGCAATCTGCGCGTCAATCTGTCCTGGCGCATGCGCACCTCGGACATCGGCGGCCGCTCCGGCCAGAGCGGCCAGCTCTTCCGGCACCCGTTCAAGCTGTTCAAGCCGGACCTGGTGCAGGCGCACACCCAGGGCATGGTCAACGTCGACCTCGACATGGGCTGCCTGTACGAGCTGACGGACGGCACCCGCGGCGCGGTGCAGCCGCTGGGGAACCTGCTCGGCGACCTCAACGACCCGCCGTACGTGAAGCTCAGCGGGGACGACCGGTTCGGATCGGCCTCGGGCGAGACGCTCTACGTCAACCTCGACCACGCCGAGGACATCAAGCGGCTGCTGGTCTTCGTCTACATCTACGACCAGACCCCCGCCTTCGACCGGACGCACGCCATGGTGACGCTCTACCCCGTCACGGGGCCGCGGATCGAGATCCCGCTGGACGAGCGGCACCCGCAGGCCCGTTCCTGCGCGGTCGTCTCCCTGGAGAAGGTCAAGGGCGAGCTCGTCGTGCGGCGCGAGGTGAAGTTCGTGTACGGGTTCCAGGCCGAGCTCGACCGGCTGTACGGCTGGGGGCTCCAGTGGGGACGGGGCTACAAGAGCACCAAGAGCTGACCGGAGCCCGCCGCCGGCCCCGCCGCGGCAGGACGAGCCCCGCCCGGGGTGCGTCACGGGCGGCGGCCGGGCCGGGCCTCGGCGTGAGCGGGGTCAGCGGCGGATGAACTGCGGGCCCTGCACCGGCAGCCGGAACGACGGATCGCCGCCCGGACCCGGCACGGGGGCCGGGGACACCGGCTGCGGGTACCCGTAGGCGGGCTGGATGGGCGGCGGGGCCTGCGTGGGCGGGGCCATCATCGCCGTCTGCTCCGAGGTGGGCCCGGAGGCGGGGCCGGCCGCGGGGCCCGCGTCGGGCTCGGCGGCGGTCTCGTCGACCGAGATCCCGTGGTCGGTCGCCAGGCCCACCAGGCCGTCGGAGTAGCCCTCGCCGAGCGCCCGGAACTTCCACGCCTCGCCCCGGCGGTACAGCTCACCGCAGATCAGCGCCGTCTCGGCGCCGGTCTCGGGCCGTACGTCGAAGTAGGCCAGCGGTTCGGAGCTGCCGGTCGGGGAGGCGTCGTAGAGCAGGATCCGCAGGTCGTGGACCCGGCGGAAGGGGACGTCCTCGGCCGAGGCGACCACCAGGATCCGGCCCACCGTCGGGGTCACCGTGCGCAGGTCGACCTGGACGGCGTCGGTGATCGCCTCGCCGATCTGCTTCTTGCCGAGCCGCCAGACGGCTCCCGAGGGATGCCGGGGCTGGTTGTAGAAGACGAAGTCCTCGTCCGAACGCACCCGGCCGTCCGGGCCGACGAGCAGCGCCGAGGCGTCCACGTCCGGCACCTCGGGGCCGCCGGTCCAGCGCAGCACCGCCCGCACCGCCACGGCGGCCACCGGGATGTTCGAGCCCTTCTGCATCGCGTGCGTCATGCACGTCATCCTGCCCTCCCGGGGTGGACAGGGACAATGCGGCCCCCCGTAGGGCCTTGTCTCGAACGCGAGACCTGGGCATGGTGCAAGAGGGTTACCTGAACTTCATGTGCTTGAGGAACTCTTGACTCACGTTCGTACGTACTATTACCGGCCATGCCAGTTGGGCCGCCGAGGCAGTACGGGGGAAGCACATGCGTCACTTTGGGCACATAACGCCCACCGTCCGTAAGGACCTCTTCCACCAGGAACCGGCGGAATTCACCGGAGCCTCGCCCTCCCGCGTCCTCGCGGCGGCCCTGGGAGCCACGCTCTACAGCCCCGCCACCCGCCCCACCCTCGCCGCGGACATCCGCAAGCAGGCCGCCCGCGGAGTCGTCTCCATGGTGCTCTGCCTGGAGGATTCCATCAGCGACGGCGACGTCGCCGGAGCCGAGGAGAACCTCGTCCGGCACTTCTCCGAGCTCGACGACGACGCCGCGGAGCTCCCGCTGCTCTTCATCCGCGTCCGCACGCCCGAGCAGATACCCGACCTGGTGCGCCGGCTCGGCGGCTCCGTACGGCGGCTGGCCGGTTTCGTGCTCCCGAAGTTCGACGAGAAGCGCGGGATCGCCTTCCTCGAAGCCGTCGCCGAAGCGGAGGCGGCCGCCGCGCTGCCCCGCCTTTACGCCATGCCCGTCCTGGAGACCCCGGACCTCCTCCACCTCGAAACCCGCGTCGAGGCCCTCGCCGGCATCTCCCGCACGGTCAACAGCCACCGCGAGCGGGTCCTGGCGCTGCGGCTCGGCGTGACCGACTTCTGCTCGGCCTACGGCCTGCGGCGCACGCCCGACATGACCGCCTACGACGTCCAGATCGTGGCGGGCGTCATCGCGGACGTCGTCAACGTCCTCAGCCGCGCCGACGGCACCGGCTTCACCGTCACCGGGCCCGTCTGGGAGTACTTCCGCAGCCAGCAGCGCCTCTTCAAGCCCCAGCTGCGTCGCAGCCCCTTCCTGGAGGAGGGCGTGGAGGAACTGCGCACCGCCCTCATCGAGCACGACCTGGACGGACTGCTGCGCGAGATCGAGCTGGACCGGGCCAACGGGCTCCTCGGCAAGACCTGCATCCACCCCGCCCACGTCACGCCCGTGCACGCGCTGTCGGTGGTCTCGCACGAGGAGTTCTGCGACGCGCAGGACATCCTGCGACCCGAGCGCGGCGGCGGCGGAGTGATGCGTTCCGCCTACACGAACAAGATGAACGAGGTGAAGCCCCACCGGGCCTGGGCCGAGCGCACCATGCTGCGCGCAGAGGTCTTCGGTGTGGCCAGGGAGGAGGTCGGCTTCGTCGACCTCCTCACCGCCGGGCTCCAGGTGTGAGCACGCCCGCCCGCCCGCGCGGACGCCGGGACGGGCACGGACAATGACGATGACGAGGAAAGGCAAGACGATCGAAGCAGTGTGGTCGGGTACCTGGGTCGCGGACCGGCTGGGCGTGAGCCTGCAGGACTCCGGTGGCAGTCCGCGGCTGACAGAGCTGCTCGGACTGGCCCTGCGGCGCAACCCCAAGCGGGCGCACCTGCTGGTCTCGCAGGTGCTGGGCAAGCACGTCCCGCAGTCCCCGCAGGTCGTCTACGCCGCCGGGCACGGGCTCGGCGAACGCGTACGGGCGCTGCTCGGCGAGGAAGCCGCCGCGACCGCCGTGGTCCTCGGCTACGCCGAGACCGCCACCGGCCTCGGCCACTGCGTCGCCGACGGCCTCGGCCCGGCCCCCTACCTGCACTCCACCCGACGGCCCGTCCCGGGTGTGGAGCAGGCCGGCGGCTTCGAGGAGGCGCACTCGCACGCCACCTCGCACCTGCTGCTGCCCGAGGACCCGCGGCTGCTCGCCGGCAACGGCCCCCTGGTCCTCGTCGACGACGAGTTCTCCACCGGCAACACCGTCCTGAACACCATCCGCGACCTGCACGCCCGCCACCCCCGCGCGCACTACGTGGTCGTCGCCCTCGTCGACATGCGCTCCGCGGCCGACCGCGACCGGCTCACCGCCTTCGCCGCCGAGCTGGGCGCACGCGTGGACCTGATCGCCCTCGCCTCGGGCACGGTCGCCCTGCCGGACGGCGTCCTGGCCAAGGGCCGGGCACTGGTCGAGCAGTACGAGACCCCGGCCGCTGACCAGGTCAGGGCCGGCGGCGGCGTCCCGGCGGCGGCCCCGGCCGGCGACCCGCGGCCGGTCATCCGCGTGGACCTGAACTGGCCGGCAGGCGTCCCCGACGGCGGCCGCCACGGCTTCACCGCCGCGCACCGCACCCGCCTGGAGGCGGCCCTGCCCGCCCTGGCCGGCCAGCTCACCGCCGCACTCGGCGAAGCCCCCGCGGGGCGGGTCCTCGTACTCGGCAACGAGGAGCTGATGTACGCGCCGCTGCGC
Organism: Streptomyces sp. NPDC048257; assembly: GCF_043201855.1. Lineage (NCBI taxonomy): Bacteria > Bacillati > Actinomycetota > Actinomycetes > Kitasatosporales > Streptomycetaceae > Streptomyces > Streptomyces sp. NPDC048257. Next base: position 125,725 of record NZ_JBICZI010000008.1, read on the forward strand.
CTCGCCAAGGCCCTGGAGGAGGCGGGGGCGGCCCGCGAGGTCCGCTTCTCGACCACCACCCGCTCGCCCGTGCTCGCCGTGGACGACCCCGGCTACGCCATCCGCACCCGGCTGGTCTTCCCGGCCCACGACGCCCCGGCCGACGGCCCCGGCGACCGCTACGCCTACAACGTCCACAGCACGGACGGCGCCGGCTTCGACGCCGTCGTCGCCGTCGTGGACTCGGCCGGGGACACCCCCGAGCTGCACACGGGACTGCTGGCGGCCCTCGCCCCGCACACCGGCCGCCTCGTGCTGGCCGTCGTCCCGTCCTACGTACCCGACCGGCGGGAGCCGAAGCCGATCATGACCGAGCCGACCGAGCCGACCCTGCGCGAGCCGCTGCGCGGACCCGCCTTCTCCTCGTACGCCCCCGAGGACGTCGGCTGGCTGCTCCAGGACTTCTCCGACGTCGAACTGGAGGCGCCGACGGAGGAGCGCGAAGAGGCGATACAGGCGGGCGGCGCGCACTACGCCGAGTCCCTGCCCGTCGAGTACCAGCCCTCCCCGCAGTACCAGGAGCTGTACCGGAGCGCGCTGACCGCCTCCGCCGCCCGCATGGCCCGCGCCGTCGGCACGGTCACCGAGACCGTACTCGCCGAGCGCTCCCCGTCCCCGGTCCTCGTCTCCCTGGCCCGCGCCGGCACCCCCGTAGGCGTCCTGATGCGCCGCTGGGCGCGCGCCCGCCACGGCCTGGACCTGCCGCACTACGCCGTCTCCATCGTGCGCGGCCGCGGCATCGACGCCAACGCCCTGCGCTGGCTCGCCGCCCACCACGACCCCGCCGACGTCGTCTTCGTCGACGGCTGGACCGGCAAGGGCGCCATCACCCGCGAGCTCAAGGTCGCCCTGCAGGAGTTCCCCGGCTTCGACCCGGAGATCGTCGTCCTCGCCGACCCCGGCTCCTGCGTGCCCACGTACGGCACCCGCGAGGACTTCCTGATCCCCTCGGCCTGTCTCAATTCCACGGTGTCCGGTCTCATCTCGCGTACGGTTCTGAGGTCCGACCTGGTCGGTCCCGACGACTTCCACGGCGCGAAGTTCTACCGCGAGCTCGCCGGAGCCGACGTCTCCGTCGCATTCGTCGACAGCGTCGCCGCCCACTTCGACGGGGTGGCCGACGCCGTCGCCGAGGAGGTCAAGGAACTCCTCGCGGCCGACCGCACCCCCACCTGGGAGGGCTGGGCGGCGGTCGAGCGGATCAGCGAGGAGTACGGCATCCACGACGTGAACCTCGTCAAGCCCGGCGTCGGCGAGACCACCCGCGTCCTGCTGCGCCGGGTGCCGTGGAAGATCCTGGCGCAGCGCGGCGCCGGGGCCGACCTGGACCACGTACGGCTGCTCGCCGAGCAGCGCGGCGTCCCGGTGGAAGAGGTCGACGGCCTGCCCTACACGTGCGTAGGCCTCATCCACCCCCGATACACGCGCGGCGCCACGGGCGCCGACGGAAAGGCTGTGGCCTCGAAGTGACTGTCCTCGTAGCCAGTGATCTCGACCGTACGCTCATCTACTCGGCGGCCGCCCTCGGTCTGACCATGCCCGACCCGGTGGCCCCCCGGCTGCTGTGCGTCGAGGTCCACGAGAGCAAGCCGCTGTCCTACATGACGGAAACGGCGGCGGGACTGCTGGCGGAGCTGACGGCCGATCCTTCGGTGGTCTTCGTCCCCACCACCACCCGGACCCGCAAGCAGTACCAGCGCATCCGCTTCCCCGGCCGCCCGGCCCCGTACGCCATCTGTGCCAACGGCGGGCAGCTCCTCGTCGACGGGGTCCCGGACCGGGACTGGCGACGCCAGGTCGCCGCGCGCCTCGCCGAGGAGTGCGCCCCCCTGGAGGAGGTCCACCAGCACCTGCTGGCCGTGGCCGACCCGGCATGGCTGCGCAAGGCGCGCCTCGCGGAGGACCTCTTCGCGTACCTCGTCGTCGAAAGGGACCTGGTCCCCGACGAATGGCTCAAGACCCTGGCCCGGTGGGCCGAGGAGCGCGGCTGGACGGTCTCCCTCCAGGGCCGCAAGATCTACGCGGTCCCGCGCCCGCTCACCAAGAGCGCCGCGATGTACGAGGTCGCCCGCCGCACGGGAGCCACCACGACGCTCGCGGCCGGCGACTCCCTGCTGGACGCGGACCTGCTGCTGGCGGCGGACGCCGGCTGGCGCCCGGGCCACGGCGAACTGGCCGACGCGGCCTGGACGGCGCCGTCGGTGACCGCGCTGGCCACGGCGGGCGTCCTGGCGGGCGAGGAAATCGTGCGCGCATTCGCCCGGGAGACGGCCCGACTCGGCAGACTGGGTGCATGACCAAGGGCAACAGCACCAAGATCACGGACGAGCTCTACCGGTACATGCTCGACCACAACCCCCCGCTGGACCGCGTCCAGCGGGGGCTGGTGGCGACGACGTACGCCAAGTTCCCGGACGTGGCCGGGATGCAGTCGGCGGAGGAGCAGGGGCCCCTGCTGGCCTTCCTGGTCCGGCTGACCGGCGCCCGCCACATCGTCGAGGTCGGCACCTTCACCGGCTTCTCGGCCCTCTCCATGGCCCAGGCGCTGCCCGCGGACGGCCGCCTCATCGCCTGCGACGTCTCCGAGGAGTGGACGCAGTACGGCCGGCAGGCCTGGGAGGACGCGGGCGTCGCGGACCGCATCGAGCTGCGCATCGCACCCGCACTGGAGACCCTGCGCGCGATGCCGGCCGAACCGCACATCGACATGGCCTACGTGGACGCGGACAAGCAGAGCCAGATCGCCTACTGGGAGGAGCTCGTCCCGCGGCTGCGCCCGGGCGGCCTGATCGTCACCGACAACACGCTGTACCACGGCACGGTCCTCGACGAGTCGGCCACCGGCGCGGCGGCCGGAGTCCGCGCCTTCAACGACCACGTCTCGGCGGACCCGCGCATGGACTCCGTCCTCCTGGCGATCTCGGACGGCCTGACCCTGTCGCGCAAGCGCTGACGCTCGCGCCCGGGCTCAGCCGCAGCCGCCGCCACCGCAGCAGCCGCCCCCGCCGCCACCCATCGCGGGCGCGGGGGCGCCGCTGTTCGAGCCGCCCACGGCCACGGCGGACAGCAGCTTCACGGTGTCGGCGTGTCCCGCCGGGCAGTCGGCGGGCGCGGAGGACTCGGCCATGGGCCGGCTGACCTCAAAGGTGTCGTCGCAGGTCCGGCAGCGGAATTCGTATCGAGGCATGCGCACAGGCTAAGCGCGCCCGGCTCCCGTGCGCTACGTACGGCGCGGCTCCGTCCGGCAGCCGCGCATCGCGCGGTTACGGACAGCGGCCGTGCACTACGGGCGCCCGCCCCGGAACGCGCCGCGCCCGGTCCTCCCGGGCCGCCTGCTCGGGGTGGCGGGCACGCCAGTACGGATTGTCGTGCGGCAGGGCACTGCCCACCCGCCCGTACATCCCGAACCACATCAGCATCACGCCGACGACGAAGCTGAACAGCACGTTCTGGATCTCGAAGGCCAGGAAGTTCAGCTCCGTGTCCAGCAGCGCGAGATTCACGAACCCGCTCGCGATGAACAGCACGCCCAGCACGATGTTCAGGGTCGAGGCGAAGGTGCCGCCCACCACCATCCCGAAGAACAGCAGCGCACCGATGCAGATCGACAGGACGCTCAGCGCCCCGTTGGTGCTGAGGGCGAGCACGGTGTCGCCGCCGGTGTCGAAGAACCCGATCCGGTTGATCAGCCCCAGGATCCCGAACACGACCAGCAGCAGGCCCGTCAGACCCGCCCCGACCCGGTACACCTGGCTGAGCTTGTGGTCCGTGGGCAGATGATCGTCGAGCCGCGCGTTGACCGGATGCAGCGCGCGCTCCATGCGGCGGGAGACCGTGTCGGCGAAGCGCGGTGGAGCAGGGGCATCGGGATCGGGCTCGTGGGCCACGTAGGGCGCGTAGTGCTCATGCGGCTCGGTGCACCCGTACGCCGCATGAGCCACATAGGGCTCATGGGTTACGGGAGGCTTGGGGGGCGTGTGGGCAGCCATGGTGCCCTCCTCTGGTCCGTATCCCTCCCAGCATCCGCCGCACCCGCCCCGAACGCCAGCCCTCCCGGCCGCGCCCCCTGCCAGGCCGCCTCCTCCGGACCGTGCCGGGCCCGGCACGGTCGAGCCGGCCGGGCCATCCGGATCCGAAAGGGGCCCCTCGGGGGGGGGGGGGGGGGGGGGGGGGGGGGGGGGGGGGGGCCCCCCCCCGCCCCCGGGGGTCGCGCCCGGCCCCCCCGCGCACCCCACCCCGAAACCCCAAGCCCCCACCGCCA
>NZ_JBICZI010000008.1:130034-267496 GCF_043201855.1 Streptomyces sp. NPDC048257
CCCGCCCTGCCCGCCGCCACGGGCCCGGGCGGGCCCCGGCACGCTCGAGCCGCCCGGCCCACCCGGCACCCAAAGGGGCCCCTCGGGGGGTGTCTTGCCGATCAGGCCGGCCTGATCGGCAAGACACCCCTAGGCGTGCCCGCGCTCGGCCCGGATCCCGCTCACCACCCGGTTCACGGCACCCCGTACGTCCTCCATCTCCAGCAGGAACGCCCAGTAGTCCGGGTGCCGGCCCTCCAGCGCCGTCAGCGCCCGGCTCACCCGCGCCACCGCATCGTCCAGCGGCTGCGCATGCCGCGGATCCGGCACACTGCGCCCCGCCATCGCCAGCCGCTGCGCATCCCGGATCGCGAAGCGCGTCCGGTCCACCTCCGCCTGCGGATCCCGCGCCACCGCCTCCAGCCGCGTCAGCCGGTCCTGCGCCGCCGACACCGCCTCGTCCGTCGCGTCCAGCGAGCCACGGACCGCCTCGATCAGCGCCCCCACATCGGCCCAGCGCTGCTCGTCCCGGGCCCGGCCGGCCTCCCGCAACTGCTCCTCGGCCCGCGCCACATCCCGTACCGCCTGGTCCGGCACGTGCTGCAGGTCCTGCCAGCACGCGGCACTGAACCGCCGCCGCAGCTCGCTGAGCACCGGATCCACCCGGTCCGCCCGGTTGCGCAACGCCTGCGCCCGCGTCCGCAGACTCACCAGCCGCCGGTCGATCTCCGCCGCCCGCTCGGGCAGCCGCGCCGCCTCGGCCCGTACGGCCTCCGCGTCGCGCAGGATCCGGTCCGCGCGCTGCACGGTCTCCTGCACCCCGTGCTGGGCCGCGCCCTGGTTCAGCTTGGTCAGCTCCGGGCCGAGCGCCGCCAGCCGCGCCGCCAGATCATCGGCCCGCATCCCCTTGGCCCGTACGGCGTCCAGCGCGTCGCTGGCCCCGATCAGCGCGGCCCTGGCCCGCTCCCGGGCCGGAGCCACCCGCGCGAGCTGCGTCTCGGCCTTGTCCAGCAGCGGCTGCAGCCCCTGCGCGAACCGCTCCAGCTCTCCCTGGACCCGCACCAGCTCATCGCGCGCCCGGGTCAGCTGCTCCCGCGCACGCGTGGCGACCGAGGCCTCCAACTCCGCCCGGTCCAGGTCGTGCGCGTCGACCGCCTCGATGTAGACATGACTGACCTGGTCGATCCGCTGCCCCAGCGCGGCGAACCCCTCGGTCGCCTGCCGCGCGGCGGGCGACCCGTCCGCCGCGGCGATGGTCTCGATCGAGATCCGCAGATCCCGCTGGGCGGTGTCCAGCTCGTAGAACGCCGCGGCGGCGGCATCCTTCGCCGCCTGCGCATCCGCCCGCCGACTCTCGTCCCGCCCACCGAACCACCGCCGGGATGCCGTCGTCACAATCCCTCTCCCGTACCGCGTCCGCCATGCCCCGGACCCATTCTCCCCCACGGGAACGGGTTTGCGTGGGGGGTGTGCCCGCCATGTAGGCTGTCCACTCATCCACGGGTGCGTAGCTCAGGGGTAGAGCGCTGCTCTTACAAAGCAGATGTCGGCGGTTCGAAACCGTCCGCGCCCACCAGCACGAAGGCCCCCAACCGATCTTGGTTGGGGGCCTTCGACGTGACGGAAAGACGCACGACGGTGGGCAGGGGAGAAACGGTGGCGCCCGACATCGCCCTCCGGTTCGAGCGAGTCCGCACCAAGGGCAGCCACAACGACCTCCGGTTGCGCCTCGGCTCCTACCGACACACCTGCGATTCCTACTACCTTGCGATCGACAACTCCCCGACTGCCTTCGGCGGCCTGGGCCCGAGGCTCTCGCGCCTGCTGGAACAGTGGGCCGCACAGGTCGAAGCACTCACCGGCACGGGCGGCACCGCCTACCTGCCGTACGACTTCTCGGACCAGTGCACGGCATGGCTGCGCGTGTCTTCAAGTGACGGCCGTGGCGCCGAGGTTCACGCTGGCTGGAGCCGGATCGAGGCCTGGGGCCTGACCCCCTCCGACTACCTCGCCACGGCACCCCGGGTCCAGGACTTCGCCCCGATCCCCGGAGCCCACATCCACTGCTCGCTGAGCGCCCTGGCGGCCCACATCAACACCACCCGCCCCACCCTCACGGCGACCGGCCCCTGACGCGGCCGGACCCTCGGGATCGCCGGGTCGCTCAGCGGTGAGGAGTCCATCTCGAGGGAAGCGGGTCTTTCCGACCGCCCGACGCCGGGCCGGCGGTGTGTGCCGGGGGTGCTTCCGGGCGCGGGGTTTGCGCCTTGTCCGGGGGTGCGGGGAGCGAGATCATCCCGGGGTCCGTCGCAGTGTCGGAGGAGGGGGCAACGTGACTCGGCCCAGGTGTGGGGCGCAGACGGCCGCGGGGCGGCCGTGCAGCAAGCCCGCGCTCGTGAACAGCTCTCGGTGTCAGTTGCACCAGGGCAGCTGGTCCGGCTACGGAGTGGCGCAGCGGAAGAAGAAGGAAGCCGAAGCGAAGATGCGGAAGCTCCGGAAGAGGAAGTGACCGCGAAGACCCCCGGGCCAGGAGTGGTCGGGGGTCTTTCGGGTCAGGCGTTGGGGCGCTTGCCGTGGTTGGCCTTCTTCTTCTTGCGGGCCCGGCGCTTGTTGCCTCGCTTAGCCATGCTGGTCTCCCTCGTCGGTGACTCTTCATGCCTCGGTCAGTCTAGGTTCGGGGCGGTTCATTCGCATTTGGGGAGATGGACGCTCCCTTGGCCGGTGGTTCCCGGCGTGGGATCGTCGGGGGATGGGCGAGCTCGCGTGGGGTGGGTTGGCCGTGGCCGTTGTCGCCGTGGCGCTGGCGCTGATGGAACGGTCCCTGGGGGTGGGGTTCGAGCGGAAACGGGACCAGGAGCGGGCGCGGCTGCTTGCCGGCCTTGCCGAGGCGCAGGAGCGGCCCGCGCCCGGGCCCGGGGGGCGGAAGTTCCAGGACGTCGGCGGAGTGCAGCACCCCGAGGCGCAGGCCGGAGAGCGGCGGGACGAATTCACGCCGATGCTCGTGGAGTACTACGCCTACGGACTGACCCAGGCGCGGAGCAGCTTCGTGACCAGCCAGCGGTTCGCCGGGGTCGGGGCGGCGATCCTGCTCGCCGGGGTCGGGCTCGCCGTCTGGAAGGCCGAAGTAGGCGGGGAGCTGTACCTGGGGATCGTCACGAGCTCGGCGGGAGTGGTCACCACCCTGATCGGGCAGCTCTTCCACCGGCGGGCCGACATCGCGCTCCAGCACATGGCCGACCAGACCGCCTCGCTGCGCGACGACCGGCGGGCCGCCGAGACGACCCAGCAGGCCATCGAGCTGCTGGACACGGTCGAGGACCCGGGGCTACGGGCCCGCCTCCAAGCTGGTTTGATCATGAAACTTTCCGGGGCCGAGCTGCCCCGGTAGCGGATAGTGGGGGTATGTGCCGTTCCATTAAGACTCTGCGTCCGCCCGCCATCCCCGAGAAGGCGACCGAGGAGGAGATCCGCGCCGCCGCCCTGCAGTACGTACGGAAGGTGTCCGGGTTCCGGGCGCCCGCCGCGCACAACCGCGAGGTGTTCGACGCGGCGGTGGACGCCGTCGCCGAGGCCACCGCGGCGCTGCTCGACGGGATGCACGTACGGGGGCAGGCCGCCCCGGCGTAACCCGGACCCGGCCTACGAGGCCGCCGCGCGGCGGCGCATCACCCACACACCGGCGCCCAGTGCACCCGCGGTGAGGGCGGTGCCGAGGGCGATCTGCCCCGGGCTCATCGAACCGATGCTGCCGCCCGTCCCGCCGCGAGCCGCGCCCGGGGTGACCTGCAGCGATACGGTGGCGCGCTCGCCGCCGGGGCCGCCGCACTCGAAGACGACGCGGTGCGCCCCCGGGTTGGCGTTGGTGTAGACGGTGGCGCTGCCGAAGAGATTGGCGGCGTTCTGGTTGCCCGCGGTCAGCCGTACCTCGCCGAAGGCGGTCGACGTGACCCGGGCGGTCGTCGCGCCGCAGCCCTGGACGTTGAGGGCGACCCGGCCGCCCGGGGCGACGTTGGTGGGGGAGACGGTGGCGGTCGGGTAGGCGTACGCGAGTGTGGCGGGAGCGGCGGCAGCGGCGATGAGGGTCGCGGCGGCGACGGTCATCAGGCGGCGCGCGGCAGCGCGGGGTGCGGCGGGCGGTTTGGCGGGCATGGAGAGAACTCCTCGGCTCGTCGAAACGGCGCGGCCAGGCCACGGATGTGACGCGGATTCGGTGACGCGCCGTCCTCTGGACGCTAGGAGCCCAAGCCGGGGGCGGCGATCGGGGCCGGGTGAACGGGTGAGCCACTGCTCCACCCGGGGGAGCCGAGCCGCTACGAGCCGAGCCGAGCCGCACGAGCCGAGCCGAGCCGAGCCGCACGAGCCGAGCCGATCCGCCACGAGCCGAGCATGCTGGAGCCGGGCCCCGGGAGACCTCCGGTCGCGGGAGGCCCGGCTACGCGGCGCTCGCAGCCGCGGGGGCCGGGCGGCGGACGAGGAAGGCCGCCAGGGCGCCAGCGGCGAACAGGGCCACGACCGAAAGCGCGGTGCCGAGCCACTGAGTGCCCAGCCACTGGGTGCCGAAGTAGCCGAGGGCCACGCTGTAGCCGGCCCAGGCCATGCCCGCCAGGACCGACCAGGGCAGGAACTCCGCCACCTTGCGCTGCGTCTTGCCCGCGCCCAGGGACACCACCGAGCGCCCGGCCGGAGCGAAGCGGGCGATCACCACCAGGGCGCCGCCCCCGCGTGCAAGAGCCGTTCCGAGGCGCTCATGGGCCCGGGTCAGCCGGCGGGAGCGGGCGATGGCCCGGTCCAGCCGGGCTCCGCCGTGCCGGGCCAGCCGGAACGCGGCCATGTCACCCAGCACCGAGGCCGACGTGGCGATCACGAGCAGGAGCAGGATGTCCGGCACCTGCTCGGGTGCCGGCACGGGCACCGGACCCGCCGCACCGGCAGCCGCCGCGGCCGCCGCAGCGGTGATCACCAGAACCCCGCTCGGGAGCACCGGGAGGAAGACGTCGAGCACGATGGACGCCGCCACGAGGGCGTAGATCCATGGGCTCGCGGTGAGCGAACCCAGCGTCTCAAACAAAACGGGACTCCCCAGTCCGGTTGACGTGCTGCGGCATAAAGCGCCGCGACGTCGCGGGGAGCGGCAGGAGCGGCTTGACAGCCATACAGCGTACGCCCGGCGTTCGTGCCCCGGATGCCCGGGGCGCCTCCCACGCCGCCGCCACGCCAACTCCGCCGCCCCGCACCTCCGGACTCGCGGTTGCCCTACTCCGCCGCCGTGAGCTCCCGGTCCAGCACCGTCACCAGCACCGCCCCCTCGCGCTGCTTGCGCGCCTGGTCCAGCCGTAGCCGCGCCGTCCGACCCGACAGAGCCAGCGTCATCAGCTGGTTCCCGAACCACGGCCCACCCGTACGCCGCCAGTTGACCGGCGGCCGCCCCGTCCGCCCGTGCAGGGAGAACCCGCGCCCCAGCCACCGCCCCGTCCGGGACCAGCCCAGCCGGAAACCCCACTTCACCGCGGTATGGATGGAATTGTGAACCGGAGAGCACGTCAGCTGGAACACCCGCGCCGTACTCGGTATTCGAGGCTCGGCCACATACGCGTGATGCACGTCCCCGGACAGCACGCACACCGTCGCCGGCGCCCGCGGCCCCGTCCCCACCTCCTCGATCAGATCCGTCAGCGCCGTGAACGAGGCCGGGAACGCCGCCCAGTGCTCCAGATCGCTGCGCCGGCGCAGGTTCTCCCCGATCCGCGCCCACCGAGGCCCGCGCGCCCCGCGGCACAGCGCCGCATTCCACGTCTCGGCATCGTGGATCAACGGCGGCATCAGCCAGGGCAGTGAGGACCCGATCAGCAGATGGTCGTAACCGCCGTGCCCGGCCAGGGCGTTCTCCCGCAGCCACTGCTGCTCCGTCGGATCGAGCATCGCCCGCCCGTCCTCGGCCAGCACTCGCGCCGCCCGGGTGTCCACCATCAGCAGCCGGGTCCGCCCGAAGTCTCGCCGGTAGCTCCAGCGCACCGTGCTCGGATCGGCATCCGCCGCGGACGCGAAGGCCCGTAGCACCTCCGTACCGTCCGGGGTCTGCCGGACGGCTTCGTACAACCCGTCGGCAGCCAGCTCGGCGGGAGAGAGATTCCCCAAGTGCTGGTACACCCAGTACGACATCAGCCCGCTGAGGATGCGCTCCCGCCACCACGGCGTCGCCCGCATCTCCGCCAGCCACGCCGCGCTCGTGTTCCAGTCGTCTATGACGTCGTGGTCGTCGAATATCTGCAGGCTGGGCACCGTCGACAGCAGCCAGCGGATCTCCGGGTCGAGCCAGGACTCGTAGTAGAGCCGGGTGTACTCCTCGTAGTCCGCGACCTGGGCGCCCGGCGGCTCCCGCAGATCCCGCCGGGCCGCGAGCCACTGCCTGGTCTCCCGGGACAGCGCGTCCGCGTACACCTGGTCGCCCAGCAGCAGCAGGAGGTCCGGGCGCACCGCCTCAGGGTCGGCGGCGAGCCGCGCCGCGAGGGTGTCCAGCGCGTCCGCGCCGTGCGGCCCGCGCCGGTCGGCGGGCGGCGCGGCCTGCCGGCAGGAGCCGAAGGTGACGCGCAGCCCGGAGCCGGGCCGGCCGGGGCCCGCCACGGCCGGAGCGGTGATCGTGCTCGGCGGGAAGCCGCTGTCGGGCAGTGGCCACACCGGCCGGCCGTCGAGCAGCACCTCATACGCCGTGGTCGTGCCCGGGGTCAGGCCGGTCACCGGCACCAGCGCGTAGTGATGACCGGCTATCTGGAAGGTGCGCACACTGCCGCCCGCCCCGTCCGCGCACCGCACCTCGGCCGTGCACGGGCGGTCCGCCTCGACCCATATCGTGGCCGACCCGCCCGTGTCCCAGTCGACGTGGCGCAGCAGCGGCCCCAGACGCAGTCCGGCCATGCAACTCCCCCTCCTCCGTATCCCCTTCGATCACGGTACGACGGGTGGGGGGAGCCACGCCTCCCCCTGGCGGGGGAAAGATCGGCCGGCTTGGGGTCAGCAGCCGTTCAGGATGTTGACCAGGGCCGTCTTCTCGCCGGAGTCCATGCTCAGACCCCAGTACTGCTTCACGTTGACCCACATCCGTGCGTACGTACAACGGTAGGTCGTCCGCGAGGGCAGCCACTTGCCGGGGTCGAGGTCGCCCTTGGCCTGGTTGACGTTGTCGGTGACCGCGATGAGCTGCGGGCGTGTGAGGTCGTTCGCGAACTGCTGGCGCTTGCTGGTGGTCCAGGTATTGGCACCGGAACGCCAGGCCTCGGCGAGCGGGACCATGTGGTCGATGTCTATGTCGGACGCGGCGGTCCAGGTGGCGCCGTCGTACTCGGAGTACCAGCTTCCGCTCACCGCGGCGCAGGCGGAGTCCTGGACGACATTGACGCCGTCCCGCTTGAGGACGGTCTCGCGGGTGTTGCAGCTGCCGGAGACGGTGCTCCAGTGCGGGAAGAGGTCGCGGCTGTAGCCGCTGGTGGAGCCCTCGGCCTTCGGTGTGACCGTCGCCAGGTAGGCGCGGGCGGCCGAGGCGCTGATGGGGGCGGGCGGGGCGGCCTGGGCGGCGGGGGCGTTGAGGAGGGAGGTCAGTGCGGCGAGTGCGGCCGCTGACGCGAGCACGCCAATTCGACGCGCGTAGACATTGGATATGAGTGCCATGAGGGGCTCCCTGGGTGCGGGGGGTGTGGCCGGGCGACCCCGGCGGGGCGTGGCCATGGTGTCGGCGCCGGGTGTCGCGGGGATGGGCGCCGGGTGACAGCCTGGCGACATGGGCACGTCACATCAAGTCGTCAACGGCCCGAATTTAAACGGAGTTTGACATTCCGAGGGTGGGGGTCGGGACGGGGCGGGGCAGGAGGGGGCAGGAGGGGGCAGGAGGGGGCGGAGGGTCCAGAGGGGGTGGGAGGGGTCAGGAGGGGGCGGGAGGGGTGAGGAGGGACGGGGCGGGACCAAAGGCCCATTCCGGCCGGCCGTAGGCGTCGCGTACTCTGTTCGGAGCAGAAGGGGAGTAGCTCTTCGCCGGACCGTCGACATACTGCTGGGTCACCCCAGCCGGCGCCCGGAGGCAGGCCGCGCAGGCGGTCGGCCAGCGAGACCTTCGGCCGCAGTGTCCTGTTCAGGCGCAGGCGCGTTTCGTACGCGCATGCGCAATCCAGGGCGCCGCCGAGCCGAAGCGACCCCTGAAACACCCCAGGTCTCTCGGTCCCGATGGCACCCTGCCCGACCGATTGAGGTTTCGCCCCCGTGTTCAGCTTCAGCATCACGGCGATCGCCTTCGGCGTCGTCTTCCTTGCCGAACTCCCCGACAAGACGGCCCTCGCCGGCCTGATGCTCGGCACGCGCTACCGCGCCTCGTACGTCTTCGCGGGCGTCGCAGCCGCCTTCGCCGTACACGTCGCACTCGCCATCGCCGCAGGCAGCGTCCTCACGCTGCTCCCGCACCGGCTCGTCCAGGCCGTCGTCGGCGTCCTCTTCCTCCTGGGCGCGGCCATGCTGCTCCTGAAGAAGGACGACGGGGGCGATGAGGTCAAGCCGCCCGCCGACCAGTCGTTCTGGAAGGTCTCCGGGGCGGGCTTCATGCTGATCCTGGTGGCGGAGTTCGGTGACCTGACCCAGATCATGACCGCCAACCTCGCCGCGCGGTACGACGACCCCGTCTCGGTCGGCATCGGAGCCGTGCTCGCCCTCTGGGCGGTCGCGGGCATCGGCATCCTGGGCGGCCGCACCCTGATGAAGCACGTGCCGCTACGGCTCATCACCAAGATCGCGGCTGCCGTCATGGCCGCGCTGGCCGCCTTCTCGCTGTACGAGGCGATCGCGGGCTGACGGGGCGGAGTGCGGGCTGGGGGGCGGGGCGGGGTGGTGCCGGTGTCGGTGTCGGTGGCGGATATTTCCTTGCGGGAGGTGAGGGCACGGGTCACGCTCGTGCCCGTGACTGATACCAGCGCCTCCACCAGGCCCTCCACCAGCCCCTTCATCGAGCCCGCGCATACGTCTGTGACCGCTGAGGACCGGCAGTTCGGCTGGTCCAACATGTTCGTCCACCCCGATGAGGACGCCCGGACCGACGGCGGCTTCCAGGGGGAGCGCGCCGTGCTCGCCGGCTACCTGCGTGACCAGCGCCTGACGCTGGAACTCAAGTGTGCGGGCCTCGACGCGGAGGCACTGGCGCAGCGCTCGGTGGAACCGTCCAACCTGTCGCTACTGGGACTCGTACGCCACCTCGCGGGCGTTGAGCAGTACTGGTTCCGGCAGGTCATGGCGGGCCAGGAGATACGTCGCCACTACCGCTCGGAGGAGGACCGCGCGGGTGACTTCACCGGCGCGGTGGCCGACCCGGCGGTCGTCGCGGACGCGTGGGCCACCTGGCGGGCCGAAGTCGCCTTCGCGGAACAACTCGTCGCGGAGGCCCCCGGCATGGACATCACGGGTGACGGCGGACACGACGGCGAGCCGATGGAGCTCCGCGAGGTCCTGGTCCACATGATCGAGGAATACGCCCGCCACAACGGCCATGCGGACTTCCTGCGCGAGCGGATCGACGGGCGGGTGGGGCAGTAGGGGTTGGGGGTGGGGGGCGGGTGTTTCGGGGGCGGGAGCTGCTGGGGCGGGATCGGGAGGTGTGGGGGTGGCTTCGGATGGGCGGGAGCCCCTTGATCGGCATCAGGGATGTGTATGGGGGTTTCCCGTCAGTCTCATCGTCTCTCCGGTTCGGACCGGTCCCTCAAGGGCGCTCCTTCGTCGCGTCGCTTCGCGATGGCCTTCGGCCACCCTTGACCGACCGTCCCGCCCCGGAAAGTCGAAGACTGCCGGGAAGCCCCCAAAAGAACGAGCCGGGCGGAGCCTTCAGGGACGGGGCGGTCGGAGAAGCCCGACCCGGTCGGGCGCAAGAGGCACGACCGACAGGCGAGGCCCATCACCGGCACCGGGCGGGTTGGGGCGCGTCCAATCGCTACGCGCTCCTCACCTCTCAGCGTCCGACGACCGTCTCGGGCTGGACATAGACCGCCCACGACCTCGGCCCGGCCCTCGACATGCGTCCGACGACCGTCTGGGGTAGGGCATAAGCCGCCCACGACCTCGGTTCGGTGCCTGCTATGCGTCCGGCGAGCGTCTGTGGCTGGGCATAGGCCGCCCGCGACCCCTGGGCGCTCTCTTCGATGGCGTCTGACGGCTGTCGGGGGTGGACATAAGGCCGCCCACAGCCTCGGTTCGACGCTCGACATGCGTCTGGCGACCGTCCGGGGCTGGGCATAGGCCACCCACACCTCTTGGGCGCTCCTCATGCGATGCATCTGACGGCTGCTGGGGGGGTGGAGGAGCGTCAGACGGCGGCTATGTCGAGGTGAGCTCGGGTCAGTGAGTGTGCGCGGCCCAGAAGGCTGACCGTTTACCCCAATTGCCCTTGTTTGGGTGTGGGTTTGTGGTGCCGTCCTCGCGCTGACCCGGCTACACCTCGACTGAGGCGAGGAATCAGCCGACCGCCCCTCTCAATGGCCTCTGACGGCGGCCGGTCGCAGTCAAAGTGAGAGTGCTGAGGCTGTGGGCGGCTTATGTCCAGCCACAGACGGTCGTCGGACGCTGTGAGTGGGAAGCGCCTAGGCGGTGGGCGGCCTGTGCCCAGCCGCAGACGGTCGTCGGACGCTGTGAGTGGGAAGCGCCTAGGCGGTGGGCGGCCTGTGCCCAGCCGCAGACGGTCGTCGGACGTGGGGAGTGGGAAGCGCCCAGGCAGTGGGCGGCCTATGTCCAGCCAGAGACGGGTCGCTGACGCTGAGAGGTGAGGAGCGCGTAGCGATGGGGCGCGCCCCACCGACCCGGCCGATGGCGGACATGGGCCCCGTCTGTCGGTCGTGCCCCTTGCGCCCGACCCGGGCGGGCGTCTCCGGCGAGGCCGTCCCTTTGTCCTTGGCCCGGCTCGTTCTTTTGGGGGCTTCCCGACAGTCTTCGACTTTCCGGGGCGGGACGGTCGGTCAAGGGTGGAGCGCAGCGACATCGCGAAGCGACGCGACGAAGGAGCGCCCTTGAGGGACCGGCCCGAACCGGAGAGACGATGAGACTGACGGGAAACCCCCATACGCCACTCTGATGCCGATCAAGTGGCTCCCGCCCACCCGAAGCCACCGCCCAGCGTCACGAAGCCCCCGCCCTACGCCTCCGGTGCCCCCACCGTGATGGTGATCGAGCCGTCCGGGGTGGTGGTGACGTGGAGTGCCGTCAGGTCCGGGACGTGGGCCGTCGGGGCGTGGGCGGCTGCGCGGGGGCCCACGCCGATCACGCGCATGCCCGCTGCCCGGCCCGCGGTGATGCCCGCGGCGGAGTCCTCGAAGACGATGCAGTCGGCCGGGTCCACGCCCAGTGCGGCGGCGCCCATGAGGAAGCCCTCGGGGTCGGGCTTGCTGGCCTGGACGGACTCGGCCGTGACCCGTATCTCGGGCATCGGCAGGGCGGCGGCGGTCATCCGGGCCGTGGCCAGGGCGGTGTCGGCGGAGGTGACCAGGGCGTGCGGGAGGCCGTCGAGCGCGGCCATGAACTCCGGGGCGCCCGCGATCGGGACCACGCCGTCGGTGTCGGCCGTCTCGCGGGCCAGCATCACCGCGTTCTCGGCGTGATTGACCTCCATGGGGCGGTCCGGCAGGAGTACGGCCATGGTGGCGTAGCCCTGGCGGCCGTGGACCACCTTCATCGCTTCCCGGGGGTCCAGCCCGTGGGACACCGCCCAGTCGCGCCAGCAGCGTTCGACCACCGCGTCGGAGTTGACGATCGTGCCGTCCATGTCCAGGAGCAGGGCCTTGGCGGTGAGGGCGACGGGTGCGGTGGTGGTGCTGGCCGGCATCGGCGGGGCTCCAGACGGGCGGGGAAAGAAAACAAGTGGTTCCGTCCACCGGTCAGGGAATGAAGACGGAACCACTTTGTTCCCTCACGATACAAAATGAAGGGCGGTCCGCGCCACCAGCGGGCATGTGACCCTCATCCCTCCAGGGCCTTGCGGGTCACCGGGCCGTAGAAGCCCCATTCCTGATCGTCGATGCCCCTGTCGTACTGGAACTCCGACACCGCGTCCTCCACCCGCCAGTCGAACCGCCCGTTGATCTTGCCCCGGTACAGGCCCTGCCCCGCGAGCAGCCGCTGGAGCTTCTCCACCTCCGGGCCCGTGTCCCCGTACCGCAGGATCGGGCCCTTCGTGGGCGGCGGACTGGAGGCGCGGCTCGCGCTCGGAGACGGGGTGGGGGACGGAGGCGCCGATGTGCGGGACGCGCTCGGCGAGGGGGACGGCGACGGCGACGCCGACTTCGAGGCGCTCGGCGACGGGGAGGCCGAGGGGGATGCGCTGCTCGTGCTCGGGGACGGGCTCGCCGAGGGCGCGGGCGGGGCGGAGCTCGCCGCGGGCGCCGGTGCCTTCGCGTCCACCAGCGCGGCATCGCTGCCGGTGGAACCCGGGAGCACCCACACGGCCATGGCCGTGCCGCTGAGGGCGACCACCGCCGCGGCGCCGATCAGCAGCGCCAGCGGTCTTCGGGCGCCCGGGCCGGTTCGCTTCTCCCCGCCCCCGCCCCCGCCCCCTCCGCCGCCTGATGTGTGGGCCGCTGCCGGGACGGTCCGGAGCCGGACCGTCTCGGCCGGGCGCGGCGCATGCTGCGGCCCGGCCGGCCAGGGCCCGTCCGCCGGCGGCACGGGTATCCCGTACGCCGGGGTGTCGTCCTGCGCCGGGCGCGGGGGCGGGGCCACCACGCCGGACACCGGCTGCGGGGGCGCCGGGGTGTCCGGCTCGCCGGGGTCGGGCAACGTCACGTACGGGCGAATGCGCAAGGGGTTGAAACCCACACCCGGCACACACCCGCAGCCGGCGCCCGGGGCGCCGCATTCTGGACAGTGCTGACGGCTCACTGGACTCCCTCCCTCGCTTTTGCCTGCGATTATGCAGACCCGCAGGGGCCCTCCCAACCGCCCGAGAGGCCATAACCGGACACACCGCTCAGGATGGAGATGTTGATCCGGCCTGAGGAGGTATCGATGGCGCAGGATATGACCGCGGAGGCCAGGGGCCCTGTTCCCGACCCGGCGAAGACCGGCCCCGGCGCCGAGCACACCTCCCGCGAGGTACTCGTCTCCATCGGAGCGCTGCTGCTGGGCCTGCTGATCGCCGCACTCGACCAGACCATCGTCTCCACCGCCCTGCCGACCATCGTCAGCGACCTCGGCGGCATGGCCCACCTGTCCTGGGTGGTCACCGCCTACATGCTCGCTTCCACCGCCGCCACCCCCCTGTGGGGCAAGCTCGGCGACCAGTACGGCCGCAAGAGGCTCTTCCAGTACGCCATCGTCCTCTTCCTCATCGGGTCGGCCCTGTGCGGCCTCGCCCAGGACATGCCCCAGCTCATCGGCTTCCGCGCCCTGCAGGGCCTGGGCGGCGGCGGGCTGATCGTGCTGTCGATGGCGATCGTCGGCGACATCGTCCCGCCCCGTGAACGCGGCAAGTACCAGGGCCTCTTCGGCGGCGTGTTCGGCGCGACCAGCGTGCTCGGCCCGCTGCTGGGCGGTCTGTTCGTGGACAACCTGTCCTGGCGCTGGGTCTTCTACATCAACCTCCCCATCGGTCTGGTCGCGCTCGTCGTCATCGCCGCCGTCCTGCACATCCCGGCGCGCAGCTCGAAGCACACCATCGACTACCTCGGCACCTTCCTCATCGCCTGCGTCGCCACCTGCCTCGTGCTCGTCGCCTCCCTCGGCGGCACCTGGGGCTGGGGTTCGGCCCGGATCATCGGCCTCGCCGTCCTCGGCGCCGTACTGCTCGCCGTCTTCCTCTTTGTGGAGCGCAAGGCCACCGAACCCGTGCTGCCACTGGGACTGTTCCGTATCCGCACCTTCACCCTCTGCTCGGTGATCAGCTTCGTCATCGGCTTCGCGATGTTCGGCGCGATGGTTTACCTGCCGACCTTCCTCCAGGTCGTCCAGGGCGTCTCGCCGACCATGTCCGGCGTCCACATGCTGCCGATGGTGCTCGGCATGCTGATCACCTCCACCGTCTCCGGCCAGATCGTCAGCCGCACCGGGCGCTGGAAGGTCTTCCCGATCGCGGGCACGGCCGTGACCGCGATCGGTCTGCTCCTCCTGCACCAGTTGCACCGCACCAGCTCGACCTGGGAGATGAGCGTCTACTTCTTCGTCTTCGGCGCCGGTCTCGGCCTGGTCATGCAGGTGCTCGTCCTGGTGGTGCAGAACGCGGTCAGCTACGCCGACCTCGGTGTCGCCACCTCCGGTGCCACCTTCTTCCGCTCCATCGGCGCCTCCTTCGGCGTCGCGATCTTCGGCACGATCTTCACCAACCAGCTCGACGACAAGCTGGCCACCGCCCTCGCGGGCGCCACGCTGCCGGCCGGTGCGAGCGTGGCGCAGCTGGAGGCCGACCCGCGGGCCATCAGTGCCCTTCCCGCCGAGCTCCAACCGCAGGTGCTCGACGCCTACGCCACCGCCATCACCGACGTGTTCCTCTACGCCGTGCCGATCGTCCTGATCGCCTTCGTGATCGCCTGGTTCCTGAAGGAGGACAAGCTCCGCGGCTCGGTCACCGCACCCGATGTGACGGAGACCCTGGCCTCCAACCCCGTCCACCGCTCCTCCCACGACGAGGTGGCCCGCGCGCTGTCGGTCCTCGGTACCCGTGAGGGCCGCCGCCACGTCTACGAGAAGATCACCGAGAAGGCGGGCTACGACCTGCTGCCCGCCGCCAGCTGGCTGCTGCTGCGGATCAAGAAGTACGGCTCCGCGGAGCCCGCGATGCTCGCCGAGCGCACCCATGTGCCGCTGAAGATCATCACGGACGCCGCCCGCCAGATCGAGGAGCGGGGGCTCGCCGTCCGGGACGGGCTGCCGCTGGTCCTGACCGACCGGGGGCGGGTGAGCGCCGCGAAGCTCGCCGCTGCCCGGCAGGAGTCCCTCGCCGAGCTGCTCGGCGACTGGTGGGGACCGGACCGGCCGACCGACCTGGTGAAGCTGGTGCGGGAGCTGAACGCGGAGCTGTGCGGTTCCGACGCCGAGGAGCCCTACGATTCCGCGCCGCGCCGGGACCACGCCGCCCACTAGCGGCTCCCGAGGCAGCTTCAGCAGTGGCTCCCGCGCGGCTCAAGCCAGGCGCTTCTCGAACCAGTGGTGTGCGTACGGGCTGGAGTTGTAGGCCGGTATTTCCGCATACCCGTGCCGCGCGTACAACGACCGGGCCTCCACGAGATCCGACCGGGTGTCCAGCCGGACCCGCTCGGCGCCCAGCGCACGGCCCTCCGCCTCGAGGGCCTTGAGCAGGGCCGACCCGCCGCCCGTGCCGCGGGCGCGCCGGTCGACGTACACCCTGGTGAGCTCGGCGGTGGCGGGGTCGAGCAGCCGGACCCCGCCGCACGCCAGGGGTGCGCCGTCCAGCCGGCCGACGACGAACTGCCCCGTCGGCGGGAGGAGCCCCTCGTCCGGGAAGTCGAGCAGTCCCTGGTCGATCTCGGCCTCGGTGACCTGCCGTTTCCAGTACCGGCCGGCAACCTCGGCGTAGTACGCGCGGCGCAGGGCAGTGGCGTCCCGGGTGGTGAAGGCCTCGGGGGTCACGGTCCACGACATGGTGGAAGTGGTGGGTGTGGGGGGTGTGGAGTGCCGGCTCTGTGTGGTCATGGCGTCATTGTGGAGCGCGGGGCGGATCTCCCGCGTGGAATATCCACAGGGCCGGGCCGATGATAGGAAAAGGTCCATCTGCGCCTACCCGGAGGGTGTGAAGCGCCATGTCAGAGCATCCCGACTGTGCCCTGGTCCGCCGCGGCTACGAGGCCTTCGGCAAGGGCGACATGGAGACGATGAGCACGTTGCTGACGGCCGACGTCATCCACCACGTCCCCGGCGGCAACCCGCTGTCCGGGCACCACAAGGGACGGGAGAACGTCCTCGACCTCTTCCGCCGCCTCGGCACCGAAACGAACGGCACCTTCCAGGTACACCTGGAATCGGTGCTGGCGGACGGACGCGGGCACGTGATGAGTTTCCACACGGCGCGCGCCGACCGCGGTGACCGCGGCATCGAGATCCGCCAGGGACTCTTCTTCACGATCATCGGCAACAAGATCACCGATATCGACCAGTGCACCGCGGACATCGACGAGGAAGACGTCTTCTGGGGCAAGCCACTCCCCTAAGGCCTGTCTGATAATTGATCTTGTGGCAGGTCGAGGTGAGTTGACGGACGCGGCGTGGGAGCGGATAGAGCCCTTGTTGCCGCAGGTAGACGGGCGTGGTCGGCCTTGGCGTGATCACCGGCAGGTGGTCAATGGTGTGCTGTGGCGGTTGCGGACCGGGGCTCCGTGGCGTGACCTGCCGGAGCGGTATGGGCCGTGGCAGACCGTCTACGAGCGGTTCGCCCGCTGGGAGGCGGATGGCACGTGGGCAAGGCTGCTGGAGCATGTGCAGGTCCGCGATGATGCGGTGGGCCGGGTGGAGTGGATCGTCGCGGTCGACTCCACGGTCAACCGTGCCCACCAGCACGCTGCCGGCGCACGTAAAAGGGGGCCGCAGACGGGGACGAACTGGAAGATCCGGGCTGCTCGCAGACGCGCCAGGCCCTCGGCCGGTCCCGAGGCGGGCTGACCACGAAGGTCCACCTCGCGGTCGACGGCCGGGGCCTGCCGCTGTCGATTGTGCTCACGCCCGGCAACGTCAACGACGCCACCGCATTCGGTCAGGTCCTCGACGGGATCCGCGTTCCGCGAGGCGACACCGGCCGCCCGCGCACGACACCTACCCGAGTCCTGGGCGACAAGGCCTACTCCAGCCGGGCGATCCGGCATCTGCTGCGGCGTCGGGGCATCGCCGTCACGATCCCCGAGCGCCGCGACCAAGCGGCCAACCGTCGGCGCCGAGGGCGCCTCGGCGGCCGGCCGCCCGCCTTCGACAAGGAGGTCTACCGCGACCGCAACGTGGTCGAACGATGCTTCGCACGCCTCAAGCAGTTCCGCGCGATCGCGACCAGGTTCGACAAGCTAGCCGACCGCTACCGCGCCGGAGTCGTCCTGGCCTCGCTGATCCTCTGGCTCCGCGAACCAGTCCGTGATCATTTGTCAGACACTGCCTAGCCGGCCAGCGGGTGCTCCGCCGAGCGCGCCACCGGCCCGGCCAGGGGGCCTGCCCCGATGCGGGCCGGGCCCCGGGGCGCGTCAGGCCTTCTTCGGCGCCGCCTGCTGCACGACCTCGAACGACCACACCGTCGAGGCGGAAGCCGCGGGCTTCGGGCGCTCGCCGCCGCCCTCACCGCCACCCGCCGCGCCGCCCCCACCCTGGTGAGCGGCCTTCATCGGCCCCTCCATCCACGCCTGGAAGTCCTCCTCCGAACGCCAGCGCGTGTAGACCAGGTACTGGTCCGTGCCCTCCACGGGGCGCAGCAGCTCGAACCACTCGAACCCGTCCGAGCTCTCCACCGCCCCGGCCCGGGAGGCGAAACGCTGCTCCAGAACGTCCCGCTGCTCGGCGGGGACCGTCAGTGCGTTGATCTTCACGATGCTCATGAGAGCCATCCTAGGTATCCCGTGGGGGATATCGTCGTGCGGGTAATGGAGCGCGGCAGCCAGGCGAAGTCAGGGTTGCGGTCAACACGGCGGGAGGCCGGCGAGGCGTGGCTAACGCGGCAGAGCACAGCAGTGCGACCGGACATGCCGGAGTCATAGGCGATGACAGCAGGCTCGGGGCCGCACGCCTCCTCCTGTGGGCGCTCGCGGGCGCCCTCGCCGTCAGACAGGCCGCCGCCGTGCTGCGGGTGCCACCGGGCGAGTGGCTGAACGGCTTCCACCTCCCCGGCAACCTGCCCGGATCGGTCTACGACACCGGCCAGTTCTCCGGCACCCCCTTCGCCGGGCTGGTCCTCAAGCCGCTGGTCGGCCTCGCCGCCCCGTCGCTGGAGGTCGCCTGGACCTGCGTGACCCTGCTCTGCGTCGCCGCCATCGGGCTCGTCGCCGCGCGCGGCCTGCCCGACCCCGTACCGCGGCGCACCGCGCTCCTTGCCGCGCCCGTGCTCACCGCCCTGATGATGGTCTCGCTGCCCGTCCGCGAGGCCGCCTCACCCGGTCAGACCGCCGTCCTGCCCGTCCTGCTGGTGCTGCTGGCCGTCTTCCGCGTGCCCGGCGACCGGCCAGCGGGCATCCTCGTCGGTCTCGCCGCCGCGCTCCAGCCGGCGCTGCTGCTCTTCGCCCCGCTGCTGTGGCTGACCGGCCGCCGCCCCACCGCGCGCACCGCAGCCGTGACCTTCGCCGGAGCCACCGCGCTGTCCTGGGCGGCCATGCCGCGCGACTCCTGGACGTACTGGGTCCAGCACCTGGCCGGCACCGGCCTCGGCGGAGTCCCCGACGGCCTCGCCAACCAGTCCGTGCACGGCGCGCTGCTGCGCCTGGGCCTGACCGGACCCGCCGAGATCCTGCTCTACGCCGCCCTTGCGGGCGCCATCGTCTGGTTCGGCCTGCGCCGCGCGGTCCGCTACGCCCGCGACGGCCAGCTGCTGCTCGCCGTCGCCGTCACCGGCTGCGTGGCCGTCGCCGTGTCCCCGGCCGGCTGGCGCCACCAGCTGCTGTGGGTGCTCCTCGCCGTCGCCGGCAAGGTGGGCAAGCGGGCCGCCGACCGCTCCGTATGGCCGGTGGCCGTGGTCCTCGCCATGACCCTGCCGAGCACGGTGCTGCTGCCGAACCTGGCCGCGCTGGCCCCCGTACGCGACAACGTGCTGCTGCTCACCGCCGTGGCCGCCGCCTGCGCGGTGCCGTTCCTGCCGCGCTCGTCACCGTACTGGCGCGAGCCCGTGCCGACCGACTACGGGCGCCCGGCGGCGGCCCGCTGGTCCCGGGTGCCGCTGATGCCCTTCTGGCGTCGCGTGCTGTCCCGCCCGAACCTGCTGCTGGAACTCCTGCTGATACGGGTGGGCTACTCGCTCTACTCGCACATCCGGGCCGCCGCGCCCACCAGCCGCAGCCTCGCCGAGGGCAACGGCAGCCAGATCCATGCCATCGAACGGGCGCTGGGCATCGACATCGAGCACGCCGTGAACCACGCCGTGGTCAACACGCCCTGGCTGGAGGCGTTCTTCAACTTCTACTACACCTCCTTCCACTTCGTGGTCCCGCTGGCGATCCTGGCGGTCCTGTACTGGCGCCGCCCCGGCGACTACCGCTGGGCGCGGGCCTCCCTGGGCCTGGCCACCGTCCTCGCCCTCGTCGGTTTCTGGCTCTACCCGCTCGCGCCGCCGCGCCTGATGCCCGGCCTCGACTTCATCGACACCGTGCACGGGCCGCAGGACCTGGCCAATCCCTCGTACGGGGCCATGACCGCGATCTCCAACCAGTACGCGGCGATGCCCTCGCTGCACTTCGGCTGGTCGCTGTGGTGCGGGATCGTGATCGTGGTGCTGGCGCCGAAGGGCTGGCAGAAGCTGCTCGGGGCGCTGCACCCGCTGATCACGGTGTGCGCGATCGTGGCCACCGCCAACCACTGGGTGCTGGACGCGGTGGGCGGGGCCGTCGTCGTGACGGCCGGCTTCGGGCTCGTGTACGTGCTGTCCGGGCCGCGGGGGCTGCGGCTGAGCCTGCCCGGGCCGCGCGGGGGCGGGGAGGAACCGGGCGAAGGCGAAGGTCAGGGCGAGCGGAAGCCGCGGGCCGGGGCGCGGGCCGCCTCGTAGCGGGTACGGCTCCCGCCGTAGCCCTGGCCGGGCTTGGCCTGGGCTGGGCCGGCTCGGGCCGGGTCGGGGGAGGCCGAAGGGGCGCCGGGGCAGTGGATGCCCCGGCGCCCCTTCGGCTGGATCGCCGCTGCTTGCCAGGATCACTCCGTTCGGGGTGGGCCGCCACTCGAACGGGTGCGGCGCCGTTGCCGGGGCGCTGCCCCGGACCCCGCGCCTCAAACGCCGGCGGGGCTGGGAGGGCGGGGCTCGGCCCCGGACCCCGCGCCTCAAACGCCGGCGGGGCTGAAAGAGCGTCGGCGGGGCTGGAAGAGCGTCGGCGGGGCTGGAGGGGGCGGTGGGGGTGGGGGGAATCGAGGGGGGTCAGGGGTGGGTGACGCGGAGTTCCTTGATGCCGTTGAGCCAGGCTGCGCGGAGGCGGCGGGGGGCCGCGGGGGTCAGGTGGAGGTTCGGGAGGGTGTCGGCCAGGGCGTTGAAGATCAGGTCGATCTCCATCACCGCCAGGGACTTGCCGAGGCAGAAGTGCGGGCCGCCGCCGCCGAAGCCCAGGTGGGGGTTGGGGTCGCGGGTGATGTCGAAGACGTCCGGGTTCGTGAAGACCTCGGGGTCGTGGTTGGCGGAGGAGTAGAACATCCCCACCCGGTCGCCCGCCTTGATCTTCTGGCCGCCCAGTTCGGTGTCCTGGGTGGCGGTGCGCTGGAAGGACACCACCGGGGTGGCCCACCGGACGATCTCCTCGGCCGCGGTCGACGGCCGGGTCGCCTTGTAGAGCTCCCACTGCTCGGGGTGGGTGAGGAAGGCGTGCATGCCGTGGCTGATGGCGTTGCGCGTGGTCTCGTTGCCCGCGACCGCCAGCAGCAGCACGAAGAAGCCGAACTCGTCGGAGCCGAGGTTGCCCTGGCCCTCGGCCGCCACCAGCTGGGTGACGATGTCCTCGGCCGGACATTCCTTGCGCTGGGCGGAGAGGTTCATCGCGTAGCCGATGAGCTCCATCGCCGCGTTGGAGCCGACCTCCTCGGTGATCGCGTACTCCGGGTCGTCGTACGCGATCATCTTGTTCGACCAGTCGAAGATCTTGGTGCGGTCCTTCTGCGGTACGCCGATCAGTTCGGCGATGGCCTGCAGCGGGAGCTCGCACGCCACCTGCGTGACGAAGTCGAAGCTGCCGTCGGCCGCCGTCGCCGCGGCCTCCTCGACGATCTTCCGGGCGCGGTCCCGCAGGGCCTCCTCCAGTCCGCGGATGGCCCGCGGGGTGAAGCCGCGCTGCACGATCTGGCGTACGCGCGTGTGTTCCGGCGGATCCATGTTCAGCATGATCAGTCGCTGGGCATCTATCGCATCACGCGCAATGTGTTCGTTGAAGCGGATGATCGCGGTGTTGGTGGTCGAGGAGAACAGCTCCGGGTGCGTGGAGACGTACTTGACGTCCGCGTGCCGGGTCACGGCCCAATAGCCCTCGTCGTCGAAGCCGGTGATGCCCCGCCGCTGCGGGCACCACCACACGGGTGCGGTCTGCCGCAGCTGAGCGAACTCCGGGAAGGGGACCCGGTTTTGGAGCAGGTCTGGGTCGGTGGCGTCGAAGCCTTCGGGCAGTGCGGGGCAGGACATCGGGCAACTCCAAAGTCTGACGGACCATCAGAAGTTGGCTCGAAGGTAGTAACGAGTTCCAGAAGTGACAAGGGTCCCGGCGCCAACTGTTGCGTGTGGAATCCGTGCAGGCCGCGTGCAAGACCCTTGCGCGTCAGGACCTCAGGTCATAAGACTGCGGGGAGAACTAGAACGCGTACTAGTTCGGGGCGGGGCGCCGGGACGGCCCGCCGTGCTGACGCAGTGCAGGAGAGGACGAGCTCATGGCCGCGGAACCCGTCATCGTCGAAGCCGTACGCACCCCCATCGGTAAGCGCGGGGGCGCTCTCGCCAACCTCCATCCCGCCTACCTGCTCGGTGAGACCTACCGCGAACTGCTGGCCCGTACCGGAATCCAGCCCGACTGCGTCGAGCAGATCGTCGGCGGCACCGTCACGCACGCGGGCGAGCAGTCGATGAACCCCGCCCGCAACGCCTGGCTCGCCATGGGGCTCCCGTACGAGACCGCCGCGACCACGGTGGACTGTCAGTGCGGCAGCTCGCAGCAGGCCAACCACATGGTCGCCAACATGATCTCCGGCGGGGTCATGGACATCGGCATCGCCTGCGGCGTCGAGGCCATGAGCCGCGTGCCGTTGGGCTCCGGATCCAAGCACGGCCCGGGAAAGCCCTTCCCGGACGAGTGGAACGTCGACCTCCCCAACCAGTTCGAGGCCGCCGAGCGGATCGCCCGGCACCGGGGCCTGTCCCGCGAGGACGTCGACCGGTTCGGCCTCCTCTCCCAGGAGCGGGCCGCCGCCGCATGGGCCGAGGAGCGCTTCAAGCGCGAGACCTTCGCCGTACAGGTGCCGACGACCGAGGAGGAGCAGGCCGCCGGGCAGGGCATGTGGCGCCTGGTCGACCGGGACGAGGGGCTGCGGGACACGAGCATGGAGGCGCTGGCCCGGCTCAAGCCGGTCATGCCCACCGCCGTGCACACCGCCGGGAACTCCTCGCAGATATCCGACGGCGCCGCCGCCGTGATGTGGGCCTCGCGCAAGATGGCCCGCGCCCTCAAGCTCAAGCCGCGCGCCCGGATCGTCGCCCAGACGCTCGTCGGCGCCGACCCCCACTTCCACCTGGACGGGCCCATCGACGCGACGCGGGCCGTGCTGGGCAAGGCCGGGATGTCCCTCAGGGACATCGACCTCGTCGAGATCAACGAGGCCTTCGCCTCCGTGGTCCTGTCCTGGGCCCAGGTCTTCGACCAGGACCTGGAGAAGGTCAACGTCAACGGCGGGGGCATCGCGCTCGGCCACCCCGTCGGCGCCACCGGCGCCCGGCTGATCACCACCGCGCTGCACGAGCTGGAGCGCCGCGACAAGGAGTTCGCGCTGATCACCATGTGTGCGGGAGGCGCGCTGGCGACCGGCACGATCATCCAGCGCCTGTGAGGCGCCACTGAGACCCGTGGGATGGGATGCAGAAGGCCCCGGTGGCCGGACCTGGGGAGGCCGGCCACCGGGCCCTCGTATGTCTGCTGCTGTTACCGCTGCCTGCCTGCCTGCCTGCCTGCTGGCTGCTGCCGGCTGGTGGCTTAGTACCAGTGGTTGTTCTGCCAGAAGTTCCAGGCGCCGACCGGGCTGCCGTAGCGGTCGTTCATGTAGTCCAGGCCCCACTTGATCTGGGTGGCCGGGTTGGTCTTCCAGTCCGCGCCCGCGGAGGCCATCTTCGAGGCCGGCAGGGCCTGGGCCAGGCCGTACGCGCCCGAGGAGGAGTTGGTCGCGGTGTAGTCCCAGCCGCTCTCGTGCGAGATGATCTTGTCGAAGGCGGCGAACTGGGCCGGGTCCTTGATCATCTGCTGGGCGATCGCCTTGGCGCTCATCGGGGCGGCCTGCGCGGGAACCGCGGCCAGCATGGAACCGGCGACGCCCACGGCGAGGACGGTACCCGCGAGGGTCTTCTTGGAGGCGGCGATGCGGCGCATGATGACGTTGGACACGAATTGACCTTCCGAAGGGGACAAGGGCGGTCGCGGCATGTCGAGGACATGCGTGAGCCACTCACGCGCTGGAGAGGGGTTCGTCGGCGGCGGGTGAAGTACCCCTGCCGCCCTGCGACTCATCCAGTTCTACAGACGCCCGGACGGCCTGGCAAAGACCCCGCTTACTAGCCGTCCTCGCAGTGGGGGCGGGGCCGGCCCGCCGAGGGGACGGCTCCGCGGGCGGGTACGGGGCCTCGGGGGCTACTAGCCCGGCTCGTATGTGACCCACGTCCTATGGGGCGGGTCACCGGGGAAGGCCCCGAATGTCACCCTCTGCTGCCGTTCGTACCCCTTTCGAGAGCGGGGTCGGACCCGATCCCGACCCCCGAATCGAAGGAGACCGGGGCGTCGAAGGCAGCTTTGCGGGTCGCCCGGCGCAGCGCCTTCAGCAAGGTCGCCCCCAGCGTGAGCGTCAGTACGACGGTCAGCGCGGCCCGCCCCAGATCCCACCCGACCGAGGTCGCCAGGCAGTACGCCACGAAGCGCGCCAGGTTCGCGGCGACCGGGTCCCCCGGATGGAAGGAGACGCCCTGCCCCATGCCCTGCAGGATCACCCAGCCCTGCAGGTTCATGATCGTGCCGTAGGCGAACGAGCCCGCGAAGCCGTACGCGGACAGCATCAGCAGCTCCACCCGCCCCCGGATCCGCTCCGGGCCCGGCAGCAGCCCCGCGCCCAGCGCGAACCAGCCCATCGCCAGCATCTGGAACGGCATCCACGGCCCGACCCCGCCGGTCAGCAGGGCGGAGGCGAACATCGTCACCGAGCCCAGGACGAAACCGAAGCCGGGTCCGAGGACCCGCCCGCTGAGCACCATCAGGAAGAACATGGGCTCCAGGCCGGCCGTGCCCGCGCCCAGCGGTCGCAGCGCCGCCCCGACGGCGGCGAGCACGCCGAGCATCGCCACCGCCTTGGCGTCCATGCCGTTGTCCGCGATGGTCGCGACGACGACCGCCACCAGGAGCGGGAGGAGCGCGGCGAAGAGCCACGGGGCGTCCTGGGAGTGGGCGAGCCCGGACTGGCGGTCGGCGAGCAGGGGCCAGCCGAAGGCCGCGACGCCGATGAGGGTGACGAGGATCAGGGCGACGGCGGCGCGGGGGCCGATCCGGACGGGGCGGACGGAGCGGGCGGGGGTGGCGGGGTTGTTCTTCACTGTGCCTCCGCCGCATCGAGGGCCTCGGCGACCTGGCGCACGGTGAGCCAGTGGCCCGGCGCCAGGACCTTCGCCACCTGCGGCGCGAAGGCGGGGGAGGAGACGACGACCTCGGCGGTCGGGCCGTCCGCGACGACCTCCCCGCCGGCCAGGATCACCACGCGGTGGGCCAGCTCGGCCGCGAGCTCCACGTCGTGGGTGGCCAGCACGATGGCGTGGCCCTCGGCGGCGAGGCCGCGCAGGATCTCGATCAGGCGGACCTTGGCGGCGTAGTCCAGGCCGCGGGTGGGCTCGTCGAGGAGAAGCAGGGCGGGGCGGCCGGTGAGGACCAGCGCCAGGGCGAGGGCCAGGCGCTGGCCCTCGGACAGGTCCCGCGGGTGGGTGTCGTCGGGGACCTCCGGAAGCAGCGCGGTGACGAGGTCGCGGCAGGTGCCGGGGGGTGCGGCGGCGTCGGAGTCGGCGGCGGCGCACTCGGCGGCGACCGTGTCGGCGTAGAGGAGGTCGCGGGGCTCCTGGGGAACGAGGCCGACGCGGCGCACCATCTCGGGCGGGGCCGTGCGGTGGGGGGTGCGGCCGCCGACCGTCACCTGGCCGGTGGTGGGGGCGACCGTGCCGACGAGGGTGGCCAGGAGGGTGGACTTGCCGGCGCCGTTGCGGCCCATGAGGGCGATGGTTTCGCCGGGGGCGACGGTGAGGGTGACTCCACGGAGGGCCTGTACGCGGCCGCGGAGGACGGTGAGGTCGCGGACCTCGGCCGGCCGGTCGCCGGGGGCGGGGGCGGGGGCGGCGGCGGGGTCCGGGCTCGGCTTGCCGCGGCGGAGCAGGCGCGCGAGCAGGCCCGGGGCTTCGGCAACGGGGGCTCCGCCCCCGGACCCCCGCGTCTCAAACGCCGGCGGGGCTGAAAGATGCAGCCCCGCCGGCGTTTGAGGCGCGGGGTCCGGGGCGGCGCCCTGGGAGGCGGTGCGGCGGGCGGGCTCGGACAGGCGGGCCGAGGGGTTGGACGGGGCCGAGCCCGCCGCAGGCGACAGGCGGGCCACCAGCGGAGCGGAGCGGCGGCGGGCGTCGCGGATCGAGAGGGGGAGCGGGGACCAGCCCGCGAGACGGCCCAGGGAGACCACCGGCGGTTGGACCGGCGAGACGGCCATGATCTCCGCCGGGCTGCCGATGACCGGGGCCGCGCCCGGCGAAGGCAGGAGCAGGACCTGGTCGGCGTACTGGACGACCCGCTCCAGCCGGTGCTCCGCCATCAGCACGGTGGTGCCCAGGTCGTGCACCAGCCGCTGGAGGACCGCCAGGACCTCCTCCGCCGCCGCCGGGTCCAGCGCGGACGTCGGCTCGTCCAGCACCAGCACCTTCGGGTGCGGGGTGAGGACCGACCCGATCGCGACCCGCTGCTGCTGGCCGCCGGACAGCGTCGCGATCGGCCGGTCGCGCAGCTCGTTCAGGCCCAGCAGGTCCAGGGTCTCCTCCACCCGGCGGCGCATCACCGCAGGTGCCAGGCCCAGGGACTCCATGCCGTAGGCGAGCTCGTCCTCGACCACGTCCGTCACGAAGTGCGCGAGGGGGTCCTGGCCGACCGTGCCCACCAGGTCCGCGAGCTCGCGCGGCTTGTGGGTGCGCGTGTCCCGGCCCGCGACCGTGACCCGGCCCCGCAGGGTGCCGCCCGTGAAGTGCGGGACCAGTCCGGAGACCGTCCCGAGCAGGGTGGACTTGCCGACGCCCGAGCGGCCGACCAGCAGCGTCAGCTCCCCCTCGGGGATCACCAGGTCGACGCCCCGGAGGGAGGGCCCGGCCGCGCCCTCGTAGGTGACCGACACCTGCTCGAAGCGGATCACTGCGATGCCTCCTTGGGCGGTACGGGTGCCACGAAGGCGGGCAGCAGGCCGATCAGGATCGCGGCCGCCGGCCACAGCGGGAGCGTGGGGGCCGCCAGCGGGACCACGCCCGGGTGCAGGGCGGCGGGGTCGACGGAGCCGGCGTGGATCAGCAGGACGGCGACGGCCGCGCCCGATCCGGCGACGAGCCAGGCGCGCGCACCCCAGCGGTCGGGCCGGTAGCGGGTCCGCACCGACCGGCGGCCGCCGAGGCGCAGGCCGGCGACGGCCAGGGCCGCGCCGATCCCGAGCACGGGCAGCCCGTATGCGGCGCCCTGCGCGGCGAGCAGGCCGTAGGTGCCCGCGCACATGCCGAGGAGGCCGCCGAGGGTGAGGGCGTTGGTGGTGTGCCGGACGGCGGGCGGGACCTGGGCCGTACGGCCGTAGCCGCGCGCGTCCATCGACGCGGCCAGGGCGACGGAGCGTTCCAGGGCGCCCTCCAGGACCGGCAGGCCGATCTGGAGGATCGCCTTCACCCCGCCGGTGGGACGCCCGCGCAGCCGGCGGGCGGTGCGCAGGCGGACGACGTCGGCGACCATGTTCGGCGCGAAGGTCATGGCGACGACGACGGCTACGCCGGCCTCGTACAGGGCGGCCGGGAGGGACTTCAGCAGCCGCGCCGGATTGGCGAGGGCGTTCGCGGCGCCGACGCACACCAGAAGGGTGGCCAGCTTGGCGCCGTCGTAGAAGGCGAAGACGAGCTGCTCGGCGGTCACCCTGCCGCCGAACCGGATGCCCTGCGCCCAGGCGGGCAGCGGGACCTCCGGGAGGGTGAAGAGGAGGTGCGAGCCGGGGATGGGGGAGCCGAGGAGCATGGAAAAAAGCAGGCGCAGGCCGATGACGAAGAGGCCGAGCTTGAGGAAGGCGCCGTAGGAACGCGCCCAGGGCGCGTCCGTGCGACGGGCCGCGACCACGTAACCGGCGACGCCGACGATCAGCCCGAGCAGGAGGGGGTTGGCGGTGCGGGAGGCGGCGGTGGCGAGGCCGAGGGCCCACAGCCACCAGGCCCCCGCGTGCAGGGCGGTGGCCCGACTGGCGTGCGGGGGCTTCCATCTTTCGTACGTCGACCGGTGCGCGGGATCCAGCGCCGCGGCCGGGCTCCGGCGGGCCGGGGTCACGCCGCCGGGTGCGGCTCCGGTGGAGGGACGGCCGGCCTGCGGCCAAGCCCGGCGGGTGTCCGCGCCCGTGGCGCGGCAGGCCCCGGTGGACGGCTCGCTGCCGTCGGCGCGGTGCGACGGCAGCGGTGTACCGGTGTCCGTGGTGCCGGAGGCCCCGGTGGCCGGGCCGGCGTCGTCGCCGGGGGGCGCCGGGGCGGTGTGGTCCGTCATCGGGTGCGGCGGCGGGACTGCCAGACGGCGGCCGCGGCCAGGGCCGCCACCGCGGCGATGCCCGCGAGCAGGCCCGCGGACGGGCCCCCGCCGCCGGTCTCGGCCTCGGCGGAGGTGGAGGCGGAGGTGGAGGCGGACGGTGCGGCCGAGGCAGGGGATTGCGCGACCTGGTCGCCGCAGCCCTGCTTCGGGTAGCCGGAGATCGCGCAGAGCAGCGCCGCGCTGTTGTACCGCAGGGGCTTGGCGACCGAGGCCAGTGCCTCGGCCGTCGTCGCGTCCGGGGCCACCTGCGCGCAGGCCGTGCGCGGGGCGGCCCCGGGCGGGGTGTCACCCGCCGGGGCGTCCTCCGGGACGCCGAAGTCGATGACGAGCGCCACCCGCTTCCTGCCGTCCACCGGGGCGGTCCCGCCGCAGACGGCCTCGAAGTCGGCCGCCGCGCGCGGCTGGGCGGCCTGCGCCGCCGCGTCCTTGCTCACCGCGAAGCGGAAGCCCTGGACGGCGCCGTCCGCGGGGCGGGCCAGCGAGGGGCCCTGGGTGGCGTACGACCACTTGACGCCGCCCGCGCCGCCGCCCGCGCCGCCGTCCCAGAACGACCAGTAGCGGTAGCCGGCCGCCAGCGCCGGAGCGGCGGCCAGCAGGGCCAGGGCGATACCGAGAGCGAGGGCCACGGCGGGCAGGCGGCGGCGCATCAGGACTGGTTCTTCTTCCGGCGGCCGCTCAGCAGGATGCCGATGCCGATACCGGCCGCCGCACCCGCGCCGACGATCCACCAGACGTTCTGGCCGCCCGAGGGCTTCTCCTTCTCGCTGTCCACGTCGGTCGCCCCGGTGTCCGCGCCCTGCGGGGCAGGACCGGTCGCGTTCAGCGCGGCGACGAGGTCGGTGCCGCCGAAGGACTTCGGGTCGGTGCCGGTCGCGTGCGCGGCGAGCACCAGCGTGCCCAGAGCCGCCGGGCTGCCCTTCGCCCACTCCGCGGAGTTGGCCTTCAGCCACTCCAGCGCGCCCGCCGCCGACTCCTTGTGCCCGGCGGCGGCCAGGGCGATCACCGCGTCGGCGGTGTTGCCGGTGTCCGGGAGGGGCTGGTCCGAACCCGGGGTGACGGCCGTGAGGTGGCCGTCCTTCTTGAGGGCCTCGGCCAGGTAGCCGGCCGCGCCCTGGGCGGCGGCCACCGGGTCGGCGGCGTTCGCGGCCGGGCAGGCCAGCGGGGCCGCGGGGGTGTTCTCGGCGGACGGGACGACGGCCGCGCCCTTGCCGAGGCCGGCCAGGGCCGCGGCGGCCGTGGCGTCTGCGTTGGCGACGAGCTTGCCGTCGGCCGGCTGGTACGCGAACGCGCCGCGGTCGGCGGCCGGCTCGGCGGCGCAGCCGAGCTGGAAGGGGAGCAGGCCCTCGTACGCCGACCTGCCCGTCTTGGACTTGACCTCGGCCGGCTTCTCGCCCGCCACGGCCAGCGCGCTGATCACCACGGCGGTGGAGTTGGCGTCGCTGGGGGAGCCGGGCACGTAGCTCCAGCCGCCGTCCTCGTTCTGGACGGACTTCAGCCAGTCCACGCTCTTCCTGACGGCCGCGTCCTGGCCGCCGAGGGCCTGCAGCGCCTGCACGGCGGCCGCGGTGGCGTTCGTGTCGTACATCGTCTTCGCGTCGCACTCCACGCCGGGGTTCGGGCGGAAGGAGGGGAAGCCGCCGGTCTGGCACTGCTGGCCTAGCAGCCAGACCACGGCCTGGCGGGCCGGCTTGACGTCGACCGTGTGCTGGGCGAGCAGGGCGAAGGACTGCCGCCACACGCCGTCGTAGGTGGGGTCGTTCTTGCCGTAGAGACCGGAGGGGATGACCGGCGGCGCGGAGGGGGAGGCGGGCGGCGCGGTGTCGGCGAGGGCTGCGGGGGCGGCGCCCACGCAGAGCACGGCGGAGGCGGCGAGCGCGGCTGCGCTACGGCGGACGATCATGGGGGGCGGGTGCCTCTCGTACGGGGGAACCGGCAGCAGGCACGCACAGGCACCGGGCTCCGGCTCCGTTTACCTCGACGGTGCCGGCCGCCGGGGGCTCCGGCGGCACGAGCCGCGCACCTCCGGCACGGGGCATTCCGGCTCCCCGCCCGGGCGGTGCCGGGTGTGGGTCACGGTTGCGGGTCAGCGCCGGAATTGCACCGGCTTCCCCCCGTACAGAGGTGTGGACGACGGGTTCACTCTACCGGCCCGTAACCGGCGGCCCCTGGGGCGCATGGGCCGGGCGCCCCTTACCGGGCTCGCCGCCCCGCCCCCTGCCCGGCTCCTTACAGCGCCCGGTACGTGACCGGGTCCGTGCCCGGCACCGCCTCGGCGCGGCCCTGCTTCACCAGCCGTCGCAGATGGGCCTCCGCCTCCGAGACGGCGATGTTGCGGGAGCCGTACGGGATCTGCTCCCAGGGCCGGTTCCACTCCATCCGCTCGGCCAGCCCCCAGGGGGTCAGCGGTTCGGCCAGCAGCGCCCAGAGTCCGCAGAGCCGTTCCTCGTGGTGGTCCAGGAGCTCCCGTACGCGGGCGGGCGCGTCGGTGAAGGCGTGCTGGTGGGCCGGGAGCACCTCGGCGGGTCCGAGGCGGCCGATGCGCTCGAGGGAGTCGAGGTAGTCGCCGAGGGGGTCGGTGACGCGGGTGTCCTCCGGGGCCTCGTACAGGCCGATGTGCGGGGAGATCCCGGGCAGCAGGTGGTCCCCGGAGAAGAGGCGGCCGTTGCCGGGGAGGTTCCCCGGGTGGGCCTCCTCCAGGTGCAGGCAGACGTGGCCGGGGGTGTGCCCGGGGGTCCAGATCGCGCGCAGCCGGCGCCCGGCGAGGGGGAGCAGCTCGGCGGGGACGATCTCCCGGTCGGGTACGGCGGCGCGCAGGCCGGGCAGGGTCCGCACGCGGCCGCTCGCGCGGGCGGCGCGCAGCGGGGCGACGTGTTCCTCGGGGGCTCCGGCGGCGGCGAGCTTGGCGGCCATGTAGTCGAACCAGACGCCGGGCTCGGAGGAACGGGTCCGTACGACGACCTCGGTGTCGGCGGCGTGCATGGCGATCCAGGCGCCGGAGGCTTCGCGGACCTGGCCGGAGAGGCCGTGGTGGTCGGGGTGGTGGTGGGTGATGACGACGCCGTGGACGTCGGCGACGGCGATGCCGAGTGCGGCGAGGCCGGCGACGAGGGTGTCCCAGGACTCGGGGTCGTCCCAGCCGGTGTCGACGAGGACCGGGCCGCGGTCGGTGTCGAGGACGTGGACGAGGGTGTGTCCGAGGGGGTTGTCGGGGATGGGGACCTTGATTCCCCACACGCCTCCGCCGTGATCGGTGACGTGGGGTGTGTCCTCCGTGAACCGTGACGTGTCGTCCTCCGTCATGCGCCCTCGCTCTCCCCTGTTGCCGCCCTCGGATGAGAACGTGTTCCAGTAGTAGCCCAAGTCGACCACTTTCCCGGCTCTCTGACTAGTCGTTCGATCTTTCCCGCCGCGGCCCCCGTGGTTCCGTCCTGGCCGTGGACTCCTCCAACTAGAACTGGTATCAGTTCTGGAACGCCAAGCTGCAGGAGGCATCAGCCATGACCGAGCTCGTGGAACACGGAAAACTGTTCATCGGCGGGGAGTGGACGGATCCGCTGGGCACCGACACGATCCGGATCGTCTCCCCCCACACCGAGCAGGTCATCGGATCCGTCCCGCACGCCTCGAAGGCGGACGTCGACCGCGCCGTAGCCGTCGCGCGGAAGGCGTTCGACGAGGGCCCCTGGCCGCGGATGACCCTGGACGAGCGGATCGCCGTCGTCTCCCGGATCAAGGACGCCATAGCCGTCCGGCACGAGGAGATCGCCCGTTCCATCAGCTCCCAGAACGGATCCCCGTACTCGTGGAGCGTCCTCGCCCAGGCGCTCGGCCCGATGATGGTCTACGACGCCGCGATCACGGTCGCCCGCGCCTACCCGTACGAGGAGCACCGCCAGGGCGTGCTCGGCCCGATCCTGGTGCGCCGGGAGCCGGTGGGCGTGGTCGCCGCCGTCATCCCGTGGAACGTCCCGCAGTTCGTGGCGGCAGCCAAACTCGCCCCGGCGCTCCTGACCGGCTCGACGGTGATCCTCAAGCCGTCGCCCGAGGCGCCGCTGGACTCCTACATCCTCGCCGACATCGCGCGGGAGGCCGGACTCCCCGAGGGCGTGCTGTCGATCCTGCCCGCCGACCGCGAGGTCAGCGAGTACCTGGTCGGGCACCCCGGAATCGACAAGGTCGCCTTCACCGGCTCGGTCGCGGCGGGCAGGCGCGTGATGGAGGTCGCCGCGCGCAACCTCACCCGCGTCACCCTCGAACTCGGCGGCAAATCGGCGGCCGTGGTACTCCCGGACGCCGACGTGGCGACCGCGGTCGCCGGGATCGTGCCCGCGGCCTGGATGAACAACGGCCAGGCGTGCGTGGCGCAGACCCGCATCCTCGCTCCCCGCAGCCGCTACGAGGAGGTGGCCGAAGCCCTCGCGGCGGCGGCCGGCGCACTGGTCGTCGGCGACCCGCTCGACCCGGCGACGCAGCTCGGCCCGCTGGTGGCCAAGCGGCAGCAGCAGCGCTCGCTGGACTACATCCGGATCGGCCAGGAGGAGGGCGCGAAGGTCCTGTCGGGCGGCGGCCGCCCGGCGGGGCTGGAGCAGGGCTGGTACGTGGAGCCCACCCTCTTCGGTGACGTCGACAACTCCATGCGGATCGCGCGCGAGGAGATCTTCGGCCCGGTCGTCTGCCTGATCCCGTACGGGGACGAGGCCGAGGCGGTACGGGTGGCCAACGACTCCGACTTCGGCCTCAGCGGCAGCGTCTGGACCGCGGACGTCGAGCACGGCATCGACTTCGCCCGGCAGATCCGCACCGGCACCTTCAACGTGAACACCTTCAGCCTGGACATGCTGGGGCCGTTCGGCGGCTACAAGAACAGCGGCGTCGGGCGGGAGTTCGGCCCGGAGGGGCTGAGCGAATACCTCGAGCACAAGATGATCCACCTCCCGGCGGGCTATGAGGCGGGTGCCTGATGGGTGACCGCTGGCAGGTCGAGGTGGACCGCGGGGTCTGCATCGGCTCGGGCATGTGCGTGAACCACGCCCCGGACGGCTTCGTCCTGGACTCGG
Organism: Streptomyces sp. NPDC048257; assembly: GCF_043201855.1. NCBI lineage: Bacteria > Bacillati > Actinomycetota > Actinomycetes > Kitasatosporales > Streptomycetaceae > Streptomyces > Streptomyces sp. NPDC048257. Next base: position 162,754 of record NZ_JBICZI010000008.1, read on the forward strand.
CGCGCCAGTCCCACCCGCGCGAGGCCCAGGCGGACGCGAACGAGCCGATCCTCACGGCGGCGGAGGGCTGCCCGGTGGAGGCCATCCTCATCACCCTGGCGGCGACGGGGGAACCGGTGTTCCCGCCGGAGGAGTAGGGGCGGGCGGGGTCGGGCGGGCGGGGTTGGGCGGGCGGGGTCGTGAGGTGTGGCGGGGCTTCGGGTGGGCGGGAGCCGAGGGGGCGGGGTCGGGACGCTGGGCGGGGGCTTCGGGTGGGCGGGAGCCAGTTGATCGGCATCAGAGTGGCGTATGGGGGTTTCCCGTCAGTCTCATCGTCTCTCCGGTTCGGGCCGGTCCCTCAAGGGCGCTCCTTCGTCGCGTCGCTTCGCGATGGCCTTCGGCCACCCTTGACCGACCGTCCCGCCCCGGAAAGTCGAAGACTGTCGGGAAGCCCCCAAAAGAACGAGCCGGGCGGAGCCTTTAGGGACGGGGCGGTCGGAGATGCCCGGCCCGGTCGGGCGCAAAGGGGCACGTCCGGCAGGCGGGGCCCACGGCCGCCATCGGCCGGGTCGGTGGGGCGCGTCCAATCGCTACGCGCTCCTCACCTCTCAGCGTCCGACGACCGTCTTGGGCTGGACATAGGCCGCCCACTGTCTGGGCGTTTCCCACTCCCAGCGTCCGACGACCGTCTGCGGTTGGGCACAGGCCGCCCACCGCCTAGGCGCTTCCCACTCACAGCGTCCGACGACCGTCTGTGGCTGGACATAAGCCGCCCACAGCCTCAGCACTCTCACTTTGACTGCGACCGGCCGCCGTCAGAGGCCATTGAGAGGGGCGGTCGGCTGATTCCTCGCCTCAGCCGAGGTGTAGCCGGGTCAGCGCGAGGACGACACCACAAACCCACACCCAAACAAGGGCAATTGGGGTAAACGGTCGGCCTTCCGAGCCGCACACACTCACTGACCCGAGCTCACCTCGACATAGCCGCCGTATGGCGCCCCGCACCTCCGACAGCCGTCAGACGCATCGCATGAGGAGCGCCCAAGAGGTGTGGGCGGCCTATGCCCAGCCCCGGACGGTCGCCGGACGCACGTCCAGCGTCGAACCGAGGCTGTGGGCGGCCTTATGCCCACCCCCGACAGCCGTCAGACGCCATCGAAGAGAGCGCCCAGGAGGCGTGGGCGGTCTATGCCCAGCCACAGACGCTCGCCGGACGCATGTCGAGCGTCGAACCGAGGCTGTGGGCGGCTTATGCCCTACCCCAGACGGTCGTCGGACGCATGTCGAGGGCCGGGCCGCGGTCGTGGGCGGCCTATGCCCAGCCCAAGACGGTCGTCGGACGCTGAGAGGTGAGGAGCGCGTAGCGATTGGACGCGCCCCACCGACCCGGCCGATGCCGGTGATGGGCCTCGCCTGTCGGTCGTGCCTCTTGCGCCCGACCGGGTCGGGCGTCTCCGACCGCCCCGTCCCTGAAGGCTCCGCCCGGCTCGTTCTTTTGGGGGCTTCCCGGCAGTCTTCGACTTTCCGGGGCGGGACGGTCGGTCAAGGGTGGAGCGCAGCGACATCGCGAAGCGACGCGACGAAGGAGCGCCCTTGAGGGACCGGCCCGAACCGGAGAGACGATGAGACTGACGGGAAACCCCCATACGCATCCCTGATGCCGGTCGAGTGGTTCTCGTTCTCGGATGCCCCGACGCCTCTTGGTGCCGGTCGAGTGGCTCCCGCCCTCCGATGCCCCGACGCCTCTCGATGCCGCCCCAGTGGCTCCCGCCCGCCGAAGCCACCCCCGCACCTCCCGACCCCGCACCCCCCACCCCCCACCCCCGCACCTCCCGACCCCGCCCCGGCCGCCCCGCCCGGACCGGCGGCTTCAGGCCTTTTCCGGGGACGTCAGGTCGATCAGGCGGCACACCGTTTCGATGTCGATCTTGACCTGGGCGATCGAGGCGCGGCCGGAAAGCCACGTGATCAGCGCCGAGTGCCAGGTGTGCTCGATGACCCGGACCGCCGAGAGCTGTTCCGCCGTCGGGGGCTCCTCCAGGCCCATCGCGTCCAGGATGATCGCCGTGGTCAGCCGGGACACCGTGTCCACCTCGGGGCTCACGCTGCGGTCCGCGAACGTCAGTGCCCGCACCATCGCGTCGGCCAGCTGCGGCTCCCGCTGGAGGGCGCGGAAGGCCCGCATCAGGGTCTCCGCGACCCGGGCCGCCGGGTCGTCCCCGGCCGGCGGGCGCTTGCGCAGCGTGGTGTGCATGTGCTGGAGCTGGTCCTGCATGGTGGCGACCAGCAGGTGCACCTTGGACGGGAAGTAGCGGTAGAGCGTGCCCAGCGCCACGCCCGCCGCCTCCGCGACCTCGCGCATCTGGACGGCGTCGAAGCCGCCCCGGCTGGCCAACTGGGCGCTGGCGTGCAGGATCCGGCGGCGGCGTGCCTCCTGGCGCTCCGTCAGGGGAGGCGACGCCGGTGTGGTGACGGCCTTCACTTCCGCTGTCATGTGTCCCGTTCCGTGTCGTTGCGCGGGCTGAATCCGGGCTGGTTCGCAGCCAGCATCGTAGGCGCCGGAGCCGTGGCGCGAATCACCTGCTCCGCCTCTTACGGTGTAGTTTCCGGCCGGTAGATTCAATGGTCTTCAACGGATCAAGTCTGAAACTTGTTCTACATTATCCGAGCGGTTACGCTCCGGCGAAAGTTGCAGGGAGAAGGGGGCCGAGAGTGACCGCTGAGGCCATGGTGACGAGCCCTTTCACGGGTTCCGGCGCCGACGGCGACCGCCCGCTGCGCATCGCACTCCTCACCTATAAGGGGAACCCGTTCTGCGGCGGCCAGGGCGTCTACGTCCGCCACCTCGCGCGCGAGCTCGTACAGCTGGGGCACTCCGTCGAGGTCATCGGCGCACAGCCCTACCCGGTGCTCGACACGGGCGCCACGCTCACCGAGCTCCCGAGCCTGGACCTGTACCGCAGCCCGGACCCCTTCCGTACGCCGAAGCCCGACGAGTACCGCGACTGGATCGACGCCGTCGAGGTCGCGACCATGTGGACCGGCGGCTTCCCCGAGCCGCTGACGTTCTCGCTGCGCGCCCGCCGCCATCTGGCCGCGCGCGCCGGTGACTTCGACGTCATCCACGACAACCAGACGCTCGGGTACGGCCTGCTCACCGACCTCGGCGCGCCGCTGGTCACCACGATCCACCACCCGATCACCGTCGACCGCAAGCTCGACCTCGACGCCGCCAAGGGCCGCCTGAAGCGGGCCTCGGTGCGCCGTTGGTACGGCTTCACCCGCATGCAGGGCCGCGTGGCCCGCCGGCTGCAGTCCGTGCTCACCGTCTCCGGCTCCTCCAAGCAGGAGATCGCCCAGCACCTGGGCGTCCGCGACGAGCGCATCCACGTCGTGCACATCGGCGCCGACACCGACCTGTGGTCGCCGGACCCGTCCGTGGCCGAGGTGCCGGGCCGCATCGTCACCACCTCCAGTGCCGACGTGCCGCTCAAGGGGCTCGTGTACCTCGTCGAGGCGCTCGCGAAGCTGCGCACCGAGCAGCCCGAGGCCCACCTCGTCGTGGTCGGCAAGCGCGCCGAGCAGGGTCCGGTCGCCCGCGCCATCGAGACGTACGGCCTCCAGGACGCGGTCCGCTTCGTCAAGGGCATCACCGACGCCGAGCTCGTCGACCTCGTCCGCAGCGCCCAGATCGCCTGCGTGCCCTCCCTCTACGAAGGTTTCTCGCTCCCGGCGGCCGAAGCCATGGCCACCGGCACCCCGCTCGTCGCCACCACCGGCGGTGCGATCCCCGAGGTCGCCGGCCCCGACGGCGAGACCTGCCTCGCGGTGCCCCCGGGCGACGCGGGCGCGCTGGCCGCCGCGCTGGGCCGGATGCTGGGCGACCCCGAGCTGCGGGCCCGTCTCGGCGCCGCCGGGCGCGAACGGGTCCTGACCCGGTTCACCTGGGCCAAGGCGGCCGAGGGCACCGTCGCGCACTACCGCGCCGCCATCGAGCAGGCCGCCGCCGACCGTACCCGCCGGGCGCGCTGACCCTCCGCTTCTTCCCCATCCCCCGAACACCCCCGCGACCGCGAAGGCAGGACCCCGTGCTGACCGTCGATTTCTCCCGGTTCCCGCTCGCCGCAGGCGACCGCGTACTCGACTTGGGCTGCGGCGCAGGCCGGCACGCCTTCGAGTGCTACCGGAGAGGCGCCCAAGTGGTCGCCGTCGACCGCAACGGCGAGGAGATCCGCGAGGTCGCCAAGTGGTTCGCCGCGATGAAGGAGGCCGGTGAGGCCCCCGCCGGGGCCACCGCCACCGCCATGGAGGGCGACGCGCTCGCCCTGCCCTTCCCCGACGACTCCTTCGACGTCGTCATCATCTCCGAGGTGATGGAGCACATCCCCGACGACAAGGGCGTGCTCGCCGAGATGGTCCGCGTGCTCAAGCCCGGCGGGCGCATCGCCATCACCGTGCCGCGCTACGGCCCCGAGAAGATCTGCTGGGCGCTCTCCGACGCCTACCACGAGGTCGAGGGCGGCCACATCCGCATCTACAAGGCGGACGAGCTGCTCGGCAAGATGAAGGCCGCGGGCCTCAAGCCGTACGGCACGCACCACGCGCACGGGCTGCACTCCCCGTACTGGTGGCTCAAGTGCGCCTTCGGCGTGGACAACGACAAGGCGCTGCCCGTCAAGGCGTACCACAAGCTCCTGGTCTGGGACATCATGAAGAAGCCGATGGCCACGCGGCTCGCGGAGCAGGCGCTGAACCCGCTCATCGGCAAGAGCTTCGTGGCGTACGCCACCAAGCCCCACCTCCCCGTCGGCGCCGCCCAGTGAGCTCACCCGGACGCACCGAACACCTGGTCCTGGACGGCGTACTGACGGCCGAGCAGGCCGCTCAGACGGTGGCGGGCATCCTCGCCGCCCAGCGCGCGGACGGGGCCATACCGTGGTTCCGCGGGCACCACCTGGACCCGTGGGACCACACCGAGGCCGCGATGGCGCTCGACGCGGCCGGTGAGCACGAGGCCGCGGAGCGCGCTTACGCGTGGCTGGCCCGGCACCAGAACCAGGACGGCTCCTGGTACGCGGCCTACGCCGACCGGCCGGACGGGGTGGACACCGCGGAGCCGCAGGACGCGAGCCGCGAGAGCAACTTCACCGCGTACATAGCCGTCGGCGTGTGGCACCACTACCTGTCCACCGGCGACGACACCTTCCTGGACCGCATGTGGCCGGCCGTCTACGCGGCCGTGGAGTACGTCCTCGCGCTCCAGCAGCCGGGCGGCGAGATCGGCTGGAAGCGGGAGGCGGACGGCACGGCCGTCACCGACGCCCTGCTGACCGGCTCCTCCTCCATCCACCAGGCGCTGCGCTGCGCGCTGGCCATCGCCGAGCACCGCGAGGAGCCGCAGCCCGACTGGGAGCTGGCGGCGGGCGCGCTGCGGCACGCGATCAGGCGCCACCCGGAGCGGTTCCTCGACAAGAACCACTACTCGATGGACTGGTACTACCCGGTCCTCGGCGGGGCCCTGACCGGTGCCGAGGCCACGGCGCGCATCGAGGAGCGCTGGGACGAGTTCGTGGTCCCGGACCTGGGCGTGCGCTGCGTGCTGCCCAACCCGTGGGTGACGGGCGGCGAGTCCTGCGAGCTGGCGCTCGCGCTGTGGGCGACGGGCGAGTCGGACCGGGCGCTGGACGTCCTGCGGTCGATCACCCACCTGCGCGCGGACAACGGCATGTACTGGACGGGTTACGTGTTCCAGGACGGGGCCGTCTGGCCGGTGGAGCAGACCACCTGGACCGCCGGGTCGCTGCTGCTCGCCGTCGCGGCGCTCGGCGGGGACGAGGCCACCACCGAGGTGTTCGGCGGGACCTCGCTCCCGGCCGGGCTGGAGCCCGACTGCTGCGGGTGAGCGGGGACCGGGCTCAGCGACGGTAGAGCCAGCCGGCGACGGCGTGGCCTATGAGGAGGTAGGCGACGGCGGCTATGCCGTAGCCGATGACGACCTGGACCCATTCGCGGCTGAAGGTGAACAGGTCGTAGGACCAGCCTGCGAGCCAGCTGGCGACGTCGTGGACGAGGTCGACCAGGGCGTTGCCCGGATTGGCCTCCAGGAGGTAGAGCAGGATCCAGAGTCCGATCACGAAGGCGAGCACGTCCGCCACCAGGGCGACGGCACGGCCTGCCTGACTGCTTCCTCGGGTGCGTACTCGACTGTGAGTGCTCATGCAGCGCGTGTTGCCGCGCCGGGGTGGCGTAAACCCGAACGGGTCGCCCGGGTCGCGGGTCCGGGCGCCCGGGGTGAGGCTGCGGAGGATGCCTCAGTCTCCGGAGGAAACCGTGTCCGTACCCACGACCGTCCGATTCCGTCGCGCCGTCACGGCGGTGGTTCTGTCCACCGCGTTGCTGGTCGGCGCCACCGCATGCGGCAGCGGCGGCAGCGGCCCGCGCGAGGAGCTCTCCGCCGCGTCGATGGGGGAGCTGGCCGCCCTCGCGGCGGCGGAGCCCGTCGCCGCCGAGGCCGACGAACTGGCCGCGGTGACGCCGTCGCCCAGCACCTCCGCCGAGAAGCAGAAGTTCGCCAAGACGCGCTTCGTCGCCAACGCGAGCCTGGCGGCCGGTGCGACGTACCAGTGGATCGTCAAGCCGTACCGCGCGGGGAAGTTCAAGAAGGGCACCAAGGGCCGCACCTTCGCGCTGATCAAGGCGGGGCTCGCGGGCGCGTTCGCGTACAACCGGCTGAAGGCGGCGACCCAGAACGCGAAGGGGGACCCGCTGCTGGCGAAGGCGGTGGCTCCGCTCGCGGCGGGCATCGAGTCCCTGAAGGGGCTGGGGAGCAAGCTCCGCAAGGGGCAGGCGGGTGACGGTGACATCGACGCCTTCGACAGCGTCATCGGCAGTGTGAAGGAAGCGGGCCAGAGTGCGGGTGCGACGGTGACGGACAAGGTCCCGAGCGCGTCGCAGCTGGGCGGCTGACCCTTGCCCTGGCCGGGCCGTTGCCGATGCTCCTTCGGGTGCGGCCCGGTGGCCGGGGGGTTGCCGATTCTCCTTCGGGTGCCGCCCCGTGGCCGCGCCTCAAACGCCGGCGGGGCTGGGTTTGGCCGCTTGGCCGGGGTCGGGACCGGGGGTGGGGGCGCGGCGCCGCCGGCGGGTGTCTCCTCGGCTTGCGGAGTGCAGCGGTACGGAGCCGCCGGGCGGCGGTGGATCCGCGTCGCCTGCGGGGACACCCCCCGCCGTCGCCACACCCCTACCCCGGCGGATCCACCCGCCGCGTGTCGAGGGGCACCGTCCCACCCGAAGCCACCGGGGTCGGCCCGCCCGACGGGCCGGACCCCGGCCGGGTGGCACAACCCAGCCCCGCCGGCGATTGAGGCGCGGCCACCCGGGACTGGTTCAATGGGTGGGTGATCGAGATCGTGGTGGTCGGGCTCGGCGTCGTCGGGGCCGGGTGGCTGCTGCGGCGCAAGCATCGTGCGCGGATGGCCGCCGGGCCCGTGCCCGGGATTCCGTGCATGGTCCGGGTCCCGGCCGGCGAGGGCCGGTGGCGGCCCGGGACGGTGTACGCCGAGGACGGTGCGGCCCGGTGGGTTCCGCAGCGCGGGGAGGCCGTGGAGCTGCCCGGCGGCCGGGCCACGGGCGTGCGGATGCCCTCCGTGAAGGAGGGGATCTCCATCAATCCCGGCTCGCGCATCGTCACCTGCGCCTACGACGGCGGCGGGAGCATCGAGATCGCCGTCATGCCGCTGGACGTCCGCGAACTGCTGGTCGCGGTGCCGCAGGGCTAGCTGTTGAGTTCCGCCATGACGCGGAGGGTGTGGGGGTCCGGGGCCGTCAGGAGGAGGTCGGTCACCGGGCCCTTGCGCCAGAGGTCGAGGCGTTCGGCGATCCGTTCGCGGGGGCCGATCAGGGAGATCTCGTCGGCGAACGCGTCCGGGACGGCCAGGACCGCCTCCTCCTTGCGTCCGGCGAGGAACAGCTCCTGGATGCGGCGGGCCTCCTCCTCGTAGCCCATGCGGGCCATCAGGTCGGCGTGGAAGTTGCGGGCCGCGTGGCCCATGCCGCCGATGTAGAAGCCGAGCATCGCCTTCACCGGCAGCAGGCCCTCCGCGACATCGTCGCAGACCTTGGCGCGGGCCATCGGCGCGATCATGAAGCCCCGGGGGAGGTCGGCGAGGGAGGCCTGGTAGACGTCGGTGCGGGTCGGTGACCAGTACAGGGGGAGCCAGCCGTCCGCGATGCGGGTGGTCTGGGCGATGTTCTTCGGGCCCTCCGCGCCGAGGAGGAGCGGCAGGTCCGCGCGGAGCGGGTGGGTGATGGGCTTCAGCGCTTTGCCGATGCCGGTGCCGTCCTCGCCGCGGTACGGGTGGCTGTGGAAGCGGCCGTCCAGTGCGACCGGCCCCTCGCGCCGCAGCACCTGGCGGATGACGTCCACGTACTCGCGGGTGGCGGTCAGCGGGGAGGAGGGGAAGGGGCGCCCGTACCAGCCCTCGACCACCTGCGGGCCGGACAGGCCGAGGCCGAGCATCATCCGGCCGCCGGAGAGGTGGTCCAGCGTCAGGGCGTGCATGGCGGTGGCGGTCGGGGTGCGGGCGGCCATCTGGGCGATGGCCGTGCCGAGGCGGATCCGCGAGGTGTGCGCGGCGATCCAGGTCAGCGGGGTGAAGGCGTCCGAGCCCCAGGCCTCGGCGGTCCACACCGAGTGGTAGCCGAGGTTCTCGGCCTCGGTGGCGAGGTCCAGGTGGTCGGGGTTGGGGCCGCGGCCCCAGTAGCCGAGTGCGAGTCCGAGGCGCATGTACGGTCCCTCCCGAAACTGACGAGGCGTCAGGTGACTGTAGGGCAACGGCCCCCCGCCCGGAAGGGCGGGGGGCCGTCGGCCGGGTCCGGCGCGGTCAGCCGCGCTGGATGCCCGAGGTGTCGTTCAGGACGCCGCGGCGGCCGTCCTGGGTCTGGGCGATCAGAGTGGCCGCGCCACGCTGCTCGACGGCCAGGTACCAGGTGCCCGGGGCGAGTTCGGCGATCGGGGTCGGGGAGCCGTCCTCCGCGTAAAGGGGTCGGGCCACCGGCACCGCGAACCAGAACGGAGTGAAGTCGGCCGCAGGCGCCGGAGCCGGGGTGTGGTGGGCGTCCTGCGGACCGGGACCGGGACCCGGGGTCGGGGTCGGGGTCGGGTTCTGCGTGCCGCCGTACGGCGGGGCCGGCTGCGGGGTGGAGCCGTACGGGGTCTGCTGCCCGCCCGGGTAGCCGTACCCGGCACCCGGCTGGGGCTGGCCCGGCTGGCCGCCGTACGGCGCGACGGCCGCCGGCTTCGGGTCCGGAACCAGCTGGCCGGCCAGCGCCGGGACCTTCGCGCTGAACAGGGCCACGCCGGCCAGGGCCAGCGTGGCGATGAAGGCGAGGATGGAGCCCGCGCCCAGGTCGAGCAGCGACGGGCAGGTGATCAGCGCCCACAGCGCCGACCAGGCCGCCGCGACGGCGAGCACGGTGCCCCACGCGGCCAGCGGCAGGCCGAGCACCTTGCGGGTCTCGGGCTGGAAGCGCGCCGCGATCAGCAGGCCGGCGGCGATGAAGCCGACCAGGAAGACGCTGGGGAGCACCAGGTGGTAGGAGTCGGTGTCCCATGCACTCGGCAGGTCGCTATTGGTGGCGGAGTAGAAATCGAGGAACGAGGCGATGAACAGCAGCGCCGCTGCTCCGATCACCACGCCGTCGCCTCGAGTGAGGGAGCGGATGTTCACGTCTCAGGTGTCCTTCTCGGTCTCGGTCGTCTCGTGGTGCCGCGGTCGCAGATGATGCCTGCAGCGGGGCGGGCGGCACCATGGTACGGAGGTTTCCGGCGGCCGAGATGATCGGGGCGGCGGGCAGTCCCGCCGGGAAGCCCCGTAGGACTCCCGAAGGGACTATCCGCCGAGGAAGCCGACGATGCCGTCCGAGATGCCCTGAGCCGCCTTCTGCCGCCACTCCGGACTCGTCAGCTGCGCCGCGTCCTTCGCGTCACGCATGTTGCCGCATTCGATGAACACCTTGGGCTGAGTTGACAGGTTCAGTCCGCCGAGATCGTCGCGGACGACCAAACCGGTACCGCTGCCGAGGTAGTTGGCGGGGGCGGAACCGGTGGTGCGGGCGAAGTTCCCGGCGATCCGCTCGCCGAGTTCCCGGGACGGTCCGACGATCTTCGCGGTGTCGGCGCCGCCGCCCTTGACCTTGGCCGGGAGGATGACGTGGAAGCCGCGGTTGCCCGCCGAGACCCCGTCGGCGTGGACGGAGACGACGGCGTCGGCCTTCGCCTCGTTGCCGATGCGGGCGCGCTCGGTGATGCAGGGGCCCCAGGGGCGGTCGGCCTGGTGGGTGAGGACCACCTTCGCGCCCTGGGCCTCCAGAGCGGTCCGCAGGCGGCGGGACACGTCGAGGGTGAAGTCCGCCTCCTTGTAGCCGGAGTTCGTGGTGGTGCCGGTGGTGTCGCACTCCTTGTGGCCCGTACCGATGTCGACCTGCTGGTCGATCTCCCCGGTGTGCTCGAAGTTGCCGGTGTTGTGACCGGGGTCGACGACCACGGTCTTGCCGGTGAGCGGGCCCTTCGCGGGTGCGGGCGCGGCGGCCGGGGTGCTCGTACCGGCGCTGGGGCTCGTACTCGCGCTCGCGCTCGGGGTGGATCCCGGCTTCGCGTCCCGCTGGCCCGGCGACAGCGCCGAGTGGGAGGCGGGCAGCGGCGCCGAGCGGGCCCCGTCCGAGCCCGAACCGGCGAAGGCCTGGGTCAGGACCCAGCCCGCCAGAGCGGCCGGGGCGAGCGCGGCAACCCCGACGACCAGCGTGGAGCGTCGGGTGAACCAGGGCCGGTCCGGGCTGACGGAGGAGCCGGACTCGGGGGGCGGGGGGCTGTCGTCATTGCGCACGCGGCGATGCTAGACCGCTGCGCGGTTGCCCGGCCGGACCCTGAGCCATCCGGGGGCGTGGTGTGATTGTCGGCCTGCCGCTTGTCGGCTCAGATGCCCGCGCCCGTACGCCGCAGCACGCGCAGCGAGTCCGTGACGGAGATCTCCTCGAAGGCGCCGGACGCGAGGGCGCGCAGGTAGATCCGGTACGGGGCCTGGCCGCCGTCGGCCGGGTCGGGGAAGACGTCGTGGATCACGAGCGTGCCACCCTCCGCCACGTGCGGGGCCCAGCCCTCGTAGTCGCCGGCGGCGTGCTCGTCGGTGTGGCCGCCGTCGATGAAGACGAAGCCGAGCTTGCCGCCCCAGGCCGCCGCGACCTGCGGGGAGCGGCCCACGATCGCGATCACGTGGTCCTCCAGCCCCGCCTTGTGGAGGGTCCGGCGGAAGGTCGGCAGGGTGTCCATCAGCCCGACCTCCGGGTCCACCACCGTCGGGTCGTGGTACTCCCAGCCCGGCTGCTGCTCCTCGCTGCCCCGGTGGTGGTCGACGGTGATCGCGGCCACGCCGGCCTCGCGGGCGGCGTCGGCGAGCAGGATGGTGGAGCGGCCGCAGTACGTGCCGACCTCCAGCAGCGGCAGCCCGAGCGCCCCGGCCGCGGTGGCCGCCTCGTACAGGGCGAGACCCTCGCGTACGGGCATGAACCCCTTGGCGGCCTCGAAGGCGGCGAGGGTCTCCGGCTTGGGGGTGGCCATGGTTCCTCCGGCGGTGATCGTGTGTGGCGGCCCATGGTGCCCTACCCGCTGGTAGGACGCTACGGCCGGGGTGCGCCCGTACGCCGCCACCCGCTCAGCGGCCGAACAGGCGGGACAGGGCGCCCGCCCCGCCGGCCCCCTCCGCGCGGCGCCGCTCCCGTACGACCCGGCGGAAGGCCGCCCGGGTGTCGGAGACCTCCTGGGCCAGCCATCCGGTGCCGGACAACAGCGGTAGCCGGTGCAGCAGCAGGTCCATGTGCGCCAGGGCGCTGACGGGATCGCCCGCCTCGCCGATGCTGCGGAGCACCCGGTAGGCCACCTCGGGATCGCCGTACTCGGCGAGTTCCGCGAGGTCCGGGAACAACCGCCAGTACAGGAGCGCGGCCCCGGCGAAGTCGCCGACCAGCCAGGCGTCGTGGGCCAGCCGGCGCCGCACGTCCAGCAGCAGCGGGCTGTCGGCCGTCAGGGCCCATTCGAGATCGGGCAGCAGCGGCCCCAGCCAGTGGCGTTCGCTCAGCGCGCGCTCGCGGGTCCGGGCGTCCCACTGGCCGTCGCGGTCCAGGGCGCCCCGGTGCATGGCCGAGGCCAGGTGGTACCGGGCGGTCAGCGTGACCACGGCGTGCGTGCCGAGCACCCGGGTGGCCTGTCCGATCAGCTCCCGCAGCTCCTCCTCGTGGCGGCGGCCGTCGCCGGGCCCGAAGGCCGCGGCCTCCCCGACCCAAACGGCGCGTCCGGTGATCGTGTCCGGGTGCTCCAGGCCCAGGACCCGCACCATGCGGGGCAGGATGCGCTCCAGGTCCAGCGTGGACTGCCGCCGGACACGCAGCGCGCGGTGGTAGGCGGCGCGCACGGTCAGCGCGTCCTGCGCTCCCAGCTCCTCGGTCAGGTCGGTGACGAGCACGGCGAGCCGTTCCACGGCGTCGGCCGGGGCGTCCTCCAGCAGCTGCGTCAGCCTGCGGTCCAGCATCGAGCGGACCGGGTCACCGGCCGTGGTGTGCACGGTGGGGGAGTACGAGGGCGGGGGCGGCCAGGACACCACGGCCGTGGCCACCACGGTCGGGGCGGAGGCCGGATCCGGATCCGTGTCCGTGTCCGTGTCCGGGACCGTGGCCGTGGCCGGAGCGGGCGGGTTGACCGCCTCCCCGCCCCGGGCGATCTCCGCCAGCCTGCGGGACACCTCGCCCGCGTCCGCGGGCCGCTCGCGCGGGTCCTTCGCGAGCAGGTCGAGCACGAGCGCGTCCAGCGCGGGCGGCAGCCCCGCGCGCAGCGAGCCGGGCGCGGGCGGGGTGGCCGTGAGGTGCTGGGCGAGGAGCTCGTGCATCTCGCGGGCGGCGAACGGCCGGGTACCGGTCAGCAGTTCCATGAGCACGCAGCCGAGGGCGTACAGGTCGGCCCGCCCGTCGACGGGCACTCCGTTGGCCCCGCCGGTCCAGCGCTCGGGCGCCATGTAGGGGAACGAGCCGATGATCATTCCGGTGCCGGTCAGCTCCGTACCGACTCCGCCCTGGGCCTTGGCGATGCCGAAGTCGAGCACCTTCACCCCCCGGGCCCCGGTGACCATCACGTTGGCGGGCTTGATGTCACGGTGGACGACCCCGCCGTCGTGCGCGGCCCCGAGGGCGGCCGCCACCTGTGCCACCCAGTCCAGGGCGTCCGCCAGCGGCGGCACGCCCTCGTCCAGGACCTGGGCGAGGCTGCGGCCCTGGAGCAGCTCCATCACGAGGAAGACGGCGCTGCGACCGGCCCGCTCGGTGCGGCCGAAGTCGTGGATGGTGGCGATGTTGGGGTGGGCGAGGTTCCCGGCGAGGCTGGCCTCGCGCTCGAAGCGGCGGGTCTCCTCGGGCGTCTGCGGGTATCCGATCTTCACGGCGACCTGGCGGCCCACCCGGCTGTCCTCGGCTCGCCACACCTCGCCGAAGCCGCCCCGGCCGAGCAACTCCTCCAGCGCATACCGGTCTTCGATCAGTTCCCGCACTTGCCAGGCCCCCGTCACCGCAAGATCAGTTCAGCAGGGCATTATCGCCGAGCGCGTGCGGGACGGCTGTCGACAACTCCTGTCCGACTGTGACCGGTTGCGCAAATCAGGCCATCGGAGCGCAGCGGGCTGATTACGCTCGGCTACAGGGCGAAACGAACGCCGAACAGCGTGAACTTGGGGGTGACCACCTCGTGGTCAAGATCCGCGAGCTCGATCCCAGCGCGTCGCCGCTGGACTACTACGGCTACGAACTGCGGCGGCTGCGGGAGCAGGCGGGCCTGAAGCAGGCGCAGTTGGGCGACATCATCTTCTGCACGGGCTCCCTGGTCGGCCAGGTCGAGACGACGAAGCGGGTGCCGACCCGGGACTTCTCGGAGCGGGTGGACGCGGCGCTCGACACCGGTGGGGTGTTCTCGCGGCTGGTGGGGCTGGTGCTGAGGTGCCAGCTGCCCACCTGGTTCCAGCCGTACGCGGAGATGGAGGCCCGGGCCTCGTACATCTCGACCTTCCAGGCGCAGCTGGTCTACGGGCTGCTGCAGACGCCCGCCTACGCGCGGGCCGTGCTCGGCGTGCGGACCGAGGGGGATCTGGACGGGAAGGTGGCCGCGCGAATGGAGCGGCAGCGGATCCTCGACCGCGAAGACCCGCCACTGATGTGGGTGGTGATGGGTGAAGGTGTGCTGCATCAGGAGATCGGCGGCCGCGAGGTCATGCGGAACCAGCTTACCCACTTGCTGGCCCTGCAGAGGCGGGAGTGGGTGAAGGTGCAGATCCTGCCGTTCGAGGCGGGCGCCCATGCCGGGGTGATGGGCTCATTCAATCTTCTGCGGTTCGAGGACGACCCCGACATCGTCTATACCGAGGACTTCGTGCAGGGCCATATGACGGCCAATCCGCCCGCTCTCAGGGAGGGTTCGCTCCGATACGATCATTTGCAGGCAGCCGCCCTGTCCGTGCAGGACTCGGCGGCACGGATTGCCCGCGTAATGGAGGAGCGTTATGGACACCATCCGGAACCTGACGGGCGCGCAGTGGCGTAAGTCCTCGTACAGCGGGGACACCGGCGGCGACTGCGTCGAGTGCGCGCCGCTCGGTGACACCGGCTGGCTCAAGGCCTCGTACAGCGGGGACACCGGTGGCAATTGCGTCGAGATCGCCGCTCAGTCCTGCCTGGTCGCCGTACGGGACTCCAAGATTCCCGAAGGTCCTGTATTCACCGTGCGACCCTCGGCGTTCGAGGCGTTCGTGAGGTCCGTCTCGGTATGATCCGCCCCCTGTCGAGGGGGAGGGAGTCGGGGGGATATGGAGCACGTGGGACCGGCAGGTCCGACGCGCGTGGGGCCGTTCGAGGTGGCTGGCGTGCTCGGGCAGGGCGGGATGGGGCGGGTGCTTCTGTGTGTGGGGCCCGACGGGCGGCTTGTCGCCGTCAAGCAGGTGCTCGCGCACTTCGCCGACGACGCCGGCTTCCGGGCCCGGTTCCGGCGTGAGGTCGCGGCCTCGCGCAAGGTCTCCGGTGCCTATACGGCGGCCGTGATGGACGCCGACCCGGACGCGCCGACGCCCTGGCTGGCCTCGGTGTTCGTGGCCGGGCCCTCGCTGGGTGCCGTGGTCAAGAAGGACGGGGTGCTGGACGGGGCCGTCGTGCACCGGCTCGCGGCGGGGCTGGCCTCGGCCCTCGCGGAGATCCACCGGGCCGGGCTGATCCACCGCGACCTCAAGCCCGACAACGTGCTCCTCACCGAGGACGGGGTGCGCGTCATCGACCTCGGGATCGCGCGGGCGACCGAGGCCGAGTCCGAGGGGGACACCGGGCTGACGCGCACCGGGTGGGTGATCGGTTCGCCCGCGTTCATGTCGCCCGAGCAGGCCGAGAGCAAGTCGCTGACGCCGGCGAGCGACGTGTTCTCGCTCGGTTCCGTGCTGGTCATGGCGGTCACCGGCACCAGCCCCTTCGCCGGGACCTCGACCCTCCGGACGCTCTACGACGTGGTGCACTCCACCCCCGATCTGAGCGCGGTGCCCGCCGGGCTGCGCGCGATCGTGGAGCGGTGCCTGGCCAAGGACCCGGCCGCCCGGCCGACCCCGGCGCAACTGCTCGAACTCCTCGGGCCGGTGGCTCCGGCGGGGCGGCAGTGGCCGCCCGGCGTGTACCGGATGCTCGCGGCGCAACGGGCGGACATCGACCGGCTGTTCGCCGGTCCGGCGGCGGACACGGTCGTGATGCCGCCGGAGCCGGAGCCGGAGCAGGTTTCGGATCTCCAGCCCGTCTCCGCCCCCGTGCCGGACGAGGCGGCGGTGGAGCGGGCGTCGGTGGAAGCGAAGGCCGCCCCGCCCGTCGTGCCTCCCCGGCCGACGGGCCCGCCGACCGAGCCGTCGGCCACGCCGCCGGGGCGGTCCCCGCGGATGCGGTCGCGGACCGTGGCCCTGGTGGCCGCCGGGGTGCTCCTGACGACGGGCCTCGGCGTGGGGGGCGTACGCCCTGGACCGGGCAGCGGGCGCCGATCCCGCCGCCTACGCCGACGTACCGGCCTGTCCGGAGGTCACCCAGAACATCCCGCTGGCGGGGCGGGAGTCCACGGAGGACTACCGCAGCGCGAGCACGACCCAGGCGCACACGATGTGTTCCTGGTACGAGTACGCGCCCACACAGAAGCGGATCGCGCTGGTCCGGTGGGACGTCAAGCGCGGCGGTGACGCCACGGCCAACGCGAGGGTCCAGCAGACCGGTTTCGCCGCGGACGCGGCGGAGGGGAGACGGGCGAACAACCTCGGTTTCGGCGACGGGGCGTACTGGGAGTCCGGGCACGCCGAGTGGTCCTGCGTGCTCTCCGTCCGGCACGGCAACCTGGTCGTCTGGGTCGGCCTCTCCCCTCCCCAGGGCTGCGAGGGCAAGGCCAAGGAGGTCGCCAAGGCCGCGCTGGCGGCGGTGCACGTCAGTCAGTGACCCCCGGCCCAGGGCCTGACCTGCGGCGTCGGCGGCTGCACGAGGAACACGTCATCCGGTCGTCCATCTGACCCCTCATCTGACCTTCCGTCAGATTGGAACGTGTTCTAGTCTGCCGCGCATGGGCATCGGAATCACGCAGGAGCAGCGCGAGTTGGCCGAGGCGGTGCGCGGCTGGGTCGCGCGGGCCGTGCCTCCCGAGGAGGTGCGCAAGCTGCTCGACACCCCGCCGCAGACCGGGGCGCGGCCCGCCTACTGGGACGCGCTGACCGCGCAGGGGCTGCTGGAGCCCCATCTGGACGGCGGGACCCTGCTCGACCTGGCCGTCGTCGTCGAGGAGGCGGCCCGGGGCGCGCTGCCCGGGGCGTACCTGCCGAGCGCGCTGGCCTCCGTACTGCTGGAGCGGGCCGGCGCCGAGCCCCTCTCCGGGCGGGTCGGCGCGGTCGCGCTGGGGCCGGGGACCCTGACCGCCGTGGCCGTCGAGGGCGGCGGGTACCTGCTCGACGGGCTCGCGCCGCCCGTGCTCGGCGCCCGTGAGGCCGACCTGGTGCTGCTGGCCGCCGAGGCCGCGCACGGCACCCGCTGGTTCGCCGTGGACGCCGCCGCGCTGGACATCCGTACGCACGAGAGCGCCGACCCGACTCGCCCCACCGCCGAGGTGCGGGCGCGCGGGGTCGCCACCGCCCCCGACCGGCTGCTGGAGCTGGACGCGGCCCTGGTCCGCGACCTGGCCTGCACGCTGTTCGCCGCCGACGCCTGCGGCATCGCGGCCTGGGCCCTGCACACGGCCGCCGAACACGCCAAGGTGCGCGAGCAGTTCGGCCGTCCCATCGGGCAGTTCCAGGGCGTCAAGCACCTCTGCGCCGACATGCTGGTCCGGCTGGAACAGGCCCGCGCCCTGGCCTGGGACGCCGCGCAGGCGATGGACGAGCCCGCCGAGGTGCGCTCGCTGGTGGCCGCCCTCGCCGCCGGCACCGCCCTGGACGCCGCCTACACCTGCGCCAAGGACTGCATCCAGATCCTCGGCGGGATCGGCTTCACCTGGGAGCACGACGCGCACATCCACCTGCGGCGGGCCCTGGTCGCCCGCCAGCTGCTGGGGCCCGGCGACGGACACCGGGTCCGGGCCGTGCGGTGCGCGGCGGGCGGTGCGCGGCGCGAGCTGCGCCTGGAACTCCCGGCGGAGGCCGAGGCGTACCGCGCGAAGGCCCGTACCGCCATCGCGGACGCGCGCGGGCTCGGCCCGGCGGCCGCCCGCCGGATCCTGGCCCCCACCGGCTACGCGGCCCCGTACCTGCCGCCCCCGTACGGGCTCGGCGCGGGGCCCGTCGAGCAGCTCGTCGTCCAGCAGGAGCTCGCCGCTGCCGGGGTGAGGCTCGCCGACCTCGGGATCGCCACCTGGGTAGTGCCCTCGCTGCTCGCCTACGGGACACAGGCGCAGCGGGAGGCCTACCTCCTGCCGACCCTGCGCGGGGACCTCACGTGGTGCCAGCTCTTCTCGGAGCCGGGCGCGGGCTCGGACCTGGCCTCGCTGCGGACCAGGGCCGAGCGGCGGGAGGACGGCTCCTGGAGGGTCAACGGACAGAAGGTGTGGACGAGTTCCGCGCACAGCGCCGACTTCGGGATCCTGCTGGCCCGCACCGACCCGGACGCGCCCAAGCACAAGGGGCTCGGCTACTTCGTCGTCGACATGAAGAACACCCCCGGCATCGACATCCGGCCGCTGAAGGAGATCACCGGCGAGGCCCTCTTCAACGAGGTGTACTTCGACGACGTGGAGCTCCCGGCGGACGCCCTGGTCGGCGCGGCCGACGGCGGCTGGAAGGTGGCCCGCAACACCCTCGGCAACGAACGCGTCCACATGGCCGACCAGATGACCTTCGACACCGGCCTGGAGGCGCTGCTCGCGCGCGCCGCCGACCTCGACGGCACGTACAGGGCGCGGATCGGCGCGCTCGCCGCCGAGGCGCACGCCCTGGCCTGCATCGGACTGCGCACCACGCTCCAGCAGGTGTCGGGGCTGGAGCCGGGCGCGGGCGCCTCCGTACGCAAGCTCGTCCAGACCCCGCACCAGCAGCGGACCGCCGAGCTCGCGCTCGAACTGCTGGGGCCGGCGGGCGCGGTGCGGGAAGGGGCGGGGGAGCGGGCGGTGCACGGGATGCTCATGTCCCGCTGCCTGACCATCGCCGGAGGCACCACACAGGTCCAGCTGAACGTCGTCGCCGAGCGGATTCTCGGCCTCCCGAGGGACTGAAGGGACACCAGGGACATGAAGTCGTACATCGTGGGCGTCGGCATGACGAAGTTCGAGAAGCCGGAGTCGCGGGACTGGCAGTACTGGGACATGGCGAAGGAGGCCGGGGCCGCGGCGCTCGCGGACGCGGGCGTGGACTACGGGCTGGTCGAGCAGGTGCCGGTGGGCTACTGCTTCCAGGCGTCCACGGCCGGGCAGCGGGCGGCGTACGAGCTGGGACTCTCCGGGGTGCCGGTCTACAACGTCAACAACAACTGCGCGACGGGGTCGACGGCGCTGATGATGGCGCGGCAGTTCGTGGAGGGCGGGATCAACGACTGCGTGCTGGCGCTGGGCTTCGAGAAGATGAAGCGCGGCGCGCTGGGCGGGGGCGCCGACGGTGGCGACTTCAAGACCTCGCCGGTCGCCCGGCACTACGGGATCATGGCCGCGGGCCACGGCTTCGAGATGTCCCCGCCGACGGCGCAGATCTTCGGGAACGCGGCGCGGGAGCACATGGAGCGGTACGGGACCACGGCCGCGCAGCTGGCGGCGGTGGGTGCGAAGAACCACCGGCACTCGGCGAACAACCCGAACGCGCAGTTCCAGGACGTCTACTCGGTGGAGGAGATCCTGGCGGCGAAGGAGATCCACGCGCCGCTGACGAAGCTCCAGTGCTCGCCGACCTCGGACGGTGCGGCGGCGGCGCTGGTGGTGTCGGAGCGGTTCGTGGTGCGGCACGGGCTGCACGACAAGGCGGTGGAGATCGTCGGCCAGGCGATGACGACGGACACCGAGGCCTCGTTCGCCTCGGGCTCGTGCATCGACGTGGTCGGCAAGCCGATGACGGCGGCGGCGGCGCGGCAGGCGTACGAGGCGTCGGGGCTCGGCATCGAGGACGTGGACGTGGTGGAGCTGCACGACTGCTTCTCGATCAACGAGCTGCTGACGTACGAGGCGCTGGGCATGTGCGGGGACGGCTCCGCCGGGAAGCTGGTGGAGTCGGGTGCGACGACGTACGGCGGGCGGTGGGTCGTGAACCCCTCCGGGGGGCTGATCTCGAAGGGGCATCCGCTCGGGGCGACGGGGTTGGCGCAGGCGGCGGAGCTGGTGTGGCAGTTGCGGGGCGAGGCCGGGGCGCGGCAGGTCCCGCAGGCCCGGGTGGGCCTGGCCCACAACATCGGGCTCGGCGGCGCGGCGGTGGTGACGCTGCTGCGGCGGGGATAGGAACGCGCTTTCGGCCATGGGCGCGGGGCGTTAGGCTCCGCCCCCGTGAGCGAGACACACGAGGCGTCCTTCCATGCCACCGGCAGCCTGACCAGGGACGAGTACGGCGAGGCCGTCCGGACGGCGGGGCTGTTCCGGGGCGGCCGGGCGGTGGCCGCCCTCGCTACGGTCCTCCTCGCCGCGGCCGGCGTGACGCTGTCCTCCGACGGCCTCACGGTGCGTCCCGCCGTTCTCGGGATCGCGGCGGCGTACGGCCTCCTCGTGCTGCTGGTCCTGCCCCGGTGGGCGGCGGCCCGGGGCTTTCGCACCGGCGGGGCCTGCGAGGAGAAGCGGGTCGTGGTGGACGGTACGGGCATCGAGGTGTTCCGCGGCGGGGAGCCGCAGCGGATCGTGTGGGACGAGGTGCGCTGGTACCACGAGACGCCCCGGCTGCACGTGTTCGTGGGCCGTTCGCGCCGCCGGAGGTGCCTCGTGGTGCTGCCCAAGCGGTTGTTCACCGCCCCGGGCGAGAGCGAGCTCCTCGCCGCCTTCGCGCACGCGCGCGCCGGCGACGGTTCGTAGCGCCCGGCCCCGGCGCCCCGCCCCGGCCTGCGCGTCCTCAGCGGGCGGCGGTCCGCAGTGCGCAGCTGCCGTCCTCGGTGCACTCCCGTTGCAGTCGGCCGCGGGAGAGCGTCTGGGCCAGGCCGATCGCCCAGCACATCGGGCAGCCGCGCAGGGCCAGGAGGCCGACCGGGGCGAGGGCCAGGGTGATCGGGCCGTAGAGCGGGAGCAGGGCGAAGGCGGCGGTCAGGCTGCCGAGGCCGATCGCCCCGCGGGCCAGGTGGCGGGGCAGGGAGGAGCTGGCGAAGTCGGGGCCGTCAGTGGTCTTCATCGTGGCCTCCGGGGGCGGTACGCAGGGTGTCCTGAAGGGTCGCGCGGGCCCGGTGCAGCCGCGATTTCATCGCGGCGGTGCCGATGCCGAGCGCGTCGGCGGCCATCCGCCCGCTGTAGCCCCGGATGTCCCGCATGATCAGCACGCGCCGCTGGTCCTCGGGGAGGGCGGCGATCGCCCGCGCCACCCGGGCCGCCTCCAGGCCTTGCAGGACCTCGTCCTCGGCCGACATCACCGCGGTGTCCGGCACAGGAGCGCGCTCGCGCGGCATCAACCGGGCGCGGCGCAGGCACTCGTTGCGGACGATGCGGAACATCCACGAGGCCAGGGCGCCGGAGGCGCGCAGCATCCCGATCTTCCGGTAGAGGATGATCAGCGCTTCCTGGGCCGCGTCCTCGGCGTCCTCGGGCGAGGCGCACAGCGAGTGCGCGAACCTCCGTACGTTCGGGTGCGAGCCGGAGACCAGCGCGGTCAGCGAATCGAGGTCCCCGCGCTGCGCGGCGAGGACCAGGGGCTCGGCGGGCCAGGTCGACTCAGCCACGGGAGCGGGCCCGTCGGCGCACCACGAGGACGGTGCAGGTGCAGAGCAGTAGCAGTGCGACGGCCCCGGCGACAACAGCGATCACGACAACCTCCAGGTCAGGTGCCGACCTTGGCGTCGGCACATGCATAAGAGGCGTGAGCACCGCGAAAGGATTCACCCGGATCCACCGGAGTTCACCCCAGGGCCGGGTCCACCACCGTCTCACCCCGCGAGGCCCGGCGGATACTGTCCGCCAGGTCCTCGACCTGGCCGTCCCGCAACACCAGTCCCGCCGCGCCCGCGGCGAGGGCGGCGTCCGCGAGGCCCGGGTGCGCCGAGCCCGTGAGGACCAGCACCCGGCACTCCGGGTCGTCGGCCAGCAGGCCGGTCACCGCCGCGAGCTCCTCCACCAGGGCCACCGCGGGCCGGGCCATCGGGTCCCGTACGACCTCGATGTCCGGCTGGAGGCCGAGCTGCAGCGCCAGGGCCGGATTCGGCGGCTCCAGCAGGACGCGCAGGGCCCGGTGCTCCCGGTGATCAGCAGGCATTTCGTCCACGCGGGCAGGGTATTGCCCAGCCCCCGGCGGGGCGCGCAACACGCCCCGCACGGAGTGGATCTGACGTGAAGTCAAGAGTCTTCCCAAGTGCGGGGGCGTGCGTTATACATTCCCTCACCGGGTCGGGCCTAGAACGCGTTCTAGAACCGGCCCTCGCATACGACCTCGGTGCGGCCGACGGTGCGGACGGCCGCACCGAGGTCTTCCACGGCTCTTCCACGGCCCCGGTCCTCCGACAACAGGGAGCAGCACCCCCATGCCGATCGATGCCGCCAAGGCCCTCGCCGCCGACCCCCGCCCGGGGGACATCGGCTGGGACCACAAGGACGTCCAGCTCTACCACCTCGGTCTCGGCGCGGGCCGGCCGGCCACCGACCCGGACGAGCTGCGCTACACCCTCGAGTCCAAGCTCCACGTCCTGCCCAGCTTCGCGACCGTCGCCGGCGCCGGCATGGCCATGCTGGGCGGCCTGGGCGCACCCGGGATCGACGTGAACCTCGCCGCCGTCCTGCACGGAGGCCACTCCATCGAGCTGCACCGGCCCATCCCCGTCAAGGGGCGGGCCACCTCCAGCTCCAAGGTCGCCGCCGTCTACGACAAGGGCAAGGCGGCCGTGATCGTGCTGCGCTCGGAGGTCGCGGACGCCGACGGGCCGCTGTGGACGAGCGACGCGCAGATCTTCGTGCGCGGGGAGGGCGGCTTCGGCGGTGAGCGGGGGCCCTCGGCCAAGGAGGACCTTCCCGAGCGTGCGCCCGACCGTACCGAGGAGCGGCACATCCGCGAGGAGCAGGCGCTCCTCTACCGCCTCTCCGGCGACTGGAACCCGCTGCACGCCGACCCCGAGTTCGCCAAGGCGGCCGGCTTCGACCAGCCGATCCTGCACGGCCTGTGTTCGTACGGAATGACCCTCAAGGCCGTCGTCGACACGGTCCTGGGCGGGGACGTCTCCCGGGTCTGCGCCTACCGCACGCGCTTCGCCGGGATCGTCTTCCCCGGCGAGACCCTGCGCATCCGGATGTGGGAGGAGCCCGGCCGTGTCCTGGTGTCGGTGACGGCCGCCGACCGGGACGACGCGCCGGTCCTCGCCGACACCGTCGTCGAGCACGCGTAGGCGCGAGAACGAGCACCAGCACGAGCACGAGCACAGACCGTACGAGACCCAAGGAGCCGCACCGTGCGCGCAGCACTGCAGAGCGAGATCGGCCAGGACAAGCTCGAGGTCGTCGACGACATGGAGGCCGTGGGCCTCGGCCCCGGCAAGGTGAAGGTCCGGATCAAGGCCACCGGTCTGTGCCACTCGGACCTCTCCGCGATGAGCGGCGTCCTGCCGCAGCCCGCCCCCTTCGTCCCCGGCCACGAGGGCTCCGGGGTGATCGCAGACGTCGGTGACGGGGTCACCACCCTCAAGCAGGGCGACCGGGTCCTCGTCTGCTGGCTTCCGCCGTGCGGCCACTGTCCGTCCTGCAAGCGCGGTCAGGGTCACCTGTGCCTGGCGAGCCTGGTCAACGCGGGCACCCCCAACTTCCGCCGCGCGGGCGGGGACATCTTCGGCTTCGCCGCGACCGGCACCTTCGCCGAGGAGCTCGTGGTCGACGCCGCGTGCGCCGTCCCGATCCCCGACGACGTGCCCTTCGACATCGCCGCGCTCATCGGCTGCGGGGTCACCACCGGCCTCGGCGCGGCCATCAACACCGCCGAGGTGGAGGCCGGATCCTCGGTCGCCGTCATCGGCTGCGGCGGCGTCGGCATATCCGTCATCCAGGGTGCCAAGGTCCAGGGCGCGGCCCAGATCATCGCCGTCGACCCGGTCGAGTCGCGGCGCGAGGCTGCGCTGAAGTTCGGGGCCACCGAGGCGGTCGGGCCGGAGGCCTTCGACGACGCCAAGAACCGCATCACCGGCGGCGAGGGCTTCGACTACGTCTTCGAGGTCGTCGGCAAGTCCGCCACCGCGCAGACCGCGTACAAGATGACCCGCCGCGGCGGCAGCGTGGTCATCGTCGGCGCCGGCGCACTGGACGACAACTTCCAGATCGACATGTTCTCGCTCTTCTTCGACGAGAAGAAGATCCTGCCGTCGATGTACGGCGGCGGGGACGTGCTCCGCTCCTACGAGCGCACCATCACGCTGTGGCGGGCCGGCCGGGTGGACCTGGCGAGCCTGATCACGCACCGGGTACAGCTCGCCGAGATCAACGACGCGCTCGACCAGATGCGTACCGGCGTGGCCCTGCGCACCTGCATCGAACTCTGACCGCTGACGCTCTGAGAACTGCGAGAGGAACGCTACGGATGTCACTCCCACTTGAGGGGCTCTCCGCCATCGTCACGGGCGCGGGCCGCGGGCTCGGCCGGGCCGAGGCCATCGAACTCGCACGGCTCGGCGCGAGCGTGGTCGTCAACGACTTCGGCCAGCCGGGCCGGGACGGCTCCGGGGAGGCCTCGGCCGCCCCGGCGGAGGAGGTCGCCGCGGAGATCCGCGCGGCGGGCGGCCGGGCGGTGGCGCACCTGGGCGACGTGGCCGACTTCGAGCAGGCGCGGGAGCTGGTCGAGCTGGCGGTGTCGAGCTTCGGGAAGCTGGACGTCCTGGTCAACAACGCGGGCATCCTGCGCGACCGGATGGTCTTCTCGATGTCGGAGGAGGAGTGGGACTCGGTGATCCGGGTCCACCTCAAGGGCCACTTCAACACCACCCATTTCGCGTCCGTGCACTGGCGCGAGCGGTCGAAGGCGGCGGGCGGCCCGGTCTACGGGCGGATCGTCAACACCTCCTCCGAGGCCTTCCTCGGCGGCTCGGCCGGGCAGCCGAACTACGCGGCGGCCAAGGGCGGCATCGTGGGCCTGACCACCTCGACCGCCCTGGCGCTCGCGAAGTACGGGGTGACGGCCAACGCCATCTGCCCGCGCGCCCGTACCCGGATGACCGAGGACGTCTTCGCCGGCTTCGAGGTCCCGGAGGACGGCAAGCTGGACGCCCTGGCCCCCGAGCACGTCTCACCGCTCGTCGGATACCTGGCCTCGCCCGCCTCCGCCCAGGCCAACGGCCAGCTGTTCGTCGTGCACGGCGGCATCGTGGTCGTCATGGAACGCCCGAAGGTGGCAGCCAAGTTCGACACGGCCAAGGAGTCCTTCTCGTACGAGGAGCTCGACGAGCTGCTCACCGCGCACTACGCGTCCCGCCCGGCGAACGAGACCTTCGCCGCGACAGAGGTACTGGGCCTCAAGCACGCCTGATCGACAAGACACCCCCTACCGCCCGGCCAGCGGAGCCTGCTGGAGGGGGACCGGGCGGGGGGTGGTCGCCGCGGGCGGGTCCAGGACCACCGGCGGGGGAGGGGAGACCGGCAGGTTCATGCCGACGATCCCGCAGGGCACCTCGGGGGTCGCGTACGGGAGGTGCAGGCGGCCCTGCGGGCTCCACAGGCCGCTCCCGCCGAGCCAGCCCGCCGGGGCGCCGAGCCGGAAGACGTGCCGGTCGGCCGGGCGCCACAGGCCGATGTCGCCCTCGGGCAGCCGCAGCGCCACCCCGCAGGTCTCCGGCATCAGGGACTGCCCCGGCTGGACCGCGAACGGATACGCGTCCCCCAGCCGGGCCAGGCACTCCGGGAAGCGGACGGGCCGGGAGCTGCCCGACACCCCCCAGCCCAGGCGCGGTGCGCCCGGCGCGTCGGAGCGGATCAGCAGCAGCCCGCTGTCCGGGTCGGCCAGCAGCAGCCGGTCGTCGCTGCCCTCGGCGATCTGCAGCAGCGGGGAGACGTCACCGCGGCCCAGGTCCACGGCGACGGACTTGGTGATGCCGTCCAGCTCGCGGTCCAGGGCCAGCAGCCGGCCCGCCCGGTCCAGCCACACGCCGCCGGAGCACCGGCCCGGGATCCGGGCGACGGGCTGCGGTCCGAAGGGGGCCCCGGCCACCTGCCAGACCGTGGTCACGGTGTCCTCCGCGGCCAGGGCGAAGGCCCCGGATCCGTCCGGGGACGGCGGGAGCAGGCGTACCCGTACGCCCTCCTGCGCGTCGACCCCGCCCAGGGGGAGCTCCCCGGTGCTGGGCCCGTCCTCGGCGCCCGTCGGGTACAGCAGCGCGAAGGCGTGGCGGTCGGCCACCCGCCGGTGGATCAGCACCCGCCCGTCCGTGAGGGGCAGCACCTCGCTGCCGGCGTCCTCGGGCTGCGCGAGCGGCAGCGGTACCGCATAGGGCTCGGGCCCGCCCAGGGTCCAGCGCTCCGCGTAGAGCGCCTCGCCCTCCCCGGCCAGCCGGGCGGCGTACGAGCCGTCCGCGGCGATGGTGAACGCGGCCGCGGTCGTCATTTCGATGGCACAGACAGTCATCCGTGGTCACCTCCGGGGTGGAAGCTAGTTTTCGGGCATCGCGGCGAACAACACCACCAACACCGCTTCACACATACGGGTGTCCGCACGGCGATTCGTGCGTGGTGGGCGGGGCGATTGTGCTGTGCGATATCGGGGCGTATGGGGTGAGACGCAGTGAGGGCCCCCTCACCCGCGGTGCCGGACGGCGCTGACCGGGACGCTCGCCCCGGACGGTAGCCTTGGCCCGTGCCCCGTCTCTCTGAAGTCATCGCCGCGCTGGACGCTCTCTGGCCCCCCTCGCGGGCCGAGCAGTGGGACGCCGTCGGGACCGTCTGCGGCGACCCCGACGCCGAGGTCACCCGGGTCCTGTTCGCCGTGGACCCCGTCCAGGAGATCGCCGACGAGGCGGTCAAACTGGGCGCCGACCTGATCATCACCCACCACCCCCTCTACCTGCGGGGCACCACCACCGTCGAGGCCGGCACCTTCAAGGGCCGCGTCGTGCACACGCTGATCAAGAACGACATCGCGCTGCACGTCGCCCACACCAACGCCGACACCGCCGACCCCGGCGTCTCCGACGCCCTCGCCGGCGCCCTGGACCTGCGGATCACCGGACCGCTCGTGCCCGACCCGAGCGACCCGGAAGGCCGCCGGGGCCTGGGCCGGATCTGCGAACTGGACCACCCCGAGACCCTGCGCGAGTTCGCCGCGCGCGCCGCGGCCTGGCTGCCGCCGACCGCCCAGGGCATCCGCGTGGCCGGCGACCCGGACATGCCGGTCCACCGCGTCGCCGTCAGCGGCGGCTCCGGCGACAGCCTCTTCGAGCAGGTCCGCGCCGCCGGCGTGGACGTCTTCCTGACCGCGGACCTGCGCCACCACCCGGTGTCCGAGGCCCGCGAGCAGAGCCGCCCGCTCGCCCTCGTCGACGCCGCCCACTGGGCCACCGAGTGGCCCTGGTGCGCACAGGCCGCCGCGCAGCTCGACGCGATCTCCGAGCGCCACGGCTGGGGTCTTCGCACCCACGTCTCGCGCACGGTCACCGACCCGTGGACGGCCCACGCGCCGTCCGTCACACCCCCTTCTATCTCTGGAGCCCCCAACTGAACGCCGAGCCCGCCGACCAGATCCGACTTCTCGACGTCCAGGCGCTGGACGTCCGGCTGTCTCAGCTCGCCCACAAGCGCAAGTCGCTGCCCGAGCACGCCGAGCTCGACTCGCTCACCAAGGACCTGGCGCAGCAGCGCGACCTGCTCGTCGCCGCCCAGACCCAGGCGAGCGACACCGCGCGCGAGCAGACCAAGGCGGAGCAGGACGTGGACCAGGTGCGCCAGCGCGCCGTCCGCGACCAGCAGCGGCTCGACTCGGGCGTGGGCGTCTCGGCCCGGGACCTGGCGAACCTGCAGAGCGAGGTCGTCTCCCTCGCCAAGCGCCAGGGTGACCTGGAGGACGTGGTCCTGGAGGTCATGGAGCGCCTGGAGGGTGCGCAGGAGCGCGTCACCGAGCTCACCGAGCGCGTCTCCGCCCTGGAGGCCAAGGTCACGGACGCCACCGCGCGCCGTGACGCGGCCACCGCCGAGATCGACGCTGAGGCCGCGAAGATCACCAAGGACCGCGAGGTCATCGTCACGTCCATGCCGGGCGACCTGATGGCGCTGTACGAGAAGATCCGCGTCAAGCAGGGCGGGGTCGGCGCCGCGCGCCTGTACCAGCGCCGCTGCGAGGGCTGCCGGCTGGAGCTCGACATGGCCGAGGTCAACGAGATCAAGGCCGCGGCCCGCGACCAGGTCGTACGTCACGAGAACTGCGGCCGCATCCTGGTCCGTACGGCCGACTCGGGCATCTGATGCCACAGTTTGTCGTGGAGGCGGACGGAGGTTCCCGGGGCAACCCGGGGCCCGCCGGCTACGGCGCGGTGGTGCTCGACCCGGCGACGGGCGAGACGCTGGCCGAGCGTGCCGAGTACATCGGCGTCGCGACGAACAACGTGGCCGAGTACAAGGGCCTGATCGCCGGGCTCGCGGCGGCCCGTGAACTGGCCTCCGACGCGCAGGTCCTGGTCCGGATGGACTCGAAGCTGGTCGTCGAGCAGATGTCGGGCCGCTGGAAGATCAAGCACCCGGACATGAAACCGCTCGCGGCCGAGGCCGCGCGGATCCTGCCGCGCGCCCAGGTGACGTACGAGTGGATCCCGCGCGAGCGGAACAAGCACGCGGACCGGCTCGCGAACGAGGCGATGGACGCGGGCAAGCGCGGCAGGCAGTGGGAGCCGTCGTCCTCCACGGCGGCCCTCGACCACGGCGCGGCGCGCGCCCTGGCCACCCCGCCGCCGGGCCCGCCCGGGGATGCGGCGAAGGGGGCCGCGGCCGTCCGCGCGGCCCTGGCCGCGGCCTCCGGAGCCCCGGCCGCGGCGGCCCCGGAGCTCGCCGGCACGCTGTTCGCCGACGCCGAGGCCCTGGCGGACGCGATCGAGCCCTGCCTGGACTCCGACGCCCCGGCGGTGGCGACCGGTACCGGCTGGGGCCCGGACCTGGGCGCCCCCGCGACCTTCGTGCTGCTGCGGCACGGCGAGACCGCCCTCACCCCGCAGAAGCGCTTCTCCGGCAGCGGCGGCAGCGACCCCGAACTGTCCGCGGCCGGCCGCCGCCAGGCCGCCGCCGTGGCCGAGGCACTGGCCGCCCGCGGCACGATCCAGACGGTCATCAGCTCCCCGCTGCGCCGCTGCCGCGAGACCGCCCAGGCGGTCGCGGACCGCCTCGGCCTCACCGTGACGGTCGAGGAAGGCCTGCGCGAGGTGGACTTCGGGGCGTGGGAGGGCCTGACCTTCGCCGAGGTGCAGCAGCGCTTCCCGGACGACCTCCAGGCCTGGCTGGACTCCCCGAAGGCGGCCCCCACGGGCGGCGGCGAGAGCTTCATGTCCGCCACCCGCCGGATCTCGGCGACCCGCGACCGCCTGCTGTCGGCCCACGC
This sequence comes from Streptomyces sp. NPDC048257, assembly GCF_043201855.1. Classification (NCBI taxonomy): domain Bacteria; kingdom Bacillati; phylum Actinomycetota; class Actinomycetes; order Kitasatosporales; family Streptomycetaceae; genus Streptomyces; species Streptomyces sp. NPDC048257. The sequence continues at coordinate 191,952 of NZ_JBICZI010000008.1, forward strand.
CGGCCGCACGGCCCTGCTGGTCACCCATGTGACCCCGGTCAAGATCCTGGTCCGCCTGGCCCTGGGCGCCCCGCCGGAAGCCCTGTTCCGCATGGAACTCTCCGCGGCCTCCCTCTCGGCGGTGGCCTACTACGCGGACGGCAACGCCTCGCTCCGTCTCCTGAACGACACGTCCCACCTGCGTTAGGCCGCGCCGCGTCAGGGCGGGGGCTTGAGGTGGCCGAGGGCTTCCACCGCCCGGGCGAGGGCGCGGGCCATGTTCCGCGCCTCGGCCCGGGCGGACTGGACGGCGTGGTCCGCCTGCCGCGTGTGAGAGTGCGGCTGTCCTCCGTCCGGGGCGGCCCAGGCGCCGTTCTCGATCCGTCGCACGTGGCGCTCCAGATGCTGCAACGCGTCGTCGAGGTGACGGGCGAGGGCGAGCAGGCTCCCCGTCACGGCGGCGGTCTCCGCGGGGCTCGCGCAGCCGCCGCGCAGGTCGGCGGTCGCTTCGGCGAGCTTGCGTATGTGGGCGGCGGCGGTCGCGGCGGTTTCGGCGGCAGTGGGGTTTTCGGTCATGAGGGTGAGCGTGCCCCATGACGTGGCCCTCCGAGGGGCGTTCGCTCAGGCTGCCGCGACCGGGGCGGCCGCCGGGATCTTCGGCGGCACCCCGAACGGGAGTGGAAGCGGCAGACGAGCCGGCCTGTACGCCGGGTTCTGTCGCCCGGGGACCTCGCGGTCGCCGGGGAGACGGCCATCCATCTAGGACCGGTGTTGCCACCGGCCTCGTGCGGTCTACCCGCGAACTCGGGCGGGCAGCCCTCGAGCGTTCGCGCAGACCCGTCCGGGGACGGATCCTCTTGACCTTGCTCCGGGTGGGGTTTACCTAGCCGCCTGAGTCGCCTCAGGCGCTGGTGGTCTCTTACACCACCGTTTCACCCTTACCGGGGGCCGAAGCCCCAGGCGGTCTGTTTTCTGTGGCACTGTCCCGCGGGTCACCCCGGGTGGCCGTTAGCCACCACCCTGCCCTGTGGAGCCCGGACGTTCCTCGGCGGGATCCAGGATCCCGACGCGGCCGCCCGGCCGACTCGTCTGCCGTGGCGACCATGTTACCGGCTGTCCCGTAGCGGCTTGACCTTGACGCAACGGCAGGGTTTCTACTGGGGGCATGCGGATCGGAGACTGGAGGCCCGGGTCCTGTACGGCCTCTACGCCGCCGGGCGGGCCCGCGGCGCCGGGCGGCGGGCCGCCGGGCGGGCGGCTGTCCGGGCCGTGGTCCCGGTGCAGCTCAGGCGCCTGGTGCTGCACGAGCTGCGCGCCACCGCCGCCCTCGGCCGGTGGGCCGTACGCGGAAGGCACGGGGTGCGCCCCGGGGACCTCGCCGCCGCGTACACCGGACCGCAGACGGCCATGATGTACGGGATGCTCTTCGTGTCGGTGATCGAGACCGTCGGCCTGGCCGTGCTCATCCCGTGGCCGGCGGTGCACCGGGTGGTGCTCGTGCTGGACGTGTACGGGGTCCTGTTCTTCCTCGCGCTGCACGCCGCATGCGTGACCCGGCCGCACGTCGTCCGTCCCGACGGGCCCCTGCAGATCCGCTACGGGGTCCTCTTCGACCTCGCCGTGCCGCCGGACGCGGTGGCCTCGGCCCGCGTGGACCGCCGCTACCCCGAGGGCCGGCTGGTCACGCTGTCCGAGGTCGGGGTGCTCGACCTCATCGTCGGCAGCCAGACCTCCGTCACCGTCGAGCTGAACCGGCCCCTGACCTTCACCCGGCCGCTCGGCGCCACCGGCGAGGCGCGGACCATCCGCTTCCACGCGGACGACCCGCGCGCGCTGGTCACCGCCCTGCGCCGGCAGCCCGCCCCCTCTTGGCCCGCGCCCTCTTAGACCGGTGCGAACAGGATCTTCGAGGTGCCCGGGTCGGCCGCCGCCAGCCGGACCCGGATCCGGTCGCCCAGGGGCAGCTCCAGGGTGGCGGACTCGACCCGGCCGACCACCGCCGGGTCCTCCAGGTGCACCGTGCCGACACGCGGCTCCCGTTCCTTGACGTCGATGACCGTCGCCTCGAAGGTCTCCCCGACGCGGTCCCTCAGCACGGCGGCCTCGACGAGGTCCACGCACTCCCGTTCCACCGTGTTCGCCAGCCGCATGCCCTGCGCCATCTCGTCCGGGAGCGCGGGGAGCGCCGCCACCGCCCACTCCGGCGGCTCGGTCCCGGCCGCCGCTGCCACGCACAGCTCCCCGCCGTACCGGTCGACGAGCCGGCGCAGCGGCGCCGTGCAGTGCGTGTACGGGGCCGCCACCGCGGAATGGATGGCCAGGTCGGGGGTCTCGCCGTCGGTGAAGGCGGTGTAGCCCGCGCCGCGCAGCAGGGCCGTGCATTCCTGGAGGAAGGCGGCGTGGGCGGGGCGGTGCGGGTCGAGCGAGCGCACGAGTTCGGCGTACGGGACGTGGTGCGGCCAGTCGATCCGCAGGGCCTTCGCCGACCGCCGGAGTCTGCCGACCGCGCCGTCGGGGGCGCTGGGCAGCGTCCGCAGGATGCCCGTGCCGGTGGCCAGCATCAGATCGGCCGCGGCCATGCCGGTCATCAGGGAGAGCTGCGCGTTCCAGCCGTCGGCGGGCAGCGGGGCGCGGTAGGCCAGGGAGTACGTGCCGCCGCGCTCGACGACCTCCTGCTCGGGCACGTTGAGGGAGATCCCGCCGCGCTCCTGCTCCAGGGCCTCACGGAGCCGGCCGACGTCCTTCAGGAGGGCGAGCGGCTCCTCCGCCGTGCCGGTGTCGATGGCCTTCTGGACGCCGTCGTAGTCGAGTCTGGCCCGGCTGCGGATCAGCGCGCGGCGCACGTCCACGGTCTCGACCCGGGCGTCGGGGTCCAGGTCGAACCGCCACACCAGCGCGGGGCGGATCTGGTCCGGCAGCAGGCTGGCCGCGCCCTCCGAGAGGACGGCGGGGTGCAGCGGGACCTTCCCGTCGGGGAAGTAGAGGGTGGTCACCCGGCGGTGGGCCTCGGCGTCGAGCGGGCCGCCGGGGGTGACGAAGGCGGCGACGTCGGCGATGGCGTAGTGGACCCGGTAGCCACCGCCGCCGGAACGCTTCGCCAGGTGCATGGCCTGGTCGAGGTCGACGGAGGCGGGCGGGTCGATGGTGAAGAAGGGGATGTCCGTGCTGTCGACATCCGGGAGCCGGGGGTGCGCCGCCGCCTGCTCGGCCTCCGCGAGGACCGCCTCCGGGAACGCCTCGGGCACCTCCAGCTTCGTCCGCAGTTCGCGCAGAGCGGCCCGCAGAGCAGCCCCGTCTGCGCCGGTCATGTGCATCTGACGGCGTGGCATGCGTCGAGCCTAGGGGTGACGGGCCCGGACGGCACCCGGACGGGCACCCGGACGGGCACCCGGACGGCACGGCGAGCGGGGGGCGGCGGGCGTCTACCCTGGCTCGGGGGCCGCACCCCCTGCGACGTCGTACTGAAGGAGATCCACCGTGCTCGTGCTGCTGCCGCCGTCCGAAGGAAAGGCCGCCGGCGGCTCCGGCGCACCCCTGAAGCCGGAGGCGCTGTCGCTGCCCGGTCTGGCCCCGGCCCGTGCGGCGGTGCTGGAGGAACTGGTCGAGCTGTGCGCGGCGGACGAGCCGAAGGCGCGCGAGGTGCTGGGCCTGAGCGAGGGCCTGCGCGGCGAGGTCGCCAAGAACGTGGAGCTGCGCACGGCGGGCGCCCGCCCGGCGGGCGAGATCTACACCGGCGTGCTCTACGACGCGCTGGGCCTGGCCGACCTGCCCGCGGCGGCGCGGGCGTCGGCCGAGGACGCGCTGCTCGTCTTCTCGGGGCTGTGGGGCGCGGTGCGGATCACCGACGCGATCCCCTCGTACCGCTGCTCGATGGGGGTGAAGCTGCCCGGGCTGGGCGCGCTCGGCGCGTACTGGCGGGGGCCGATGGCGGAGGTCATGCCGGAGGCGGCCGGGGACGGGCTGGTGCTGGACCTGCGGTCGGCGGCGTACGGGACCGCGTGGAAGCCGAAGGGGGAGGTGGCGGGGCGGACCGCGACCGTCCGGGTGCTGCACTCGCAGAGGGTGGACGGGGTGGAGAAGCGGTCGGTGGTGAGCCACTTCAACAAGGCGACGAAGGGGCGGCTGGTGCGGGACCTGCTGGTGGCGGACGCCTTCCCGGCTTCGCCCGCCGAGCTGGTCACGGCGCTGCGGGACCTGGGGTACGTGGTCGAGGCCGAGGCCCCCGGCAAGGCGGCGAAGGCCTGGTCGCTCGACGTGGTCGTGACGCAGATCCACCACTGAGCCGGGCGCGGCGCCGTTGCCGGGGGCGCTGCCCCCGGACCCCTGCGCCTCAAACGCCGGCGGGGCTGGAGGATCCGGGGCGCTGCGCCGGACCTCGCGCGTCAAACGCCGGCGGGGCTGGAGATCCCGCGCCGGCGGGGCTGGAGATCCCGCGCCGGCGGGGTGCACGGCTTCAGCCGCGGCCCAGGGGCCAGGCGACCGTGGCCGGGGTGCGGTCCGTGGTGTCCGCGTACGCGGCGCAGGCGTCCGTCAGGGTCTCCAGGAGCGTGAGCGGGTCCGGGAGGGGATGTTCCATGCCGCGGAGCCAGGTCACCGCCTGGTCACCGGACAGGGCCGCCGGCGGGACCAGGACGTAGCTGCCGCGGCAGTGCCAGCGCAGGCCCGGGTGTTCGTCCATCGTCTCGGGGTGGCAGTCCAGTTCGCACGGCCACCACTCGTCCTCGTCCTCGGGGGTGCCGCGGGTGGCGGTGAAGAAGAGCATCCGGGCCTGTTCGCCGGTGCCGCTCGATTCGGCGACGGGGCCGACCTCGATCCCGGCCTCGAGCAGGCGGGCCAGCGCGCCCGTGCCGGCCTCCAGCGGGACGTCGAGCACGTCGTGGACCATGCCGGTCGCGGTGATGAAGTTGGCCTGGGGCTGGTTGCGCGCCCAGCGTTCGACCTGTGCGCGGTCGGTGGTCGACTGGGTCTGCCAGGCGAAGGAGAGGGGGTGCCGTGCGGGGGTCGGACAGCCGATCCGGTCGCACGAACATCGGTATCCGGCGGGATGGGCGGCGGGGGCGAGCGGCAGGCCCGCGGCGGCGACGGCCAGGAGGAGCGCCTCGCGCTCGGCTCCGAGGTCCTCGGCGATGGGTTTCTGCCGCCGGCGCAGCCACTGGGAAATCCTGCTCTGCTCGCCGCGTTTGACGCGGCCGGACTCAGACCCCATCTATCCCCTCACCTCACCGTATCCCCGGCGGACCAACCCATCGTCCCACCATCCTGAGCCCTGGGTGACCGCTCTTGACGACCGGGGGGTCGGAGATGCGTGACCGGAAACCCCGACATAACCACGCGATCAGGCCAAATGTTCTCGGCCGGTCTTCGGATGGCTCCCCGCTAGCGGTCGGTGACGTTGGCCACCCCGCCCAGTACCCCGTCCACGAGCGCGTCGGTGTAAGCGTGCGTCAGGGGAGCGGTGCGCAGCAGCCAGCGGTAGGTCAGCGGCCCCAGCAGCATCTCCACCGTCAGCCGCAGGTCCGTGTCCGGTGCGAGCTGGCCGGCCTCCCGGGCGGCGTGCAACCGCGCCTCGTACAGGGCGAGCTGCGGCTCCAGCAGCTGCTCGGTGAAACGGGCGCCGAGTTCGGGGTCGGTGGCCCCGGCCGCGGTCAGGGCGCGCGCGGGGGCGTCGTACTTCTCGTCGTTGAACTCGTCGACGGTCGCCCGCAGTACGTGCTTCAGGTCGGCCGCGAGATCCCCGGAGTCGGGGAAGCCGGTCCACTCGGCCTCCGTCTCCGCGTCCCCGGCGAGGGCGAGCGAGGCGTCGAGGAGGACGGCGGCCTTCGACGGCCACCAGCGGTAGATGGTCTGCTTGCCGACGCCCGCGCGGGCGGCGATGGCCTCGATGGTCAGCTTGTTGTAGCCGACCTCCCCGACGAGGGCGAGCGCGGCGTCGAGGATGGCCCGCCGGGAGCGGTCGCTGCGGCGGGTGGCGTCAGGGGTCTTGGGCATGGCCCGAAACTATCAAAGCGAGACGTCTCGTCTTTCCATAGGTTTGCTTAAACCACCCGATCAGTTCACTGTGCTGTTCGGGTGGAGGAGAGACGATTCTCTCCAGCACTCGTCCCGAGTCGTGGAAGTCGTGAGGAGCCTTCTTTGCGCAGAGACGCCACACCCCGGCGCTACCTGATGTGCCCACCCGCACACTTCAAGGTCACGTACTCCATCAATCCGTGGATGGATCCCACGAAACCGGTGGACCTGCCCCTCGCACTGGCCCAGTGGGAAGACCTGAGGGACCGCTACCGCGCCCTCGGCCACACCGTCGAAACCCTCGAACCCGATCCCGCGCTGCCGGACATGGTCTTCGCGGCGAACGGCGCCCTCGTCGTCGACGGCCGGGTCCTCGGGGCCCGGTTCGCCTACCCGGAACGGGCCGCCGAGGCCGAGATCCACCTCGACTGGTTCCGTGGCAACGGCTACTCCGACATCCACGAGCCGTCCCACGTCAACGAGGGCGAGGGGGACTTCGCGGTCACCGCCGGCTACATCCTGGCCGGCCGCGGCTTCCGCTCCAGCCCGCTCTCGCACGACGAGGCCCAGGAGTTCTTCGGCCGCCCGGTCATCGGCCTCGACCTGGTGGACCCGCGCTACTACCACCTGGACACGGCGCTCAGCGTCCTCGACGGCGACGAGATCATGTACTACCCGGACGCCTTCTCGCCCGGCAGCCAGGGAGTGCTCAGGCGGCTCTTCCCGGACGCCCTGATCGCCGACGGCCGGGACGCGGCCGCCCTCGGCCTGAACGCGGTCTCCGACGGCCTGCACGTCCTGCTCCCGCAGGCGGCGACCGGACTGCTGGCGCCGCTGCGGGACCGGGGGTTCGAACCGGTCCCGATGGACCTGGGCGAGCTGCTCAAGGGCGGCGGCAGCGTGAAGTGCTGCACGCAGGAGCTGCGGCCCGGCCTAGGCGGCCCGGCCTAGGCGGGGGGCCAGGCCTGGCCCCAGTCGGCGTCCCGTGCGGCCTTGTAGAGGTCACCCTGGCGCTTGGTCACATTGACCCGGGTCAGGCCCTCTTCCTCGGGGCCGCACAGCTCCAGCAGGACGAGCCCCTTCCGGATCTGCGGCCTCCGCGTGATCCGGGAGGCGGCCGGCTCCGTCGGGAAGCGGGTCGCGGCGACGTAGCTGAACTTCTCGTCCTCGTACGGGAGCGAGCCTCCCTTCACCTGGCGGTGCAGGGAGGACCGGCTGACCCGCGCCGAGAAGTGGCACCAGTCCTGGCCGACCTCGATCGGGCAGGTCCCGTCGTGCGGGCACGGGGCGGCGATCCGCAGCCCCGCCTCGATCAGCTGGTCACGGGCCTCGCGGATGCGCAGGTACCCCTCCGGCGTGCCCGGCTCGATCAGCACCACCGCCTGGCCGGCGCGTGCCGCCTCGGCGACGACGGCCTGGCGGGCCTGCGCGGTCAGCTCGCCGAGTACGTAGGACACGGTCACCAGGTCGGCCTCGGGGAGGCTCAGCGCCGAGCCGATGACCGCCCGCCGCCAGGCCGCGGCGCGGAGCACCTCCGAGGTGGAGGCCGCCGCCAGCTCCCGGCCGAGGGCCAGCGCGGGCTCCGCCCAGTCCAGCACCGTGGTCTCCCGCGGGCCGTCCCAGGTGGCGTCCACCGCCCAGGTCGCGGCGCCCGTGCCGCCGCCCACGTCCACGTGCGAGCCCGGAGCCCAGTCGGGCGCGGCCTCGGCCAGGCCGTCGAGGGCGCCCCGGACGGCCTCGAAGGTGGCCGGCATCCGGTACGCCGCGTACGCCGCCACGTCGGAGCGGTCGCGGAGCACGGGCGCGTCGGTCGGGGTCTGCCCCCGGTAGCTGGCGATGAGCCGCTCGACGGCGGCGGAGGCCTGCTTCGGGGGGAGGCCGTCGAGGAGTCTGCCGAGCGTGCTGCGGAGGGTTTCGGCGGTGGTGGGGGCGGAGGCGTTCACCTGCGAAGTTTATGCCGCCGCGGGGTCGGCCCCGGCCCCTGCCCGGGGGCGGGGGCGGGGGCAGAGCCGAGCAGCCGGGCTGCGCCCCGACCTGGGGCTCCGCCCCAGACCCCGCGCCTCAAACGCCGGCGGGGCTGGAAGAGCGCGCCTCAAGCGCCGGCGGGGCTGGAAGAGCGTGCCTCAAGCGCCGGCGGGGCTGGAAGAGGCGGGGCTGGTGTGGTTCTGCCACGGGCGGCACAGGGCGAGGAAGGCGGTGAGGGCGAGGAGGGCGCAGGCCAGTTGGACCAGGGCCATCGGAACCGCCGTGTCCTCGCCCGCGATGCCGACCAGCGGTGAGGCGATCGCGCCGACCAGGAACGAGGTGGTGCCCAGCAGCGCGGAGGCCGATCCGGCCGCGTGCGGGGTGCGCATCAGGGCCTGCGCGTTGGTGTTCGGCAGGACCACGCCCATCGCCGACATCAGCACGAACAGGGCGGCGGCGATCGGGGTCAGCCCGACCTTCCCGAACACCCCGGTCGACATCAGCAGCAGGGCCACCGAGGCGGCCGTGACGACCGCGAGCCCGACGGCCAGGCACTTGTCGAGACTGACCCGGCCCACCAGCAGCTTGCCGTTGACCTGGCCGACGATGATCAGGCCGACCGAGTTGAGCCCGAAGAGCAGGGAGAAGGCCTGGGGCGAGGCCCCGTAGATCTCCTGGATCACGAAGGGCGAGGCGGAGATGTAGGAGAAGAGCGCGGCGAAGGCGAAGCCGCCGGTCAGGGTGTAGCCGGCGAAGACGCGGTCGCCCAGCAGCTCGCGCATGGTCCGCAGGGCCGAGCCGACGCCGCCGGTGTGCCGCCGTTCGGGCGGCAGGGTCTCCCCGAGGCCGCGCCAGACCATCAGGGTGAGCACCGCGCCGACGACGGTGAGGACGACGAAGACCCCGCGCCAGTCGGCGAAGCGGAGCACCTGGCCGCCGATCAGCGGGGCGATGATCGGGGCGGCCCCGGATATGAGCATCAGGGTGGAGAAGAAGCGGGCCATCTCGTCGCCGTCGTACAGGTCGCGTACGACGGCCCGTGCGATGACGATCGCGGACGCGCCGGCCAGGCCCTGCAGCAACCGGAAGGAGATCAGCAGCTCGGCGGTCGGGGCGAGGGCGCAGATCGCGGTCGCCAGGACGTAGACGACCATGCCGATGAGCAGGGGCCGGCGGCGGCCCCACTTGTCGCTCATCGGGCCGATGACGAGCTGACCCAGGGCCATGCCGGCGAGGCAGGCGGTGAGGGTGAGCTGGATGGTCGCGGCAGGGCTGTTCAGGGCATCGGTGACCTGCGGCAGGGCCGGCAGGTACATGTCCATGGACAGCGGGGGGAGGGCGGTCAGCCCGCCGAGTATGAAGGTGACCAGAAGGCTTGTGCGGCGTGCGGCCGTCAGGGACACCGTGGTGGTGGGGGCAGAGGGCGAATCGGGCGACGAGTCGTGCGAGGCGGCCGTCGCGGGGCCTCTCTCCGACATGCGGAACTCCAGTCTTCTCATCTGATCTACGCACCCCTGAGCGACCCATGCTCTCAGCAATCGGAACGTCCGGGGACCGGGGCGCCGTGTGACGTACCCTGCGGCCCCATGGACGAACGTACGAAGAAGATCGCGGTGGTGACCGGGGCAGGATCCGGAATCGGCCGCTCGGTGGCCCTGACCCTGGCCGCGGCCGGCTGGGGCGTGGCGGTGGCCGGCCGCCGGACCGAGCCGCTCGAGGAGACCGCCAAGGCGGCCGGCGACGGCGCCGACGTGCTGTGCGTACGGGCCGACGTGAGCGACCCGGACGACGTGAATCGGCTGTTCGAGTCGGTCCGCGCGCGGTACGGGCGCCTCGATCTGCTCTTCAACAACGCGGGCACCTTCGGGCCGGGCGGCGTCCCGCTGGAGGACATCGGCTACGAGGCCTGGCGCTCGGTCGTCGACGTCAACCTGACCGGCGCCTTCCTGTGCGCGCAGGCCGCCTTCCGGCAGATGAAGCAGCAGGACCCGCAGGGCGGCCGCATCATCAACAACGGCTCCATCTCCGCGCACGTGCCGCGCCCCCACTCCATCGCCTACACCGCGACCAAGCACGCGATGACGGGCCTGACCAAGTCCCTGTCGCTGGACGGGCGGCCGTACCGGATCGCCTGCGGCCAGATCGACATCGGCAACGCGGCGACCGAGATGACCGAGCGGATGCAGACCGGCATCCTCCAGGCCAACGGGCAGCTGGCCGTCGAGCCGGTGATGGACGCCGCCGACGTGGCCCGCACGGTCCTGCACATGGCCGAGCTGCCGCTGGAGGCGAACGTGCAGTTCGCGACGGTGATGGCGACGGCCATGCCGTACGTCGGCCGCGGCTGACGGCGGGGGACCGGGCGCGGGAATGGCCTTCGGGCGGCCGCGGTTGAGCCGGTCATGACGACCGAAGTTCTGCGCTACACCGCCTTCTCCCACGACCCGGAGGGCGGCAATCCCGCCGGGGTCGTGCTCGACGCCGCCGCACTGGACGAGCACGCCATGCTGGAGATCGCCGCCGGGCTCGGCTACAGCGAGACGGCCTTCCTGACCGCACCCCCCGAGGGGTTCGGCGGTGCGGAGGGCCGGTCCTTCACCGTGCGCTACTTCAGCCCGAAGGCGGAGGTCCCCTTCTGCGGGCACGCGACCGTCGCCACCGCCGTCGCGCTGGCCGAGCGGATCGGGCCCGGGGAGCTCCTGTTCGCCACCCGTGCGGGGACCGTACCGGTGTCCGTCACCTCCGAGGACGGGCAGCTGCGGGCCACGCTCACCAGCGTCGAGCCGCACACCGAGGAGATCGGTGCGGAGGACCTCGCCGAAGCGCTGGCCGCGCTGGACTGGCCCGAGGCCGACCTCGACCCGGCCCTCCCGCCCGCCCTCGCCTACGCCGGAGCCCGGCACCTGGTGCTCGGCGCCCGCACCCGGGCCCGGCTCGCGGACCTCGCCTACGACTTCGCCCGGCTGGAGGCCCTGATGCGGCGCCTGGACCTCACCACGGTCCAGCTGGTGCACCGGGCGGGCCCGGCGGAGTTCAACGTACGGGACCCCTTCCCGGTGGGCGGCGTGGTCGAGGACCCCGCCACGGGAGCCGCGGCGGCCGCCTTCGGCGCGTACGCCCGTGAGTTCGGCCTGGTCCCGGCGGACGCCGTGCTCACCCTCCACCAGGGCGCGGACATGGGCCGCCCCGGCGTGCTCACCGTGGAACTGCGCGAGGGCGACCCGCGGGTGCGGGTCGGCGGCGCGGGGGTCCGGATCCCGTGAAGGTCCTGACCTGCCGCGAGGCCGAGGTGCCGGCGGCGTCCGCCCGCCAGGTCGCCGCCCTGGAGGCGGCCGCCTGGCCGGGGGTCACGCCGGGCCACGACCCGGCGCTCCACCCGCGGACGATGCTGCTCGTGGACGGGAACGGGACGGTGGCCGCCGCGCTGTCGCTGCTGCACAAGCCGATCCCGCTCGCGGGCCGCACGTACCGGGCCGCCGGACTCAGCTCCGTGGTCACCCGGACGGAGCTGCGCGGCCGCGGACTCGGCGGCCGGCTGGTCGCGGCGGCCCGCGCCGAGCTGGCGGCGGACCCGGCCGTCGACCTGGCGCTGTTCAGCTGCGACCGGCCCCTGGCGCCGTTCTACGAGGCGGCCGGCTTCGCGGTGCTGCCCGGCACGGTGCTGGTGGGCGGGACCCCGGAGGATCCACTGGCCACCGACGCCCCGGGCTTCGACAAGGTGGTGGCGGCGGCGTTCTTCACGGACGCCCCGGGCCGGGACCGCGCCGCCTTCACGGGCGTCCGCGTCCCGCTCCACCCCGGAAACACCGACAGGCTGTGGTGAGGGGCCCGCGAGCCCTTCACCACAGCCTGTGAGTCGCCTGCCGCCGTCGTCAGTGGGCGGGCGTGGAGCCCGAGTCCGCGGTGTGCGCCTTCTGCGCGCCCGCGGGGCGGCCGCGGTCGACGAGGAACAGCGTCAGCACGGGGACCAGGTACAGCAGCCACACGGTGAGCTGGAGGACGGTGGGGTCCGCCTGGAAGTTGAAGACGCCCTTGAGCAGGGTCCCGTACCAGCTGTCCGGCGGGACCGTCTCGCTGATGTCGAAGGCCTTGTTGCCCAGGCCGCCCAGGAAGCGGGCCTCCTGGAGGTCGTGGACCCCGTACGCGAGCACGCCGGCGGCGACGACCACCAGCATCGCGCCGGTCCACCGGAAGAACTTCGCCAGGTTGATCTTCAGGGCGCCCCGGTAGAAGAGGTACCCGAGCACGACCGCCGTGGCGATGCCCAGCAGCACACCGATCAGCGGCGCCGAGGAACCCTCGCCACTGGCCCGTACCGACGCCCACACGAACAGCGCCGTCTCCAGGCCCTCCCGGCCGACGGCCAGGAACGCGGTGGCGACCAGCGCCCCGGTGCCCATGGCCAGCGCCGTGTCGAGCCTGCCCTGCAGCTCGCTCTTGAGGTGGCGGGCGGTGCGCTTCATCCAGAAGACCATCCACGTCACCAGACCCACCGAGATGATCGACAGGGTGCCGCCGAGCAGCTCCTGCGCCTCGAAGGTGAGCTCTTGGGTGCCGAATTCGAGCATCGCGCCGAAGGCGAGGGAGAGCGCGCAGGCGATCGCGATGCCCAGCCACACGGGGCGCAGGGCGTCCCGCCGCTCGGTCTTCACCAGGTAGGCGACGAGGATGCAGACGACCAGGCTGGCTTCCAGCCCTTCGCGCAGGCCGATCAGATAGTTGCCGAACACGGCGGTTGTTCCTCTCCGGCGGGGACTACGCGAACAGCGTCCGGCCCCACCAGTCGTCCTTGTCGCGGACGCCCGGCGGGACGGCGAAGACGGCCGAACCCACGTGCTGGATGTATTCGTTGAGGACGTCGGACTTGGCCAGGTTGCGCTGGATCGGGACGAAGCCCTTGCGTACGTCGCGCTGGTAGGCGAGGAAGAACAGCCCCGCGTCCAGGCGGCCCAGACCGTCCGTGCCGTCGGTGAAGGAGTATCCGCGGCGCAGGATCGTCGCACCGTTGTTGGTGTCCGGGTGCGCGAGGCGGACGTGGGCCTCGGGCTTCATCGCCTTCAGGAACGGCTCGTCGCGCTCCTTGGACTTGCCGACCGGGGCGCCTTCGCCCTTGTCGCGGCCGAAGATGTCCTCCTGCTCCTGGAGCGGGGTGCGGTCCCAGGTCTCGATGTTCATCCGGATGCGGCGGGCCACCAGGTAGGAGCCACCCGTCAGCCAGTCGCTGCCGTCGCCCGCGCCGACCCACACGTGCTTGTCGAGGGCGGCCTTGTCGGTCCCGGCGATGTTCCGGGTGCCGTCCTTGAAGCCCATCATGTTGCGCGGGGTCTGCTGGTCCGGGGTGGTGGACGAGGTCTTGCCGAAGCCCAGCTGCGACCAGCGCATGGCGGTCCGGCCGAAGCCGATCCGGGCCAGCTGGCGGATCGCGTGGACGGCGACCTGCGGGTCGTCCGCGCAGGCCTGGACGCACAGGTCACCGCCGGAGCGGGCCGGGTCGAGGTTGTCGCCGGGGAACAGCTCCAGGTCCACCAGGGCGTCGGGCCGCTTGCCCTCCAGCCCGAACCGGTCCTTGGCGAACAGGCCCGGTCCGAAGCCGATGGTCAGGGTCAGCCGGGAGGCCTTGAGGCCCAGGGCCTCGCCCGTGTCGTCCGGCGGGGCCTCGGGCAGGCCCCCGAAGCCGCCCTCGCCGACCGGCAGACCGGCCGTCATCAGCCGGGCCGCCGCGGTCCACTCCTTGAGGAGCTTGACCAGCTCCGCGCGGTCCTTCGTCTTCACGTCGAAGGCCGCGAAGTGCAGGCGGTCCTGCACGGCGGTGGCGATGCCGGCCTGGTGCTCCCCGTGGAAGGGCACCGCCGCGCCGGTGGACGCCGCCGACACCATGTCCGGGTCGCTGCCGAACGCCGCGACCGCGCCGCCGGCCGCGGCGGCACCGAGCGCGAACCCGGCCCCGCCCCAGCCCAGCACCGCACGCCGCGAAGGTGCAATTCCGGCGCCATCCGCCTGCTGGGGCTGTTGCGCAGCCGACTCCGACTCCGTCATCGCCTTCTCCCGCCTCCGCCTGCCCTCGTCGTTCTCTACTTGGTGACCGCGGCGGCGAGCTTCGAGAGCGGCTCGGCCAGCGCGTTCACGCCGTCCGAGAGCTCCTTGCGCTCCGGCTCGGCAACCTTGTCGTACGAGGTGAACTCGTAGGTCGCCTTGTCCGCGCGGTACTTGTCCAGCAGCACGGTCAGAGCCGCGAACTGGGTGTCCAGCTGCTTGGTCAGCTCCGGGTCGTTCTTCGCGGCGATCGGCTTGAGCAGCTCGTACGCCTTCTGCGCACCCTCGACGTTGGCCTTGAAGTCGACCAGGTCGGTGTGCGAGTAGCGCTCCTCCTCGCCGGTGACCTTGCCGGTGGCGACCTCGTCCAGGAGCTCCTTGGCGCCGTTGGCGATCGAGGTCGGGGTGATCTCCGCCTGACCGACCTTCTTCTGCCAGTCGGTCAGGTCCGCGATCAGGGTGTCCGCGAGTTCCTTCTCCCGGTCACCGATCTTGGCGTCCACCCACAGGGCCTTCTCCAGTCGGTGCCAGCCCGTCCAGTCCTTCTCCAGGTCCTGGCCGGCCTCCAGGCCGTCCTCACGGACGTCGACCTTCGGGTCGATGTCACCGAAGGACTCCGCGACCGGCTCGGTGCGCTCCCAGCCGATGCGCGAGCCCGCGTAGAGCTTCTTCGCACCCTCGACGTCGCCCGCCTTGACCGCGTCCGCGAAGGCCTGCGCCTTGGGGAGGGTCTCCTCGGCCTGCGCGACCACGTACGCGCGGTAGGCGGCGACCGCGGCGTCCATCTCCGGGCTGCGCTTCTCCCCGCCGCCCTGGCCGGTGGCCTTGACCTTCTGGGCGATGCCGTCGCCCTTCATGCCGGGCTTGCAGACGATCTCGTAGTCGCCCGCCTTGATCTCGGCGGTGATCGAGGCCTTGGTGCCGGGGCCGATGTTCTCGCGCTCCGTCACGATGCGGGCGTCCGGGAACAGGACGTAGACCTCGGTGACCTTGGAGCCCTTGTTCTCGACGTCGATCTGCACCTTGCCGGAGGGGAACTCCGTCTTCGACACCTCGCAGGCGCTGTCGGACGCCGCCACCTTGATCACGTCGTCGCTGCCCGCGTCGCTCTTCTGGGAGCAGCCGGTGACAGCGGTCAGAGCGGCCGCCACGGAGGCTGCGGCGATGACGGTGAGGCGAGCGGGGCGCATATGGAGGCTCCTGGCGTCGGGCGAAGGGGCCGTCCCGAGGAGGGAGAGGCCGACGAGGCGGACCTAACTTAACCGAGGCTTACCTCACCCATACGCCCGCGTACCGTGATTCAGCTCATAGCTGTTCGCTCCGGACACGGCCCTGTCACGGGCCCTCCACGAGAGGCCCATGGCATGGTCAAGCGGAGGTCAAGCCGGATGGCCGGGCCGTACGGGGATTACCAGCGGAGCCCCGGTGCGCGGGTGCGGGAGGACCTCCACCGGCTGCCGGTAGACCCGGCTCAGCAGCTCGCCGTCGAACACCTCGGCCGGCGGACCGGCCACGGCGATCCGCCCGTCGTGCAGGACTGCGGCGCGGTCCGCATAGGCGGCGGCCAGTCCCAGGTCGTGCAGGACGACGACGACCGCGTCTCCGGCCGCGGCCCGCTCCCGGCAGATGCGCAGCACGAGCTCCTGGTGGCGCAGGTCGAGGGCGGCGGTGGGCTCGTCGAGCAGCAGCAGCGGGGCTCGCTGGGCCAGTACGCGGGCCAGCGCGACCCGGGCCCGCTCGCCGCCGGACAGGGCGGAGAAGGGGCGCGCGGCGAAGTCGGTGACCTCGGTGGCGGCCATGGCCACGGCCACCGCCTCGTCGTCGGCCTCGGCGAGGGGGGTGCCGGCCCAGGGCGCGCGGCCCATCCGTACGACGTCCTCCACCGGGAAGGGGAAGGACAGCGCGGCCGACTGGGGGAGTACGGAGCGGCGCAGCGCCAGGTCCGGGGCGCTCCAGTCGCCCAGCGGGCGGCCGTCGATCCGGATCACCCCGGAGGCGGCGGGCAGATCGGCGGCGAGCGCGCCCAGCAGGGTGGACTTGCCCGCTCCGTTGGGGCCGACCAGTGCCAGCACCTCGCCGGCCCGGGCGGTCATGTCGATACCGGCGAGGACCTCACGCTGTCCGAGCCGGACGTGCAGGCCCACGGCCTCGGCGACGGCGTCGCCGCGGGCGGGGCGGGCCGGGACGGTCCTTCGTGTGCGGGTGAGCAGCCCCGTCAGCCTGCTGGTCACGCCCAGCCTCCTTGCTTGCGGCGGGTGCGGCGCAGCAGCCAGAAGAAGAACGGGCTGCCGAGCAGGGCGGTCAGTACGCCGAGCGGCAGCTCGGCGGGCTGGGCGAGGGTCCGGGCGGCCAGGTCGCCCGCGATCAGGACCACGGCGCCGGCGAGGGCGCTGCCGGGGACCAGGAACCGGTGGCCGGGGCCGTTGGCCATGCGCAGCAGGTGCGGGACGAGCAGGCCGATGAAGGTGATGACGCCGGCCACGGCGACGGCGGCGGCGGTGAGCAGTGCGACGACCAGGATGAGGGCGAGGCGCAGCCGTTCGACGTCGATGCCCAGGTGGCGGGCGGGGCGTTCGCCGAGTGCGAGCAGGTCGAGGCGGCGGGCGTAGAACGGGGCGACGAGCAGGCCGGCGAGGGCGCAGGGCAGGACGGCGAGGACCTTGGGCCAGGTGGCCTGGGCGAGTGAGCCGAGCTGCCAGAAGGTGATCTGGTTGACCTGGCCGCTGTCCGCGAAGAAGACGAACAGGCCGATGAGGGCGCCGGCGAAGGCGTTGACGGCGATGCCGGTGAGTATGAGGGTGACGACCTCCGTCTTCCCGCCGTTGCGGGAGAGGAGGTAGACCGAGCTGACGGTGATCAGGCCCGCGACGAACGCGCAGACGGTGATCGTCCAGTTGCCGAAGAAGCTGAGGCCGAGGCCGATGGCGGCGACCGCGCCGACGGCGGCGCCGGCCGAGATGCCGATGACGCCGGGCTCGGCGAGGGGGTTGCCGAAGACGCCCTGCATGAGCGCGCCGGCGCAGCCGAGGCCGGCGCCGACGAGCAGGGCGAGCACGACGCGGGGCAGGCGGACGTTCCAGAGCACGCTCTCGCCGACGCGGTCGAGGGGGGCGCCGCCGAGGCCGAGGTGGTGCTGGACGGAGGCGAGGACGTCGCCGAGGGGGATGCGGTAGGCGCCGGTTCCGGCGGAGACGAGGGCGAGGACGGCCAGGGCCGCGACGAGGGCGACGGTGAGCAGTGCGGGCTTGCGGCTGCGGGGCCTTGGCTTCGCCGGGGCGGCCGGGGCGGGCTCGGCGGGGCCGGGGGTGGTTCCGCCGGGGCCGGGCGCGCGCCGGGGCGTCTCCTCGGACGCCGAATCTGACGAGGGGTCGGAGGGTGCGGCGGCGGTGCGTTCGGCGCCCTGCGGGGATCGCCCCGACACGCACCCGGCCCCGTCGGAACCGGTCGATGGCCCTGCCGCGTTACCGGCCAGGTCTTTGGCTTCCGGGTCGTACAGGGTCATCTCAGGCGCCCTTGCCGTACAGCTGGGTGACCAGGGAGCTGAGGACCTGGTCGGTGCGCGGGCCGTAGTTGAGGAGGACGCCGTCGTCGACCGTGACCACCCGGCGGTCCATGCCGGCCGGGGTCTGGGCGACGCCCGGGATCTTCACCAGGCCGTCGACGCCGCCGACCGATTCGAGGCCCTTGGACATGACGAGGATCGCGTCGGGGGCGGCGGCCGCGAGGGCCTCGCTGGTGATCGGGGTGAAGTCCTTGCCCAGTCCGGACTCCTTGCCGGTGTCCACCGCGCCGGCCGCCTCCAGCAGTGAGGCGGCGCCGGAGTCCGAACCGCCCAGCAGGTAGACGGAGGCGGTGCCGCGCAGGTAGAGGAAGGCCACCCGGGGCTTCTTGCCGGAGGCGGCCGGGATGTCCTTGCGGACGGTGTCGATCCGGTCGGCGGTGCGCTGGTTCAGCTGCATGCCGGCGTCCTTGACGCCGAGCGCGGCGGCCACCGCGTCGATCCGCTTCGGGACGTCGTCCAGCCCCTTGGCGGGGGCGATGACCAGGACCGGGATGCCGGCGTCGCGGATCTGCTGAATCGCTTCTCCGGGACCGCTGGCGGTCTCGGCGAGCACCAGCGTCGGGCGCAGCGAGAGCACGCTCTCGGCGGAGACGTCGTGTCCACGTGTCACCACCGGCAGCTGGGCGGCCTGTTCGAAGGTGGCCGTGATGTCCCGGGCGACGACCTGCTTGCCGAGGCCCAGCGTGTGGACGATCTCGTTGAGGCTGCCGCTCAGCGGGACGACGCGGTCCGCGGAGGTGATCGTGACCTGGGCGCCGTCGACCGAGGGCACGGTGACCGGCAGGGCGGGCTGTGGCGCCGGAGCGATTGGTTCCACCCGGTCCGGGACCGCGGCTGCGCTGGGGGCCGATGAGCCCGGGGTGGTGGCCGTACCTCCGCAGGCCGTCAACGCGAGTGCCAGTGCTGCCATGGCAACGGCGAGACGGGGAAAGCGGTGTGACGCGGCGGGCGTAGGCACGAAGGCACCGTCCTGGTCGTCCGACTGAGGTTCTGGAGACCGGGGGGTGTTCATCCGGCCGTGGTTAGCTTAGGTTAGCCTAACCTTGCTTGCTAGACCTTTGGAGGGGGCATTCATGCCCACGAGACCCGTCCGTACGTTCGCCGTCGTCCTGTTGGCGGCCCTGCTGGGGGCCCTGCTCCCGGCGACCGCCGCCCAGGCGGGCACCGTACAGGGGGGTCGGCTCGACTGGGGCATCAAATCGTCCTTCCAGAGTTATGTCACGGGTCCTGTCGCGAAAGGCGGTTTCAAGCTGAAGAGCGGCGCCGCCACGGTGGGCGGCAGCCTCTTTCGCTTCCACTCCGCGAGCGGCTCCTACAACCCGGACTCCGGAGCCTTCGAGGCCTCCTACTCGGGCGGGGTGACCTTCCAGGGGCACCAGAAGCCCGACGGTGTCCACGAGCTGGACATGACCATCAGCCGCCCGACCGTCAAGATCAGCGGCGGCAAGGGCACCCTGTACGTGGACGTCTCCAGCAAGGCCAAGGACAGCGGCGCGGTCACCAGCCAGTCGCAGGTCCCCTTCGCCTCCCTCGGCGTCGGCGGTGTCAACATGAAGGGCGGCGCCGGCCCGCTGACCCTCGCCAACATCCCGGCCACCCTCACCGGCGAGGGCGCCGAGGCCTTCGCCGGCTACTACGGCGCCGGCACCCGGCTCGACCCCGTCTCGCTCTCCGCCGACGTCAAGGCCGCCCCGGCCGCCGAGCCCTCGCAGTCGGCGACGGCGCAGCCGAGCGCCACCGCCGAGACCCCGCAGGCGCAGGGCGCCTTCGCCGACGCCGCCGTCGACTGGGGCGTGCGCCGCACCTTCCGCGAGTACGTCACCGGCTCGATCGGCCAGGGCAAGTGGACCCTCGCCGAGGGCGCCCAGGACGGCGGCGCGCTCTTCCGGTTCCCCCGGGGCAGGGGCTCGTTCGACGGCGCGAAGGGCACTCTTGACGCGGCCTTCGCCGGTACCGTCCAGTTCACCGGTGCCCACCTGGACCTCACGCTCGGCAAGATGAGCGTCAAGGTGGAGAACGGCAAGGGCGTCCTGTCCGCGGACGTCACGACCGGCGGCGCGACGAAGAACGCCGTCCCGCTGGTCGAGTTCGACGCCAAGGGCCTGAAGACCGAGGGCAAGCTGGCCACCCTGACCGAAGCCCCGGCCACCCTGACCGAGGGCGGCTCCCAGGCCTTCAACTCCATGTACAAGGCCGGCACCGAGATGGACCCCGTCTCGCTCGCCGTCGCCCTGGACTCCACCGCACAGCTTCCCGCCCTGCCCGACCTGGGCTCGACGGCCTCGCCCGCCCCCGCGGCCGCGTCGCCCTCCGCCGAGCCCGCTTCCGCCGCGAAGGCCGCCGAGTCCTCGAACACCGGGCTCTACGTCGCCCTCGCCGTGGCCGTCCTGATCCTGGCCGGCGGCGGCGCCTTCCTGGCCGTACGCAAGCGGCGTACGGACCGCACCTCGGCCGCCGGCTCCGGCCCCGCAGGCACCGGCCCCGCGGACGCGCCCACCGACGCACCGCAGTAGGCACCCTCCCCGTCCCTCCCCCTCCTCTGTTCCTCCAGGAGTTCCCAGCCATGTCGTCCATCCGACGTCCGATCTCCCTCGCGGCCGCAGTCCTGACCGCCGCAGCGCTCGGCGCCACCGCCTTCGCCCTGCCCGCCACCGCCGCGGGCGGCCCGCCCACCGAACCGATGAAGATCATCGGCGGTTCCCTCGACTGGGGCGTGCTCGCGAGCTACCGCGCCTACGTGACCGGCATGGCCAAGGGCGCCATCACCGTCGCGGACGGCGCCCAGCAGAACGAGGACGGCACCCTGCACTTCGTCGAGCCGACCGGTGCGTACGAGCCGGCCAACGGGCACGTGGTGAAGGCGGCCTTCAAGGGCAGCGTCACCTTCTCCTCGCCCGCCCCGCCGACCGGCCACGGCTTCGAGGTCAAGCTCTCGGACATCCGCATGGACACCGGCACCAAGAAGCTGACCGCGGACGTCACCAAGGGCGGTACGACCACCCAGGACGTGCCCATGGCCACCGTGGCCTTCGCCGGCCAGTCGATGACCAACCTGGCGACCACGCTCACCCCGGAGGCCGCGGACGTGCTCGGTTCCCCGGGCTACAAGGACAAGCCGGGCGACCCGCTCAACGCGAAGCTGGAGTTCGAGAAGCCGGCCCCGGAGCCGACCCCGTCCGACACCACCAAGAACCCGACGCCCCCGGCCGACGACACGCAGAAGGTGCTCAGCGGCAAGCTGACGTGGGGCGTGAAGGAGTCCTTCCGCACGTACGTGCTGAGCGCGGGCTCGATCACCCCGGCCGGCGGCGCCGCCAAGAACGGCGACACTTACGACTTCGCCTTCGGCAAGGGCTACCTCGACGTCAAGAAGCAGGAGCTGAACGCCTCCTTCGAGGGCAACCTCCGCTTCCAGTACGCCGCCCACGGCATCGACATGACCTTCGGCAGCCCCCGCGTCGAGGCCACCGGCAAGACCGGCACCCTCTACGTGGACGTCAAGAACGGCTCCGGCACCAAGACGGGCCTGCGCTTCGCGACGCTCGACCTGTCGAAGACCGACTACAAGACCAAGAACGGCGTCCTGGCGCTGAACGCGGTCCCGGCGGCCTTCACCTCCGAGGGCGCGGGCGCCTTCGCCAACGACACCACCGGCTCCATGTACAAGGCGGGCGACGCGATCGACCCGCTCACCTTCGCCGTGGCGGTCGACAAGGACGCCACCCTGCCGCCGACGGGTGGCACGACCGGCGGCTCGACGGGCGGCACCACCGGAGGAACCGGCGGCACCACGGGCGGTACGACCGGCGGCGCCACCGGCGGTACGGGCGGCACCGTGGGCGGCGGCTCCTCCACCGTCGGCGGCAACCTCGCGAACACCGGCGCCGGGATCCCGGCCGGGGCCCTGCTCACCACCTCCGGCGTGGTGATCGCGGCCGGTGCGGGCGTGGTGTACCTCGCGCGCAGGCGCCGTACGTCCCAGGTCTGAGCCGTGCTTGAATTCCCGCGTGAACGATCTCGACGTGTTGAAGGTGTTCTGCGCGGGTGACGGCCGGTTCGGGAACCTGCTCGGTGTCGTACGCGACGGCCGGACCTGCCCCGACGACGCGTCGCGGCAGGCCCTGGCCGCCGAACTCGGCTACAGCGAGACGGTGTTCGTCGACGACCCCGAGCGCGGGGTCGTCGACATCCGCACCCCCGGCACGCGCATGTCCTTCGCGGGGCATCCGCTGGTCGGGGTCGCGTGGTTGCTGGACATCGGGGAGCTCCAGCCGCCCGCCGGATCCGTATGGGCCCGCGACGACGGGGAGTTCACGTGGATCACGGCCCGCCCCGAGTGGGTCGAGGGCAAGCGCACCGAGCAGTACGGATCTGTCGCCGAGGTCGAGGCGCTGCCGGCGCCGCCGCCCGGCGAGGGCTGGCTGTACGCCTGGGCCTGGGAGGACGAGGCCGCGGGCCGTGTACGGGCCCGCGGCTTTCCGCGGCGCCCCGACGGGGTCATCGCCGAGGACGAGGCCACCGGTTCGGCCGCGCTGCTGCTGACGACCCAGCTGAACCGCGCCCTGAACATCACGCAGGGCGCCGGCTCCCAGATCCTCACCGCCCCCGGCCCGGACGGCACGGTGGAGATCGGCGGCCGCGTCCGCTTCGCCCCGCACCCGGCTTCCCTGATCCGGCCTGATCGACAAGACACCCCCTAGGTATTCCGTCCAGGGGGAAGTGAGTAGGCGGGCGCTGACGCGGCCGGCCCCCACCGCGGTGCAATGGCGGCATGACGAAGACCTCGACGCCCCGGCCCCTCGACGAGCGGCGGCCGTGGCTGCCGGTGGCGGCGCTCTTCACCGCACTGGCCCCGGTGGCCGCGTGGTGCGGCCAGGCGAGCTCCTACTCGCCCCAGGTCCCGCCCCGGTTCGCCGTGTTCTACGTGCTCCCGCTGGCGATGGTGGCCTTCACCTGGATCCCGCCCCGGACCCACGTGCAGCGCAGGAGGCGCTTCGCGCTGGGCAGCATCGGCTGCCTCCTGGCCTTCCTCTACCCCCACGCGCTCCTCGTCGCGCTGTTGACGATCTGGGCGCTCACCGCCGGCTGAGCGGGCGCAGGGCCGGGATTTTTTTACCGACATGACGTCGGGAACTCATTGACTTAGGCAAACCTAAGTAGGAGGATCAGGCGTGTCGGCATTGCCGCCATGCCCGTTTCCTCTTCCTGGAGGTCCGCCTTGGACGCCTTCTCTACGGTCATCCGCGTTGCCTCGCACGAGCAGCACACCGAGGCCGAGACGTCGACCTTCATGAGCGACCTGCTGGGTGGCCGGCTCGGCGTGGACGCGTACACGCGCTACACCGAGCAGCTGTGGTTCGTGTACCGGGCCCTGGAGGACGCGGCCGAGTCCCTCAAGGACGACGCGGTGGCCGGCCCCTTCATCCAGCCCGAGCTCATGCGCGTCGCCGAGATCGAGCGCGACCTCGAGCACCTGCTGGGCCCGGACTGGCGCGAGAACGTCGTGGCGCTGCCCTCGACGCGCGCGTACGCCGACCGGGTCGCCCAGTGCGCCGCCGAATGGCCGGGCGGGTACGTGGCCCACCACTACACCCGCTACCTGGGCGACCTCTCCGGCGGGCAGATCATCCGCGACAAGGCCGAGCGCACCTGGGGCTTCGAGCGCAAGGGCGACGGCGTCCGCTTCTACGTCTTCGCGGACATCTCCAACCCGGCGGCCTTCAAGCGGACCTACCGCGAGCTGCTGGACGCGATCGCCGCGGACGACCTGGAGAAGCAGCGCATCATCGACGAGTGCAAGCGCGCCTTCGACTTCAACGGCGCGGTCTTCCGCGAGCTGGGCGAGCAGTTCCCGCTCAGCGCGTAGCCCCTCCGGGGAGGTCTGCGGAAACGGGGCCGGGGGGGGGGGGGGGGGGGGGGCCCCCCGCCCCCCCCCCGCCGGCGGGGGGGGGGGGGGGGGGGGGGGGGGGGGGGGGGGGGGGGGGGGGGGATGGGGTGCGCGACCCCCCGGCCCCGCGCGGGGGGGGGGGGGGGGCCGGGGGGGGGGGGGGGGGCCCCGGCCCCCCCCCCCCCGGCCCCGTACCGGTGGGAGCGGTGGGAGCGGTGGGAGCGGCTGGGGCGGCTACGGAAGGGTCAGGATCTCCGCGCCCGAGTCCGTCACCACCAGCGTGTGCTCGAACTGTGCCGTGCGCTTGCGGTCCTTCGTGACGACCGTCCAGCCGTCCTCCCACATGTCGTACTCGTGGGTGCCCAGGGTCAGCATCGGCTCGATGGTGAAGGTCATGCCGGGCTCGATGACGGTGGTGGCGTGCGGGCTGTCGTAATGCGGGACGATCAGGCCGGAGTGGAAGGACGAGTTGATGCCGTGGCCGGTGAAGTCCCGGACCACGCCGTAGCCGAAGCGCTTCGCGTACGACTCGATGACCCGGCCGATGATGTTGATCTGGCGGCCCGGCTTGACGGCCTTGATGGCCCGGTTCAGCGCCTCCCGGGTGCGCTCCACCAGCAGCCGCGACTCCTCGTCCACCTCCCCGCACAGGTAGGTCGCGTTGTTGTCGCCGTGTACGCCGCCGATGTACGCGGTCACGTCGAGGTTCACGATGTCGCCGTCGCGCAGGACGGTGGAATCGGGGATGCCGTGGCAGATGACCTCGTTCACGGAGGAGCACAGCGATTTGGGGAAGCCCCGGTATCCGAGCGTCGAGGGGTAGGCCCCGTGGTCGCACATGTACGCGTGGGCGACCCGGTCGAGCTCGTCGGTGGTCACCCCCGGCGCGATCAGCTTGGCGGCCTCTTCCATCGCCCGGGCGGCGATGCGGCCGGCGATGCGCATGGCCTCGATGGTCTCGGCCGACTGCACCTCCGGTCCGGTGTACGGAGTGGGCGCGGGCTTGCCCACGTACTCGGGCCGGCGGATGTTGCCGGGAACGGAACGGACGGGGGAGAGCTCGCCGGGTACGAGCAGCGACTGGCCAGACATGCAAGCGAGTGTATCCAGCGGGGATGGGGCAGCATGGCGGGATAGAGAGGTATGAGAGGAGCCCGACGACGATGGCCCTGTTCAAGAAGCGTCAGGTGGGCAAACCCGGCGAGTGGTACTACTGCCTGGTCCACAAGAAGGTCGAGGAAGGCCCCGACTGCCCGGCCAAGGACCGGTTCGGGCCGTACGGAACCCCGGAGGAGGCGAACCACGCCATGGAGACGGCGCAGGAACGCAACCTCGAATGGCAGAACGACCCCAAGTGGAACGACAAGACCCGCGAGGACGAAGAGGGCACGGGCACGGCGTAGGGCGTCGGGCGTAGGGGCGAGGCCTACCAGCGGCTGGGCGGCGGCGCGGTCAGCTGGTCGGCCAGCCGCGCCAGCCGGTCCCGGAAGCGGCGCGGTCCGCGCTGCACCGGCGTGCTGTTCTCCCCGGCCGCCGCGCTGACCAGGTGCTGCACGGTGTCCAGGTCCATCTCGCCCTCCGGCTCGGCGCCCTCACCGGCCGGCCCCGACACCGGCACCGAGACCGCCCCCGGCACCGACAGAGCCTCGTGGGCAAGTGTCCCCAGGTCCGGGTCCCCGCCGTCCAGGGACAGTACGGTCGCCCCCGCGCGCCGGGCGTCGTGGACGCGCTCCAGCAGCCCCTCGCCCGGCGCCCCGGGCGACACCACCAGCAGCGTGTGCCCGCGCCGGGCCGCGGCCAGCCTGCCCAGCCCCACCGACAGGTGCGGCGGCTCCCCGGGCCGCACGTGGTGGCGTACGAGCGTGGGCGCCAGCTCCGGCAGGCCCGACCAGGCGGCCTCGTCCACCAGGTGCGCCGCCAGGTGCCAGGGCTCGTAGCCCTCGGTCCCCACCAGCAGCAGGTGCCCGCGGGCCGGTACGACGGACCGGCGCAGCGACCCGGCGAAGCGGCGCGCGGCGCCCGGCCACTGCGTACCGGCGAGCACCTCGCGCAGCAGCGCGACCCTCACGGCGTCCATACCGGCATCCTGCACCATCGAAGCGACACGGGGAGCGGTTCCCTCCCCTTCGACTGTGGGCTACCCGGCAGTACCCTCGCCCCCATGACTTCCTCAGACAACACGCAGAAGCCGCCGGTCAAGGACCCGTGGGAGCTGCCGGACGTGTCCGGCCTCGTCGTCGGCGTCCTCGGCGGCACCGGTGACCAGGGCCGGGGCCTGGCCTACCGGCTGGCCCGGGCCGGCCAGAAGGTGATCATCGGCTCCCGCGCCGCCGACCGCGCGCAGACCGCGGCCGGCGAACTGGGCCTCGGTGTGGAGGGCGCGGACAACGCCGAGTGCGCGCGCCGCAGCGACATCGTCATCATCGCGGTGCCGTGGGAGGGCCACGCCAAGACCCTCGAAGCCCTGCGCGAGGACCTCGCCGGCAAGCTCGTGGTGGACTGCGTCAACCCGCTGGGCTTTGACAAGCAGGGCGCGTACGCCCTCCAGGTCGAAGAGGGCAGCGCCGCCCAGCAGGCCGCCGCCCTGCTCCCGGACTCCCGCGTCACGGCGGCCTTCCACCACCTCTCGGCCGTCCTGCTCCAGGACGAGTCCATCGACGAGATCGACACCGACGTGATGGTCCTCGGCGAGGCCCGCGCCGACACGGACATCGTCCAGGCCCTGGCCGCCCGGATCCCCGGCATGCGCGGCGTCTTCGCGGGCCGCCTGCGCAACGCCCACCAGGTCGAGTCCCTGGTGGCCAACCTGATCTCCACCAACCGCCGCTACAAGGCCCACGCGGGCCTGCGCATCACGGACGTCTGATCCGGCCGTGTCCCTGCCCCGGTGGCCGGGCCCCGCGGGGACCCCGACCACCGGGAGGCCGGTCAGCCCGCCGAAAACGAGCAGGATGCGATCCGCCGGAGTCCTTACGACAGCACTGCGGGGCATGGGGGACACTGGAGGGGCTCGGCCCCGTTCAGTGTTTTCGAGGAGCTCTCCCCATGCCCCGCCTTGCCGTCTTCGCCGTTGTCGTCTGCCTCTGTGCGGTGGCCGCGGCCGTCGTCGCCTTCGTCGAGGGCAGCTTCCTCGGGATCGTGTGGGTGCTGCTGGCCGGCCTCACGTCCAACATGGCCTGGTACTACCTGCGCAAGGCGAAGGCCGAGAAGACCGCGGCCGCGCGCAGCAACGCGGCCTAGGCCGCCCGGCAAGATCCGGAAGGGACGGCCTAGTCCTGCGGCACGGTGCACAGGCCGTCCGTGTCGCGCCAGAAGGTGTAGAGGTCGCGGCCGCAGTAGGTCTCCAGGTCCGACACGCCGAGGCCGGACAGCAGCCCGTCCACCACGTCGAAGAAGAACGCGTTGACCCCCGGGATCCACAGCAGCGCGAACACCGCGAGCAGACCGAACGGCGCCAGCGGTTCCACCTCGCGGCGCACCCGGTACGACAGCCAGGGCTCGATGACCCCGTAGCCGTCGAGGCCCGGCACCGGCAGGAAGTTCAGGATCGCCGCCGAGACCTGGAGCAGTGCGAGGAAGGCGAGCGCGTAGCGGAAGGCCAACGGCACCCCGTCCAGGCCGTCCAGCCAGAACGGGGCCGTGCACACCAGCGCGAAGAGCACGTTGGTCAGCGGGCCCGCCGCCGAGATGAGGCTGTGCTTCCAGCGGCCCTGGATCCGGTCGCGCTCGATGAAGACCGCGCCGCCGGGCAGGCCGATGCCGCCCAGGATCACGAAGACCACCGGCAGCACGATGCTGAGCAGCGCGTGCGTGTACTTGAGCGGGTTCAGCGTCAGGTAGCCCTTGGCGCCCACCGTGAGGTCGCCGCCGTGCAGGGCGGTGCGGGCGTGCGCGTACTCGTGCAGGCACAGGGAGACGATCCACGCCGAGGTCACGAAGAGGAACACGGCGAGTCCGGCGCTCGCCGAGTACCCCGTCCACACCGCCCAGCCCGTCACGGCCATGACGGCGGCGATGCCGAGGAATACCGAACTGATCTGCCGCTCTCCGCGGTGCCCCTGATGCCCCATGCGGGAAACCTATCCCGGACGCCCGGCGGAAAACGGTGGGGGGCCGGGTCCGGGGACGGGGACAATGGGCCGGTGCGTTACGCGATTCTCGGATCTGCCCAGGCCATCCACGACGACGGGACCCCCGTGGCCGTCGGCGGAGCGCGCCTTCGGGCGCTCCTGACCGCGCTCGCGCTGCGGCCGGGGCGGGTGGTGCCGGCCCGGCTGCTCGTCGACGAGGTGTGGGACGGGGACCCGCCGGCCGACGCGGTGGCGGCCCTGCAGGCGCTGGTCGCCCGGCTGCGGCGGGCGCTCGGGCACGCGGCCGTGCGTTCCGCGGAGGGCGGCTACGAGCTGGCCGCCGAGCGGGAGGACGTCGACCTGTACCGCTTCGAGCGGCTGGTCCGGGCCGGGGGCGCGGCGCCCGACCCGGCCGAGGCGGCCGCCCTGTACGAGGAGGCCCTCGCCCTGTGGCGCGGACCGGCCCTGGCCGACCTGCCCGATCCGGCCGCGGAGGCCGCCCGCTGGGAGGCCGTACGGATGGACGCGCGCCGGGGGCGGCTCGCGGCGGCCCTGGCGCTGGGCGAGGCCCAGGGGTGTCTGCCGGAGCTGACCGCGCTGTGCGCGCAGCATCCGCTGGACGAGCCGTTGCACACCCTGCGCATCAGGGCCCTGCGCGACGCGGGCCGCCCGGCGGAGGCGCTGGCCGCCTACGACGCCGTCCGCCGCGAACTGGCCGACCGCCTGGGCGCGGACCCGGGGCCGGACCTGCGCGCCCTGCACGCCGAACTGCTGGCCTCGGACGCCGGCCCGCGACCCCCACTCGCCGTTCCGGCGCCCGCCCCCGTCCCGGCTCCGGTGTCCGCGGGCAATCTGCGGGCCCGCCTGACCACCTTCGTCGGGCGCGAGGACGACATCCGCGTCATCGGGGAGGACCTCGCGCGGGCCCGCCTCGTCACGCTCCTCGGGCCCGGCGGCGCCGGCAAGACACGGCTGTCCCAGGAGGCCGCCGAGGCCCAGGACGAGAGCGCCTGGCCCGACGGGGTGTGGCTCGTCGAACTGGCCCCGGTCGACGACCCGGAGGACGTCGCCGAAGCCACCCTCGCCGCGCTCGGGGCCCGGGAGACCAAGCTGCGCGGCGCCGCCGCCGAGGAGCTGCGGGCCTTCACCGAACGCGCCGGGGACGACCCGCTCGACCGGCTCGCCGAGCACTGTGCACGCCGTCGGCTCCTGCTGCTGCTCGATAACTGCGAGCACGTCATCGGCGCCGCCGCCGAGCTCGCCGAACGGCTGCTCACGCACTGCCCCGGCGTACGGATCCTGGCCACCAGCCGCGAACCCCTCGGTGTCCCGGGGGAGTCCCTGCGCCCGGTGGAGCCGCTGCCCGACCCCGTCGCGCTGCGGCTGCTCGGCGACCGCGGGGCCGCCGCCCGCGCCGGGTTCACCGTGGCGCAGGACCCGGCCGCGGCCGCCGAGATCTGCCGCCGCCTCGACGGTCTGCCGCTGGCCATCGAGCTGGCCGCCGCCCGGCTGCGGTTGCTCACCCCGCGCCAGATCGCCGACCGCCTCGACGACCGGTTCCGGCTCCTGACCAGTGGCGCCCGTACCGTCCTGCCCCGCCAGCAGACCCTGCGCGCCGTCGTCGACTGGTCCTGGGACCTCCTCGACGAGGCCGAACGCACCGTCCTGCGCCGGCTGTCCGTCTTCGCCGGCGGCTGCGACCTCGCCGCGGCCGAGGCCGTCTGCGCCGACCCCTGCGACCCGGCCTCGTACGACGCCGCCGAGATCGTCGGCTCCCTCGTCGACAAGTCCCTCGTCGTGGCCGCGCCCGGACCCGACGGCTCCGGCATGCGCTACCGCCTGCTGGAGACGGTCGGCGAGTACGCCGCCGAACGCCTCGCCGAGGCCCACGGCGACCGCGAGGCCACCGAGCACCGCCACCTCGTCCACTACCGCGAACTCGCCCGCACCACCGAGCCGCTGCTGCGCGGCCACGGCCAGCGGGCGGCCGCCGACCGGCTCGCCACCGAGTACGAGAACCTGCGTACCGCCCTGCGCCGGGCCGTCACCGTCCGCGACGCCGACGAAGTCCTGTGCCTCATCCACTCCCTGGGCTGGTACTGGCACATGCACGACCTGCGCTCCGAGTCCCGGCACTGGGCCGAGGCCGGCGCCGCGCTCGGCCCCAACCCCTTCGAGGCGCCCTTCGCCCCCGCCGAGCCCGTCTACGAACGGCTCGTCGACACGCCCCCGCCCTACTCCGGCGAAACGCGCACCGAGGGCTGGCGCGCCCTCAACCTGGTCCTGCTGGCCTCCCGTGACCAGACCAACGAGACCTGGAACACCCCCGCGGTCCGCGCCCTGATCGACGGGGTGCTCGCCACCTACCGGCCCGGACTCCCGCAGACCTGCCGGACCCCCGCCTCCCTGTGGATCTACGCCGTCATGATCGCCGGGGACCCCGGACTGCTCAAGACGGTCGTCGACGCGACCGTCACGACCGCCCGCGAGCTCGGCTACCGCTGGGAGCTGGCCTCCGCCCTCCAGCTGCGCGCCAACATCCTCGCCAACCGGGCCGACTGGGCCGGGGACGCCTCCCGCGACGCCGACGAGAGCCTGGCCCTGTTCCGCGAACTCGGCGACGCCTGGGGCTGTGCCGAGGCGCTGTCCGCCCGCGCCGAGGCCCGTGAGAAGCGCGGCGAGTACGCACCGGCCGCCCGCGACTACCGCGAGGCCATCGCCTACGCCGAGCGCCTCGGCGCCCTGGCCCAGGTGACGGTGCTGCGCGTACGGATGGCCGGGACGCTGACCGAGGCCGGGCAGATCGAGGAGGCCGAGCGGATCCTCACCGAGATCACGGCCACGGTGCAGCGGTACGGCAACGAGGCCATGCCCGCCGCCCGGATGTTCCTCGCGGGCATCCTCGGCCGCACGGGACGGATCCCCGAGGCGCGCCGCCAGCTGCAACTCCTGCGGGACGAGTTCGCCTTCGGCGCGTTCGCCATCTTCGACGGCTTCCTGCTCGGCACGATGGCCTGGCTGGACAACCGGCAGGGGCTGTACGAGGAGGCCCTCGACCGGCTGCGCGAGGCCATGGGCACCGCCCTGGACCCGATGGCGCGGATGGTGGCCCCGCAGATGCCCGCGGTCTACCTGATGACCGCGGCCCTCTCCCTGGTCTCGCTCGGCGGTCCGCGCCGGGAGTACGACGCCGCACGGCTGCTGGGCGCCTACCGGGCGCTGCTGCCGCCCGCGCACTTCCCGGTGACGACGGAACGCGAGGACCTCGCCCGCGCGCAGGAGCTGGCACGGGCGGCGCTGGGTGACGCCGCCTACGAGAAGGCGTACGCCGAAGGCGGCGGCCTCACCCTGGAGGAGGCCACCGCCCTCATCTGACCCGGCCCCCGGCCGGTGTCCGTCCGGGACGCGATCCGAACGGATCGGTCCGCAGGTCAGGTCTTCTGGCGGAACTTGCGTACCGCGAGCGGCATGGTGACCGCGGTGATGGCGACCGACCAGGCCAGGGTCATCCACACCGAGTCGCCCACCGGCGTCCCGTTGATCAGGGCCCGGGCCGCGTCGGCCAGGTTGGACAGCGGGTTGTAGTCCGTGAAGGTCTGCAGCCAGCCCGGCATCGTGGACGGCATGGCGAAGATGGAGCTGCCGAACTGGAGCGGCATGAGCACCATCATGGCCATGCCCTGGACGGCCTGCGCGGAGCTCAGGGTGAGACCCAGCAGGATGAAGATCCACATGAGCGAGGCGCCGAAGACGACCGACAGGCCGATGGACAGGAAGAGGTCCACGATCGAGCCCTTGATCGACAGGCCCAGGATGAAGCCCATGCCCAGCAGGATCGTGATGGCCACGAGCATCCGGCCGATCTCGACGACGATCTTGGCGAGGAGTACGGACGACCGGGCGATCGGCATGGACCGGAAGCGGTCCATCACACCCTTCTTGAAGTCGTCGTTGACCCCGGTGCCCACCGCCATCGCGATGTTCATGCCCATCATGGCCATGAGACCCGGGACCAGGTAGCTGACGTACTCGCTCTGGTTGCCCTTGCCGGAGACGGCGCCGCCGAAGACGAACACGAACAGCAGCGTGAAGATGACCGGCATGAACAGGACGTCGAACATCGACTCGGGGTCCTGCTTGATCTGCAGGGCGTTGCGGCGCACCAGCGCGCCGATGTGCCGCAGGTTGGCGCGCAGGCCGATCCGGCCCTCGCCGGTCCGGCCGTCCACCGCGGCCGGACCGGGCGCGGTCGGGGCGGGTTTCGTCGTGGTTACGGTGCTCATGCCGCGACCTCCTCGGTCTGCTCGGTGGGAACGGAGTCCTCGACGGAGGCGGGCTTCTGGCCGGTGATGGCCAGGAACACCTCGTCGAGGCTGGGCAGGTAGGTGCCGAGGTCGGCGATCGCGTACCCGCGGGCGGCCAGCAGGCCGACGACGGCCGTCAGCTGTTCGTCGCTCAGGATCGGGACCAGCAGCACGCCCTCGTCCGGTACGGCCTGGCTGCCGGCCACGCCGTCCAGTCCGGCCTCGGCCAGCGAGCGGGCCATGCCGGGCAGGTCCGACGCGGCCACCGGGCGGATCTTCAGGGTGCGGCCGCCGACGCGTGCCTTCAGCTCGTCGACCTTGCCGTTGGCGATGACCTTGCCGCGGTCGATGACCGTCAGCTCGCTCGCGAGCTGCTCGGCCTCCTCCATGTACTGGGTGGTGAGCAGTACGGTGGCGCCCTCCGCGACGAGGCGCTGGACCTCGTCCCACACCTCGTTGCGGGTGCGCGGGTCGAGACCGGTGGTCGGCTCGTCCAGGTAGAGCACGGCCGGGTTGCCGATCAGGGAGGCGGCGAGGTCGAGCCGGCGGCGCATACCGCCGGAGTAGTTCATGGCGGCCTTCTTGGCCGCGTCGGTCAGGGAGAACCGCTCCAGCATCTCGTCCGCGCGGCGGCGGGCGTCCTTGCGGGAGAGGTCGAGCAGCCGCCCGATCATGTAGAGGTTCTCCCAGCCGGAAAGCTTCTCGTCGACCGAGGCGTACTGGCCGGTGAGGCCGATGGTGCGGCGCAGCTGCCGCGGCTGGCGGACCACGTCGTAGCCCGCGACGGTCGCGGTGCCGGCGTCGGGGACGACCAGGGTGGACAGGCAGCGGACCAGCGTCGTCTTGCCGGCGCCGTTGGGACCGAGGACCCCGAGGACCGTCCCCTCCCGTACGTCCAGGTCGACACCGTCGAGGGCCTTGGTCTCGCCGTAGTGCTTGACCAGCCCCCGTACCTCCACGGCGTTGGGCTTGTTGTCGTTTCGCGTCATGCCCCCTATGGGAGCAGCCGCCACTGACAAAGCACCGACAGCCGACCGACAGCGGTACGACAAACGTACGACAGCCCGCCGACATTCGGTCGGCGGGCTGTCGGAGCGAGGGTTCACCGCATCAGTGGAAGGCGTGCTCCGCCTGCGGGAACGTTCCGCCGACCACGTCCTCGGCGAAGGCCCTCGCCGCGCCGGTCATGGTCTCGCGGAGCTTCGCGTACTGCTTGACGAACTTCGGCATCTTTCCGCCGGTCAGGCCCATCATGTCCGTCCACACCAGCACCTGCGCGTCGCAGTCCGCGCCCGCGCCGATGCCGACCGTCGGAATGTGCAGGGACCGGGTGACCTCGGCCGCCAGCTCGGCCGGAACGAGCTCCAGCACCACCGCGAACGCACCCGCGTCCTGCGCCGCCTTCGCGTCGCGCAGCAGCTGGTGCGCGGCCTCGTCGCCGCGCCCCTGCACCCGGTAGCCCATGGCGTTGACCGACTGCGGGGTCAGGCCCAGGTGGGACATGACGGGGATACCGGACTGCACGATCAGCTCGGTCTGGGCCAGCGAGCGCTCGCCGCCCTCCAGCTTCACCGCTCCGACCCCGGCCTCCTTGACGAGACGGGTGGCGCTGCGCAGCGCCTGCACGGCGCCTTCCTGGTACGAACCGAAGGGCATGTCGCCGATGACGAGCGCACGGCTCGTACCGCGCACGACGGCCGCCGAGAGCATGGTCATCTGGTCCATCGTCACCGGGACGGTGGAGTCGTAGCCGAGGTGGCAGTTGCCCATGGAGTCGCCGACGAGGATGACCGGGATACCGGCCTCGTCGAAGACGGACGCGGTCATCGCGTCGTAGGCGGTGAGCATGGGCCACTTCTCGCCGCGTTCCTTGGCGAGGGTCAGGTCGCGGACGGTGATGCGCCGGGTACCCGTGCCTCCGTACAGGGTGGGGGAGGCCGCGGATGCGGATTCGCGGGCAGGCGAAACGGCATGCGTCATTGCAACTGCTCCTTGTGTCATCTCGAGGCGCCCTCACGGCGTCCCCGGACTCACCCCCCATGGTGGCATCCGCGCGGGCAAAGGCGGAAGTGGTCCGCAGTGCGAGCCCGGCCACGCGCTCCAATGTGCGCGTTTCGTGACAAGCGGAACCCCCTGCGTACGGCCGTTCGTCCTCCCGGACGTACGACCGTGAACGGCGGTCGCGACGTACGGCACGGAAGGCTCCGGTTCATCGCCTAGGGTCAAGGGGCGGGGACGGAGCGCGAGCACGGCAGTGAGGGCAGTGGTATGGCACAGGCGTACATGACGGAGTCGGGGAACGGCGGCTCGGACCCCGAGCCCTCCGGAACCCGCCTCCGGCGCCGGCTGACCGCACTGCGCAAGGACCCGGGGATCTGGCGGCGCGGACTGGTCCTCGCCGGGATCGCCACGCTGATCTCGCTGGTCATGATCTTCCACGCGGAGCTGCCCAACGACGTGGGCAACCTCGGCAGCCTCACCGAGACCTTCCTGCCCTGGCTGGGCCTGGCCGTCCCGCTGCTGCTGGCCGGAGCCGTCTACCGCCGGTCCGCGACCGCGCTCATCGCGATCGTGCTGACGGCCGCGGTCTGGGCGAACCTCTTCGCCGGCCTGGTCAGCGACAAGTCCGGCTCCGGCGGCAACCTGGTGGTGGCCACCCACAACGTCGACGCCGACAACCCCGACCCGCGCGGCACCGCCGAGTCGGTCGCCCGCTCCGGCGCCGACGTCCTGGCCCTGACCGAGCTCAAGGGCGACGCCGTCCCCGTCTACGAGAAGGCCCTCGCGGCCACGTACAAGTACCACTCCGTCGAGGGCACCGTCGGCCTGTGGAGCCGGTACCCGCTCAGCCGCAGCGCGCCCGTCGACATCCGGATGGGCTGGACCCGCGCCATGCGCGCCACCGTCGCCACCCCGTACGGGGAGGTCGCCGCCTTCGTCGCCCACCTGCCCTCGGTCCGGGTCAAGCTGAACGCCGGCTTCACCGCCAACCAGCGCGACGACAGCGCCGACGCGCTGGGCGCGGCCCTCGCCGCCGAACCGCTGAAGAAGGTCATCCTGCTCGGCGACCTCAACGGCACCATGAACGACCGCGCCCTGTCCGAGGTCACCTCGCAGATGCGCTCCACCCAGGGCGCGGCGGGCGACGGCTTCGGCTTCAGCTGGCCGGCGCAGTTCCCCATGGCCCGGATCGACCAGATCATGGTCCGCGGGATCCGGCCGGAGGCCTCCTGGACCCTGCCCCGCACGGGCAGCGACCACCTCCCCGTGGCGGCCCGGGTCACCGTGAAGCCCTGACCGCCCGCGGCCGGCGAGGCGTGCGCGCCTCCCGGGCCCGTCTTGCCGATCAGGCCCGCTCGCGCCAGCCGTTCGTGATGGGCAGCCGGCGGTCCTTGCCGAAGCCCTTGGCCGAGATCTTCGTGCCCGGCGGGTACTGGCGGCGCTTGTACTCCGCGGTGTCCACCATGCGCAGGGTCCTGGCCACCAGCTCCGCGTCGAAGCCGGCCGCCACGATGGCGTCCATGCCCTGGTCCCGGTCCACGTACATGGCCAGGATCGCGTCGAGCACCGGATAGTCCGGCAGCGAGTCCGTGTCCACCTGGCCCGGGCGCAGCTCGGCGCTCGGCGGCTTCACGATCGAGTTCTCCGGGATGGGCGGGACCTCGCCGCGCTCGACGGCGGCCCGGTTGCGGTACTCCGCGAGCCGGAAGACGTCCGACTTGTAGACGTCCTTGATGGGGCCGTACGCACCCACCGAGTCGCCGTACAGGGTGGAGTAGCCGACGGCCAGCTCCGACTTGTTGCCCGGGGCCAGCACGATGTGGCCCTCCTGGTTGGAGAGCGCCATCAGCGTGGTGCCGCGCAGCCGGGACTGCAGGTTCTCCTCGGCCAGGCCGGTCAGGCCCAGCGAGCCCATGTAGGCGTCGAACATCGGCTCGATGGAGACGGTACGGAAGTTCAGCCCGGTGCGTTCGGCCAGGTCGGCCGCGTCGCTCCGGGAGTGGTGCGAGGAGTACTTCGAGGGCATCGAGACGCCGTACACGTTCTGCCCGCCGATCGCGTCGCAGGCGATGGCGGCGACGAGCGCGGAGTCGATCCCGCCGGAGAGCCCGATCAGGACGGAGCGGAAGCCGTTCTTCCTGACGTAGGCGCGCAGTCCCACGACCAGCGCGTCGTAGATCTCCTCGTCGTCGTCGAGCCGGTCGGCGTAGCCGCCGGTGACGACCGGATCGTACGGCTCCACCGGCTCCTCGGAGAGGATCACGCGCTCGATCCGCAGACCGTCTTCCACCACGCCCTCGGGCGCGTCGGCGCGCGCGGCGGGCAGGTCGAGGTCGACCAGGACGCAGCCCTCGGAGAACTGCGGGGCGCGGGCGATGACCTGCCCATCGGCGTCGACGACGATCGAGTCGCCGTCGAAGACCAGCTCGTCCTGGCCGCCGATCATCGCCAGGTAGGCGAGGGTGCAGCCGGCCTCCTGGGCCCGCTTGCGGACCAGCTCGAGGCGCAGGTCGTCCTTGTTGCGCTCGTACGGGGAGGCGTTCACGGAGATCAGGAGCCCGGCCCCGGCGGAGCGGGTGGCCGGGACCCGGCCGCCCTCCTGCCAGAGGTCCTCGCAGATGGCCAGGGCCACGTCGACCCCGCCCACCCGGATCACCGGCTGCGTGTTGCCCGGCACGAAGTACCGGAACTCGTCGAAGACGCCGTAGTTGGGGAGGTGGTGCTTGGCGAAGCGCAGGACGACCTCGCCGCGGTGCAGCACGGCGGCCGCGTTCTCCGGGGAGCCGGCCGGGCGGCCCAGCCGGGGCACGGCCCGCTCGGTGCGGTCGAGGTAGCCGACGATGACCGGCAGCTCCCCGAGGCCCTCGGTGGCCAGCCGCTGCGCGAGCCCGCGCAGCGCGGTACGGGAGGCCTCCACGAAGGAACCGCGCAGGGCGAGGTCCTCGACGGGGTACCCGGTCAGCACCATCTCCGGGAACGCCACCAGGTGGGCGCCCTGCTCGGCGGAGTGCCGGGTCCAGTGGACGACCGAGTCGGCGTTGGCGGCGATGTCGCCGACGTGCGAGTCGATCTGATTCAGAGCGAGTCGAAGTTGAGGCACGGGGCCCAGTGTAATCGTCTTTCTGACGCGATGTCCTGGACCCCGCCCGTTTCCGGCGTTGTGAGGCTGGGGTGTCTTGTCGGTCGGGCCGGGTCAGGGAGTGGTGCCTGGTGCGTGCGGTCGCAACGCCGAGGAGGGAGTCGACGCGGAGCGTCGGTGACCGACGAGAACGCGGCGAGCGTGCGCACCAGGTGCCGCGAGCCCGGCCCGATCGGCAAGGCGCCCCCGGGGTCAGCCGATCGGACCGGCGAACTTCACGTCGTCAGGCAGGACCCCGGGGGAGATCTGCGCGGTGACGTTCTTGGTGCCCTCGGGGACCTCGAAGGCCACGACCCCGCTGGCCGATTCGCCCGGCATGATGGCACCCTTGATCACCTTCGGCATGCCCAGGTCGAAGACCATCTCGGCGGTCATGCCCTTGTCGTCGCGGAGGGTGGGCAGGGGGTACCCCACCTCGAACGGCGTGGTCGAGCCGTTGGTGATGGTGATGGTGACCTGGATCGCGTTCTCGATCCTCTCGCGGGAGTACTCGTCCTTCGGCTTGTACTTCGTCGGAGCCGAGAGGCTCACCTTGACGCCGTTCGGGTAGGTGAAGGTCTCCCCGAAGGGCAACGCGCTGGTCACGCCGGGGACCTGGGTGGGCGACGGGGACTTGGACGGCCAGGGCTCACCGCTGGGTTCGGGCCCGTCCAGATCGTGACCCCAGTCCTCGTCCTCGATCCGCTGGTCGACGCGGTCGGCGGCCCGGTCGACGACCAGGACGGTGAGGAAGAGGCCGCCGACCGAGGCGAGCATGCCGACCACGCCGAGCACGGTGCCTACGACGGCCATCGACTTGTTCGGGGCGCCCCTGTTGGCGCGGACGATGCCGCCGATGCCGAGGCCCACGCCGACGGCGGCGATCACGGTGCCGGCCCAGAAGACGAACGGGATGATGCCGAGGAGGATGCCGAAGCCGCCGGTGATGAGGGCGGCGACGGCCAGGCCGTTGGAGGTCGGGGTGGCCTGCGGGTACCCGGGGTACGGGGCTCCGGGGAAGCGGGGGGCGGACTCGCCCCAGACGTTGCCGGGGGCACCGGGGGCACCGGGGGCGCCGGGTGTGCCGAAGCCCGGGGCCGCGGGAGCGGGGGCGGGCATGACCGGGGCGAACGGCTCCGGGGCGGGAGCGGGAGCGGGGGCCGGCTCCGGGGTCTCGGAGGTCTCGGGTGCCGCAGAGGTTTCGGGGGCCTCCGGCGTCGCGGGCGCCTCGGGCGTCGCGGGGGCGGCCGGGGTCTTCTCCAGCGAGAGCGGCTGCGCGGGCGCCGGTATGGAGTCCGTCTCGGGTACGGGATTGCTGGGCGGGTTCGGCGGGGAGCTCATACCGGCGGGGTCGTCCTTTTGTCGCGACAGTCGTGATCACGGCAAGGGTGCCATGCCCACGCCCCCGGCCCGTCCGAATTCCCGCCCGGCCCCGGAGCGGGGGCCGGGCGGGAAGGGCGCACGACCTACAGCTGGTAGCCGAGGACCGTCATCATCCCGGACTCCGAGTGGTAGACGTTGTGACAGTGCGTCATCCACAGCCCGGGGTTGTCCGCGTCGAAGTCCACCGTCAGCCTGCGGCCCGGCAGCAGGATCGCGGTGTCCTTGCGCACGCCGCGCTCCTGCTCGCCCAGCGCGAAGGTGTGCCCGTGCAGGTGGATCGGGTGCCACATGGGCGTCGCGTTGGCGAACACGAGCCGGACCCGCTCGCCCGCCTTCACCGGATGGCGCTGGTCGGGCGTGTACGGCTTGCCGTCGAAGGCCCAGTTGTACGTCCGCATGGAGCCGGTCAGCCGGATCTGCACCGTACGGTCCGGATCGCGCGGGGCGATTGCGGCCGATTCGGCGGCCCTGAGCCCGCCCGCCGTCAGCGGCGGCGCGTCCAGCTCGGCGGGCCGGGTCGCGGCCGTGGGCGCCGTCCCCGAGCCGGTGCGCAGCACGGCGAGTGCCGAGCCCTCCTTGCCTTCGGCCAGTGCGGTGAGCGGGAACACCCCGTCCTTGGCGGTGACCAGGACGTCGTACCGCTCGCCCATGCCCAGCAGCAGCGAGCCCGTCTTCGTCTGCTCCACGGGGTAGCCGTCGGTGTGGGTGACCGTCAGTTCGTGGTCCCCGAGGGCGATGCGGAAGGCGGTGTCCCCGCCCGCGTTGATGATGCGCAGCCGGATCCGGTCCCCGGGGCGGGCGGTGAGGACCGACGGGTCGTCCGCGACCCGCCCGTTGATCAGGTAGTGGGCGTAGACCACGTCGCCCGCGTCCCCGCCGAGGTAGTCGCTGTGGCCGCCCATGGCGACGTAGGAGCGCTTGCCGCTGCTGCTGGGGGAAGGGGCGGGGGAGGAAGGCGTCTTGCCGTGGGCCGCATGCGCTCCCTCGTTGCCGTTCATGCCCTTGCGGAGCTCGGCGAGGACGGCGTCCGGGGTGGCCCCGTCCACTCCGTCGATCCAGTCGTCCAGGACCACCACCCACTCCTTGTCGTAGGAGAGGGGCTCCTTCGGGTCCTCGATGATCAGCGGGGCGTACAGGCCGCGGTCCTGCTGGACGCCGGTGTGCGGGTGGATCCAGTACGTCCCCGGGTCGGGCACGGCGAACTTGTACGGGAACGACGCGCCCGGGGCGATGTCCCGCTGGGTCAGCCCCGGGACGCCGTCCATGTCGTTGCGCAGCGCGAGGCCGTGCCAGTGCATGGAGGTGGCCTCGGGAAGGTTGTTGGCCAGGGTGAGGGAGAGGGTGCCGCCGGCGGTGGCCCGGACCTCCTGGCCCGGCAGCCTGTCCCCGTAGGCCCAGGAGCGGACGGTGATGCCGCCGCCGAGGTCGAGGGGGGTGGCGGTGGCGGTCACCTTGACCTCGGTGAGGGGGCTGGTGGCCTTGCGGGCGGCCTCGGCGGCCCGCACCTCGGGGCCGGCCGGGTCCACGTACCCCCCGGGCACGTCGGCGGCGGAGCCGCCGTGGTTCATCGAGCCGTGGCCGGTTCCGGTGCCGGTGCCGGTTCCTCCGGAGGAACCGGCAGAACCGGAGCAGGCGGCGAGCAGCCCGGAGCCGACGACGGCCGCGGACGCGCCGAGCACCGAGCGGCGGGTGGGAAGAGAGCGCATGGAAGCACCTCGTGGGTGTGGTGTTACGGAGCATGGGCACGGTTCGGCGCCGTCCCACGGGCATGCGGGGGCATGCAGGGGCGACGGCCGGAACCGGGCCTATATCCGCAGGACCGCCAGCCGGGTGAGGAGCTCGCGGGGGGACGGCGGGTCCGGGCCGCCGCCGGACCGGCCCACTATGCGGGCCGCGCCCCCGAGCGGCGCGGCGCCGCGGGATCCTGCCCGGCCGGTGCCGATGAGCAGCACGACGAGCCCCGCGAGCACGGCGAGGCAGACCGACATGGGGTCCATGCCGGTCGCGGGCATCGGGTATGCCCACGCGGTGGCCGGAGCCATGGCCACGTCGACGGCCGGGGCCGGGGCCGGAGTGTGGCGGGTGCCACCGTGTGCGGCCGGGGCGGACACCCCCGCCGAGGCAACGGAGTGGGCCGGGGACACGTCCTCCAGGGCGTGGGACTCAGCCGGGTGGCCCAAGGTGTGCATCGTGACGATGCCCAGCAACAGCGCGGCGAGCAGCAGCAACCGGGCCCCGGGGGCGGCTCGCTGAGCACTGCGCGTCATGACGGGAACCCTACCCGGGGTGGGTATCCGGCCGTCGGACCGACCCCGGGTCTGCCTAGGATTAGTCACACTATGTCCCCACGTGCCCTCCACGGGCTCTCTCCGCGGACCGCCTGGCCGGTCGCCACGCTGATCGGCCTCGCCGCCGCCGCCTACACCGCGTGGGTGCTCGAAGTCGTCCTCTCCACCGGACTCAACCCCATCGAGACGTACGTCAGCGAGCTCGCCGCCCAGGACCAGCCCCTCGGTGGCCTCTTCCGGGCCACCGACTTCACCGCCGGGCTGCTCGCCTTCGCCGGCGGGCTGCTGGCGCTCATCCGGCTGCAGCGGTTCGCGGAGTCCCGCCGCCCCTGGGCGGTCACCGGCTGGGCCGGGGTCACCCTCTTCGGCGCGGCCACCGCCGCCGACGCCTGGCTGCCGCTGAGCTGCACCCCCACCGCGGACCCCGTGTGCGCCGCCCGGGAGACCGCCGGGCTGGTCCCCGCCACCCACCAGGCCCACGCCGCCAGCAGCAGCCTCGCCATGACCGGCGCCCTGGTCGGCCTGGTGGCCCTGACGGTCGCCGCCCGCCGCTACGGCTGGTTCGCCCCGCTCGCCCGCTACGGCCCCGCGCTGGTCGTCCTCGAACTGCTCGCCACCGTTTGGACCCTGACCGCGATCGCCCTGTTCACCGCCGGGCGCGGGACCTGGGCCCTCGGCGCCGGGCAGCGGCTCCAGGTGCTGCTCGTGGCCCTCTGGCTGGGCCTCCTCGCCTACTCCGTCCACAGGGAAGGCCGTACGTGAGCCCGTCCGAGAGGGCGTACGGGACCGTCCCCGGCCGGTTCGTCCGCGTGGGCGGGGCCGGGGTCCCGCTGCACGTCGTCGTCGAGGGCCGCGGCCCCGTGTGCGTCCTCAGCGCCGGGCTCGCCATGGCCTGGTTCGACTGGGACCCGGTCGTCGCACCGCTCGTCGCCGCGGGCCGCACCGTCGTCCGCTTCGACCGCCCCGGACACGGCCTCAGCGGCCCGGCCACCGCGCCGCCGACCACCGCCGGGGAGGCCCACCGGATCGCCGGCCTGCTGGACGCGCTCGGGCTGCCCGGGCCCGCCGCCCCCGTCACCGTCGTCGGGCACTCCCTCGCAGGGTTCCACGCCGAGGCCTTCGCCCGCCTGTACCCGGAGCGCACCGCCGCCGTCGTCCTGGTCGACGGCAGCGTGGAGGAGGCACCCCGTACGGCCGTGCCCGCCGCGCTGCGCACCGGCGCCGCCCGGGCCCTCGGCCGGGCCGTCACCGCCGCCGGACTGCCGGCCGCGCTGGGGTCACTGGTCCGGCGGGCCACCGTACGGGCTTCGCGCACCGGCGGCTCCGACCCGGCCGCACGGGACCTCGTACGCCGCTGCTACCGCACCGGCCGGGTCTGGCGCGGCGCCCTGCTGGAGAACTCCCGCTACCCGGACATGGCCGCCGAACTGCAGGCCCTGCGCGCGACCCACCCGCTGACCGCCCCCACCACCGTCCTCGCCGGTCACGACGGCTCGGCCGGCCGCTCGGCCCTGCACTGGCTGTCCCGCCAGGCGGAGCTCGCCGACCTGCTCGGCGCCCGCTTCGAGGTCGCCGAACCCGCCGGGCACCTGGTCATGCTGGACCGCCCGGACCAGGTGGCCCGGGCGGTCCTGGCAGCGGCCGAGGGGGGTCAGACCCGCGCGTAGACCTTCTCGACGAAGGTGGCCATCTGGTCGTCGGAGAGGTGCTGGGCGAGGTCGGCCTCGCTGATCATGCCGACCAGCTTCTTGTTCCGGATCACGGGCAGCCGGCGGATCTGGTGGCTCTGCATCTCCTCCAGCACGTCGGTGACGTCCGCGCCCGCGTCGATCCAGCGCGGAGTGCCCTGGGCCATCTCACCGCACGTGACCTTCTCCGGGTCGTGGCCCTTGGCCACACAGTTCACGACGATGTCGCGGTCGGTGATGATGCCGCACAGCCGCTCCTCGGAGTCGCTGATGGGCAGGGCGCCCACATTGAGCCGGGCCATCAGCTGTGCGGCCCGGTCGAGGGTCTCGGTGGCGGGAATCCACTGGGCCCCGGGGTGCATGATGTCTGCGGCGGTGGTCATCGCTGAACCTCCTGAGCACGCCGTTCGACGCCGGGCGCGGACGCGTCCGGCGCGGCGTCCCCCCACGCCCCACACCGTGGAGCACACGCCCGTACGGGTGAGAGGGCGCCTCCCCCCACCGTACGGGCGTGTCCCGTCACCCGCGCGGCGCGGCCCCGCGCTGCCCCAGCATGTTCGCCATCAGGGTGAGCTCCGAGCGCTGCGCGTCGACCATGCCCTGTGCCAGCGCCCGCTCCACCGGGGTCTCGCACTGCTGCGCACAGCCCTCGGCCATCGCGACGCCGCCCTGGTGGTGGTCGGTCATCAGCTGGAGGAAGAGCACCTCCGCGTCCCGGCCCGAGACGGAGCCCAACTGCGCCAGCTCCTCCTTGGTGGCCATGCCCGGCATCAGTGCGCCGGGCTTGGCACCGGCCGCGCCGGTGCCCGCGCCGCCGCCGTTCCCCGTGTGCCCGCCGTGGCCACCGTTCCCGCCGTTCCCGCCGTTCCCGCCGTTCCCGCCGTGGCCGCCGGATGCGGCCATCCACGACATCGGCGGCTCGTCGGCCACCACCTTCGGCAGCCCCCACAGGTCCAGCCAGCCGAGCAGCATGCCCCGCTGGTTGGCCTGGGTGTTGGCGATGTCGTAGGCGAGGGTGCGTACGGACTCGTCCTGGGTGCGGTCGCGCACGATGAAGGACATCTCCACCGCCTGCTGGTGGTGCACCGCCATGTCCCGCGCGAAGCCCGCGTCCGGCGAGTGCAGCCCCGGCGTCCGGGGCGCCGTACGGGACGGCTCGCCGAAGCCGCCGGAAGCGCCGGAACCGCTGCCGTTCGCCGCGGCGACCGTGGCCGCCGCGGCGAACAGCAGGGCGAGCAGGACGGCCGTGCCCGCAACCCAGTACGTACGGGGGACGGGGCGGACCGGGCGGCTCACTTGCCGGCCAGCCCGCTCGTGCAGGCCGCGCCCGGCTCCGGGGTCTGCTCCCCCTGCACGTACTTGGTGAAGAACTGCTTCACCCGGGGGTCGTCCGCGCTGTCCACGGTCAGCTGCTTGCCCCACGCGCTGAGCATGATCGCGCCCGTCTGCTCCTTGACCGGGCTCATCAGCGTGTAGGGGGTCTTGCCGACGGTCGCGGCGAGCTTGTCCACGTCGGCCTTGGGGGCCTTGTCGTTGTACGTCACCCAGACCGCGCCGTGCTCCAGCGAGTGCACGGCGTTCACCTCCGGCAGCGGGTTCGTGTAGACGTCACCGTTGCAGTTCATCCAGCGGGGGTGGTGGTCCCCGCCGACCGGGGGGTTCATCTCGTACTTCACCGGGGTCTCGACGTGATTGCGGCCCAGCTTCTTCGCTTCCCAGAGCTGCTCGCCCTCGACCGGCTTCTTGCGGACCTCCTCGGCCTCCTTGCGGATCTGCTCCGCGGCCGCCTGCTTGCGCTCCTCGGCCTGCTTCTGGTCGATCATCACCCACGTGCCGAAGCCGACGAGGCCGACGACGATCGCCGACGCGGCCGTGATCGCGATGGCCTTGTTGCGCCGCTCCCGGATCTTGTCGGCGCGGCGCATCTCGGCTATGCGCGCCTGGCGCGAGTTCGGGTCGGTGTGCTGGTTGGTCCTGCCGGACTTGCTGGCCATGTGCCCTGGTTCCTTCTGCTGAGGGGGGTGGATGAACGCGAAACCGAACCGGACCTGTCAGGTCCGCAGCACCTGGAGGGCATACGGGCCGGGGGCGCGCGGCGTCGCCCCGTACGGCCGGATCCGGGACGCCCCGTGGGCCGGCGGCACGGGCGGCAGCTCGCCGCCGACGACGGTCACGGCGGGCGGCGGAACGGGCAGCACGCCCGGGGTGACACGCGCGCGGGGCGAGCAGCCGGGCAGGTCGTACGGGGACACGCAGACGGCGTGCTCCGAACCGTGCGCCGACTCGGGTGCCGCACCGTGCGCCTGCGCTTGCGCCTGCCCGCCCGGTGGCGGGACGTGCGACTCGCCCGAACGCGCACACAGCAGCAGCGCGCCGGCCAGCAC
This sequence comes from Streptomyces sp. NPDC048257, assembly GCF_043201855.1. Taxonomy (NCBI): domain Bacteria; kingdom Bacillati; phylum Actinomycetota; class Actinomycetes; order Kitasatosporales; family Streptomycetaceae; genus Streptomyces; species Streptomyces sp. NPDC048257. Next base: position 236,623 of record NZ_JBICZI010000008.1, read on the forward strand.
GCCGAAGACCGTCAGCAGCACGGCACGCCGAAGTCCGGGACGTCCGCGACGCCCCGGCTGCGTGTGCTGCCGGCCCCCCATGGGCGCAGATGGTAATGCTCATGACCGGTCCCAGGTCAGTGTGGGGGTGCCGTGAGCTTTCCCGGGTGCGTAATGTGGCGGAAACCAGCGCTGGCAATACTGGGTCGGCCCGACTGTGCCCCGACTGTCGAGGCGGTGGTGCACAGGCCGTCTGAACTGCGAGGATGAAGGCATGGACAAGCAGCAGGAATTCGTCCTCCGGACGCTTGAGGAGCGCGACATCCGCTTCGTGCGCCTGTGGTTCACCGACGTACTGGGCTTCCTGAAGTCCGTCGCGGTCGCCCCCGCGGAGCTGGAGCAGGCCTTCGACGAGGGCATCGGGTTCGACGGCTCCGCGATCGAGGGCTTCGCGCGGGTCTACGAGTCCGACATGATCGCCAAGCCGGACCCCAGCACGTTCCAGATACTGCCGTGGCGCGCGGAGGCCCCCGGGACCGCCCGGATGTTCTGCGACATCCTGATGCCGGACGGCTCCCCGTCCTTCGCGGACCCGCGCTACGTCCTCAAGCGCATCCTGGCCAAGACCTCCGACCTGGGCTTCACCTTCTACACCCACCCGGAGATCGAGTTCTTCCTGCTGAAGGACAAGCCGCTGGACGGCACCCGCCCGGTCCCGGCGGACAACTCCGGCTACTTCGACCACACTCCGCAGAACGTGGGCATGGACTTCCGCCGCCAGGCGATCACCATGCTCGAATCGATGGGCATCTCGGTGGAGTTCAGCCACCACGAGGGCGCCCCCGGCCAGCAGGAGATCGACCTCCGCTACGCCGACGCGCTCTCGACGGCCGACAACATCATGACGTTCCGCCTGGTCATGAAGCAGGTCGCGCTGGAGCAGGGCGTCCAGGCCACCTTCATGCCGAAGCCGTTCTCGGAGTACCCCGGCTCGGGCATGCACACCCACCTCTCCCTCTTCGAGGGCGACCGCAACGCCTTCTACGAGTCGGGCGCCGAATACCAGCTCTCCAAGGTCGGCCGCTCCTTCATCGCGGGCCTGCTGCGCCACGCGGCGGAGACGGCTGCGGTCACCAACCAGTGGGTCAACTCCTACAAGCGCATCTGGGGCGGCTCCTCCCGCAGCGCGGGCGCGGGCGGCGAGGCCCCCTCGTACATCTGCTGGGGCCACAACAACCGGTCGGCCCTGATCCGCGTCCCGATGTACAAGCCGGGCAAGACGGGCTCCTCCCGCGTGGAGGTCCGCTCGATCGACTCCGGCGCCAACCCGTACCTCACGTACGCCGTCCTCCTCGCGGCCGGCCTCAAGGGCATCGAGGAGGGCTACGAACTCCCGGCGGGCGCCGACGACGACGTCTGGGCCCTCTCCGACGCCGAACGCCGCGCGATGGGCATCGAACCCCTCCCGCAGAACCTCGGCGAGGCCATCGCCCTCATGGAACGCAGCGAACTGGTCGCCGAAACCCTCGGCGAACACGTCTTCGACTTCTTCCTCCGCAACAAGAAGCAGGAGTGGGAGGAGTACCGGAGCGAGGTCACGGCCTTCGAACTCCGCAAGAACCTCCCGGTCCTGTAAGAGCAGGTCAGCGCCCTTGCGGGCCATGCACGACACTTCGGGCCGGTGGTCGATGACCACCGGCCCGAAGTCGTCTCACTGGCCCTGGGCCGCCTGTGGGCCGTCCGGCGCGGAATCCGAGGCCTTGTAGACCCCGTCCACGGCCTTCCAGGTCCACCCCTCGCTGCTCGGCATGAGATGCGTGTAGGTCCGGAGCGTGAAGCCGGGGTCACCGTGCCCCAGGTACGTGCTGAGCGCCTTGACGTTCTCGTCGGCGTCCAAGAGCACCGAGGCGTAGAAGTGCCTCAGCGCGTGCATCCCGTGCTCCCGAGCGGCCTGGTGACGCTCACCGGGCTTCGGCTCCTCCAGCACCCCAGCCGCGACGAGGGCGGGCTTCCACACGCGGGTGTTGAAGTCCGTTCGCCGCACGGCCCCGCCGCCGGCGAGCGAGAACAGGAGCCGCTTCGTGACGAGCGGCCCGTCCGGCCGGAGCCAGGGGAGCGTCACGTCCACGGGCGGGAACTCCTCGCTGTACTGCTTGAGCACATGGGCCACGCTGTCGGGAAGCGGTACGTCCCGCTCCTTGCCGCGCTTGGGCGGTGAGAACACGAGGTGCCCATTGACCACCTTCACTTGGCAGTCCACGTGGACCCACCCTGTCTCGCCGTTCACCGCGCCCACGGCGAGCCCGAAGATCTCGCCCTGCCGCAGTCCGCAGCCGCCGCCGACATCGGCCATCGCCCGGTACCGCGCGGGGAGCGCGGACCGCACGGCGAAGACGCGCTCCGCGGTCCACGGACGTACGCGGGGTGTCGCGGCCAGCGGAGCGCGGAGCGGTACGGCGCCACCTGTGACCCGCCCTCGACCTGGCGGCCGACCCCGGCGACGGTGGTTACGTCACCGGCTTCCTCCAGGGCGCGGAGCGCGCGGCGGACGGTAGTACGGGCCACGCCGAACTCCCGCCCGATCTCCGCTTCGGACGGAAGGCCATCGGGGTAGTGGCGCAGCGCGCCGCCGCGGGCGGCGTCCCCCTCGGCGATCCTTGCCCGCAGAGCCTCAGAGATCGTCAAGTACGTCCCACGAGGGCTGGGGTTCGTCACGCATTCCTCCTTGTTCCGCCGCGTGCGCGGTGGTGCCTGTCGGCGTCCGCGCGCTCCAGCTTCGCACGTTGCCGCCTGGCGAAAGAGGGCCGACCGTGGGGCCGTCCAGAGGCGGCCCACGATCACTTTCAACCACCAATAGCGACCAAGGAGGGTCTGTGCAAAACCGCGGGGCGCCCCCTGAATCTGCTGCTACGCCTAGGTGTCGAGCCACATGCGGCCGCGCCAGGAGTCCATCAGCAGGGTCTGGCCCGTGCAGATCGGCCGGAAATAGATGTTGTTCCGGCTGGCCGTTGGCAGTCGGCAGTGGCTCTACCTGTGCCGCGGCAAAGGTTTCCCTACTTCATCAAGCACCCGGCTGCGCTCCGCTCCGCCGGGCGGGCTTCGCGGCTCCGCTCGGGGCGACGCTCCTGCTTCCGGCCCGCTCCGCCCCCGCTGCGCCGACGCCCGCCCCTGCAAGGCGGGTAGGCCCAAGGCATGAGTCGAGCCCTACGGGCCGGCGGTGCCATCACTTACGCCTCGTTCACTTGGCCCATTACGCGATTTGAGGGGACTGATCCCCACGGGCATCAGTGGCCCCGGTACAAGGCCGGCGACGATGCCGCCGTGGCCTTTTGGCAACGAGGCACCGGCGAGTGATCAATCTCTGCGACCAACTGCGGCTAGAATCGACCTGCCTCCGGCGGGGCGCTCAGGCTCCGGGATAGCGGGGGAGTCGAACGTGGTTCCGGCCGTAGAAGGCTGAGCCGGGAACTCCCATCCCGTCCGCCACCGACCCGGGACAAGCCGCAACGACCCGGAACCCCAACCGATTCTGATTAAACAAGTAGGTCGGCTACGTCAATTCACCTGGTTCGCTCCCCGTCCTTCCATAGCGTGCACTTGGGAGCCTTCTCCCCGCGCCCGCTTTCGTTGGGGACGGTCGAGTCAACTTTCTCCGGGTGAATGCCTTCCGGCCAGCAAGTATGCGAGTCAACCCTCGCTCCATGGAATGTGGTGCCTTCAGTGTTGACCCGCGCGTGTGTGAGGTTCGCGCTCTGCAGCTGGGCCTCGTCGAGTTTTGCGCCACTCAAATCTGCATCGTAGAAGTTGGCTCCTATCAGGTTCGCACCCTGCAGCTTGGCCTCCGTAAGGTTCGCCCCCGTCAGGTCGGTATCCCGAAGTTGAGCCCCCCGCAGATCGGCTCCACTGAGGTCCGCATCGTGGAGGGACTTAGCGCTGAAATTAATCCCCTCGATGTCGCGATCGCCGGGTGAGAACCCCGGTATACTGTCGGCGATTTCAACATTCGCGCGCCACGTCGCATATTTGTGGGACTCCGCGAGTGCCTGTTCCAGAAATAGAGCCGACACTCCTATGGCGATGCCAGTAATCAACCCGCCCCCGATTCCGGCCAGCACTTCAATCTTCGGTTCACGCTCTGGCTCTTTGATGGCCATCCGCCATGCGAAAACTGCACCCATAGCTCCGAGAATGCCGAGCAAAATCAACACCCCGAGCAGAATCCACCCTCTGTAAGGCGTGGGGGTCATCCCCAATACATTTGACTGGAGCAGAGATTGCCTCACTTCCTCTCTACGCCTAGCCTCATGTGATCGCAAACGCCGCGTCAGGAAGATCTGGCATAACCACGCCCCGTGGGTCTGTGGCCTGACGGTCGAGCTGCTTGCTGGCAGGTACCGCGAGGGTGCGCGTATCCAGGCGCTGGTCAGCCCGCACATCGGGCTGACCCGACCGACAACATGCTCTGCCTCTGCCGACCTGTCACGTCCTCTTCGGCGGAGGCGCCATCGGCCTCGCCGACGATCTCAGCATCATGCGGGACGGCAAGGCGGGAGGGAAGTCGACCGCAACGCCTCGTCACTCCGCGAGATTTAGGCTCTGGTTAGATATTCAAAGGCGCTGCCCACGTCCACGAAGGCTAAAAGTCGCCGGCGAACCCAGCCCTGCGTATCATGTTAGGAAGGGGGCGGGGCGCTAAGCAGAGGAACGGAACGCCCTTCGTTAAGTCGCGGGATCTTCTTTCCCGACTTGAGACCCCTTACCGGCGAAGTCATCACCTGCATGGTCGAGCGGCAAGATTGCCGCCGCCACCCTTGCCCCTCCCTTAGTATTTTGCCGATCGATGACAGGAAAGTCATGGGACCTACATGCACCGTCTGCGCCGATTCGACCGACACGGTCCTCTATTTTAAGGGTGATGGCGAGTGGCTGGTGGCCGGTCTGATGTCCCTAGGCATCGAGCCCGAGCAGGCAATTCTCATGATCAGTAAACTCCTTGAATGCAATCCTGGCGATGTATTCTCACATGAAGAGATTGAGGATCTACCTCTTTTCTGCTGCGCCAAATGTGCCAAGAATGCCGGTTACCAGCATGCTCCTGTGCGCCCGGGCATGCCTGCTCCAATCATAGTTAAGGGTTGACGCCTTTTCAGCTACGCTTCCCGGATAAGTCCGGAGTCTCTGCGAGGCCACTCAACAATCGCCAAATGTGCACCCGAGTTTATTGGTGATGTTGAATGAGTGAGGGCGGTGTTGAGGGTGGGAGAGAATTACGAAGCGCAGATTATAGCTTACCGGTCCGCCCCTCCAGGCAAGCACATCAAACAATCCGTGGGGGCCATTATTGAACTCACGCAATACGAACTCACCATCCCCGGGGCGATGCACGAAAAGGTGCCCGTATCTAGTATCGGGGCACTTCATCATGAGGGCGATACGGTCCTGGTCGTCGACGCTGTCAGCTACACTTTTGCACTTGAATGCACGTCAAAGGGCGAACGGGATCTCTTGGCCTTTGCTGTCGCCCTAGTGGCTGAGTGTAATTTGTATGACGCCGACTATCAGCTCATGAGCATGAAGGCACTGAAGAAGAAGTACCTTTGAAATTGAAGCCACGGGCTCGACGGGGCCAGCTGATCCAGCAGCGTCAGGAGCATGGCGCGGGACGATCACGGCGGAGACCTTGAAGCCTGCCATCGACCACGTACTGACCGGGTGAGAGACCGCGGTTACGAACCGGCGCATTGAAGAGATCCTGCTGGAGTATCCCCTGCTGCGCCCCGCGGCCCATACGTGGACGGCAGCGGCAGAGCACTGCCCAATCAGGCCCCTGGCCAGGGTAACGCGTGAGACGCGCGGGGCCTCCGGAGCCGTGTTCAGGGGGTCGAATCCAGAGCTCGTCTGGGCCGTCCCGGGGCCGTCGGGGGGGGGCAGCCTGGGTCGACCAGCAACGACCAATGACAACCAGCCGGATGCCAGTTGGGGGCAGGGTTTGAAGGTGGCTTCCCTGGTCGGAAGGTGGAGGCATGACTTCCTTCGCAACAAGAAGCAGGAGTGGGAGGAATACCGCTCGGAGGTCACCGCCTTCGAACTCCGCAAGAACCTCCCGGTCCTGTAGCCGCAGGCTGGGCCGTCTCCGGGCCGCCGGTCACCGACCGCCGGCCCGGAGGCGTGTGGTGCTCAGTTCGCGGCGTCGGGTGAGAGCACTGCGGAGGCGGTCGCGTGAGCTGCGCAAGCCGCCCACCAGCTGTCGCCGCCGGCGCTGCCGACCAGCACGCTCCACGCCGCAGGCCGGGCGCAGGGGGCCGCCCAGGTGCACTCGCCCCGTGCGGAGGCCGTGCCGATCCGGTGGTGGTCCGCCGCCCACGGGTGCTTCTTCCGGAGTTCCATGGCGGATATCCAACCGGAGCGGCGCACTGCCTCGCCGCCGAACGGGTCGATCGACCAAGAGCCTTCGCGCGGATGTCAGGGGACCGCGCGGTGCCAGGTGGGGCGGGTGGGGGTGGTGGGAGTGGTCGTCGTGTGGAGTTCGGCGTCCAGGCCGAGGACCGCCGTCGTGGTGGTGCCCGAGGGTTCGAGGACGGCCGAGGGGGCGCCGGCGAAGAGCATGCGGGATTCCGCCCAGGCCGGGGGGCCGCCGAGGCCCGTGGTGCTGATCGTGCCGCTGTCCGCGCGGCCCACCATGAGGCGGCCCGCGGCGCCCACCGCGCCGTAGCCCGCTCGGCCGCCCGCCTCCGTGACGCTGGAGACCTGGGGCCGGCCCGCGGGGCCCGCCGTGACCAGGGCCGTGCGGACGACCCCCGAGTCGGGGCGGCGGAAGTAGAGGCGGACGCCCGCGCCGTCCGGGGCGGCCGAGAGGGGGACCGTGGTGGCGGGCAGGCCCGTCGGCGCCGGGCCGGCCAGCGGGGAGTCCGGGGTGTGCTGGGTCCAGGCCAGGACGGACGTCGTGGTGCTGGCGTACACGTGGCGCCGCCCGGCCGCGTCGGTCGCCGTCACCGGGTCGCTCTGCAGGTCCTCCCCGCCCAGCCGCTCCCACGGGGAGAAGCCGCCGTCCGGCTGCTGCGTGCTCGCGCGCAGGGTGCGGCGCGAGTCGCGGAGGTAGACGGTGAGGCGGCCCCGTGCGTCCACGGCCACCGCGGGGGAGCTGATCGCCGAGGTGCCCTCGTCGTCGGTCCGCTCCGGGGTGCCGAGCGACTGCCACGGGCCGAACGGGCCGTCGGGCGCGGACTGCACGGCGTACACGACCTCGCGCCGGTACTCCGCGGGCGCGGTGCCGAGGGTGGTGCGGGTGGCGAGGACGGCGATGCGGCCGCCGGGGAGGCGGGCGGCCGTGGCCCCCGGATCGATGCCCGTGCCCGGGAGGAAGGTGGGGCCCGCCCAGTCGCCGCCGGGGCTGCGCGTCCAGTACGCGCTCTGGCCGTCCAGCGTGGCGAAGGCCCACAGCCGGCCGGGCGTTCCCTCCGTCAGCCAGGAGGTGTTGTCGGCGCGGGCGTAGCGCAGCGACTGGGCCCAGTTGCGCCCGGTCGGGTTGCCCGCGACCTTGCGGTCGCCGCACCCCGACGGGCTGCCGCAGTAGTCCTGGCGGTCCTGCCAGGCGTAGGTCCTCAGGAAGCCGGTCTTGGTCTCGGCCGTCTGCGGGTCCAGCGAGTGCGGCAGGGTGCTGTTGTGGTAGCCGAGGTAGCTCTGGACCGAGAAGTGCGGGCGGTTGCCCACGCGGGAGGCGTACGCGGCGGTGGCGGCCTGCACGAAGCGGGCGCCGTACATGTGGTCCTGGTGGTCGGTGTAACGGCCGTTCTCGCCGTACCGGTTCGGCGTCGGGTCCTGCATCCGTATCGTCGTCGGCCGGTACCGCTCCAGGACCCCGGCTATCGCCTGGACGAGCTGGTCCTTCGTGTACGTGAACGGCTGCTTGACCGGGGTGCCGGAGGTCAGCTGGGCATCCAGCGCGGGTATTCGGCCGTTCCACAGGCCGCGCAGGCTCTCGGGGGTGTCCCCGCCGGTGCTGCGCGCCTCCCGCAGCATCAGCCACACCAGGTTGACCTGCGGCTTCGCTATGAGGACGTCGAGCTCGGCCCGGCCGCCCCCGGCGGTGGTGATGACCGTACGCCGCCACGCGCTGGTGCGGTCGCCGGTGGCCATCTGGGCGTACGCGGAGCGGATGCCGTTCTGCCGGGCCTCCGCGTAGTGGGCGCGGTCGGCGGGCTGTTCGGGGTCCGTGGCGGCCCCGCCGTGGGCCTCGTTGCGGCCGTCGGCCTCGCCGGAGGTGAGGTACGCGGTGGTGACCTGGGTGCCGGACAGCAGGGAACGGCTGAGGTCCGGGTTCATGAAGAACAGGTCGTCGTCGGGGTGGGCGACGACCTGGACGACCGATCCGGCGGTCACGCTCGCGGGGCGGGCGGCGGCCGGGTTCTTCTCCTGGGTGGTCTCGGCAGCGGTCTGCTGGCCGGTGGCCACGGAGAGCACGCCGGTGGCGCCGGCTGTCAGCACGGTGAGCAGGGCCGCGAAGCGGCGACGGGTCACGGGCACGGGCATCGGTCACGCCTTGGGTTCGTTCCGGGCGGAGAAACCGCTGAGCAGTCAGAGAGAGGCGAAATCGGCGGACTTGGTTCACCGGTTCGGCCCATGACTCCCGACTTTCCGGAACGAAATGTGGACGCACTTCGTCCGCTGGGTCCCGTCCTAGGGGCCCGTGTTGCGCGGGCCCACGGGCTGCCACGGCGCCAGATGTGCCTGCGGGTCGTCGGCCGACGACGTCACGTACAGGCGCGCGTCGAGCCCCACCACCGCCAGGCTGACCAGGGTCCGGCCCGTCATCGTGGAGGACGGCGCGCCGACGAACATCAGCGGGGACCGCTCCCACGGCCGCCCCGACCCGGCCTCCGAGCCCAGCTGCCCGCCCGCCGTACGGCCCGCCAGCACGTGCCCGCTCGCCGTCACCGAGCCGAAGCCCTGGAGGCCGCCGAGGTCGGTCATCTGGCTGACCTTCAGCCCGCCGTCGCCCGTGATCAGGGCGGTACGGACGTTGCCCGAGCCGGGCTTGCGGAACCACAGCCGTACGCCGCCCTCGCGGCCCTGCGCGGTCAGCGGGAGCGTGGTGTCCGGCAGCCCGGTGGCCGTGGCGTGGCCCAGCGGGGTGCCCGGCTTCGGCTGCCCCCAGCCCACCACCGACTTGGAGGTGGCCGCGAAGACCATGCGCCGCCCGGCTCCGTCGGTCGCGGTGACCGGGCTGCCGTGCAGATCGGCGCCCCCGTACTTCTCCCACGGGCCCCAGGTGCCGTCCGGCTGCTGCACCCGGCCGCGCAGGGTGCACGCGCCGTCGCGGACGTACGCCGCCAACTGCCCGGCGCCGTCGACCGAGACGGCCGGGGCGCTGATGTCGGAGGTCCAGGTCTCGTCCGCCGTCTCGGGGGTGCCGAGCGACTGCCACTCCGTGAACTCCTCGGCCCCCGGGCGCTTCTGGACGACGTAGACGACCTCGCGCCGGTAGTCGGCGGGCTTCGTGCCGAAGGAGGTACGGGTACCGAAGGCGGCTATTCGGCCGTCCTTGAGGGTCACCGTGCTCACCCCCGGGTCCATGCCGGTACCGGGCAGCAGGTCCGGGCCCTTCCAGCGGCCGACGAGACCGGGCCGGTGCCAGACGGCGACCTGCCCGTCGAGCACCTTGAAGGCCCACAGCCCGAGCTCCGCGTCGGAGGTCAGCCAGGTGGTGCTGGTGCCGCGGGCGTAGTTGATGGAGTCCGACCACCGGTTGCCCCCGGGCTGGTCGGCGACCTTGAGGTCGCCGCAGCCGGCGTTGCTGTTGCAGTGGTTCTGCTTGTCGAGCCAGGCGTACGTGCCGAGGATGTCCAGCTTCTCCTTGGCCTCGTCCGGGTCCAGGGCGCTGGGGAGCGAGCCGTTGAAGTAGCCGACGTAGTTCTGCACCGCGAAGTGCGGGCGGTCCTTGACGTCCTTGGCGTAGGCGGTGGTGGCCAGCTGCACGAACCGGGAGCCGTAGAAGTGGTCCTGGTGGTCGGTGTACCGCTTGGTGTCGGGGTACCGGCCCGGGGTCGGGTCCTGGGAGCGGACGGTGGTCGGCCGGTACTCCTCCAGGATGCCGACGAGGGTCTGGACGACCTGGTCCTTCGTGTACGAGAACTTCTGCTTGACCGGGGTGCCGGAGGCGAGCATCGACTCCAGGCGGGGAATCCGGCCGTCCCACAGGCCGTGCAGGCTGTTCGGGGCGTCGTCGTAGACGGTGCCCGCCTCCCGGAGCTGCAACCAGACGAGGGTGACCTGGGGTTTGGCGACGAGGACGTCGACCTCGGCGTGGCCGCCGCCCTTGGTCGGGACGACGCTGCGCTTCCAGGGGCTGCTGCGGTCGCCGGTGGCCATCTTGGCGTAGGCGGCGCGGATGCCGTTCTGGCGGGCCTCTGCGTAGGCGGGCTTGTCGGGGCGGGTGGTGGCCTCCTTGGCGGCGACGGCGTTGATGCCGTCGGCCTCGCCGGAGGTCAGGTAGACCGAGGTGACGGGGTGGCCGGCGGATATGGAGTACCGCAGGTCCGGGTTCATGAAGTAGAGGTCGTCGTCGGGGTGCGCGATGACCTGGAGCACCCGGCCGGGGTCGGGCGCGTCGGCGACGGCGGCCGGCGCACTGGCCGCGCTGTCGGGGACGGTGGGGGAGGCGAGGCGGTCGAGGGCTTCGTTGCCCCGGAGCAGGAGCATGCTGCCGGCGGCGGCGGCCGCGCAGAAGGCGACGAACTTGACGAGGCCGGACCGGCGGTGGCGGGGGTTCGGCTCGCGACGGGCGGCACGGGCGGCCGCGGCCCGGCGGCGGCCGCGCCGGCCCTCGCCGGCTCCGGCCTCGCTGGCCTCGCCGGCCCTCTCGGCCCCGTCGGCGCCCTCCGCCACGCGGGCCGGCCGGGCGGCCTTGCGCCCGCCGGCCGGGACCTCCGGGGCGGGGGCGCGGGCCACGTCGACGCGGTCGGCGGAGTCGGCGAGGTCTGCCAAGTCGGCCTGTGACATGGCCTGGTGGGTCGGCTGCGGCTGTGGCTGCGGCTGCGGCTGCGGCTGCGTCTGTGGCTGCGGAGCCCGGTAGACCGGCTGGGACGGATACGCATGCTGCTGCGGGTGGCTCGGGTGGCTCGGGTGGCTCGGGTGGCCCGGGTGGCCCGGTTGCACCTGCTGTGCCTGGTACTCCTGGTACGCAGGTCCGGACTGCCAGCCGGGCTCCCCCCAGCCGGGCTCCCCCCAGCCGGGCTGCCCCCAGGCGGCTTCCGCCGGCGGAACCTGCGGGTCCCACGCTCCGGGGCCCCGCCAGGCGTCGGACATGAGGCTCCTCCCGGCCGGTCGGCGAGGAGCTGCCCCCATCACGCGATAAGTTCCGATAATCCGATAACCCTTGGCATGGTACGTGCCTTGAGTCGAACACCTGATCCGGACACGCCCTGGGAAAAGGCGCGGCCCGGGCGGGGCTCCGCCGACAGGTCCCAGGGCCTAGGCTCGGAGAACAGAGCACGCCAGAGCAGCAGCAGGCAGTGGCAGCGACAACCGCGGGAGGCGGCGGGATGACGGTCCCGGGACGCAGGAGCAGCACCTTCATCCGGCTGCTCCGCAGCGGTTTCACCGACCCCTCCGCCGCCGCCCGGCTGCTCGACACCGACGAGCTGGCGGCCGTACGCACCGATCCCGTGCTCCTCGACGCCCTCGGGGCGACCGCCGACCCCGACCTCGCCCTCATCGGCCTCGTCCGGCTCGCCGAGGCGCAGCCGGACGGCGAGCTGCCCGGGCTCCTCGACACCCTCGTCAGCGCCAAGCCGCTGCGCGACCGGCTGCTCGGCGTGCTCGGTGCCTCCGAGGCCCTCGGCGACCACCTCGCCCGCCACCCCCGCGACTGGCTGAGCCTCGTCACGTACGAGGCCGCCGACCTGCACCCCGGGCTTCCCGAGTTCGAGCGCGGGCTCGCCGACGCGCACGATCCCGTCGCCCTGCGCGTCGCCTACCGCCGCTGCCTGATCTCCATCGCCGCCCGCGACGTCTGCGGCACCATCGACGTCGCCCAGACCGCCGCAGAGCTCGCCGACCTGGCCACCGCCACCCTCCGCGCGGCCCTGCGGATCGCCTCCGCCGCCGCCCCCGAGGACGTGGCCCTGTGCCGCCTGGCCGTCATCGCGATGGGCAAGTGCGGCGGCAACGAGCTGAACTACGTCTCCGACGTCGACGTCATCTTCGTCGGCGACGCCGCCCCCGGCGCCGACGAGGGCAAGGCCCTCCAGGCCGCCACCCGCCTCGCCTCCCACCTGATGCGGATCTGCTCGGAGACCACCGTCGAGGGCACCATCTGGCCCGTCGACGCCAACCTCCGCCCCGAGGGCCGCAACGGACCCCTCGTCCGCACCCTCGCCTCCCACCTCGCCTACTACCAGCGCTGGGCCAAGACCTGGGAGTTCCAGGCCCTCCTCAAGGCCCGCGCCGTGGCCGGTGACGAGGCCCTGGGCGCCGAGTACATCGCCGCCATAAGCCCGCTGGTCTGGCAGGCCGCCGAACGCGAGAACTTCGTCGCCGACGTCCAGAAGATGCGCCGCCGCGTCGTCGACAACATCCCCGCCGCCCAGGTCGACCGCGAGCTCAAACTCGGCCCCGGCGGCCTGCGCGACGTCGAGTTCGCCGTCCAGCTGCTCCAGCTCGTGCACGGCCGCAGCGACGCCACCCTGCACTCCGGCAGCACCCTCGACGCCCTGCACGCCCTCGCCGCCGGCGGCTACGTCGGCCGCGCCGACGCCGCCCAACTGCACGACGCGTACCGCTTCCTGCGCGCCATGGAGCACCGCATCCAGCTCTACCGGCTGCGCCGCACCCACCTCGTCCCCGAGGACGAGAACGACCTGCGGCGCCTCGGCCGCTCCATGGGACTGCGCACCGAACCGGTCGCCGAGCTCAACAAGGCCTGGCGCCGGCACGCCTCCGTGGTCCGGCGGCTGCACGAGAAGCTCTTCTACCGGCCGCTGCTCGACGCCGTCGCCCAGCTGACCCCCGGCGAGACCCGGCTGTCGCCGCGCGCCGCCGGCCAGCGCCTCGAAGCCCTCGGCTACGCCGACCCGGCCGCGGCCCTGCGCCACCTCGAAGCCCTCGCCTCCGGCGTCACCCGCAAGGCCGCCATCCAGCGCACGCTGCTGCCGGTGATGCTCGGCTGGTTCGCCGACTCCGCCGACCCGGACGCCGGCCTGCTGAACTTCCGCAAGGTCTCCGACGCCCTCGGCAAGACCCCCTGGTACCTGCGCCTGCTGCGTGACGAGGGCGCCGCCGCCGAGAACCTCGCCCGCGTCCTGTCCGCCGGGCGCCTCGCTCCCGACCTGCTGCTGCGCGCCCCCGAGGCCGTGGCCCTGCTCGGCGACCCCGAAGGCCTGCAGCCCCGTACCCACGAGGCCCTCCAGCAGGAGGTCCTCGCCGCCGTCGGCCGCGCCGAGAACCCCGAAGCCGCCGTCGCCGTCGCCCGCGGCGTCCGCCGCCGCGAGCTCTTCCGCACCACCGCGGCCGACATCATCGGCTCGTACGGTACGGAGGACAGCCCGGCCGAGGAGGACCACGGGGCACTCGTCGACCGGGTCGGCGGGGCCGTCTCCGACCTCACCGCCGCCACGATCGCCGGGGCCCTGCGCGCCGCCGTCCACAGTCACTACGGCGACACGCTGCCCACCCGCTTCGCCGTCATCGGCGTCGGCCGCTTCGGCGGACACGAACTGGGTTACGGCTCCGACGCCGACGTCCTGTTCGTCCACGAACCCCGCGAGGGCGTCGACGAACAGGAGGCCGCGAAGGCCGCCCAGACCGTCATCGCCGAAATGCGCAGGCTGCTCCAGCTGCCCACCACCGACCCGCCGCTGCTCATCGACGCCGACCTGCGCCCCGAGGGCCGCTCCGGCCCGCTGGTGCGCACGATCTCCTCCTACGCCGCCTACTACCGGCGCTGGTCCCTGACCTGGGAGAGCCAGGCCCTGCTGCGCGCCCAACCGGTGGCGGGCGACGCCGAGCTCGGGGCCCGCTTCATCGAGCTGATCGATCCGCTGCGCTACCCGATGGAGGGCCTCGGCGAGGACGCGGTCCGCGAAATCCGCCGCCTGAAGGCCCGGATGGAGTCGGAGCGGCTGCCCCGCGGCGCCGACCCCACCCTGCACACCAAGCTCGGCCGCGGCGGCCTCAGCGACGTCGAGTGGACCGTCCAGCTGATCCAGATGCGGCACGCCTGGGCCGAACCGGGCCTGCGCACCACCCGTACCCGGGAGGCCCTCGGGGCCGCCCACGCGGCCGGGCTGATCCCGACCGAAGAGGCGCAGATCCTGGACGAGGCCTGGGTGCTGGCGACCCGGGTCCGCAACGCCGTGATGCTGGTGCGCGGCCGCGCCGGGGACACCTTCCCGACCGACGCCCGGGAACTGGCTGCCGTGGGCCGCTACCTCGGATACGCCGAGGGCACGGTCGGGGAGATGCTGGACGACTACCGCCGCATCACCCGCCGTGCCCGGGCGGTGGTGGAGGAACTGTTCTACGGAGGCTGACCGCTCGGGCCGGGGCTCCGGTGCGTCAGCGCGCCGTGCCGAAGTCCTGCGTCCAGTAGTTGCCGGGCTGCGCCAGGCCGATGCCGATCTCCTTGAAGGAGCAGTTCAGGATGTTCTCCCGGTGGCCCTGGCTGTTCATCCAGCCCTCCATGACCTTCTCGGGAGAGCTGTAGCCGTAGGCGACGTTCTCGCCGTACGTGCGCCACGTGTACCCGGCGCGGGTGATGCGCGCGCCCGGGTCCGAACCGTCGGAGCCGGTGTGGGACATGTTGCTGTGGGAGGCCATGTCCGCGCTGTGGTCCTGCGCGGCCTTCGTGAGCTTCGCGTTGAGGGAGACGGCCGAGCATCCGGCGGCGGCGCGCTCCTGGTTGACGAGCGCGAGGACCGCGGCGACGTCGCCGGAGGCCGGCGGGGCGGCCGGCTTCGACGGCTGGGGCGCCTGCGGCTTCTTGGTGGCGACCGGCGGCTTCGCCGGCTCCGGCCGCTGCTGCGTGGGCGGCGTCGTCTCCACGACGGGCTGCGAGGGCTCGGCGGGGCTGCTGGGGGAGGCCTCGGCGGGGCTGCTCGGCGACGTGGCCGGGAGCGGGACGTCCACGGGTGCCGAGGTGCTCGGAGTGGCCGAGGGCGCGTACTGCCACGGACGCTGCTGCTGGTGGCTCACGGTCCGCGTCCGGCTGTTGCCGTCGTCCTGCGTGTCGAAGCAGGCCATGGCGGCGGTGGGAACACCCACGATGGCGAGCGCGCCGACGCCGATGACTATTTTCTTGTAGGACGACTTCTTCCGATGCTTCTGCATGCCTGACCTCATTCAGTGATCGCGAAGCTTCCGGCGCCGGAATCGCAGGGCGCCGAAGAGGCCGCCATTCTTAAAAGCCTCTGAATGGCCTGGCAAGTTTCCGCTGATCACGAGCCCGGGGCGGTCGGCAGGCGGCTTGAAACGGGACTGTGATCGTGCATCATCACGATTTGGTCACTCCCGCAACCATCTGATGAGTGATCAGAACTGGCTGTGACCTGGCCGGTCGGGGGCGAGCTCGCCGGTATCGGGTATTCCGTTTCCGGCGGAGAGGGGAATGTCAATTCCAAAAGGGACAAATATCGAAATGTCGGCGGGTTAACGCTCCATCAAGAAAGCCCATCGCCGACGTGCCGACCGTGACGCATGTCACTGTTTCCCGCACGGGTGCGCCCGTTTCGCTCGGGTCGCCTTCGCTCTGCGCCGGCGACGTACGGAGGGAAACGGGCGCTGCGATCGATCTACCGCGGTTCCTGGGCCGCCACCCGGCAGGCGCCGTTCGCGGCGCCACCCGGCACTCCGGCCTCGGTCAGGCCGTTCACGCAGCCCTGGAGATCGCCGACCACGCCAAGCCGACAGGACGCCGTGACGGCGTCGGTGACCTCGGTACCTGCCTGCGCGGCCATGTTCGTGCAGGCAGGGATGTCCGCGGGGGCGGCGATCGCGGTGGCCGCGCCGCCGAGAACGAGCAGCGGGACGGTACAGGCAGTGACGCACACGCGGCGAATCCGGCTCTTCTTGGTACGCATCAGAATTTTTCCCTCGTGAGGGCTGGGGGAGCCGCCCACACCACCCGGCTTCCGACGGCGGCCGCCCTGCGGCGGCCACGGGGTGCTGCGCGGCCTGGGGAGGAGCGGGCACCGCCGCAGGCTGCTGCGGGGGCGCGCGCCTTCTTCCACCGTACGACCGGGCGCACCTCCCCACGACCGGGCGTCTCCGCGTCCGACATCGCGGGAGGGCGTGCGCGGCTGTAAGGAAGTCCTGACAGAGCGGCCGTACGCTTTGCGTAGGGGCGGCGCCCCGGGACAGGCCTTAGGGTGACCGGATGTTCACAGTTCGCCGCGCCGGCCGGCACGACGGGGACGTCCTCGGCGAGATCCACGCCGCAGCCTGGGAGGCGGCCTACGCCCCCTTCTTCGATCCGGAGTTCGCCGCGGACGGCGTCCGGAGCAGGCGAACGCGATGGCACGAAAGGGTCGGGCAGGGAGCCGCCGCCACGATCCTGCTGGCCGAACACGACGGTCGTCCCCTGGCACTGTCGGCCTTCGGGCCGTCCTCGGCCGAGGACGGCCCGGGTCTCGCCGAGATCCTCTCCTTCTACAGTCACCCCGACAGCTGGGGCAGCGGTATCGCCGCCGCGCTGATGACGGAGACGCTGCAGCACCTGCGCGACGACGGGTTCGCCCGGGCACACCTGTGGACACTGCGCGACACCCCGCAGTCCCGTCGCTTCTACGCCAAGTGCGGCTTCACCGAGTGCGCCGCCGCACGCACCTACGACTTCGGCGACGGGAAGCCCCTCGTCCAGGTCGCGTACGAGCGCGCGTTGACACCCCCATAGCCTGCCGTTCGCCCGGCGTACCCGCCGCCGTCACATCCGGCTCCCTCTCCGGTACTCCGGGCACGCTGTTCTTGGGAGCGGTCACGCACCCCCGAACGAAGCAGAGGTCTCTCCCGCCATGGCAGAACTCAACCGCCGCCGTTTCCTCCAGCTCACCGGCGGCGCCGCCGCCCTGAGCCTGCTCAACGAGAGCATCGCGCGCGCCGCCGCCATCCCCGCGCAGGGGACGACCGGAACCATCGCCGACGTCGAGCACATCGTGGTCCTGATGCAGGAGAACCGTTCCTTCGACCACTACTACGGTGCGCTGCGCGGCGTCCGCGGCTTCGGCGACCCGCGCCCCGTGACCCTGCCCAGCGGCAAGTCCGTCTGGCACCAGGCCGACAACGCGGGCAAGGAGACGCTGCCCTTCCGCCCGCCCTCCGACGACCTCGGCATGGAGTTCCTCCAGGGCCTCAACCACGACTGGGCGGGCGGCCAGAGCGCCTTCAACAAGGGCAAGTACGACAACTGGGTGCCCGCCAAGACTCCGGCCACCATGGCGTACCTGACGCGCGACGACATCCCGTTCCACTACGCCCTCGCCGACGCCTTCACCCTCTGCGACGCCTACCACTGCTCCTTCATCGGCTCGACCGACCCCAACCGCTACTACCTCTGGTCGGGCCACACCGGCAACGACGGCCAGGGCGGCGGCCCGGTCCTCAACAACGCCGAGGCCGGTTACGGCTGGACCACCTACCCCGAGCGCCTGGAGGCGGCCGGCATCTCCTGGAAGGTCTACCAGGACATCGGCAACGGCCTCGACGCCGCCGGATCCTGGGGCTGGATCGACGACGCCTACCGCGGCAACTACGGGGACAACTCGCTCCTCTACTTCAACAACTACCGGAGCGCCCAGCCCGGCAGCCCGCTCCACGACAAGGCCCGCACCGGCACCGACGCGAAGGCCGGCGAAGGCTACTTCGACCGGCTGCGCGCCGACGTCGCCGCCGCAACCCTGCCCCAGGTCTCCTGGATCGCCGCCCCCGAGGCATTCAGCGAACACTCCAACTGGCCCTCGAACTACGGCGCCTGGTACATCGCGCAGGTGCTGGACGCGCTCACCTCCAACCCCGACGTGTGGGCCCGTACCGCGCTCTTCATCACCTACGACGAGAACGACGGCTTCTTCGACCACGTCGTCCCGCCGTACGCCCCCGCGAACGCGGGCCAGGGCCTGTCGACCACGCCCACCGCACTCGACGTCTTCCCCGGCAAGGCCGGCTACGTCGCCGGACCGTACGGGCTGGGCCCGCGCGTTCCGATGCTCGTCGTCTCGCCCTGGAGCACCGGCGGCTACTCCTGCTCCGAGACCTTCGACCACACCTCCGTCATCCGCTTCATGGAGCAGCGCTTCGGTGTCCACGAGCCCAACATCTCTCCCTGGCGCCGGGCCGTCTGCGGTGACCTGACCTCGGCCTTCGACTTCGCGCGCAAGGACACCGCCACGGTGTCACTGCCCGACACGGGCCCGTGGGAGCCGCAGGACCGCGAGCGCCACCCCGACTTCCGGGCCACCCCGCCGGCCGTCGCGAGCATGCCCCGCCAGGAGAAGGGCCTGTGCCGCACCCGTCCGCTGCGGTACGCCCCGTACGTGGACGGCGCGGCGCTCACCGCCGAGGCAAAGTTCCGGCTGACGTTCAGCGGCGGCCCGGACCTCGGCGCGCAGTTCCACGTCACCGCGGGCAACCGGACCGACGCCCCCTGGACGTACACCACCGAGGCCGGCAAGTCGATCTCGGACACCTGGAACACCCGCTACTCGGCGGGCGTCACCGACCTGACCGTCCACGGCCCCAACGGCTTCCTGCGCGGCTTCCGCAACCCCGGCACCACCCTCGGCCCCGAGGTCACCGCCCGCCACAACGCCACCACGGGCAATCTGGACCTCACCCTCACCAACGCCGGGGCGTCGACCGTGACCCTCACGGTCACCAACGCCTACGGCGGCGGACCGAAGCGCCTCACCGTCGCCAAGGGCGCCACCGTCACGTACAGCGTCTCGCTGAAGAACACGCGGCGCTGGTACGACGTGAAGGTCACCGCGTCCGAGGTCGCCGACTTCGGCCGCCGCTTCGCCGGGAAGGTGGAAACCGGCGCGGCCGGCCTGTCGGACCCGGCGATCCTGACGGACCAGTCCTCCTGATATCCGCTGGCACGGGACGAGCGGGTGCTGCTTGGATGCCGGGATGAGCAACGACCTCCCCGACGGATACGAGATGTCCACCGACGCCACCCGACTGGACGTCGCTCGGGTCCACCGGTGGCTGTCCGAGGATGCGTACTGGGCCCTCGGGCGCAGTCGGCAGAAGCAGGAGGACGCCATCGCGGGCTCCTTGAACTTCGGCCTCTACGACCAGGCCTCCGGGGCCCAGCTCGCGTACGCCCGGGTCGTCACCGACCGGGCCACCTTCGCCTGGCTCTGCGACGTCTACGTCGATCCGGGCGCCCGCGGCAAGGGGCTCGGCGGGGCGCTCGTCGATGCGGTGTGCGAGCAGCTGGAGCCGTACGGACTGCGCCGGGTCATGCTCGCCACCGCCGATGCGCACGCCGTCTACGCCCGGGCCGGCTTCGAGCCCCTCGCCACCCCGGAGAAGTGGATGGCCCTCGGGGAGCAGTAGCCGGCCGGCGCCGCGCCCGCCCTCAGGCGCGGGTGCGGATGCGGTTCAGCAGTTCCGATGCCGGGTGCGGGCCCGCGTGCTCGGGGTGGCGGGGCAGGTGGTGGGCGAACGAGCCGTACCAGGAGCGCGAGACCGTGTAGCCGAAGGCCAGGCAGAGCATGCCGCCCACGGCGTCGAGCCAGAAGTGGTTGGCGGTGGCCACGATGACGACGAGGGTCGCCGTCGGATAGAGCAGGCCCAGGATCCGGGCCCAGGGGGCCGAGGCGACCGCGAAGATCGTCAGGCCGCACCAGAGCGACCACCCTATGTGCATGGACGGCATCGCTGCGTACTGGTTCGACATCTGCTTGAGGTTGCCGGAGGCCATCGAGCCCCACGTGTGGTGCACCAGCACGGTGTCGATGAAGTCCTGCCCGTTCATCAGCCGGGGCGGGGCGAGCGGGTAGCAGTAGTAGCCGACGAGGGCCACGCCCGTCGTGGCGAAGAGGACCATGCGGGTGGCGGCGTACCGCCCCGGATGGAAACGATAGATCCAGACCAGCACGCCGATCGTCACGACGAAGTGGAGCGTGGCGTAGTAGTAGTTCATGCCCACGATCAGCCACGTCACGGAGTTGACCGTGTGGTTGACCGACTGCTCGACGGCGATGCCGAGGGTCCGCTCCACGCCCCAGATCCAGTCGGCGTTGGCGAGGGCCGCCGCCTTCTGCTCGGGCACCGCGTTGCGGATCAGCGAGTACGTCCAGTAGCTGATCGCGATGAGCAGGACCTCGAACCAGATCCGCGGCCGGCGAGGGGCACGCAACCGGGAGAGCAGGGTGCGCTCGGACCCCGGCCGGGTCTCGGTCTCAGCCACGGTGGGTGATGAGACATCCGTCCGGGTTTCCAGTGTCTTCACGCTCGATTCACCCATGGGGAGAGAGTCTGCCAGATGCGTTCTCGCCTCCGATCATCCCTCGGGACGGTCTTCGCCGCCTCCCGTCCCCCCTGAGTACGACACGGACCGGGCGCCGGGTCAGTCCCCGACCTTCCCGGCGACGATCTGCTGACCCCGGGTGGCGTCGACGACGATGGGGACGCCGTCGGGGACCTGCCCTTCGAGGTCACCGAGCAGGTCCTCGATCGGCGGGAGGTCGCCGGGGCTGCGGACGTGGACGTAGAAGGTCCTGGACTGTGCGTCGACGCCGGTGACGGCGGCGCCGGGACTCTTCGAGAGCCAGCTCTCCGCGGCGCTCCAGGTCCGTGCGGTCCACGCGTTCAGCAGGACCGTGGTCACCGTGTTGGCGCCCAGCGGGAGCACGATCGCGGTGAACAGCAGCCCGAGCATCACGTAGGCCCGGCGGGAAGCCCCTGCCCGGTCGGGGTGTCCGGCGGCCCGGGTGTACCCGAGGGCGGCGAAGACCACCATGCCCGCGAAGACCATGGCGAGGAGGTTGGACACGAAGAGCACCAGCGCGCCCAGTGCGAGCCACCACGACGTCTGGCCGGCGCACACGCCCGTCACCACGAGCGGCGGTACCAGGGAGATCGCGATCGCGACCCCCGGCAGGACCGCGGCGACGTCCTTGCGGGACAGCGCCACGGCGCCGGCGAAGCCCGTGGCCAGAGCGGCGATCAGGTCGAGGAGCCCGGGGGAGGTCCGGCTGGAGATCTGGCTGTCCGTCAGCAGGTCGTACGAGCCGGGCACCACCAGGGAGGCCACCGCGCCGATCAGGAGCACCAGCAGGCCGCCGAGCGCCACGAAGGCGAGGGCCGTGGAGCGGCGGCGCTGCACGGCGCCGAGGGCGATGCCCATGATCGGCGTGGAGAGCGGCGCGATGATCATCGCGCCGATGACGGTGGCGGTGGAGTCCGTCAGGATCCCGCACGCGGCGATCACGGAGGACAGCGTGAGCATGGTCCAGAAGGCCGACTGCTTCGCCCGGCTGTCCCCCGACGACAGATCGAGATCCTCCTGGAGGTCCTCCAGGGAGCGTCGCTTGTGGTCGGGCAGGATCCTGTCGCGAAGGCGGCCGGGCATGGGCATCTGCCCAGTATCGGGACCGGTGTCGCCTCACCGCCGCAGGGACACGTTCTCCCGGCGCCAAGGGACACGTGCTCCGGCGCTACTGGTCCCGGCGGCGCTGGCCGGGGCCCGAGGCCGTCGAGCCGCGCACCACCAGTTCGGGCAGGAAGACGAACTCGCTGTGCGGGGCCGGCGTACCGCCGATCTCCTCCAGCAGGGTGCGGACGGCCGCCTGCCCCATCGCCTGCACGGGCTGGCGGATGGTGGTCAGCGGCGGGTCGGTGAACGCTATGAGGGGGGAGTCGTCGAAGCCGACCACCGACACGTCCTGCGGCACCTTCAGCCCCTGCTGCCGGGCCGCCCGGATCGCGCCGAGCGCCATCATGTCGCTCGCGCACACCACAGCCGTGCAGCCCCGCGAGATCAGCGCGGCCGCGGCGGCCTGGCCGCCCTCCAGCGAGTAGAGGGAGTGCTGGATCAGCTCCTCGGTCTCGGCCTCGCCGAGCCCGAGCCGCTCCTTCATGCCGAGCCGGAAGCCCTCGATCTTGCGCAGGACCGGCACGAACCGCTTCGGCCCGACCGCGAGCCCGATCCGGGTGTGCCCGAGCGCGGCCAGGTGGGTGACGGCGAGCTGCATCGCGGCCCGGTCGTCGGGGGAGACGAAGGGGGCCTGCACCTTGTCGGAGAACCCGTTGATGAGGACGTACGGGACGCCCTGCCCGCGGAGTTGGTCGTAGCGGCCCATGTCGGCCGTGGTGTCGGCGTGCAGGCCGGAGACGAAGATGATCCCGGAGACCCCGCGGTCGACCAGCATCTCGGTCAGCTCGTCCTCGGTGGACCCGCCGGGCGTCTGCGTGGCCAGCACCGGCGTGTACCCCTGCCGGGTCAGGGCCTGGCCGATGACCTGGGCGAGCGCCGGGAAGATCGGGTTGTCCAGTTCCGGAGTTATCAGACCGACGAGCCCCGCACTGCGCTGGCGCAGCTTCACGGGCCGCTCGTAGCCGAGTACGTCGAGGGCGGCCAGTACGGATTCACGGGTGCCTGCGGCCACACCGGGCTTGCCGTTGAGCACGCGGCTGACTGTGGCTTCGCTGACCCCCGCCTGGGCTGCGATGTCGGCTAGCCGTGCGGTCACGGGATTGGACTGTACCGGTCGGACGTTCACGATGACCACCAGGTGCACGAATCCGGGGGAAGCCGGACGGTCCGCCCGTCCGTATCCACCGGGGCGCTGGAGAGTACGGGACGTCCGGGCGCGGGAAGTTCGACCGGGCCGGAGCGGCTGTTGAGGGTGCAGGCGAAGCCGGGGCGGGTGAAGAGGAGCACTCCCTCGGGGGCCGCCTCCCAGTGCATCCCGCAGGGGTACGCGTCGTCGGCCCCGGCCCCGGTCCCCGCCTCGGGCGCCCCCAGACCGGGCATCGCCCGGCGCAGCTCCAGCGCGGCCCGGTAGAGCTCCAGCGTGGAGTGCGGGTCGCCGGTCTGGGCGGCGACGCTGAGGCCGCCCCAGCCGGCGGGCTGCGGCAGCCAGCTGCCGGCCGGCCCGAAGCCGTACGGGGGCTCCGCGCCCGACCAGGGCAGCGGCACACGGCACCCGTCGCGCAGCCCGTCCTGGCCGGCGGTGCGCAGGAAGGCGGGGTCCTGGCGGACGCGGTCCGGGAGGTCCGCCACCTCCGGGAGGCCGAGCTCCTCGCCCTGGTAGAGGTACGCCGAGCCGGGCAGGGCCAGCATCAGCAGGGCGGCCGCCCGGGCCCGGGCCAGCCCGCGGGCCCCGCCCCCGTACCGGGTCACATGGCGCACGACGTCGTGGTTGGACAGCACCCAGGTGGTCGGGGCGCCGACGGCGGTGGTGGCGGCCAGGGACTCGTCGATGACGGTGCGCATCGCGGCCGGGTCCCAGGGACAGTTCAGGAAGCGGAAGTTGAAGGCCTGGTGCAGCTCGTCGGGGCGCACGTACAGGGCGAGCCGCTCCGAGGTCGGCGCCCAGGCCTCGGCGACACCGATGCGCCCGCCCCCGTAGGAGTCGAGGAGGCGGCGCCAGGAGCGGTGGATCTCGTGGACCCCGTCCTGGTCGAAGAAGGGGAGCGGCTCGGTGCCGATGAGGGTGGCCTGCGCGCCGCGGCCGATGTCCGGGAGACCCGTCGCCTTGACCATGCCGTGGGCGACGTCGATGCGGAAGCCGTCGATGCCGAGGTCGAGCCAGAAGCGCAGGACGGAGGCGAATTCGGCGGCGACCTCCGGGTGGTCCCAGTCGAGGTCCGGCTGCTCGGGGGCGAAGAGGTGCAGGTACCACGCCCCGTCCGGGACCCGGGTCCAGGCCGGGCCGCCGAAGATCGACTCCCAGTCGTTGGGCGGAAGCTCCCCGGAGGCACCCCGCCCCGGGCGGAAGTGGTAGCGCTCGCGGGGGCCCGGCTCCCCGGCGACGGCGGCGCGGAACCACGGGTGCTGCTCGGAGGTGTGGTTCGGCACCACGTCCACGATGACCCGCAGCCCCAGCGCGTGCGCGGCCCGCACGAGCTCGTCGGCGTCGGAGAGGTCCCCGAAGAGCGGGTCGACCGCCCGGTAGTCGGCGACGTCGTAGCCGCCGTCCGCCTGCGGGGAGACGTAGAAGGGGGTGAGCCACACGGCGTCGACCCCGAGGCGGGCCAGGTGGGGGAGGCGGGAGCGGACCCCGCGGAGGTCGCCGATACCGTCCCCGTCGCTGTCGGCGAAGGAACGTACGTACACCTGATAGATGACGGCATCACGCCACCAGCCGCCATCGCTCGCGGTCGCGTTGCTGGAAGAGCTTGCAAGCTGGACGGCCGTCGAGTCGTGGGTCATATCGGGGTCAACGCGGCTACACGCCCCCTGGTTGCGGGCCCGGACAGTCGAAGGTGACTCGAACTAACAGCAAGCTGCGGCAACCGTAGGGACACACGGATGTAACGATCAGCGTCTCTTGCAGAAAATTGCCGCAAGGCCTTTCGGTCCTCTTTCAGTCTTGTTACGTTCCTGGCAACTCGGGACCGCGAGGGCGCGGCCGGGATCATCGAAGGAGTTCATATGCGGCGTGGCATAGCGGCCACCGCGCTGGTCGCGACCCTGGCGCTCGCGGCGACGGCTTGCGGTGGGGACGACAAGGACGCAGCCGGCGGGTCCCAGGCGGGCGGCGAGCTTTCCGGCACGGTCACGTGGTGGGACACCTCGAACGACGCCGAGAAGGCCAGCTTCCAGAAGATCGCCGAGGCGTTCACCGCGAAGCACCCGAAGGTGACCGTCAAGTACGTCAACGTCCCGTACGGCGACGCGCAGAACAAGGTCAAGAACGCCTTCAGCAGCGGCTCCGACGCGCCTGACGTGATCCGCGCCGACGTCGGCTGGGTCGCGGACTTCGCCTCCCTCGGCTACCTCGACGAGGTCCCGGCCGAGACGGCGAAGAAGGTCGACGCCGAGTTCCTCTCGCAGGCCGCGGCCAGCGGTAAGTACGAGGGCAAGACCTACGCCGTCCCGCAGGTCATCGACACCCTCGGCCTCTTCTACAACAAGAAGATGCTCGCCGACGCCGGCGTCCAGCCCCCCAAGACGCTGGAGGAGCTGAAGACCGCCGCCGCCGCCATCAAGGACAAGACCGGCAAGGCCGGCCTCTACCTCCGCGGCGACGACTCCTACTGGTTCCTCCCCCTCATCTACGGCGAGGGCGGCGACCTGGTCGACGCCAAGAACAAGACGGTCACCGTCGACAACGAGGCGGGCGTCAAGGCCTTCAAGACCGCTCGTGACCTCGTCACCTCCGGCGCGGCGATCACCAACGCCACCGACGGCTGGAACAACATGCAGACCGCCTTCAAGACCGGCCAGGCGGCCATGATGATCAACGGTCCTTGGGCGGTGGCCGACAGCTTCGCCGGCGACCAGTTCAAGGACAAGGCCAACCTCGGCATCGCCGCGGTCCCGGCCGGCTCCGTCAAGGCGGGCGCCCCGCAGGGCGGCCACGACCTCGCCGTCTACGCCGGATCCAAGAACACCGCCGCGGCGCACGCCTTCGTCGAGTACATGACCTCGCAGGACGTCCAGGTGCAGTCGGCCAAGGAGCTCAGCCTGCTCCCGACCCGTACCGCCGCCTACGACCAGCCGGACGTCAAGAGCAGCGAGATGGTCCAGTTCTTCAAGCCGGCCGTGGACAAGGCCGTCGAGCGCGCCTGGATCCCGGAGAACGGCTCCCTCTTCGAGCCGCTGAAGGTCGAATACACCAAGGCGATCACCGGGGCATCGAGCCCGGAGGACGCGGCCAAGGCGGCCGGCGTCGAGTTCCGCAAGATCCTCAAGGGCTGGAAGTAACGAAACCATGGCTGCTCACACCAGCCAGTCGGTGGCGAAGGCCGCGGGCGACGACGTCGAGAACGACGCCGCCGCCCGCGGCCGGAGCCGCAGGACTGACAGCGACAGCGGTAACCGTGGTGGTAACCGCGGCGGAAAAGGCGCGTCCGGCCTCCGGCGCGCCCTCGGCACGCACTGGTACGCCTGGGCCATGGTCGCCCCGGTGGTGCTCGTCCTCGGAGTGATCATCGGCTGGCCGCTGGTCCGGGGCGTCTACCTGTCGCTGACCGACGCCAACGAGCGCAACGTCTCGCGCACCATCGGCGTCCGGCACATCGAGGCCACGTACGAGTTCGTCGGACTCGACAACTACGTGGCCGTGCTCGGCGACCCGGTGTTCCTGCAGCGGCTGGTGTGGACGGTGGTGTGGACCGTCGCGTGCGTGTCCATCACCTTCACGCTCGGCCTGGCCCTGGCCAACATGCTCAACCGGGACTTCAAGGGCCGCGCCGCCTACCGGATGGCGCTCATCCTGCCCTGGGCCGTTCCCGGCTTCGTCTCCGTCTTCGCCTGGCGGTTCCTCTTCAACCGCGACAACGGCATCCTCAACAAGATCCTCGACGGGGGCGGCATCGCCGCGATCCCGTGGCTCGACGACCCGACCTGGGCCAAGTTCTCGGTCGTCGCCGTCAACGTCTGGCTCGGCGTCCCCTTCATGATGGTCGCCCTGCTCGGCGGCCTGCAGTCGATCCCCGGCGAGCTCTACGAAGCCGCCGAGATGGACGGCGCCAGCGCCTGGCAGCGGTTCCGGCACATCACCCTGCCCGGGCTGCGCGCGGTGAGCATGACGGTGATCCTGCTCTCCACCATCTGGACCTTCAACATGTTCCCGGTGATCTTCCTGCTCACCCGGGGCGGACCCGGCGACTCCACCGAGATCCTGGTGACCCAGGCCTTCCGCGAGGCGTTCGTGTCGAGCCCGCGCGACTTCGCCGGCTCGGCCACGTGGGGCGTCCTGATCCTCGCCCTGCTCATGATCTTCGCGCTGGTCTACCGGCGCTCGCTGCGCAAGCAGGGAGAGGTGTGGTGACCATGACCACCGCTCGTACGACCACCGCCGACACGACCGCCGCCGACACGAAGACCGCCCGCACCAGCACCGCCGGCACGAAGACCACCGGCACGAAGACCGTGCGGACCCGGGGCAGCCGGTCCCCGATCGCCTCCGTCGGCCTGCACGCCACCCTCGTCGTGGCGTCCGTGATCGCCGTCTTCCCGGTGCTGTGGATCCTGCTGACCTCGCTCAAGCCGGCCAAGCACGCGATCACCACCGACTTCGTCAAGGAACCGACCCTCAGCAACTACACGTACCTGCTGGAGCAGAGCCACTTCCTCAGCTGGTTCGCCAACTCCGTCCTGGTCGCCGGCGTCACCACCGTCCTCGGCGTCTTCATCGCCGCCACCACCGGATACGCGGTCAGCCGTTTCAAGTTCCCCGGCATGCGGCCGCTGATGTGGACCCTGCTCATCACGCAGATGTTCCCGATGGCGATCCTCATCGTCCCGCTCTACAACCTGATGGGCGACCTGGGCCTGCTCAACCAGCCCCTCGGCCTGATCATCACCTACCTCACCATCGCCGTGCCGTTCTGCGCCTGGATGATGAAGGGCTTCTTCGACACCATCCCGGTGGAGATCGACGAATCCGGCCGCGTCGACGGGCTCAACCCCTTCGGCACCTTCTGGCGCCTCATCCTGCCGCTCGCCAAGCCCGGCCTGGCCGTCACCGGCTTCTACGCCTTCATCACCGCCTGGGGCGAGGTCGCGTACGCCTCCGCCTTCATGGTCGGCGAGGAGAACCTCACCCTGGCCGGCGGACTGCAGACCTTCGTCACGCAGTACACCTCCAACTGGGGAGCCATGAGCGCCGCTTCGGTCCTCATCGCCATCCCCGCGGCGATCTTCTTCGTCTTCGCCCAGCGTCACCTCGTCGCCGGGATGACGGCAGGCGCCACCAAGGGCTGACCACCCGAGCCTGCCCCCTCTCACCCCCGGCCCGATCTCTCCAAGGACACCATGACCCAGCACCTCGCCGACGCACTCCCCACCTCCACCGGCACCCAGCCCGGCTGGTGGAGAGAAGCGGTGATCTACCAGGTCTATCCGCGCAGCTTCGCCGACTCCAACGGGGACGGCATGGGGGACCTCGAAGGCGTCCGCAGCCGCCTGCCCTACCTCAAGGAGCTGGGCGTCGACGCCGTCTGGCTCAGCCCCTTCTACGCCTCCCCGCAGGCCGACGCCGGCTACGACGTCGCCGACTACCGGGCCATCGACCCGATGTTCGGCAGCCTGCACGACGCCGACGCCGTGATCCGCGAAGCCCACGAACTGGGCCTGCGCATCATCGTGGACCTCGTCCCGAACCACTGCTCCGACCAGCACGAATGGTTCAAGCAGGCCCTGCGCGAAGGCCCCGGGACCCCGCTGCGCGACCGCTTCCACTTCCGCCCGGGACAGGGCGCGTCCGGAGAGCTCCCGCCCAACGACTGGGAGTCCATCTTCGGCGGCCCCGCCTGGACCCGCGTCGCCGACGGCGAGTGGTACCTGCACCTCTTCGCCCCCGAGCAGCCGGACTTCAACTGGGAACACCCCGCCGTACAGGACGAGTTCCGCTCCATCCTGCGGTTCTGGCTCGACCTCGGCGCCGACGGCTTCCGCATCGACGTCGCCCACGGCCTCGTCAAGGCCCCCGGCCTGCCCGACCTCGGCCGCGACGAACAGCTCAAGCTGCTCGGCAACCAGGTCCTGCCCTTCTTCGACCAGGACGGCGTCCACGAGATCTACCGCTCCTGGCGCCTGGTCCTCGACGAGTACGCGGGCGACCGCATCGGCGTCGCCGAGGCCTGGACCCCCAGCGCCGACCGCACCGCCCTGTACCTGCGCCCCGACGAGCTGCACCAGGCCTTCAACTTCCACTACCTGAGCACCGGGTGGGACGCCGAGGCGCTGCGCGCCACCATCGACGAGTCGCTCGACTCGATGCGGCCCGTCGGCGCCCCCACCACCTGGGTGCTGTCCAACCACGACGTGGTCCGCCACCGCACCCGCTTCGGCAGCCTGGAGCGGGCGCGCGCCGCCGCGCTGCTGATGCTGGCGCTGCCCGGGTCGGCGTACGTCTACCAGGGCGAGGAGCTCGGCCTCCCGGAGGTGGTGGACCTCCCGGACGAGGTGCGCCAGGACCCCTCCTTCTTCAAGGCGAACGGCCAGGACGGGCTCCGTGACGGCTGCCGCGTACCGATCCCGTGGAGCGGCGACCAGGCCCCGTACGGCTTCGGCACGGGCGGCAGCTGGCTCCCGCAGCCCGCGGAATGGGCCGGGCTGAGCGTGGAGGCGCAGACCGGGGACCCGGCGTCCACGCTGGAGCTGTACCGCTCCGCCCTGCGGGTGCGGCGCGCGCACCCGGCGCTGGGCGCGGGCGACGCCGTCGAGTGGCTGCCCGCCCCGGCCGGCGTACTGGCCTTCCGGCGCGGAGACTTCGTCTGCACCGTGAACACCACCGACGAGCCGGTACGGCTGCCCGCGCCCGGTACGGCGCTGCTGGCGAGCGGCGACCTCGGTGAGCCCGACGTCCTTCCGGCGGACTGCACGGTGTGGTGGCAGGGGTGACTTCCCCGCTGAGGCTGACGGACATCGCCGCGCAGGCCGAGGTCAGCGAGGCGACCGTCAGCCGCGTGCTCAACGGCAAACCGGGCGTGGCGGCCGGCACCCGGCACAAGGTGCTGGCCGCGCTCGACCTGCTGGGCTACGAGCGGCCCGTACGGCTGAAACGGCGTAGCAACGGCCTGGTCGGGCTGCTCATCCCGGAGCTGACGAACCCGATCTTCCCGGCGTTCGCACAGGTCATAGAGCAGGCGCTGGCCGGGCACGGGTACACGCCGGTGCTGTGCACGCAGACGCCGGGCGGAGCCACCGAGGACGAGCTGGTGGAACAGCTGGAGGAGCGCGGGGTCACCGGGATCGTCTTCCTGTCGGGCCTGCACGCGGACTCCCACGCGGACCCGGCGCGCTACCAGCGGCTGGCGGCCCGGGGCCTGCCGTTCGTGATGATCAACGGCTTCAACGAGCAGGTGAACGCCCCGTTCATCTCCCCGGACGACCGCTCGGCGGCCGATATCGCCGTACGGCACCTGCAGGACCTGGGGCACCGGCGGATCGGCCTCGCGATCGGGCCGACGCGGTACGTGCCGTCGGCCCGCAAGGAGCAGGGGTTCCTCGCGGCGCTGCCGTCGGCGGAGGCGGAGGGGCTGATCCAGCGCACGCTCTTCACGGTGGAGGGCGGACACGCGGCGGGCATGGCCCTGCTGGACCGCGGCTGCACGGGCATCGTGTGCGGCAGCGACCCGATGGCGCTCGGCGTCATCCGGGCGGCGCGTGAGCGCGGGCTGCGGGTGCCGCAGGACGTGTCGGTGGTCGGCTTCGACGACTCCCCGCTGATCGCGTTCACGGACCCGCCGCTGACGACGGTGCGCCAGCCCGTACGCGCGATGGCGACGGCGGCGGTGGGCGCCCTCCTGGAGGCGGTGTCGGGCACCCCGGTCCAGCGCACGGAGTACGTCTTCCAGCCGGAACTGGTGGTACGCGGCTCGACGGGCCAGGTGCCGTAGCCCTCCCGGGCGGTGTTCGGTGGATGAGGCCCGCGCCCCGTGGGGCGCGGGCCTTTCCCGTGCCCTGGGCGGTGGCGTTCCGGGAGGCTGCTGGGCGAGAGCCTTGTCCGGAGCTGGAGCCCTGACCCGCCCGGGCCTTGGGCGGGGGCTTCGGGTGGGCGGGAGTTGCGGGGGCGGGGGCGGGCGGCGCGGCGGGGTCCGGGGCGGCGGGAGCCGGGCGGCCGGGAGCGTGATGCTGGGCGGGGGCTTCGGGTGGGCGGGAGCCACTTGATCGGCATCAGGGATGGGTATGGGGGTTTCCCGTCAGTCTCATCGTCTCTCCGGTTCGGGCCGGTCCCTCAAGGGCGCTCCTTCGTCGCGTCGCTTCGCGATGGCCTTCGGC
>NZ_JBICZI010000009.1:0-136645 GCF_043201855.1 Streptomyces sp. NPDC048257
GCAGCCATCTGGCACAACCGGACCAACGCCACACCCCTGACCAGGTCACTCATCGCCTACGACCACTGACCAGGACTTCGGACTTACTCGTCTAGGTGTACTGCCCTGTCCTGTCCGGCGTCGTGGCGCATCACCCGGTTGGGTGAAGGGCGGGCGATCCGTCAGGGAACGACGACGACCTTCGAGCTGATCGTCGCGAAGGCCCACATCGCGTCCCCGTCGGCGCGGGTCATGCGGATGCCGCCGGTCTTCTTGCTCGGGTCGGGCTCCGGCGTCGCGCCGTCCGTACGGGCGCTGAAACCGACCGCCACACCCTCCGCGCTGGCGAACCGGACGACGTGCTCGATCGGCACCCCGTCCGAGCCCGTGACCGAACCCGAGCGCGAACCGACCGTGTAACTGCCCGCCTTCGGGTGCACCGTGCTCGGCATCACCGTGAACGACTTCGGCGGCTGCGCGGGGTCGCCCACCAGCCACACCCGCTTCTGGCCCACCGAGTACACGACGCGCACCCCGCTGCCGGAACCCTCCGGCACGGGCACCGGCTTCGCCGGGTCCTGCTTGGCGGCCTGGCTCGCGGCGGGGGCCGGTTCCTGCACGGCCGCCTGCGCGGGGCGCGCGGGCGCCGTGGCGGAAGCCTGGTAGCCGAGGAAGCCGACGGCCGCCACTGCCGCGGCGGTCAGCCCGGCCACGATTCCCGAGCTGCTGCGTGCCACCTTGCTCCACCTCTCCGCGCCGACTGGTACCACGGTCCGGTACCCCCGTCGAAAGGTAGCAGCCACCCTGCTCGGAGACCGGCCGCAAGGGGTGCGGCCGCCGGAGTCGTAGGCTGTTCGCGTGCTCTTGCTCGCCGTAGATACCGCCACGCCCGCCGTCACCGTCGCCCTGCACGACGGTGAGTCCGTCGTCGCCGAGTCGAACCAGGTCGACGCCCGCCGTCACGGGGAGCTGCTGCTGCCCTCCGTGGACAAGGTCCTCGCTGAGGCCGGGGTGAAGCTCGAAGCCGTCACCGGCGTCGTCGTCGGCGTCGGCCCCGGCCCCTATACCGGCCTGCGCGTCGGCCTCGTCACCGCCTCCACCTTCGCCGCCGTGCTGGGCGTGCCCGTGCACGGCCTGTGCACGCTCGACGGCCTGGCGTACGCGGCCGGGGCCGCCGGCATCGAAGGCCCCTTCACCGTCGCCACCGACGCGCGGCGCAAGGAGGTCTACTGGGCCCGGTACGAGGACCCGCGCACCCGCGTCGGCGAGCCCGCCGTGGACCGCCCGGCCGACATCGCCGAGCAGGTCGCGGGCCTGCCCGCGGTGGGCCAGGGGGCCCTCCTCTACCCCGAGGTGTTCCCGGACGCACGGGCCCCCGAGCACCAGTCGGCGGCCGCGCTGGCCTCACTGGCCGCCGAACGGCTGGCGGCGGGCGCGGAGTTCCTGCCTGCGACCCCTCTCTACCTGCGCCGGCCCGACGCGCAGGTGCCGAAGAACTACAAGGTGGTCACCCCGCAGTGACAGCCCACACGCTGCGCGAGATGCGCTGGTGGGACATCGGGCCCGTGCTGGAACTGGAGCACGAGCTGTTTCCCGAGGACGCCTGGTCCGCCGGGATGTTCTGGTCCGAACTCGCCCACGCCCGCGGCCCGCAGGCCACGCGCCGCTACGTCGTCGCCGAGGACGCGGCGGGCCGGCTGGTGGGATACGCCGGGCTCGCCGCCGCCGGCGACCTGGCCGACGTACAGACCATCGCGGCCGCCCGCGACCAGTGGGGGACCGGGCTCGGCGCCCGGCTCCTGACCGACCTGCTGCGCGCCGCCACGGCATTCGAATGCGCCGAGGTGCTGCTGGAGGTACGGGTGGACAACACCCGCGCCCAGAAGCTCTACGAGCGCTTCGGCTTCGAGCCCATCGGCTTCCGGCGCGGCTACTACCAGCCCGGCAACGTCGACGCGCTCGTCATGCGACTGACCGACCCCGCACAAGCACGAACTGAGAGCAGTGAGAGCAATGGCTGACGAACCGCTCGTCCTCGGCATCGAGACCTCCTGCGACGAGACCGGCGTCGGCGTCGTCCGCGGCACCACCCTGCTCGCGGACGCGATCGCGTCGAGCGTCGACGAGCACGCCCGCTTCGGCGGCGTCGTGCCCGAGGTGGCCTCGCGGGCGCACCTGGAGGCGATGGTCCCCACCATCGAGCGCGCCCTGAAGGAGGCCGGGGTCAGCGCCCGCGACCTCGACGGCATCGCCGTCACGGCCGGGCCCGGTCTGGCGGGGGCGCTGCTCGTCGGCGTCTCGGCGGCCAAGGCCTACGCGTACGCGCTGGGCAAGCCGCTGTACGGGGTGAACCACCTGGCCTCCCACATCTGCGTGGACCAGCTGGAGCACGGGCCGCTGCCGGAGCCGACGATGGCGCTGCTGGTGTCCGGCGGGCACTCCTCGCTGCTGCTGGCCCCGGACATCACCTCCGACGTACGGCCGCTCGGCGCGACCATCGACGACGCGGCGGGCGAGGCCTTCGACAAGATCGCGCGCGTGCTCCAGCTGGGCTTCCCCGGCGGTCCGGTCATCGACCGGCTCGCGCGCGAGGGCGACCCGAAGGCGATCAACTTCCCGCGCGGGCTGACCGGGCCGCGCGACGCCGCGTACGACTTCTCCTTCTCCGGGCTGAAGACGGCCGTCGCCCGCTGGATCGAGGCGAAGCGGAAGGCGGGCGAGGAGGTACCGGTGCGCGATGTGGCGGCGTCCTTCCAGGAGGCCGTGGTGGACGTGCTCACGCGCAAGGCGATCCGCGCGTGCAAGGACGAGGGCGTCGACCACCTGATGATCGGCGGCGGTGTGGCGGCCAATTCCCGGCTGCGCTCGCTGGCGCAGGAGCGGTGTGACGCCGCGGGGATCATCCTGCGCGTACCGCGGCCGAAGCTGTGCACGGACAACGGCGCGATGGTGGCGGCGCTGGGCGCGGAGATGGTCAAGCGGAACCGGCCCGCATCGGACTGGGACCTGTCGGCGGACTCCTCGCTGCCGGTGACGGACCCGCACGTGCCGGGGACCGCGCACGCGGCTGTGCATGAGCACGGGGACGGGGACGGCCACGGCCACGGCCACGGCAACGGCAACGGCCACGATCACGACCACGTGCACGAACTGAGCAAGGACAACCTGTACTCGTGAGCACCGTCGCGCTGATGTGGGAGGCCCGGGCCGCCGACGGCCGGGGCAACGAGCTGCTGGAGTGGGCCCGCGCCCAGGTCCTCGCCCGGGAGCCGGTGCGCCGAGAGGTGTTCCGGGCCCCTCAGGACAGGGTGCTCGTGATCACCTGGTGGGAGGCCGCCGAGGGCGTGGCCGCGGACCTCCCCCAACTGCCCGAACCGGCGGCCGACCTGATCACGCGGGCCGTCCACCGCTGGCGGTTCGAGTCGGTGGAGGTCGACGGAGCCTGACCGGGGCCGCCGGGGCGGGCTGCCTGCGGGAGCAGGGCCGCCGGCATGCGACCCGCGCCGCCGGCACCTCACCGCTCGGCGCGTCGCCGCCGGACCTGCGCAGCCCGACCCGCGCCGCCGGCACGGCTGCCCGATCCCCGCCGCCGCCGCCGGCACCGGCACCGGCACCTGCGCCTCAGCGGTCGGGCGTCGCCGCAGGCGGCACGGCAGGCGGCACGGCCGGGGCGCCGATCAGCATCGAGGGAGCCCCGGCCACCCGGGTCAGGAAGACGGTCGCGGAGTTCGGCCCCTGAGGCTTGACCTTCCTGCGCAGCTCCTCCGGCTCGATCGCCGAGCCGCGCTTCTTCACGGTCAGGATCCCGACCCCGCGCTCGCGCAGCAGCGCCTTCAGCTTCTTCAGGCCGAAGGGCAGCACGTCAGTGATCTCGTACGCCGTCGCGTACGGCGTCGCGCGCAGCTCGTCGGCGGTGACGTACGCGATGGTCGGGTCGATCAGCCGGCCGTCCAGCTGCGCGGCGACCTCGGCGACCAGGTGGGCGCGGATGACGGCGCCGTCGGGCTCGTAGAGCCAGCGGCCGACCGGCCCGGCCGGCGGATCGGGCAGCGGAGCGGTGGTGTGCAGCTCGCGCGGCCCGGGGAGCAGGGTCGCGCGCACGGTCCCCGGCGCGGTCCCGAACCAGAGCACGGCCTCCTTGACGTCCCCCTGGTCGGAGATCCACTCGGCCTCGGCGTCCGCGGGCACGGCCTCGTGCGGGATACCGGGGGCGATCTTGATGGCGGCGCACTTCGCCGCACGGGCCGTCTCGACCGCCCACGACAGCGGTGGCGAGTACGATTCCGGGTCGAAGATCCGGCCGCGGCCCCCGCGCCGGGCCGGGTCGATGAAGACGGCGTCGTAGCCGGAGGTGTCCACCTCGGTCACGTCCGCCTCCCGGACCTCGATCAGGTCCGCCAGCCCCAGCGCATCGGCGTTGGCCCGCGCGACGGCCACGGTGAGCGGGTCGTGGTCCACGGCGAGCACCCGGATGCCGAGGCGGGCCAGGGCCAGGGCGTCTCCGCCGATGCCGCAGCACAGGTCCGCGAGGCTGCGTACGCCGAGGGCCGCGAGCCGCTCGGCCCGGTACGAGGCCACGGACGCGCGGGTGGCCATCTCGCCGCCGCCGGGCGTGAAGTACATCCGGAAGGCGTCCTCGGCCCCGAACTTCGCCACCGCGCGCTGCCGCAGCCGGGCCTGCCCGAGCGCGGCGGAGACCAGCCCCGCGGGGTGCTCGCGGCGCAGCCGGGTGGCCACGGCCAGCTCCTGGGCGGGGTCGTAGTCGCGGAGCGAGTCGAGGAGGGCTCGGCCCTCGGGGGCGAGGAGGGCGGCGAAGTCTTCGGGGGTCACGGGTCCATTGTCGGCGACCGGTCGGACCCCGCCGGTGTGGGCCAGTCGAAGGAACGTTTGACCGCGTTCGCGGTGTCTTCCGGGGGGTCCGTGTGTCGGGTGCCAGGATGCGCAGCTATGCAGCTAGTACGACAAAAGGAACATAACTCGCAACAGGGTCACCGGTACGCGGCAGGTCCGCGCGGCCGGTTCGGGGTGGCCGTGTCAGTCCTGCTCGTCGCCGCCCTCGGGACGGCGTGCGGCTCCGGGGACTCCGGTCCGGACAAGGCCGCGAAGGCGAAGGCCAAGGCCGCGGAAGCGGGCGCCGCGGGCGCGCTCAGCGCCGCCGAGAAGGCCAAGGCGGCCCAGCAGGCGCGCGTCGTCGCGGCGAAGAAGTGGGGCCTGCGCAAGACCCCGCTCGCCGCACCGCCGGCGCCCAAGGAGAAGCCCGAGATCACCACGCGCGACGGCTTCGAGGTGGAGGGCCAGGAGGAGTACCCGAACGTCTTCACCACCGTCCCGACCGAGGACAAGGTCGTCTTCCTGACCATCGACGACGGCTCGGAGAAGGACCCCGAGTTCCTGAAGATGATGCAGGAGCTCAAGATCCCGTACACGGCCTTCCTCAGCGACTACGTCGTACGGGACAACTACCCGTACTTCAAGCAGATGCAGGCCGCGGGCGTCACCCTGAACAACCACACGCTCAACCACCGCTACATGCCCGGCCTGTCGTACGAGCAGCAGCGCGAGGAGATCTGCGGTCAGCAGGACACCATCCAGAAGCAGTTCGGCAAGCGCCCGACCCTCTTCCGGCCGCCGTACGGCAACTACAACCAGGACACGCTGCGCGCGGCGAAGTCCTGCGGCATCAAGGCGGTCCCGCTGTGGAACGCGGAGGCGTTCACCAACCGGATGGACTACCGGGAATGGGACCGCGATCTGCACCCCGGTGACATCATCCTCACGCACTTCCGGGGTAAGGAGGACTGGAAGGGCACGATGCCTGACATGATCCGTCATGTCATGAAGACCGTCACGGACAAGGGGTACGCCGTGGCTCGCCTGGAGGACTATCTGTGAAGCACGCGCGCCGGTTGGTAGCCGGAACGCTGGCGGCCGGCGCGCTCGCGCTGTCCCTGACGGGGTGCGGGGACAACGCCGACCACACCGAACGACTGGGCCGCAAGACGGCGGAGGCGACACCGGACGCCGGCAGCGCCTCGCCGTCGACGGCTCCGTCCACGCCGTCGGCGGCGCCGGGGGGCGCCTCCGACGAGGCGTACAGGAAGTGGGGCCTGACGGCCCCCCTCCAGTACGCGCCCAAGCCGGCCCAGAAGCCGCAGATCCCGAAGCCGGGACCGGGCAAGGTCCCGGTGATAGACCGAATACCCGTCCCGGCGGACGACAAGGTCGTCTTCCTGACCTTCGACGACGGCGCCGAGAAGGACCCCGAGTTCCTGAAGATGGCGGCCGATCTCAAGCTGCCGATCAGCATGTTCCTCACGGACAGCGTGGCCTCGTCGGACTACGGGCACTTCGAGAAGCTCCGTGACAACGGCTCGGCGAGCACGATAAACAACCACACGCTGACGCACCCGAATCTGCGGACCCTGTCCTTCGAAGGGCAGAAGAAGGAGATATGCGGCCAGCAGGACCGCCTGGAGAAGCGCTTCGGCAAGCGCCCGCCGCTGTTCCGCCCGCCCTTCGGCAACTACAACGACGACACCCTCCGGGCAGCCTCGGAGTGCGGAGTCTCGTCCCTGCTCCTGTGGCGGGTCTCGATGCAGATCAACAACTTCCAGTACGCCGAGGGCTCCGCCCTCAAGCCGGGCGACATCGTCCTCGCCCACTTCCGCGGCCCGTCCGAACTCAAGGGCGCCACCGAGATCCAGATGACGACCCGCATGCTCCAGCGCATCCAGGAACAGGGCTACCGCATCGGCCGCCTGGAGGACTACTTGTAGGGGCGGTACGGGACTTCGCGCACTCGGGGCCTTCACCCCCTCGGCGCCCCCACCCCCGAGCGGCGGCTGCCCACCCACCCCCATGCGCGGGGCGACTTCGGGCGGCGCCCGGGCGGGATCGTCCGGTGTGGGTGCGCCGGCGGGCGGGATCGGCTGGGGCGGTGGTCAGGGATGTGTATGGGGGTTTCCCGTCAGTCTCATCGTCTCTCCGGTTCGGGCCGGTCCCTCAAGGGCGCTCGTTCCTCGCGTCGCTTCGCGATGGCCTTCGGCCACCCTTGACCGACCGTCCCGCCCCGGAAAGTCGAAGACTGTCGGGAAGCCCCCAAAAGAACGAGCCGGGCCAAGGATGAAGGGGCGGCCTCGTCGGAGACGCCCGCCCTTGTCGGGCGCAAACGGCCACGTCCGACAGGCGGGGCCCATGGCCGCCCTGGGCCGGGTCGGTGGGGCGCGCCAAATCGCTACGCGCTCCTCACCTCTCAGCGTCCTGCGGCCGTCCGGGGCTGGACAAGGCCGCCCACGACCCGTGGGTACTCCTCACCCATGTGTCCGACGAGCGTCCGGGGCTGCCATCTGCCGTCGGATGGGCGGGCACTAGGCGGAGGCGACGACCTCGCCGGCTGTGACCTGCGGCGGGTTGGGCAGGAAACGGGCCAGGTTGTCGCGTACGAAGTGCGCCGCCCTCTCGATCGATTCGTCGGCGCCCGCACGGTCCTGGAAGACGCTGGTGGACACCATCACCCCGTCTCCGGCATCCACCCAGAAGTACGCCACGAATCCGGGTACCCGGCGCACGATCGGCACGAAACCCTCGACGACGATGCGCCCGGCCTCGGCCGGGTCGGTCACGCCTTCGTACCGCCGGACTGCTGCGTACATGGCCGATCTCCTCCGTGAGGCGCGGCGTCATCGCCGCGAAGAGGGGGTACCCGGACCGGCACGTACTCGGCCCGCGCGGCGCCCGGCAATCACCGGAAGGGACCTCGCCCGTTCGCGCGAACGGGCGGCCCTTAGGGTGCGGCCATGGATGCCGCCGTACTCCACCGCAGGACCACCATGCACGACGAGTGCGTGCCACCGGATCTCGTCGACCGTCTCCTCGCCCTCGGACATGCCGAAGTGGTGCGCGGGCAGGCCGTGGCGGAGGACGGGGACTGGTTCTGCGCCCGTGCCTGGGCGCGTCTCCTGGCCGGGCGCGGCGAGTTGGACGACGCCCTGGAGGTACTGGCCCCGTACGTCGCCACCTGCTGGTGGACGGCAGCCGCAGAGGCCGCGCGGCTCCTGGACGCCGGGAGCCGGGGCGAGGAGGCCATCGCCCTGCTCCGCCCCTTCGCGGACGGGGAGCTGTTCGCCCTGCGGGACCTGGCCCTGCTGCTGGCCCGCCACGGGCAGGGCGAGGAGGCGTACGAGCTGCTCCTGCCGCACGTCACCGACTGGTTGCTCGCCGAGGCCCTGGTCGAGGTGGGCGTCGGGCTGGGACGCGGCGACGAGGTCGCGGAGCTGCTGGAGGCCCGCATGGCCCTCGACGCCCCGTGTGCCCACTGCGAGAGCCCGGAGTGCGGCAGGCCGTACAGGGAGCCGTTCAACGCGGTGAACCTCCTGGCGTCCGTACGCGAGAAGCAGGGCCGCACGGACGAAGCGATCGCGGTGCTGCGCTCGTACGACCCCGTGGTCGTCAACAACCGTGACGCGCTGGCCGAACTGCTGGTCCGGCACGACCGGATCGACGAGCTGCGCGCCTACGTGGCCGGCACGGGCACCCAGGAAGCCCTCCGACAGCTCGCGGAGCTGCTGGAGGAACGCGGCGACGTGGCGGGCGCGGTCGACGCGTACCGGGAGCACGCGGAGGAGGACCGGCTGAACACGGCGGTACTCCTCGCGGAGCTCCTGGCCCGGCACGGGCGGGGCGCCGAGGCCATCGAGGCCGTGCGCGCCCCGGACAGCGCCGAGGACTGGGTCCTCGACCTGCTGTGCAAGCTGTTCGCCGCGGAGGGGCGAGCCGAGGAGGGCCTCGCCCACCTCGACGCGCTCAGGGCCCGGCGGGGCAGGGAGGAGTGGGAACTGTTCCGGCTGCGGGGGCCACTCATGGCCGCCTGCGGCCGGCTCGAGGAGGCGGTGGCGGAGGCCCGCGCACACCCGGAGGGCGACAGCCCGTACGCGATGGAGAGCCTGGCCTGCCTCCTGATCGACGCCGGGCGCCCGGAAGAGGCCGTCACCCTGCTGGACACGGACCGCCTGGACCACCGGTGGCCCCTCGGCCCGCTCCTGGTGGAGCTGGGCCGCGTCGAGGAGGCGGTGACACTCCTGCGCACACCCCGCCCCCGCACCCCACGACCCCGGCCCACGGTCTACAGCGACACTGCCCCCTTCTAGGCGTCGAAGTCGTACTCCAACACGTACGAGGCGGAGTCCAGCGTCATCTCGTTGACTTCGACGGCCCGTCCGACCTCGGTAAAGGCGGTGCGGACGATCTGGATGACAGGCGTGCCCATGGAGAGCGACAGCCGCTCGGCCTCGTCGGCTGAGGGCATCCGGGACCGGATCTCCTCCCGGAAATGAACGGGCGCGAAACCCAGCTCGGCCGCCACGAACCGGAGAGACGATGAGACTGACGGGAAACCCCCATACGCCACTCTGACGCCGCCCGAGCAGCTCCCGCACACCCCACCCCGCCCAGTCAGCCGGCGCCCGGGCCCACCCCCGCCCGCACCGCCGGGGTGATCGTTGTTTCCGCCGGGCCGCGGGTGTCGGCCTCGCGTTGGCGTTCCGTGCTGTCGCTGATGCGCAGGAGCAGCGCGA
This sequence comes from Streptomyces sp. NPDC048257, assembly GCF_043201855.1. Taxonomy (NCBI): domain Bacteria; kingdom Bacillati; phylum Actinomycetota; class Actinomycetes; order Kitasatosporales; family Streptomycetaceae; genus Streptomyces; species Streptomyces sp. NPDC048257. The sequence continues at coordinate 9,552 of NZ_JBICZI010000009.1, forward strand.
TCATGATCCAGTTGGCCAGGAGCGAGGAGCCGCCCTTCGCCAGGAAGGGCAGGGCCTTGCCCGTCAGGGGGATCAGGCCCGTCACGCCGCCCGCGACCACGAAGACCTGCAGGGCCAGCGCCGCGGCCAGGCCCACCGCGAGCAGCTTGCCGAAGGGGTCGCGAGCCCCGAGGGCCATCCGCAGGCCCCGCTGCACGAGGAGCGCGTAGAGGATCAGTACGGCCATGACCCCGGCCAGGCCGAGCTCCTCGCCCACCGTCGTCAGGATGAAGTCGCTGCGCCCGGCGAACGCGATCAGCTCGGGGTGGCCCATGCCGAGGCCCGTGCCCGAGACGCCGCCCGTGCCGAAGCTGAACAGCGCCTGCGCCGACTGGTCCGAGGTGACTCCCGGCGGCCGGTTCTCCCAGTAGTACGACAGCGGGTTGAGCCACGCGGCCACGCGCGCCTTGACGTGCGGCTCCGTCGAGCCGACCACGAAGGCGCCCGCCGAGGCCATGACCAGGCCGCAGACGATCCAGCTGGTGCGCTCGGTGGCGACGTACAGCATCACCACGAACACCCCGAAGAAGATCAGCGAGGTGCCGAGGTCGCGCTCGAAGACCAGGACCAGCATCGAGACGATCCACACGGTGACGATCGGGCCGAGCTGGCGCATCGGGGGCAGCCGCATGCCCAGGAACCTGCGGCCCGTCAGGGCCAGCGAGTCCCGGTGGACGACCAGGTACCCGGCGAAGAAGATCGCGATCATGATCTTCACGAACTCGCCGGGCTGCAGCGAGAAGCCGAAGAGTTTGATCCAGCGCTTCGCGCCATAGGTGTCCGCACCGAAGAAGGCGGGCGCGATCAGCAGCACCAGCGCGACGGCCATCGTGATGTAGATGAACCGCTGCAGCAGCCGGTGGTCGCGCAACAGGGCCAGCACCAGGAGGCAGGCGGCGACCCCGACCACCGTCCACATCAGCTGGCCGGGGGCGTTCGCGTCCGAGTTGTAGCGCTCGATGTAGCCCTGGTCGAGCCGGTGCAGCAGCACCAGGCCGAGACCGGTCAGCAGCATGGCGAGCGGGAAGACCAGCGGGTCCGCGTAGGCCGCGAAACGGCGCACGCCCAGGTGTCCCACCAGGGACAGCAGGGTCAGGCTGATGGTGAATCCGGCGAGGTTGGGCGGCAGCTCGTCGTTCATGGCGAGGCCCGCGGCCGCGTGGCCGAAGACGGCGATGGCGATGACGAAGACCAGGAGCAGCGCCTCGGTGCGGCGGCGGGCACCCGCCGACGTCAGGGGTTTCAGGCCACGCACGGAATGCCGCCACCGTCCCGCGACGCGGACGGAGAGGGTGGCGGGGGTGCCGCCTCGGGTGAGGGCGGGGGCGAGGACGGAGGTGAGGAGGGGGCGCCCGACGCGGAGTCGGCCGTGGAGGCCTTGGGTCCGATCTGCTCGGCAATGAGGCGCTTTATCTTCATATCATCTACGACGATGATGTCCTGCCCATGGTTCCTTCCGAAGCCTTCGGCGGGGAAGTGCCGTGAAGTGCGGCTTCCCCCGGACCGGTTCTGTCGCCGGTCTCCGGGGGGCGGTTACGGCGCCGCGCACGGCGGTCCAGGGCGTCGCGGGTGGCCGCGGTCAGCGCCCAGGCCGGGAAGGCGAAGGCGGTCAGCCCCAGGCCTATGGGCGCCAGCGAGGTGGCGAAGTCCATCTGCACGGCATGGTCGGCCGACGGCCCGCTGACGCGGGCGGTGACCGGTGCCTCCGGCCGGTCGTCGAACACGCCGTCGATCTTTATCCCGGTGAGGGTGAACGATCCGTCGGAGGCGGTGAAGTCCCCCGCGCACGTCATCTTCCGGTCCCCGTCGGAATCGGGGTCCCCCCACGTGCAGCGCTCGGCGCGGAACGTGCCGTCCACCCCCGTCAGTTGGGTGATCAGCCTCGGTACGGCCACGTGGCACATGAAGATCCCGACGGTGATGCCGACGGCGATCGGGACGGCGTGGAGCCATCGCACGCTGGAGTTCGTCCTGGTCATACCGGGGACAGTAGTGAGGTCGAACGGGCGTGCGTGCGGTTTTTCAGCGTGCGGCCGCCGCGGTATCGGTCCCCCGGGCCCCGCCCCGGCGGCGTCGCAGGCGGGCGAACAGGTCGAGGGCGCCGGCCGTCAGGGCCCACAGGGGGAACGCGAAGCCGATCAGCCCGATGCCCAGCAGGGGCGCCAGCGACCTGAGTCCCGGCCGCACGGCCTCGTCGGCCGACGGTCCGCTGACCCGGGAGGCCACCGGCCCGGTCGGATCGGTTTCGAACAGGTCCTCGGCCGCGATCCGGCGGATGGTGAACGATCCGTCGGCAGCGGTGAAGGAGCCGACGCACGCCCGCTGCCGGACCCCGTCGTAGTCCTTCTGCCACCGGCACTGCTCCGCGCGGAAGTCGCCCTCGACCCCCGTCAGCTTGGTCATCAGTCGCGGCCCGGCCAACGAGAACGCGCAGATCCCGATCGTCAGGCCCACGGTGATCGAGATGATGTCGCGCCGGCGCAGCTCCGCGTTTCTCCTGGTCATGCAGTGGAGAGTAGTGATCCCGGGCCTTCGGGGGCCCCGGTGGGAGGCGTTCCGGTTCCGGTCCGCGCAACGCCCGGGAGGCGGGAATTGGCACTCCGCTTGACCGAGTGCTAATCGCCGGAATAGTCTCGCACCTGGCACTCACCCCTGGTGAGTGCCAACACAGCGACAGGCAGATCCGGCACCCGCGACGACGGATCGACCTGGTCGCCACCTCAGACAGTTAACCCCGGATCTCCGAAGGGGGAGGTCGGATCGTGACGACCACCAGCTCCAAGGTTGCCATCAAGCCGCTTGAGGACCGCATTGTGGTCCAGCCGCTGGACGCCGAGCAGACCACGGCCTCCGGCCTGGTCATCCCGGACACCGCGAAGGAGAAGCCCCAGGAGGGCGTCGTCCTTGCGGTGGGCCCGGGCCGCTTCGAGGACGGCCAGCGTCTCCCGCTGGACGTCACCGTCGGCGACATCGTGCTCTACAGCAAGTACGGCGGCACCGAAGTGAAGTACAGCGGCGAGGAGTACCTCGTCCTCTCGGCTCGCGACGTGCTCGCGATCGTCGAGAAGTAATTCTCTTCATCAGTACTGCTTTGAGCTGCGCCCCTGGTCACCCCGCTGATTGCCGGGCGGCGAGGGGCGCAGCTCGTTAAACCCGAGTTTTCGAGAGGGCTGAACCGCTCCCATGGCGAAGATCCTGAAGTTCGACGAGGACGCCCGTCGCGCCCTCGAGCGCGGCGTCAACAAGCTTGCCGACACGGTCAAGGTGACGATCGGCCCCAAGGGCCGCAACGTCGTCATCGACAAGAAGTTCGGCGCCCCCACCATCACCAACGACGGTGTCACCATCGCCCGCGAGGTCGAACTGGACGACCCGTACGAGAACCTGGGCGCGCAGCTCGTGAAGGAGGTGGCGACCAAGACCAACGACATCGCGGGTGACGGCACCACCACCGCCACCGTGCTGGCCCAGGCGCTGGTCCGCGAGGGTCTGCGCAACGTCGCCGCGGGTGCTTCCCCGGCCGCCCTGAAGAAGGGCATCGACGCCGCGGTCAAGGCCGTGTCCGAGGAGCTCCTCGCGACCGCCCGCCCGATCGAGGACAAGTCCGACATCGCCGCCGTGGCCGCGCTCTCCGCGCAGGACCAGCAGGTCGGCGAGCTCATCGCCGAGGCGATGGACAAGGTCGGCAAGGACGGTGTCATCACCGTCGAGGAGTCCAACACCTTCGGCCTGGAGCTGGAGTTCACCGAGGGCATGGCCTTCGACAAGGGCTACCTCTCCCCGTACATGGTCTCCGACCAGGAGCGTATGGAGGCCGTCCTCGACGACCCGTACATCCTGATCAACCAGGGCAAGATCTCCTCGATCCAGGACCTCCTGCCGCTGCTGGAGAAGGTCATCCAGGCCGGCGCCTCCAAGCCCCTGCTGATCATCGCCGAGGACGTCGAGGGCGAGGCGCTCTCCACCCTCGTCGTCAACAAGATCCGCGGCACCTTCAACGCGGTCGCCGTCAAGGCCCCCGGCTTCGGCGACCGTCGCAAGGCGATGCTCCAGGACATGGCCACCCTCACCGGTGCCACCGTCATCGCCGAGGAGGTCGGCCTCAAGCTCGACCAGGCCGGTCTGGACGTACTCGGTTCCGCGCGCCGCGTGACCATCTCCAAGGACGACACCACCATCGTCGACGGTGGCGGCAGCCACGACGAGGTCGTCGGCCGCGTCAACCAGATCAAGGCCGAGATCGAGTCCACCGACTCGGACTGGGACCGCGAGAAGCTGCAGGAGCGCCTGGCGAAGCTCGCCGGTGGCGTCTGCGTCATCAAGGTCGGCGCCGCCACCGAGGTGGAGCTCAAGGAGAAGAAGCACCGTCTCGAGGACGCCATCTCGGCGACCCGCGCCGCGGTCGAGGAGGGCATCGTCTCCGGCGGTGGCTCTGCGCTCGTCCACGCCGTCAAGGTCCTCGAGGGCAACCTCGGCCTGTCGGGCGACGAGGCCACCGGTGTCGCGGTCGTGCGTCGCGCCGCCGTCGAGCCGCTGCGCTGGATCGCCGAGAACGCCGGTCTCGAGGGTTACGTCATCACCTCGAAGGTCGCCGAGCTCGACAAGGGCCAGGGCTTCAACGCCGCCACCGGCGAGTACGGCGACCTGGTCAAGGCCGGCGTCATCGACCCGGTGAAGGTCACCCGTTCCGCGCTGGAGAACGCCGCTTCCATCGCCTCCCTGCTGCTCACGACCGAGACCCTGGTCGTCGAGAAGCCGGCGGACGACGAGGGCGACGCCGGGCACAGCCACGGCGGTCACGGCCACAGCCACTGATCGCACGCACCACGCCGAGAAGGCCCCGTCCCGCAGCCGCGGGACGGGGCCTTCCCCGTGGTGGGGGCTTCAGGTTCCGTACGGGGTACCCGATCCGCCCATCTGCCGTTGCAGGGCCGCGGTGTTGTAGTGCCACCAGCCCTCGACGATCTCTCCGTCCAGGCACCGGAAGGTGGTGCTCCCGGACATCTCGTACGTCTTCCCGGTCGGTTCGACACCCATGAACGGGCCCTTGTGGATGCCGCGCCAGTTCCACACCGTGGTGACCATGTCGCCCTCGGCCAGCTGGGCCATCGGCTCGAAGGTCATGTCGAAGGCCGCGCGCCACGTCTCCATGTCCGACCGCATGGCGTCGCGTCCGATGACGGTGGACTCCGCCTTGCTGACGTCGTGGTCGATGTAGTTCACCGCGAAGCACTCGTCGAGGACGCCCATGTTGCCGCCCATGGCCGCTTCCTGGAGCACCCGGTTGGCGAGCTGCTTGTTGAGGTGCTCGTCGCGGACGACGTCCAGGTTCATGAACTTCGGCATTCCCTCACAGAGGGCCACCATCTCCTGGAACATGCGGTCCGTCTCGGGGAGATGGGAGTTCTTCATGGCCTCCTCGTACGAGGCGAATTCCACCATGTCCACGTAGTGGTTCCGGGCTTCGCGGTCCTGGCCGATCATCGTGTGCGTGGCGGTGCGCCTGCCGCTGCTCTGCTCCGCCCAGCGGTCGATGAGCGCGTTCATCTCATCGAACCGCCTGGTTTCGTAATCGATCACCTGTACGAATGTCATCGCGTCGCCTCCCTCGCTGGATGGGACAGATCCAGTTTAGGGAGATTTCACCTGATTGGCCGCTTGTGATGGGTTTCCTCAGGGTAGCCTCCAGGGCTACTGGGGGCCGTACTTGCGGCCCGTACGCGAGGACACCCCGCCCAGCAGCCCGCGTGGCGTCAGCTTCACCAGGCCCATCAGCGCCTTGTACCGCGGGTCCGGGATCGACACCGTCTTCCCGCGCGCCAGGTCGTCCAGGGCCGCGGCCACCAGCTTGTCGGCGTCCAGCCACATCCAGCCGGGGATGTTGTCCGTGCCCATGCCGGCCCGCTGGTGGAACTCGGTCCGTACGAAGCCTGGGCACAGCGCCATCAGCCGCACCCCGGATCCGCCCAGATCGCGGGCGGCGCCCTGGGTGAACTGCACGACCCAGGCCTTGCTCGCCCCGTAGGTACCGCGGGGCAGGAAGGCGGCCACCGAGGCCACGTTGATCACGCCGCCGCGGCCGCGCGGGCGCATCGATTCCGCGGCCGCCGAGGTCAGCCGCAGGACGGCCTCGACATGCACCTTCAGCATGGTCAGCTCGTCGGCCATGGAGACCTCGAGGTAGCGGCCCCTGTTGCCGAAGCCCGCGTTGTTGACCAGCAGGTCCACCGGGTGCGTGCGGTCGCCGAGGCGCTGCTCGACCGCCGCGATGCCCTCCTCGGTGGAGAGGTCGGCGGCCAGTACCTCCGCCTCGATGCCGTGCCGGTCGTGCAGCTCCGTGGCCTGCTCGCCGAGCCGCTTGGTGTCGCGTGCCACGAGCACCAGGTTGTGCCCCTGGGCGGCCAGCCGCCGGGCGAAGGCGGCGCCGATGCCCGCCGTGGATCCCGTAATCAACGCAGTCGTCATAGGCGCAACCTAGCTTCCCCCGCTGACGGCGTTACCTCGCCCCGGCCCCTGCCCCGTACTTCTCCACGTACAGGCGCACCCGCTCGTGGGCCTCCGGCTCCATCGCCCCGCCCGCCGCCAGCGTGCGCGGCAGCAGCGCCCGCTCGGTGGTGAAGGCGCGGAACCAGAGCTGCACCGTCACGTCGTGGTCCGGCCGGTGGATGATCTCGATCGGGTCGCCAGGGGAGGCCGAACCCTCCTCGATCACCCGTAGATACGCACCCGGGCGGGCCTCCTGGGTGAACCGCTTGACCCAGCGGGCCTCGCCCAGGACCCCCTGGAAGGTCCGGCAGGGGATGCGGGCCGAGGCCACTTCGAGGACGAGGTCCGCGCCGACCCGCCAGCGGTCGCCGAGCCGCGCGGTGTTCAGGTCGATGCCGGAGGTGGTGAAGTTCTCGCCGAAGATCCCGCCGGGCAGTTCGCGGTCCAGCTCGCGCTCCCACAGGTCCAGGTCCTCGCGGGCGTACGCGTAGACGGCCTGGTGGTCGCCGCCGTGGTGGCGCCGGTCGCAGACGGCGTCGCCCTCCAGACCGCTGCCGAGGCCGGTGGCCTTCAGGCCCGGGGCTACGACACGGACCGGTCCGGGGACGGGGCGCTTGCCGATGCCCGTCATCCCGCCCTCGGCGTCGGTGTAGGCGGCGGCCGTGGCGCGGCCGAGGTTCACGGAGATCAGATGCATCGGGCCCATGGGGGACACGCTAACCGAGCCGCCCCAAAGCGTCATCGGGATATTCGTGTAACGGTCAAAGCAGGCCTTATGCTCGAAGGGTGATCGAGGCACGTCATCTCCGGGTTCTGCGCGCTGTCGCCGGGACCGGGTCCTTCTCCGCCGCCGCCCGCGAGCTCGGCTGCACCCAGCCCGCCGTCTCCCAGCAGATGAAGGCGCTGGAACAGTCGGCGGGCACCCCGCTGCTCATCCGTACCGGCCGCGAGATGCGGCTGACCCAGGCGGGCGAGGCCCTGGTCCGCCATGCCGCGGGGATCCTGGCCGGGCTGACCGCGGCCGAGGAGGAGGTCGCGGCCATCGCCGGGCTGCGCGCGGGCCGGGTCCGGCTCGTGTCCTTCCCCAGCGGCAGCTCCACGCTGGTGCCGACCGCGCTCGCGGCGATGCGCGCCGAGCACCCGGGGACCCGTATCTCGCTGGTCGAGGCAGAGCCGCCGCGTTCGGTGGAGATGCTGCGCGAGGGCGACTGCGACCTGGCGCTGGCCTTCCGCTACGGCGGGGCCCATTCCGCCGCGGAGTGGGACGACCTCGTGGTGCGGCCGCTGCTGACCGACCGGCTCGTCGGGCTGGTCCCGGAGGGGCACCGGCTGGCCGGTGCGGAGCGCGTGGACATGGCGGAACTGGCGGACGAGCCCTGGATCGCGGGCTGTCCGCGGTGCCGCCGCCATCTGGTGGAGGTGTGCGAGGTCGCGGGCTTCACCCCGCGCATCGACTTCGCCACCGACGACTACCCGGCGGTGGTCGGCCTGGTCGGCGCGGGGCTGGGCGTGGCGGTGCTGCCGGAGCTCGCGGTGGAGTCCGTACGGGCCAAGGGCGTGAGCACGGTGGCGGTGGAGCCGGCCGTCGAGCGGGAGGTCGTGGCGCTCACGCTGCCCGACCTGGCCCGGGTGCCGGCCGTGGCCGCGACCCTTGCCGAGCTGGAGCGCGCGGCCGCGCGCTGACCCGCGTCCGCCCCCGGCGGCGGCCGGGGGCGCACACATCGGACGGCCTGGCGAGCCGAACTCGGACGGCCGGGTACGGCCGAACGTGTGAAATGCGGGCCGGGCGGCGACACGCCGGGGCGTGCCGGTGATGCGAGGAAACGTTCCTTCGGACGTTTCGTCGAGCTCTCAGTTCGGCGCGATCGGTCCGATCGCACTCGACGCGGGGATCAGGCGATGCCGGGCGCGGCCCATCAGCTCCTCGCGCTCGTCCTCGGTGAGGCCGCCCCACACCCCGTAGGGCTCGCGGACGGCGAGGGCGTGCGCGGCGCATTCCGAACGAACCGGGCATCTCATGCAGACCTCTTTAGCCGAGGCCTCGCGCGCGCTCCTGGCCGCGCCCCGCTCGCCTTCCGGATGGAAGAAGAGGGAGCTGTCGACCCCGCGGCAGGCAGCGAGGAGCTGCCAGTCCCAGAGGTCGGCGTTCGGTCCGGGGAGGCGGGAGAAATCTGCCATTGGTAGTCCTCTTGGTGCCGGTACTGAGGCGGATACGGTCCATGTCTCCACACCTACTGTCGGAGTAGATGTAAATATGACTCATTGGGAATCTAGCCTCAGACACGTGCCAAACGGAAGGAAAGCCGCCAAATAGGGCATAGCTCCAGATGGAGGACAAGCGGCTCGCGCCTCCCACGACGTGATCGCTTCCTCACGTAGAGTGCTGAAGGTGTCCGTCCGACCCGTAACTCTTTCGAGTGACCATCGTTGAGAGTGCGAAGGCGGTTGAACCAATAAGTTCTCGGACAGGTGTCCGGGAGCATCGACCGCACAGGTGACGATACGTACCAGCCTGGAGGCTCAAGGTGACGCGCATCAGCAGCTGCGGAGGGCGGTCATGACATCCGTCCTCGTCTGCGACGACTCCCCGCTTGCCCGAGAGGCGCTCCGTCGCGCGGTTGCCACCGTGCCCGGCGTCGAGCGTGTGACGACGGCTGCCAACGGCGAGGAAGTCCTCCGCCGCTGGGGCGCCGACCGCTCCGACCTCATTCTGATGGATGTACGGATGCCCGGGCTGGGCGGTGTGGAGACGGTCCGTCGGCTGCTCTCGGCCGACCCCGGCGCCCGCATCATCATGCTGACGGTCGCCGAGGACCTGGACGGCGTGGCCCTCGCGGTCGCCGCCGGCGCCCGTGGATACCTGCACAAGGACGCCTCGCGCGCCGAACTGCGGGCCACGGTCACCCAGGCACTCGCCGACCCGACCTGGCGACTGGCCCCGCGCCGGCTCCGCTCGGCCGAGATGGGCGCCGCGCCCACGCTCACCGCGCGCGAGATCCAGGTCCTGGAGGGCATGAGTCACGGCCGGTCCAACGCGGAGATCGGGCGCGAGCTCTTCCTCTCCGAGGACACGGTCAAGACGCACGCCCGCCGGCTCTTCAAGAAGCTCGGCGCCTCGGACCGGGCGCACGCCGTGGCCCTCGGCTTCCGCTGGGGTCTGGTCCGCTGAACCCCCGGCCGTGACCGGGCCGGGCCCGGTCCGCCGCAGGCCGCTGATCGTCGAGAGCGGTCCCGTCCGCCACCCGCGGACGGGGCGGCGCGTCGCCCTCGACGGCTCTTGTTGTCGGGGGCAGCCCCGTCCCCGCCGTACCCGGTGCGCACCCGGGGATTGGCGGGGCACAATCCGGGGGACGTCTCGCTTCGTGCGCGATGCCGCATCCTTGAGGGTGTGGAGTCTCTCGGGGACTATTCGGCCGAGCGGGAGGGGAGGGCGCAGACGATGGGTTCCGGCGCACCTGCTCATAACGCTTCGATGCACAACAAGGGCCACGGTGCCGCGGATGCTCCGGCGCCAAGGCACCATGGATTGATGCGCGACGACGAGGCCCTGGGGTCACCCGCGGCCACAGGCCCGACCGGCGCCGCCAAAGGCGGCAGTGCCGGGGGCGTCAGCGCGCTCGTACGCCGGGCGGTGGAGGGTGACGAGCAGGCCACGCACGACCTGCTCGCCTTCGTGCACCCCCTGGCGATCCGCTACTGCCGCACCCGGCTCTCGCGATTGCCGGGTGACGCTCGTCACTTCGTGGAGGACCTGGCGCAGGAGGTATGCGTCGCCGTCCTGATGGCGCTGCCGCGCTACCGGGACACCGGGCGGCCCTTCGAGGCCTTCGTCTTCGCGATCGCCGCTCACAAGGTCGCCGACCTGCAACGGGCCGCCATGCGGCATCCGGGCAGCACGGCCGTGCCCTCCGACGAGATGCCGGAACGGCCCGACGACTCGCTGGGCCCGGAGGAGCGCGCACTGCTCAGCAGTGACGCCGCCTGGGCCAAGAAGCTGCTGGCGAACCTTCCGGAGAACCAGCGCGAGCTCCTCGTCCTGCGGGTGGCCGTCGGGCTGACCGCCGAGGAGACCGGCCAGATGCTCGGAATGTCCCCCGGAGCCGTGCGCGTGGCCCAGCACCGCGCGCTCAGCCGGCTGCGGGCGCTCGCCGAACAGTAGGCGGCGGTGCGGGCCCCGCGGTCCGCGCCGGTGCGTACGTCGGTGATCGCTGCGTGCCCCAGTCCCTGCCGGGGTGTCGGCGAGGACTCTCCGCCCCGGGTCGCAGTCGTAGGAAACGACGAAACTTCTGCTTGACCTTGGTCGTGGAATGAGACGCGTCGGGATCCCGTTAGCATGGACATCCGCGCTGAGCAAGACCATTTGGGAAGGTGTCATGACTGCCGACGGAGTGCCCGACAAATTCGCCACGCTCGGACTGACCTACGACGACGTCCTGCTGCTGCCGGGCGCGTCGGACATGTCGCCTGACGCGATCGACACCTCTTCCCTCATCTCCCGGAACGTCCGCGTGAACGTTCCGCTGCTGTCCGCTGCCATGGACAAGGTCACCGAGGCCCGCATGGCCATCGCCATGGCCCGTCAGGGCGGCGTCGGCGTGCTGCACCGCAACCTCTCCATCGCCGACCAGGCCAACCAGGTCGACCTGGTCAAGCGCTCCGAGTCCGGCATGGTCACCGACCCGATCACGGTGCACCCGGACGCGACGCTGCGCGAGGCGGACCAGCTCTGCGCGAAGTTCCGCATCTCCGGTGTGCCGGTCACCGACCCCGCCGGCAAGCTCCTCGGCATCGTCACCAACCGGGACATGGCCTTCGAGTCGGACCGCAGCCGCCAGGTGCGCGAGGTCATGACCCCGATGCCGCTGGTCACGGGCAAGGTCGGCATCTCGGGCGTGGACGCCATGGAGCTGCTGCGCCGCCACAAGATCGAGAAGCTTCCGCTGGTCGACGAGGCGGGCATCCTCAAGGGCCTCATCACGGTCAAGGACTTCGTCAAGGCCGAGCAGTACCCGAACGCGGCCAAGGACAAGGGCGGCCGGCTGCTCGTCGGCGCGGCCGTCGGCGTCGCCGGCGACGCGTACGAGCGCGCCCAGGCCCTGATCGAGGCGGGCGCCGACTTCATCGTCGTCGACACCGCCCACGGTCACTCCCGCCTGGTCGGCGACATGGTCGCCAAGATCAAGTCGAACTCCACCGTCGACGTCATCGGCGGCAACGTCGCCACGCGTGACGGCGCCCAGGCGCTGATCGACGCCGGGTGCGACGGCATCAAGGTCGGCGTCGGCCCCGGCTCCATCTGCACCACCCGCGTCGTCGCCGGCATCGGCGTCCCGCAGGTCACCGCGATCTACGAGGCCGCGCTCGCCGCCAAGGCGGCCGGCGTCCCGGTCATCGGCGACGGCGGCCTCCAGTACTCCGGCGACATCGCCAAGGCCCTGGTCGCGGGCGCCGACACGGTGATGCTCGGCTCGCTGCTCGCGGGCTGCGAGGAGTCCCCGGGCGAGCTGCTCTTCATCAACGGCAAGCAGTTCAAGTCGTACCGCGGCATGGGGTCGCTCGGCGCGATGCAGTCCCGCGGCGACCAGCGCTCCTTCTCCAAGGACCGCTACTTCCAGGAGGGCGTGGGCGGCGACGACAAGCTCATCCCCGAGGGCATCGAGGGCCAGGTCCCGTACCGCGGCCCGCTCTCCGCGGTCGTGCACCAGCTCGTCGGCGGCCTGCGCCAGTCGATGTTCTACGTCGGCGGCCGCACGGTCCCCGAGCTGCAGGACCGCGGCCGGTTCGTCCGGATCACCTCGGCGGGCCTCAAGGAGAGCCACCCGCACGACATCCAGATGACGGTCGAGGCGCCGAACTACTCCCGCAAGGGCTGAGCGGGCGCGAGCGAGCGGTGACGAGGGGCGGGCCGGGACGACCGGGCCCGCCCCTTCGCCGTTGCCGGGGGCTCCGCCCCCGGACCCCCCGCGCCCGAAACGCCGGCGGGCGCGGGTTCCGGCGTCCGTACAGCGGTCATGGGAACGCGACTCTCCGGCCTTCGGGGATACTGGACGGGCAGACCCAGAGGAAAGGCCACCACACGTGACTGAGATCGAGATCGGGCGCGGCAAGCGCGGCCGCAGGGCGTACGCGTTCGACGACATCGCCATCGTCCCGAGCCGGCGGACCCGGGACCCGAAGGAGGTCTCGATCGCCTGGCAGATCGACGCGTACCGCTTCGAGCTCCCGTTCCTGGCCGCCCCCATGGACTCGGTCGTCTCCCCGCAGACCGCGATCCGCATCGGCGAGCTCGGCGGCCTCGGCGTGCTGAACCTCGAAGGCCTGTGGACCCGGTACGAGGACCCGCAGCCGCTGCTCGACGAGATCACCGAGCTGGACGAGGAGGCGGCGACCCGCCGTCTCCAGGAGATCTACTCCGCGCCGATCCAGGCGGACCTGATCCGGCAGCGCATCAAGGAGGTGCGCGACTCCGGTGTGGTCACCGCCGCCGCGCTCTCCCCGCAGCGCACCGCCGAGTTCTCCAAGGCCGTCGTCGACGCGGGCGTGGACATCTTCGTGATCCGCGGCACCACCGTGTCGGCCGAGCACGTGTCGGGCGCCGCCGAGCCGCTGAACCTCAAGCAGTTCATCTACGAGCTCGACGTCCCGGTCATCGTCGGCGGCTGCGCCACCTACACGGCGGCCCTGCACCTGATGCGCACCGGCGCGGCCGGCGTCCTGGTCGGCTTCGGCGGCGGCGCCGCGCACACCACGCGCAACGTCCTCGGCATCCAGGTCCCGATGGCGACCGCCGTCGCGGACGTGGCCGCGGCCCGCCGCGACTACATGGACGAGTCCGGCGGCCGCTACGTGCACGTCATCGCCGACGGCGGCGTGGGCTGGTCCGGCGACATCCCGAAGGCCGTCGCCTGTGGCGCGGACGCCGTGATGATGGGCTCTCCGCTGGCCCGTGCCACCGACGCGCCCGGCAGGGGCAACCACTGGGGCATGGAGGCCGTCCACGAGGACGTGCCGCGCGGCAAGAAGGTCGACCTCGGCACCGTGGGCACCACCGAGGAGATCCTCACCGGTCCCTCGCACACCCCGGACGGCTCGATGAACATCTTCGGCGCCCTGCGCCGCTCGATGGCCACCACCGGCTACAGCGAGCTCAAGGAGTTCCAGCGGGTCGAGGTCACGATCGCGGACTCGCAGCACAGCCGCTGAGGGCCTCCCGTACGCACGCCGGAGGGCCGGCACCCCGAGTGGGGTGCCGGCCCTCCGGCATGTGCGGGCCGCGGCCCGACGTCAGTCGCCGAGCTTCTTGGCCGCGCTGAAAGCGGCGGCGCCACCGATCGCGAGGAAGACGTAGGACATGAAGTCCATGCCCTCCTTCCAGATGTCGGCCAGGCCGCCGATGCCGACCTCGCTGAACACCTCGCCGACGCCGACCTTGCCGTAGTCCGCCAGGGCGAGCGCGATGAAGAAGAGCTGGCCGAGGTAGACGGCGCCCAGGGAGAGCAGGGCGGCGACGGCGGGCAGGACCGGGTTGCGGCCGCCGACCTTGCCCGCGGCGAGGCCGACGAGGAGGCCGACGCCGATCGCGGCGTAACCGATCTCCCGGTCGATGGCGTTCATGATCCCGCCGTACGCGCCCGCCGCGACCAGGGCCGCGACGACGGCGGCGACGATGCCGAGGCCGATGTTGCCGGGGCGGGCCGGGGCCGGGGCGGGGGCCGCGGTGAAGGAGTCGGGCGCCGGCGGCGTGAAGTTCTGGCTCATGTGGGAATCCCCCCAGGGATGCGCGCGCACAACTGTCCAGGGGGACGTATGTGCGAGATAAGTGACGCCGCAGGCTAGCAGCAGCCCCGGACATCCGCGGGGGGGATTTCCCGGCCCCTCAGAGCCGGTGGGCCGCCCCCACCGGGCTGGCGCCGCGGGTGTCCAGGAGCAATTGGGCCTTCACGGCGAGTCCTTGCAGGTCATAGGTGCGGTGGTGCTGGAGCAGGATGGTCAGGTCCGCGTTCGCGGCGGCCTCGTACAACGATTCGGCACGGGGGACGGGCTGGTCCCTGACCCGCCAGCCGGTGATGTACGGATCGTGATAGCTGATCAGCGCGCCCAGGTCGAGGAGGCGGCTGGCGATCTCGCGGGCCGGGGAGCCCTCCTGGTCGGCGAGGTCGGGCTTGTAGGTGACGCCGAGGAGCAGGACGCGGGCCCCGCGGGCGGATTTTCCGTGCTCGTTCAGCAGGGTGGCGGAGCGCTGGATGACGTACTGCGGCATCCGGTTGTTGATTTCCTGCGCCAGCCCGACCATGCGCAGGGGGTGGCCCGGGGTGCGCGTGGTGTGGGGGAGGTAGTTCGGGTCGAGGGGGACGCCGTGGCCGCCGACCCCGGGGCCGGGGCGGAAGGCCTGGAATCCGTACGGCTTGGTCTCGGCGCAGCGGATGACGTCCCACAGGTCGACGCCGAGGTCGTGGCAGAGGACGGCCATCTCATTCATGAGGGCGATGTTGACGTGGCGGTAGTTCGTCTCGAGGAGCTGTACGGTCTCGGCCTCGCGCAGGCCGCGGGCGCGGACCACCTTCTCGGTGAGGCGGGCGTAGAAGGCGTGCGCGGACTCCGTGCAGGCGGGGGTGAGGCCGCCGATCACCTTGGGGGTGTTGGAGATGCCGTGCGTGCGGTTGCCCGGGTCGTGGCGGCTGGGGGAGTAGGCCAGGTGGAAGTCCCGGCCGGCCCGCAGCCCGGAGCCGGCCTCGAGGATCGGGCGGAGGTAGTCCTCGGTGACGCCCGGATGGACGGCGGATTCGAGGATCACGGTGGTGTGGGGGCGCAGCCGCGCGGCGAGCGCGTGGCCGGCCTCGCCGACGGCGGAGAGGTCCAGTGCGCGATCGGCGCCGAGCTGGGTGGGGGCGCACATGACGGCCGTGCGGACCCGGCCGAGCTCGGCGGGGTTGGTGGTGACCCGGAAGCCGGCCGCCGACATGCGGCGGATCTCGGCGGCGGTGAGGGTGGAGTCCGTGACCGGACCGCTGTCGTAGCCGACCGTCTCGATTCCGGCGGCGACGGCCGCCTGGGCGAGTGGGAGGCCGAGATGGCCGAGTCCGATGACGGCGAGATCTGCGGGCATGGGGGTGCCGTCCCTTCCCTGACATGAGGGGGCTGCCGCGCAAGTTCTCCGGGGGATACGGGGGAGCTGGCGCAATGTCAGACTAGGCGTATATATGACAGATATGTCGCATTCCGGGGTGAACGCCACCGTTGTGTTGTCCACAGGCGGTGGCTGATGTGGGTGCGGACGGTCAGAATCGTGGAACGGGGGCATGTGAGCGGGATCTCATCCGCACCAACGGGAGGCAGCCGTGAGGACAGCGACACTGGGGCCGGTGCAGCGGGCCGAGGCTCTCAGCCGGATGGCCGAGCGGGAACTGGACGTGCTGGTGGTGGGCGCGGGCGTGGTGGGCGCCGGCACCGCGCTCGACGCCGTGACACGCGGCCTGTCGACCGGCCTGGTGGAGGCTCGCGACTGGGCGTCGGGCACCTCCAGCCGCTCCAGCAAGCTGATCCACGGCGGCCTGCGGTACCTGGAGATGCTCGACTTCGCCCTCGTGCGGGAGGCCCTGAAGGAGCGCGGCCTGCTGCTGGAGCGTCTCGCCCCGCACCTGGTCAAGCCGGTGCCGTTCCTGTACCCGCTGCAGCACAAGGGCTGGGAGCGGCTGTACGCGGGCTCGGGCGTCGCCCTGTACGACGCGATGTCGGTGTCCAGCGGACACGGGCGCGGCCTGCCCGTGCACCGGCACCTGTCGCGCAAGCGCGCGCTGCGGGTGGCGCCGGCACTGCGCAAGGACGCGCTGGTGGGGGCCCTGCAGTACTACGACGCACAGATGGACGACGCGCGGTACGTCACCACGCTCGTGCGGACGGCCGCGGCGTACGGGGCGCACTGCGCCAATCGGGCGAGGGTCATCGGCTTCCTGCGTGAGGGCGAACGGGTGGTCGGCGCGCGGGTGCGGGACGTGGAGGGCGGGGGCGAGTACGAGATCCGCGCGAAGCAGGTCGTGAACGCGACGGGGGTGTGGACGGACGACACCCAGGCGCTGATCGGGGAGCGCGGCCAGTTCCACGTGCGGGCCTCGAAGGGCATCCATCTGGTCGTGCCGAAGGACCGGATCCATTCGAGCACCGGGCTGATCCTGCGGACCGAGAAGTCGGTGCTGTTCGTCATCCCGTGGGGCCGGCACTGGATCGTGGGGACCACGGACACCGACTGGGACCTGGACAAGGCGCACCCGGCGGCGTCCAGCGCGGACATCGACTACCTGCTGGAACACGTGAACTCGGTGCTGGCGGTGCCGCTCACGCGCGACGACGTCCAGGGCGTGTACGCGGGCCTGCGGCCGCTGCTGGCCGGGGAGTCCGACGCGACGAGCAAGCTGTCGCGCGAGCACACGGTGGCGCACCCGGTGCCGGGGCTGGTGGTCGTGGCCGGGGGCAAGTACACGACGTACCGGGTCATGGCGAAGGACGCGGTCGACGAGGCCGTGCACGGGCTGGACCAGCGGGTGGCGGAATGCGTGACGGAGGACGTGCCGCTGGTGGGGGCGGAGGGATACCGGGCGCTGTGGAACGGGCGGGCGAGGATCGCCGCCCGGACGGGGCTTCATGTGGTGCGGGTGGAGCACCTGTTGAACCGCTTCGGGTCGCTGACGGAGGAACTGGTGGACCTGATGGCCGCCGACCCGGGGCTGCGGGAGCCGCTGTCCGGGGCGGACGACTACCTGCGGGCGGAGATCGTGTACGCCGCTTCGCACGAGGGGGCCCGGCACCTGGACGACGTACTCACCCGGCGGACGCGGATCTCGATCGAGACCTTCGACCGGGGGACGCGGTCGGCGCGGGAGTGCGCGGAGTTGATGGCGCCGGTGCTGGGGTGGGACAAGGAGCAGATCGAGAAGGAAGTGGAACACTACGAGAAGCGGGTCCAGGCGGAGCGGGAATCGCAGCGTCAGCCGGACGACCAGACGGCGGACGCGGCCCGGCTGGGGGCGCCCGACATCGTTCCGTTGTAACTCCGGGATGCGGAGGGGGGAACCGTGGACCCGGGGCGCCCGTCCGTTGCGGAGTGAGGAACAATGAGGGTTCTGCCGGGGCGGGTTATCACGGGCCCCGGCCGCCGGGTCGCTCAGCCGCTGGGGCAGGCGGAGCAGCGGCACGATCGCAGAGGGGACGCATGTCGAAGCCGGAGCACACCGAGTCGCCTGCGGCGAAGCCTGACAGTGCAAAGCCTTCGGCTGGCCGCGTGCCTTCCGGGACGGGCTCACCTGCGGGGTCGCCTGCCGGGTCGCCTGCGGCGAAGCCTGGCGGTGAGAAGCCGGGCGGGTCACCTGCCGGTGCGCCTGCGGCGAAGCCTGAGGATGCGAAGCCTGCGGCCGCGGCTGCGAAGCCGAAGCCGAAGCCGAGGTCGAGCAAGCCTGGCCGCGCGCCGGCGGCAAAGCCTGCGTCTGATGCTGTGCCTGCGGCGGAGTCTGAGGGTGTGAAGCCTGCGGACGTGAAGCCTGTGGCCGGCGCCGTGCCTCTGGCGAAGCCCCGGGAGCCCGAGCCTGCGGCTGCGAAGCCGGGCAGTGAGTTTGCGGCCGGTGCCGTGGATTCCGCTGTGCCTGCGGCGGAGTCTGAGGGCGTGAAGCCTGCGGATGTGAAGCCTGCGGTGGGCGCCGTGCCTCTGGCGAAGCCCCGGGAGTCCGAGCCTGCGGCTGCGAAGCCGGGGCTGAGCAAGTCTGCCGGTGTGCCTGTGGCGAAGCCTGTGTCTGATGCCGTGCCCGCAGCGGAACCTGAGGACGCGAAGCCTGTGGCGGCGAAGCCGGGCAGTGGGTCCGAGGCCGGTGCTGCGGCTTCTGCCGTGCCCGCGGCGGAGCCTGAGGACGCGAAGCCCGTGGCTGCGAAGGCCGGGGCCGGGGGGAATCCCGTCGTCGAGAAGGCCGATGCCATGGCCGCCGCCGTCAAGGCCGCCGCTGCGAAGGCTGCCGAGGGTGGGCAGGACAAGGGGCGGTTGCTGGCCGGGCGGTACCGGCTGGGGGCCGTGCTCGGCAAGGGCGGGATGGGCACCGTCTGGCGGGCCCAGGACGAGACCCTGGGCCGGACCGTCGCCGTCAAGGAACTCCGCTTCAGCACCGGGGTCGACGAGGACGAGAAGCGACGCCTCATCACCCGTACCCTCCGCGAGGCCAAGGCCATCGCCCGGATCCGCAGCGGCGGCGCCGTCACCGTCTACGACGTCGTCGACGAGGACGCCCGGCCGTGGATCGTCATGGAGCTCATCGAGGGCCCCTCGCTCGCCGAGTTCATACGGGAGAACGGCCCCCTCACCCCGCACCGCGCCGCCGAGGTCGGCCTCGCGGTGCTCGACGTGCTGCGCGCCGCGCACGGCCAGGGCATCCTGCACCGCGACGTCAAGCCGTCCAACGTGCTCATCGCCGGCAACGGCCGTGTCGTCCTCACCGACTTCGGCATCGCGCAGGTCGAGGGTGACCCCTCCGTCACCTCCACCGGCATGCTCGTCGGCGCCCCCTCCTACATTTCCCCCGAGCGCGCCCGCGGCCACAAGCCCGGCCCGCCCGCCGACATGTGGTCGCTCGGCGGCCTGCTCTACGCCTCCGTCGAGGGAGTGCCCCCGTACGACAAGGGCTCCGCGCTCGCCACCCTCACCGCGGTGATGACCGAGCCGGTGGACCCGCCGAAGAACGCCGGTCCGCTGACCGAGGTCATCTACGGCCTGCTCGCCAAGGACCCGGCCCACCGTCTCGACGACGGTCGCGCCCGGGCCATGCTGAACGCCGTCCTCGCCGCGCCCGAGCCCGCGCCGGCCCCCGTCGCGGCTCCGGCGGCCGAGGAGACCCGGCAGATATCGCTGGCGGACGCCAAGGAGGCCGTGGACAAGGCAGCCGCGGAGAAGGCGGCCGAGAAGGCGGCCAAGAAGGAACGCGAGCGGCGCGACCGCGAGCAGCGCGAACGCGCCCGTGCCGCGCTGAAGACCGCCCGCAAGGCGGCGACGGCCGCGGCCGCCGCCACGGCCGTCTCCGCCGCGGAGCCGCCGCAGTCCAAGCCGTCCCCCGTCAAGGCTCCGCTCACGGACGTCATGCAGCGCCGCACCATCGTGATCGCCATCGCGGCCGTGGTCGTGGTGCTGGCCGTGGTCGGTTCGCTCATCGCCTACGCCTTCAGCGACGACGGCAAGGGCACCAAGGACGAGGGCAAGGACGGCGGCAAGCCCACTCCGGCGGCCTCGGCCCCGAAGGACCCGGGCGCCGGCGGGACCGGGGACACCTCCCCGAAGCCCTCGGGGAACACCGGCGACTCGGGCGGCAACGCCAACGGCAGCGCGGGTACGGGCACGGGTGCCGGCACCGGCGGCCAGCAGCAGACCCCGGGCGCCGGCCAGGGCGCCACGTCCGGCGGCGCGGGCGGCACGCTCCCCGCGGGATTCTTCCTGGAGCAGAACTTCGGGTTCCATTTCTCGATAGGGATGCCCGAGGGCTTCAAGCAGACGGGCACGGCGGGTGAGAACTCCGGCGGCATATACAGCCGTGACGGCGGATTCCCGCGGATCCAGGTCGACTACACCGGCACCCCGGGCAACGACGCGCGCCTCGCCTGGGCCAAGCTGGCACCCGCCGTGGCGGGCAGCAGCAAGGGGTATCGGCAGATCCGGCTGGATCCGGTGGAGTACCGGGGCTATCCGACCGTCGCCGACTGGGAGTTCGAGCGGGAGCAGAGCGGGATCAAGGTCCGTGTGCTCAACCGCGGCTTCAAGGTGGACGCGACGCACGGCTACGCCATCATGATCAGCTGCGCCGCGGACCAGTGGGACGCCGCCGAGTGCACGCAGCTGCGCAACGTCGCCTTCGAGACCTTCCAGCCGCTCGGCTGACCTCGGGACGCGGGCGGCCCCGGCGACGTATCGTGTCGGAGGGGCCATGGGGGGCCCGCCGCACTCGGGGGAGGCGATGTGGAGGAGTACGCGGGCCGGATCCTGGCCAACCGCTACCGCCTGCCCGTGCCGCCGTCCGACGAGTACGAACTGGTCGAGACCCGCGGCTTCGACACGCGCAGCGGGCAGGAAGTCCTGGTGCGGCAGGTGCCGTTGCCGGAGGTCGTGGACGCGGAGCTGCTGGACGGGCCGCGGGCCGTCCCGGCGGCGGCCCGCCGCTCGCCCGCCGATCTGCCGGCCGTGCGCCGCGCCATCGAGGCGGCGCAGGCCGCGGCCTCGATCCCGGACCATCCCCGGCTGGACCAGGTCTTCGACGTGTTCGCCGAGGGCGAGTCGCTGTGGATAGTGAGCGAACTGGTCCCGGCCCGGCCGCTGGCGGCGCTGATAGCCGATGAACCGCTGAGCCCCTACCGGGCCGCCGAGGTGGCGTCGGACGTGCTGACGGCGCTGCGGGTGCTGCACGCGCACGGCTGGACGCACCGGAACATCACCGTCCGGACGGTGCTGGTGTGCGAGGACGGGCGGGTCGTGCTGACCGGCCTGGCGGCCGGGGCGGCGGAGGAGGCCCTGTGCGGGTACGACCCCGTCCCGGGCGCCGAGGACACCGGCGGTGCGCAGGGGTGGGGTTCCGGCACCGCCGCGGCTGCGACCCCGGCCCCGGTGCCGACCTCGGTCGCGATCCCGGTTCCGGAACCGGTTCTCCCTTCGGTTCCGCTCCCGCTCCCGATCGCGGACCCGGACGCGGATCCCGCTCCGGCCGCCGGTTCCGTGGAGCTCCGTACGGAGGCTCCCGCCGCCTACGCGCCGCTCGTGGCCCCCGGTTACGACACCGGGCCGCGGTACACCGACCACATCACCCCCGGACGTCCGCAGGACGGCCCCGACCTCCAGGCCGCCGCGCGCGCCGGGGCCATCGCCGCCTACCGGGCCGGGGCGCGGGCCGCCGCCGCCCGGGTCATCGAGGAGCGCAGGGCCGGGTCCGGGGCCGCGGCCGAGGTCGAGGCCGGGTCGTCGCAGGAGCGCCGGCCCGAGGGTTCGACCCTCCCGCAGGGGTACTCGTACCCGTACGGCGGCCCGGGGACCGGCGCCGCCGCGCCCTGGCACGGCGCCACCTCCCGCCGGGCGGAACTCCCCGCGGCCGCCCCGGAACAGGCCGCCCCGGAACCGGACCCGGAACCGCGACCGGAGCCCGGACCCTTACCGCAACCCGTGCCGGAGCCGGCACCCCGGCCGGAGCCGACGCCCGGACCTCAGCCCGAGCGCCCCGCCCTGCCCCTGCCGGCCCAACTCGTCCTGCCCCAGGGCTACCGGCAGGCCGAGGTACCGGCCCCGGCCGCGCCCGACCAGCCCCAGCCCGGCGACCGGACCCGCCCCCGGACCGGCCTGGACGCCGAGCGTGCGCGCCAGACCCGGATGGCCGTCGTCGGGGCCGTCACCGAGCGGTGGGCCCCCGAGCAGGCCGGCCCCGTGCACGGACACTGGCAGCTCGCGCCCCCCGTCGGCCCCGCCACGGACCTCTGGGCGCTCGGCGCGCTGCTCTACCGCGCGGTGCAGGGGCACGCCCCGTACCCGGAGGACAGCGTCGCCGAGCTGGTCGAGATGGTCTGCGCCGAGCCGCCCGCCTTCGCCGAGGAGTGCGGCGCGCTCCGCCCGATCGTGGAGTCGTTGCTGCGCCAGGACCCCACCGAGCGGCCCGACTTCGAGGAGCTGCGCGGCTGGCTGCGTTCGCTGGTGCGGTCCGCGCCCGAGCCGGACGCCGGGTTCGGGGTGCTCCCGATGCCGGAGCCGGACCCGGCGCGGCTGCCCGTCGTACGCCGCCGCGGCGAGGTCCACGGGCGGCACCGCAATCCCGCGGCCCCCCGAAAGCCGCGCGCCCTCGGCCGGACCCTGCTCGTCGGGATCCTGGTCCTCCTCGCGGGCGGGGTGGCGTACGCGATGCTGTTCATGCCCCGGGCCGCGGACCCGGAGGCGACGGGCGACGGGCGGGGAGGCACCCCGCGGGCATCGGCGAAGCCGAGTCCCTCCCAAGTCCCGTCGGGCACGCCCGAGTCCAAGCCCGCGCCGCAGACGACCGCGCCCGCCGAATCACCGGCCGCCCCCGCCCCCGCCCCGGCCGGTTACAGCACCCAGCAGGATCCGGAGCACTTCGAGATCGCCGTGCCCAACGGCTGGGAGCGCCGCGGAATCAACGAGTCCGGTCAGGTGCGCTACACCGACGGGCCGTTCGTGCTGACGATCGTCCCGGGCCGCGACAAGGTCCAGGGCAACCCGGATCCGGCGGCGTACCAGAAGGACAAGGAGCCGGAGCTGACCCCGTACCGGACGTCCACCTGGTCCACCGTCGGCGATGTGAAGACCACCAAGGTGGGCCAGCAACTGCGCGCGACGGGCCGGTACACGTGGATCGACGGGACCGGGCGCAACGTCTACGCCCGCAATTACGTCGTCGCGCTGGGCGGCAGTTACCACGTCGTCCTGGTGACCGGCCCGGAGGACGAACAGTCCAAGGTGACCGAAGTCTTCGAAAAGGCCACGGCGAGTTACAAGGCGGGCGGTTGAGCGGATACTGACGACTGATCAGTACGGCGATTGCGTCACAGTGCCGTCTTTCGGCGCCCGGGCGGTTCCGGCAGCCCCTCCGGGATCCGTAATCTGGCCTGAAGTGCAGAGAGCGGCGGGATTTCGTGGAACAGCAGACAGGTGGGGGCGCCGTGTTGGCGGGCCGGTACCGGCTCGTCGAGCCGATCGGCCGGGGCGGCATGGGCAAGGTGTGGCGCGCGCATGACGAGCTGCTCCACAGGACCGTCGCCGTCAAGGAACTGACGGCGGGTCTCTACGTCGCCCAGGCCGACCGGGACGTCATGCACGCCCGGACGCAGAAGGAGGCCCGGGCCGCGGCCCGGATCCAGCATCCGGCGGTCGTCGTGGTCCACGACGTGCTGGAGCACGACGACCGGCCGTGGATCGTCATGGAGTACATCGACGGCCCCTCCCTCGCGGAGGCGGCCAAGGCGGCCGGGCGGATCGAGCCCCGCGAGGCGGCCCGGATCGGGCTGCACGTGCTGGGCGCGCTGCGCGCCGCGCACGCGGTCGGCGTACTGCACCGGGACGTGAAGCCGGGCAACGTGCTGCTCGCCAAGGACGGCCGGGTGCTGCTCACGGACTTCGGGATCGCCGCGATCGAGGGCGACTCGTCGATCACGCGCACCGGCGAGATCGTCGGTTCCATCGACTACCTGGCGCCCGAGCGGGTCACCGGCGGGTCCCCGGACCCGTCCTCGGACCTGTGGTCGCTGGGCGCCACCCTCTACACGGCGGTGGAGGCGCGCTCGCCGTTCCGCCGTACGTCGCCCATCTCCAGCCTGCAGGCCGTGGTCAACGACGAGCCGCCGGCGCTGCGGCAGGCCGGGGCGCTCGGGCCGATCATCACGGCCCTGCTGCGCAAGGACCCGGCGCAGCGGCCCTCGGCCGCGGAGGCCGAGCGGATGCTGCTGGAGGCGATGGAGGGCCGCGAGCCGAAGGCGGCGCAGGCGTACGTGCCCACGCGCACGGTGACCCCGGAGGAACTCGCCCCGGCCCGGGAGCAGGCCGAGGAGCCGGCGCCGCCGGCGGACGTCGCGGCGACGGCCACGCTGCCGGAGCCCCCCGGGTCCGGAACGGTGTCCGCCGTGGCGCCCGCCGACCAGGGCGGCGGCTGGGTCAAGCGTGCCGCCGTGGTGGCCCTGGTGGCGGCGCTCCTCGGCGGCGGCGGCGTGTTCGGGGTGCTCAAGTACACCGGGGACACGGGCAAGGACGGTGATCCGGACCGGGTCGCGAGCTCGACGGGCGGGCAGTCGGGCGACGCCGGGAAGCCGCAGACGGCGGCCCCTCCGGTGGGCTACAACAAGGTCATCGACCCCATCGCCGGTTTCACACTGTTCGTCCCGGAGGGCTGGACGCGCAAGGCGAACGGCGACCAGATCG
Organism: Streptomyces sp. NPDC048257; assembly: GCF_043201855.1. Taxonomy (NCBI): domain Bacteria; kingdom Bacillati; phylum Actinomycetota; class Actinomycetes; order Kitasatosporales; family Streptomycetaceae; genus Streptomyces; species Streptomyces sp. NPDC048257. The sequence continues at coordinate 34,000 of NZ_JBICZI010000009.1, forward strand.
ACTACACCCCGGACGACGGGAAGCACTTCATCCGGATCGCCTCCGATTCCACCCCGGACTACCAGGACCCGTACGCGCACCTCCTCGACCTGGAGAAGCAGGTGGCGAAGCGGACCGACTACAAGAAGGTGCGGCTGAACCAGAACACCTTCCGGGACAGCACCCGGGCCGCGCTCTGGGACTTCACCTGGACGGAGAAGCAGAACCACCCCGGCCCGCGCCGGGCCAAGGAGCAGATGTACGTGGCCCCGGACGGCACGGAGTACGCCGTCTACATGTCGAGCCCGGTCGCGAGCTGGGCCACGACCGAGCAGCAGTTCGACATCGTGCTCAGCGGCTGGGAGCCGCCCGCCGCGAAGCCTTGATCGGCCCTGATCCCGTCATCCTGCCAGCGATCACTGGCGGAAATGGCAAAATCCGGTTACCGGCGGGTACCCAAAGGCTGTCCGGCGCAATACGCTCACCGGCATGACGGACTCGCAGGCCCCCGCCGCCCCCCTCCGGACCGCACCGCAGCCCACCAATCCGGTCGCCCCGGCCCCGGCCGGTGCCCGCACCGCCGCCGACGTGGTGACCCCCGACCTGGTCGCCCGGCTGACCCGCGGAGTGATCGGATCCGGTCGTACCGCCAACCACACCCCCTTCACCGGGGACCGGCTGGCGGAGCTCCCCGAAGCCACCCCCGAGGACGTGGCCGAGGCCTTCGACCGGGCCCGCGCCGCCCAGCCCGCCTGGGCGGCGATGCCCGTACGCAAGAGGGCGGCGGTCCTGCTGCGCTTCCACGACCTGGTCCTGGCCCGGCAGGCCGAGATCCTCGACCTGATCCAGCTGGAGACCGGCAAGGCCCGTCTGCACGCCCACGAGGAGGTCCAGGCGGTCGCCATATCGGCCCGCCACTACGGGCGCAAAGCCCCCGGGTACCTGCGCCCCAAGGGCCACGCGGGTGCCATGCCGACCCTCACCAAGGTCACCGAGCTGCGTCAGCCGCGCGGGGTCGTCGGCCAGATCGCCCCCTGGAACTACCCGCTCGAACTGTCGGTCGGCGACGCCCTGCCCGCCTTCGTCTCCGGCAACGCGCTGGTCATGAAGCCCGACACCGAGACCGCCCTGACCGCCCTGTGGGCCCGTGAGCTGCTGATCGAGGCCGGGCTGCCCGCCGAGGTCTTCCAGATCGTCCTCGGCGAGGGCCCGGTCGTCGGCCCCGAGGTGGTCCGGCACGCCGACTACGTCTCCTTCACCGGCTCCACCCGTACCGGCCGCGAGGTCGCCCGGGGCGCGGCCGACCGCCTCGTCGGGGTCTCCCTCGAGCTCGGCGGCAAGAACGCCATGCTCGTGCTGCACGACGCCGACATCGAGAAGGCCGCCGCGGGCGCCGTCCGCGCCTGCTTCTCCTCCGCCGGGCAGCTGTGCATCTCCATCGAGCGGCTCTACGTCCACGCCTCGATCGCCGACGCCTTCGTCGAGCGGTTCGCCGCCCGTACGAAGGCCATGCGGCTCGGCGCCTCCCTCGCGTACGGGGCGGACATGGGCTCGCTGGTCGGCGAGCGCCAGCTGGAGACCGTACAGCGGCACGTGGACGAAGCCGTGGCCAAGGGCGCCACCCTCGTCGCCGGCGGCACCGCCCGCCCCGACATCGGCCCGCTCTTCTACGAGCCCACCATCCTCGACGGCGTCGAGGCGCCCATGGCGGTGTGCGGCGAGGAGACCTTCGGCCCCGTCGTCTCGATCTACCGCTTCACCGACGAGGACCAGGCGATCGCCGAGGCCAACGCCACCGCCTACGGCCTGAACTCCAGCGTCTGGACCAGGGACTCCCGCCGCGGCCACGCCGTCGCCGCCCGCCTGCGCACCGGCACCGTCAACATCAACGAGGGCTACGCCCCCGCCTACGGCAGCGCCCAGGCGCCCATGGGCGGCATGAAGGACTCCGGCCTCGGCCGCCGTCACGGCTCCGAGGGCATCCTCAAGTACACCGAGGCCCAGACCGTCGCCCACCAGCGGCTGCTCCCGATGGCGCCCTCGCTGGGCATGGACGACGAGAAGTACGCGGCGTTCATGACCCGCAGCCTCAAGGTCATGAAGGCCCTCCGCTTCCGTTGATCTCCGAATCCGTTAAGGGGCAGCACCGTGTCTGATTCGTACGACTACGACGTCATCGTCATCGGATCGGGCTTCGGCGGATCGGTCTCGGCGCTGCGCCTGACCGAGAAGGGCTACCGGGTCGGCGTCCTGGAGGCAGGGCGCCGTTTCACCCGCGAGGGCCTGCCGAAGAACAGCTGGGACCTGCGCAACTACCTGTGGGCCCCGGCCCTCGGGCTGTACGGCATCCAGCGGATCCACCTGCTCGGCAACGTGATGGTGCTCGCGGGCGCCGGCGTGGGCGGCGGCTCGCTCAACTACGCCAACACCCTGTACGTGCCGCCCACCGCCTTCTTCGAGGACCGGCAGTGGGCGTCCATCACCGATTGGCGCGAGGAACTCGCCCCCTACTACGAGCAGGCCAGGCGGATGCTCGGGGTGCGCCTGAACCCGACCATGACCCCCTCCGACGTCCACCTCAAGGCGGCCGCCGAGAAGATGGGCGTCGCGGACTCCTTCCACATGGCCCCGGTCGGCGTCTTCTTCGGGGACGGCGACGACGCCGAAGGTCAGCGGAAGGTCCGGCCCGGCGAGGAGGTCCCCGACCCGTACTTCGGCGGCGCCGGCCCCACCCGCAAGGCCTGCACCGAGTGCGGCGAGTGCATGACCGGCTGCCGGCACGGCGCGAAGAACACCCTGAACGAGAACTACCTGCACCTCGCCGAGCACGCCGGGGCCGTCATCCACCCGATGACCACCGTCACCGCGCTCTCCGACCACCCCGAGGGCGGCTACCGGGTCCGCACCGTCCCCACCGACGGCCGCCGCAGGGGCCGGGCGAAGGTGCTGCGCGCCCGGCACGTCGTCGTCGCGGCGGGCACCTACGGCACGCAGACCCTGCTGCACACCATGAAGGACCGCGGCGAGCTCCCGCGCCTCTCGCAGCGGCTCGGGGAGCTGACCCGGACCAACTCCGAGGGCCTGGTCGGCGCGCAGACCGACGACCGCCGCTACCGCAGGCGGCACGGCGCGGGCGCCGGCACGGAGCAGCGCGCCGACTTCACCCGGGGCGTGGCGATCACCTCCTCCGTGCACCCCAACGCCGACACCCACATCGAGCCCGTCCGCTACGGCAAGGGCTCCAACGCCATGGGGTTCATGACCGTCCTGCAGGTCCCGCACAGCAGGCACCGGGTCCGGGCCTGGCTGGGCCGGACCGTGCGGCACCCGGTGCAGCTGGCACGCTCGCTGTCCAACCGGCGCTGGTCGGAGCGGACCATCATCGGCCTGGTCATGCAGTCCCTGGACAACTCGCTGACCACCTACCGCAAGCCCGGCGGGATCGGGAAGGGGCTGCTCACCGCCCGCCAGGGCCACGGCGCCCCGAACCCGGTCCAGATCGCGGAGGCCACGCAGGCCGCGACCCTGCTGGCCGAGGAGATCAACGGCTTCCCGGGCAGCAACATCGGCGAGCTGATGGGGACCCCGCTGACCGCGCACTTCCTGGGCGGCTGCCCGATCGGGGCCTCGCCCGAGGAGGGCGTGGTGGACCCGTACCACCGGCTCTACGGGCACCCGGGCATCTCGGTGGTGGACGGGTCGGCGGTCTCCGCGAACCTCGGGGTGAATCCGTCGCTGACGATCACCGCGCAGGCGGAACGGGCGATGTCGTACTGGCCGAACAAGGGCGAGCGGGACCCGCGGCCCGAGCAGGGAACGGCGTACGTCCGCCTGGACGCGGTGGAGCCGGTCCGTCCGGCGGTCCCGAAGGAGGCCTTCGGCGCGCTGCGGCTGCCGTTCCTCGCGGTCCCGGAGGTTCCGCCGCGTCAGCCGTGAGGAATCCGGAACCGGTCGTGTGACAGCGGTGGGCACCGCGCTCCCCCTCCGAGCGCGGTGCCCACCGCGGTACATACGTGACAGATGTTCAGCCTTGATGGTTGTACCGGAATCCCCCCGGGCGGGCTGTGGTGTCGATCACACAGTGAAGTGTGCAACTGCGACTGACGCTCGACAGTCAACGGCTGCATGAGAAAGCGCATCTCTTTGCTGGCTGCCTGTGGCCTCGTGGCCCTGGGCCTGGCCACCACTCCCGCACACGCCGCGGACCCCGTCTTCACCCTGGCCGGACCGGCCGAGATCGGTCTGCGCCCGCACCCCGGGCAGAGCGGCGAGCCGCAGAAGACCTCGGTGGAGTTCCGGGTCGTCAACGACTCCACCCAGACGTTCGGCCGCCAGAGCACCTTCACGATCGACCTGCAGGCGCTCAAGGGCGTCGCCGACGTGAAGCTCGCCCAGGAGCAGGGCGCGGACTGCACGCTCACGGCCACGGCCGTGACCTGCAAGCGCTGGGCGCTGTGGACGGGCGACACCACCGTCGTCGACCTCGACCTCAGCGCGGCCAAGGACAGCAAGGTCGGCGCGAGCGCGAACCTGACGGTCACCGGCCAGGCAGAGGGCGCCACCTTCAAGACCGCCACCACCAAGGTGCGCGTCGGCGGCCCCGACCTGGTGCTGGAGAAGGCCAGGCTGAAGGCGGAGCTGAAGCCCGGCGACAAGCAGAACCTGCCGATCGTCTTCGCCAACGAGGGCACGGACCCGGTCAACGGCGTCGTCCTCGAACTGCGCACCACGCACGGCATCGGCCTGGTCGAGCAGTACGACAACTGCTCCTACTCCGACGACACCAGGGCGGACCAGCCGTGGAACACCGGCTGGAGCACGGTGCAGTGCCTCCTGGAGGGCGAGTACGAGCCGGGCGCGACCTACGGCGTGGACGGCTCGCTCACCCTCAAGGCCGCCCCGCACGCCTTCATCGACGGGCTGACCTACGCGGTGTACGCGGCCGGCGACCAGCCGAAGACGGGCAAGCAGCGCACGCCGGCCGGCGGCAAGAAGCTGGCCGCGGCCAAGCAGGCCGCCAAGGCCACGGCCCAGGCCGCCCCGCGATCGGGTGACCTCGACCCCTGGGACAACATCCAGGAGTTCGACTTCGCGACGAAGAACACCGCCGACCTGGTGGCCACGGGCGCCTCCCTCAAGGGCAAGGCCGGCGAGACGGTGCGGGCCGACTTCGGCTTCCGCAACAACGGCCCCGCGTGGGTCGCGTACCTGCGCTCCGGTGAGGACGTCGCCCGGACGGACATCGTGATCCCGGCGGGCGCGAAGGTCACCAAGGTCCCGGCCGGCTGCACGGGGGTCAACGCGGACGGCACCCACCGCGAGCAGACCCTGGGGGCGCCGCGCTACTTCTGCTCCACCGGCCACGTGGTGGGGGAGAGGGAGACGTTCTCCTACCCGTTCGAGCTGCGGATCGAGACGGTCGTGGCGGACGCCAAGGGCTCCGTCACGGTCGGCCAGTGGACGCCGGAGGGCACCACCGGCCAGCGTTGGGACCCGAACCACGCCAACAACAAGGCCGCCTTCGTGATCAACGCGAAGGACGGCGGCCCGGCCCCGACCCCGACCACCTCGGTCACGCCGAGCCCGACCACTTCCGGGACGCCGACCGCGACCGCGACGGCGACCGCCTCGGCCACCGGCACCGGTGTCACGGCGAACGGCGGCCTCGCCTCCACCGGCACCTCCGCCCAGGCGATCGCGCTCGGCGGCGCGGTGCTCCTGGCGGCCGGCGGCGGGCTGTTCCTGGCGTTCCGCCGCAAGGCGGGCGGGCACGCGTAACCGCGCGCACAGGCAGCGAGCAGGCAGAACGGCCGGCCCGGGGCGTCCCCCGGGCCGGCCGTCCTTTACGGGGTGACCGGGCTGCTGTCCCCTGCCGTCCGGTCACGCGAAGGAGCGAGGTCCCACGACGCACGCCCCACGGGGCGTGCGTCTCATCGCTCCAGCGGATCCACGCGTGGTGTTGCGGTTCCGCGGCTGGCTGACGCGGACATCCTCACCAACGAAGCGCCCTGGGGACGGTCACGGTCCGGACGAGTGACGAACAACCGTCACACGCGGCCCCGGCACAGCTCCAGCAGGGTCATGGCGAGGGCGGTGCCGGGCTTGCCGAGGGCGTCGCTCCAGTGCGAGAGCACCTCCATCTCACGCGACAGGTGCACCCGGCGGCCGCCGGAGGTGATCCGGGCGTCCTGGATGACGGTGGAGACGGCCATCCGCTCCTGGATCAGGCCGATGATCCGGTCGTCCAGGGCGTCGATGCGCGTACGGGAGTCGGCGATCAGCTGCTCGGGGGTGGTGGTGACGCTCATGGTGTTCTCTCCTGGGGGTCGTGGCCGGCAGGAGAGGAAACGCGGAAGCGCCCCGGTCCTGTCGGACCGGGGCGCTTCCGGGAAGTCAGTGGCTCAAGCGAGCATCACGAGGACCCATGGCGACCGGACCGGCCGGTGCCATAGGTAAAGAGGAAGCTCAGCTGCTTGCGCATGGGACGGATTATTACCCCCCGCCCGCCCCGGGGCCAAGCCGATTCGGATGGTGAGACGAAGAGGGCCCGGCATCCCCCGGTAGAATCGACAAAACAGCCACCTCTTCCGCCGGAAGGCCGCCCCGTGCCAGAAGCACCCTCCGCCGCCCACGACAGCGCCCCGGACACGGTTCTCGTCGTCGACTTCGGCGCCCAGTACGCCCAGCTCATCGCCCGCCGCGTCCGCGAGGCACGGGTCTACAGCGAGATCGTGCCGAGCTCGATGCCGGTCGACGAGATGCTGGCCAAGAACCCCAAGGCGATCATCCTCTCCGGCGGTCCGTCCTCCGTGTACGAGGAGGGTGCCCCCCAGCTCGACCGCGCGATCTTCGAGGCCGGCGTCCCCGTCTTCGGCATGTGCTACGGCTTCCAGCTGATGGCCGTCAGCCTCGGCGGCCGGGTCGACAACACCGGCGCCCGCGAGTACGGCCGCACCCCGCTGGCCGTCTCCAAGTCCGGCTCCACCCTCTTCGAGGGCACCCCCGACAACCAGTCGGTGTGGATGTCCCACGGCGACGCCTGCTCGGCCGCCCCCGAGGGCTTCAGCGTCACCGCGTCGACGAACGTCGTCCCGGTCGCGGCCTTCGAGAACGACGAGAAGAAGCTGTACGGCGTGCAGTACCACCCCGAGGTGATGCACTCCACGCACGGCCAGCAGATCCTCGAGCACTTCCTCTACCGCGGCGCGGGCCTCGCCCCCACCTGGACCACCGGCAACATCGTCGAGGAGCAGATCGCGGCCATCCGCGAGCAGGTCGGCGACAAGCGCGCCATCTGCGGCCTCTCCGGCGGCGTGGACTCCGCGGTCGCCGCGGCCCTCGTACAGAAGGCCATCGGCTCGCAGCTGACCTGCGTCTACGTCGACCACGGCCTGATGCGCAAGGGCGAGACCGAGCAGGTCGAGAAGGACTTCGTCGCCGCGACCGGCGTGCAGCTGAAGGTCGTCGACGCGCAGGAGCGCTTCCTGACCGCGCTGGCTGGGGTCTCCGACCCGGAGACCAAGCGCAAGATCATCGGCCGCGAGTTCATCCGCGTCTTCGAGCAGGCCCAGCTGGAGATCCTCCAGGAGGACGGCCCGGCGGTGGCCTTCCTGGTCCAGGGCACCCTGTACCCGGACGTCGTCGAGTCCGGCGGCGGCACCGGCACCGCCAACATCAAGTCCCACCACAACGTGGGCGGCCTCCCCGACGACATCGAGTTCGAGCTCGTCGAGCCGCTGCGCCAGCTGTTCAAGGACGAGGTCCGGATGGTCGGCCAGGAGCTCGGCCTGCCCGACGAGATCGTCCAGCGCCAGCCCTTCCCGGGCCCCGGCCTCGGCATCCGCATCGTCGGCGAGGTCACCAAGGAGCGCCTGGACCTGCTCCGCGAGGCCGACGCCATCGCCCGCCACGAGCTCACCGCGGCCGGCCTGGACCGCGAGATCTGGCAGTGCCCGGTCGTCCTGCTCGCGGACGTCCGCAGCGTCGGCGTCCAGGGCGACGGCCGTACCTACGGCCACCCGATCGTCCTGCGCCCCGTCTCCTCCGAGGACGCGATGACCGCGGACTGGACGCGCATGCCGTACGAGGTGCTCGCCCGGATCTCGACCCGCATCACCAACGAGGTGCCGGAGGTGAACCGGGTGGTCCTGGACTGCACGAGCAAGCCCCCGGGCACCATCGAGTGGGAGTAGTCCCACCCGGATCGTCACGAAGCCGCCGTCCCGTACCCGGGGCGGCGGCTTCGCCCTTTCTCTGGCCACTTGGCAGGGCCCCGGGTACCTTGCGCGGCGAGCCGAGCCGTTCGAGGGAGCGCCCATGCCGGACCAGCCCGTACCCGTGCCCGTGGAGCGGCTGGGCTTCGAGATGCCGCCCGTGCACGACACCGTCGATGCGGCGCGGGCCCACCGCAAGGAGCGGCTCGCCGAGGCACTGCGGCTGCTGGGGCGCCTCGGGTACGAGGACGGGGTGGCGGGCCAGATCACCGCACGGGACCCGGAGTTCGAGGACTGCTACTGGGTGAACCCCTTCGGCCGGGCCTTCGCCGCCCTCACCGCCGACGACCTGCTGCTGGTCGACGGGGACGGGCGGGTGCTCCGGGGCGGGCGCCGGGTCAACCAGCTGGCCTTCGCCGTGCACGCGGCGGTCCACCGGCGGCGCCCCGAGGTCGTCGCCGTCGTCCGCGCGCAGGCCCCGTACGGCCGTGCCCTCGCGGCCCTGGGGGAGCTGCTGGCCCCGATCACCGAGGAGGCCTGCGCCTTCTACGAGGACCACGCGCTGCTCGACGAGTACTCCGGGGCCGACGAGCCCGGCCGGACCGCGCTCGCGCTCGGCCCGTACAAGGCACTGGTCCTGCGCAACCGCGGGCTGCTGACGGTCGGGGACTCGGTGGACGCCGCGGCCTGGTGGTTCATCGAAGCGGAACGGGCCGCGCAGGTGCAGCTGATCGCCCGCGCCGCCGGGAAGCCGGTGCCCATCGACCACCGTGCCGCGGCCCTGACGCGCGAGCGGTTCGGGTCCGATCTGGCCGCCTGGGTGAGCTACCAGCCGCTCAGGGAACTGGTGGCGTCAACATCATGAACCGTTAATCACCTGCTCTGACATCGTGCGCAATCCGGAGCACTGCCGCAGTGGTGCACAATTCGCTGGCATCGCACCGTAGTTCAGAGAGGCGGCACGTACGTGGCTGTCCAAGAGATGTCCCGAAGTACCCATACGGCCGCCTGCGCCTGCGAGGAGTGCGTGCGGGAGGGCCACCGCCGTGCGGTCGCGGCGTTCCTGGAGAAGCGCGACGAGTTCGCCTCCGGGCAGGGGGTGCCGGCCGCCGTGGCCCACTCGCTCGGCGCGTCCCGGCAGTGGGTCTCCGACGAGCTGACCCTGTCGGCCCGCACGGTCGCCGACCGGGGCCGGGAGGCCGGGGACTCCTGGCTGTACCTGTTCTCGCGGCGGGCCGTCCTCGCCGTCTGGATCGCCGCCGGGGTCCTGCTGGTGGTCCAGGTCGCCGCCGCCCTCGGCACCGGCTGGTCCACGGCCCGCACCGCCGGGCTGCTCGCCGCCCTGGTGCTGGCCGGTCTGCTCACGGTCGCGGCCCGCGCCCAGTCGGTGCGCGGCGGGCTGCTGGCCCCGCTGGTCGGCGAGGACAACCGGCTGTCCACCTCGAAGGCGGTGCCCAGCGCCTGGGTGGTGCTGACGGCCTTCGCCACGCTGCTGCCGGCGCTGCGGCTGGCCGCCTCGTCGCCCGGGCCCGAGCGGCAGGCGCTGTACGCGGGCCTCGCACTGGACCGGGCGCTGCCGCTGCTGGCGGTCGTCTCGCTGACCTCGGCCGTGGCGGTGCTGGTGCGCCGGGTGGTCTCCGTACGGATCGTGGGCCAGCGGCTGCAGAAGCTGCCGGCCGACCGGCCGCGCGGGGCGGACCTGCTGACGGACGACGCGGGCCGCGGCAGCTTCCCGGACGCGCAGTACGTGCTCGTCTCGACGGTGGTGCTCGGCTACGCGGCGGCGTCGCTGGCGCGCTTCCCGGACCGGCTGCCGCAGCTGCCGTGGGCGCTGGCCCTGCTGGTGGCGCTGTCGGCCGCGGTGTACCTGGCGGCGAAGTACGCGGAAGGCAGCCGTCCGCTGGTGCTGTCGGTGGTGCGCAGACGGGAGCCCGGGGATCTGGACGCGGCCGTCCGCCCCGGGGACGACATCGAGATCCGGGGGGTGGGCTTCGTGCCGCCCGGGGCGCAGACGCCGGAGATGCTGGCCCGTCTGGTGGTAAGGGTCGGGGCGGTGCACGTGCACGTGCCGCTGGTCCCGGTGGCGGGCGGCTTCACCAATCCCTCCGACGCCGTGCTGACGGTGCCGGTCCCGGCGGAGGTGGAGCCGGGGCGCGTCGAGATCCAGGTGGTCACGGCCGCCGGGGTGGAATCCAACCGCTGCACCATCGATGTTGCCGAGTGATCGGGGTACACATGTCGCGTGAACCGAACCGATGTTCTTGAAATCGATGCCCCTCGCGACGCGGTCGGGCTGCGTGAGCTCGCTTCCCGGCACGCGCTGCTGCCCCTGCGGATCTTCCTCGGCGTGACCTTCGTGTACGCGGGGATCGACAAGCTGACCGATCCGGCGTTCCTCTCCGCCTCCGGCGAGGGCTCGATCGGCGACCTGATGCGCGGGGTGCGCGACACCTCCGCCACTCCCGCCCTGGTGGACCTGGCGCTGAACTCGCCCGTCGGCTTCGCCGTCGCCCTGGCCATCGGGGAGATCCTGGTCGGCCTCGGGGCCCTGGTGGGCCTGCTGACCCGTATCGCGGCCGTCGGCGGGGCGCTGATCGCGCTCAGCCTGTGGTTCACGGTGTCGTGGGCGGTGACCCCGTACTACTACGGCAACGACCTGATCTACATGATGGCGTGGATCCCGCTGATCCTCGCCGGGGCGCCCTACCTGTCGCTGGACTCGGTGATCCGGTCGCGCCTGTCCCGGCGTACGGCGTAGGTCACCAGCCCCACCAGTGCGGCGAGCGTGAGCCCGCCCATGGTCATCGGGATGATCGCGAACCAGGGCAGGTCCGCCCGGCCGGTGTTGTCGAGCAGATGGAGCCCGCCCGCCACCACCAGGACCAGCCCCGCGATCAGCCGTCCCGGCTGGAACTCATGACGCCGCACGGGCCACCTCCACCTGTCCGATACCCGCAGTGAGGTGCAGGTCGATCGTTCCGCCGGCCTCGGTGCCGGCAGCCGGCGCGAGGGTCTCCGTACGGTTCTGCTTTCCGGTCCGCTCGATGCGGTCCGCGCGGTCCCCGGGCATCTGCACGTCACCCAGCCGCCCGATCGTGACATCGGCCTGCGCGGTGACCTCCCGCGGCAGGACCACCTTGAGCCGGCCCGCGTCGATCGTGGCCTCGACGGCCACGGTGGTGCCCTTCGGCACGTCCAGGCGGCTCAGGTCCAAGGTGGCGAGCCCGGTGCCCGCCTCGTACACGGGCCGTACGTCGGCCACCGCGGCCGGACGCCACTCGACCCGCTGCCAGTCCGTGCCGATCTCCCGGGGCAGTACGGCCGCCCCCGCGAGCAGCCCCGAGGTGAACACGGCGAGCACGATCGTGCCGAAGCCGGTGCGGCCCAGCAGGGAGCTGACCGCGAGTCCCAGACCGAAGACGATCAGCGCGGCCGCGAGCCCCGTCTGCAGGGCCTCGCCCAGCGGATGGCCCTCCCAGTCGACGGCGGTCCCCGCGATCCCGGCCAGCAGCGCCAGGACGAAGACCCGGCCGCCGATGCCGCCGCGCGGGCGGGCCGGGGCGACGGGCGCCTTCGCGGCCGACTCCGGGATGCGCCCGTCCGCCGCCGGCTCGGCGCTGTCGTCGGGCCCCCACAGGTATCCCGTCCCGCCGACCGGGCCGGTCGTACCGTCCTTGACCAGCGGGTCCCGCCACCAGGAGGGACCACCGGGGGTGGGCGGCGCCTGCGTCTCCGGCGGGGCGGGCGAGAGGGGGGTGCGGTGGGCGCCGCCGCCGCCCGGCTCGGGCGCCTGCGCCTCGGGCGGGCAGGTGTGCCGCTGCCGCTGCGACCAGTACGCGGCCCCGCCCAGCGCCAGGACGACCAGCACCGAGAAGGCCGCCAGCCCGCCGTTGTCCAGCATCGACAGGAACAGCGCGCAGCCCACCAGCGCGGCGAACACCGCCGCCAGCGTGGCACCCTCGACCCGGCCGGCCAGCAACTTCTTCGCCTCGCTGTCCTCCTCGCCCTCCTGGGGGAGCAGCAGCCACGCGAAGCCGTAGAAGATCAGCCCGACGCCGCCGGTGACCGCGAGGACACCGAGCACGATGCGGAAGACCACCGGGTCCAGGTCGAAGTACCGGCCGAGACCGCCGCACACGCCCGCCAGGACCTTGTCGCGCTTGCTGCGGCGCAGGGGTGGCCTGGCATCGGCGGCCCGGGGGGCCCCGGGCTCGGCCGGCGGGGCGTCGTGTACTTCGGTCATGGGTCCATGGTGACGGCCCGCGGAAGCGCGCGGCATCCGGCCCTACCCTGGTGCAACCCTGATATCCCCCCGGTGGAAGTGGGGGGATGCCCTGATGCCCGGCCCCCGCCGGGCATGTGACCCTTGGTGACATGCCCGTAGCCGCCGCCTCCCGCACCCCGCACGCACCGGACGCCGACGAAGTGCCGCAGCGCAAGCTCTACCGCAGCGCGGACGGGCGGATGCTCGGCGGTGTCGCGCGCGGTCTCGCCGGGCACCTGGGGCTGCCCGTGATCTGGGTCCGGCTCGCGTTCCTCCTGCTGTTCATGTGGGGCGACGGGCTCGGCGTGCTGCTCTACGCCGCGTTCTGGGTCTTCGTACCGCTCGGCGTCGGCGGCCGGACCGGGCACCGCTCCTTCTTCGAGACCCTCCCCGACGGCACCCGCCGGCTGCGCAAACCCGACCGCGGGCAGATCACCGCGCTGATCGCCCTGTTCATCGGCGCGGGCATCTTCATCTCCAAGGTCCAGTTCGGCGGCGAGTCCGGCAGGTACGTGTGGCCGACGCTGCTGGTCGGGGCCGGAGTGGTGCTCGTATGGCGGCAGGCCGACAACGCCCGCCGCGCCCACTGGTCCGCGGCCGCCGGACGGCACGGGCGCCTCCTGCAGGCCGCCCGGGCCCTCGCCGGTGTCGCCCTGGTCGGGGTGGGCCTGACCGTCTTCATCGTCGTACGGGGCTCCGCCGCGCAGCTCGGCAACGTCCTCACCGCCACCCTCGCCGTCCTCGTCGGCGTGGCCCTGCTCGCCGGACCCTGGCTGATCCGGATGACGCAGGACCTCTCCGAGGAACGCCTGATGCGCATCCGCGCCCAGGAGCGCGCCGAGGTCGCCGCCCACGTGCACGACTCGGTGCTGCACACCCTCACCCTGATCCAGCGCAACGCGGAGGACGTCTCCGAGGTACGCCGCCTCGCGCGGGCGCAGGAACGCGAACTGCGGAACTGGCTCTACAAGCCCGAGGGCACCGGCAAGGACGAGGCGGAGGAGCCGGCCACCCTCGCGGAGGCCGTGAAGAAGACCGCCGCCGAGGTGGAGGACCACCACGGCGTCCCGATCGAGGTCGTGGTCGTCGGCGACTGCCCGCTCGACGAACGGCTGGCGGCACAGGTCCAGGCCGCGCGCGAGGCGATGGTCAACGCCGCCAAGTACGGTGGCGAGGGCGGGCCGGTACAGGTGTACGCGGAGGTGGAGGGGCAGACGGTGTTCGTGTCCGTACGGGACCGTGGACCCGGCTTCGACATCGACGCGGTACCGGGCGACCGGATGGGCGTACGAGAATCGATCATCGGCCGGATGCAGCGCAACGGCGGGACCGCACGGCTGCGGTCCGCGCCCGACGGCGGCACGGAAGTCGAGCTGGAGATGGAGAGGGCGGCGAACACAGCATGACCGAGTCCGGAGAGAACGCAGGCGCGGGGGAGACCAGGCGCGTCCGGGTGGTGCTCGTCGACGACCACAGGATGTTCCGCACGGGAGTACAGGCCGAGATCGGCGAGACCGGGCGGACCGGCGTCGAGGTCGTCGGCGAGGCCGCCGACGTCGACCAGGCCGTCACCGTCATCACCGCCACCCGGCCCGAGGTGGTCCTGCTCGACGTGCACCTGCCCGGCGGCGGTGGCGTCGAGGTGCTGCGGCGCTGCGCCCCGCTGATGGGGGCGGCCGAGAACCCGGTACGGTTCCTGGCGCTGTCGGTGTCGGACGCGGCCGAGGACGTCATCGGGGTCATCCGGGGCGGTGCGCGCGGGTACGTCACCAAGACCATCACCGGCACCGACCTGGTGGACTCGGTCTTCCGCGTGCAGGACGGCGACGCGGTGTTCTCGCCGCGGCTGGCGGGCTTCGTCCTCGACGCGTTCGCCTCGACGGACGCGCCGCCGGTGGACGAGGACCTGGACCGGCTCACCCAGCGCGAGCGCGAGGTGCTGCGGCTGATCGCGCGCGGGTACGCGTACAAGGAGATCGCCAAGCAGCTGTTCATCTCGGTGAAGACGGTGGAGTCGCACGTCTCGGCCGTGCTCAGGAAGCTCCAGCTGTCCAACCGGCACGAGCTGACCCGCTGGGCCACGGCCCGCCGCCTGGTGTGACACCCGGTGTGACGCCCGGCCCCTGACACCCGGCCCCTGACACCCGGCGCCCGACCTGCGGTGTGACCGACACCGCAGGTCGGACGGGCAACCGGGAGGGCTCACCCCGCCCTCTACGGTGGCGTGATGAGCTTGACGGGGACCCCCTTCTTCGTGGCGGTGATCGCGCTGACCGCGATCGCCGTCATCCTTCCGCTGGCCGTGTGGAGCAAGGTGCGCGGCCCTGCCGTCGCACGCACCGCGCTGCGCGCGCTGATGGTGGTGTTCGCCCAGGTCACAGCCGTCGCCGTGGTGTTCGTCGCGGTCAACCGGGCCGAGCACTTCTATGCCTCCTGGGGAGATCTGTTCGGCACCGGCAAGTACGTCACGGCCGCCCCCGACCTCGGCCCGGACGGGCTCGGCGGCAAGAAGGTCGAAGAGGCCCCGAAGGTGCTCCAGCAGTTCCAGCCGGTGGAGGGCCTCGGCGGGCGGGTCCGCAAGACCGAGCTCGACGGCAAGATCTCGGGGGTCAAGGGCGACGTCATGGTGTGGCTGCCGCCGCAGTACGACGATCCGGCCTACAAGGACAAGAAGTTCCCGGTGGTCGAGCTGATACCGGGCATACCGGGGACGGGGAAGTCCTGGTTCCAGGGGCTCAAGGCGCACGAGGTGCTGGAGCCGCTGATGAAGAGCGGCAAGGTGCATCCGTTCATCCTGGTCTCGCCGCGCGCCATGCTCGTCGGAAACGGCGACACCGGCTGCGCCAACATCCCCGGCAAGGTCAACGCGGACAGCTGGTTCAGCGTCGACGTCCGCAAGATGGTCGTCGACAACTTCCGCGCCTCGGACGAGGCCCGCACCTGGGGCGTGGCCGGATACTCGGCCGGCGCCTACTGCGCAGCCAAGCTGGCGATCGCCCACCCCGACCGCTACAGCGCGGCCGTCTCCCTGTCCGGCTACAACGACCCCGGTCAGGAACCCTCCTCACTGGTCGCCAAGGACCCGGAACTGCGCCGCACGCACAACCTGAAGCACCTCCTGCAGACCGCGCCCACCCCGCCGGCGGTGGCGCTGTGGATGTCGGGCGCCGAGCACGACGGCTACCTGTCCGGCACGGACCTCAAGGCGATCGCGAAGACCCCGACCGTGGTGCACGCGGAGAAGGTCGTCGGCGGCCACAACCTCGAATCGTGGTCCAGGCAGCTGCCGCAGACCTTCGGCTGGCTGAGCACGGTGGTCAAGAAGCCGTAGCCGGTCCGGTCCTACGCGGGGCGGGAGGCGCCGGCCCAGGGCATCGAGTCGAGCGGCGCCAGCCGGACGGTCGATCCGGGGCGCGGGGCGTGGATCATCTGGCCGTTGCCGATGTAGAGGCCGACGTGGGTGACCCCGGAGTAGAAGAACACCAGGTCGCCGGGGGCCAGCTGGTCGCGGGACACGCGCCGGCCGGCGTTGATCTGGGTGTAGGTGGTGCGGGGCAGGGAGACCCCGGCCGAGCGCCAGGCCGCCTGGGTCAGGCCGGAGCAGTCGAAGGACCCCGGGCCCGTAGCGCCCCAGACGTACGGCTTGCCGATCGCCCCGTACGCGAAGGCCACGGCGCGGGCCGCGCGCGAGCCGTCGGCGGCGGGCGGGGGCGCGGGCGTGCTGCCCTTCGGGGCGGCGGGTGCGGCGGCCGGTCCGCCGGACGACTGGGCCTCGTAGGCGGCCCGCTCCTCGGCGGTGAGCCGGGCCAGCAGGTTCTTGGCGGCGGCGAGCTTCTTCTCGATCACGGCCTTGTGGCCGGCGAGTTCGTCCTGCCGGGAGCGGAGGTCGGCGAGGTGTCCGGTGGCCTGCTCCCGCAGCTTCCCGACCTCGTCGAGCCGGCGGCGCACGGTGCTGATCCCGGCGGCGTTGCGGTCGCCGGCGCGGGTGATGAAGGAGGCCTGGGAGAGGTACTCCTGCGGGTCGGACGCCAGCGCGAGCTGTACGGCGGTGCCCAGGGATCCGCTGCGGTACTGGGAGGCGGCGAGCGTTCCGAGCGCGCTGCGGGCGGTGTTGAGCTGGTCGGTCTTGCGGGCGGTCTCCTCGCGCAGTCCGGTCAGCGCGCGTTCGGCCTCGTCCGCCTGTTCCTTCGCCCCGTTGTACCGCTCGGTCGCCGCCTCGGCCTCCTCGTAGAGCCGGTCCACCTCCGACTTGACCTGGGCGGGGGTGGGCCGGGGGTCGGCCTGGGAGGTGCCTTCGAAGGCGGTGGCGGTGGCAGCGCCCGCGAGGGCGAGGGTGGCGGCGGTCGTCCGTGCCGTGCCGCCGGAGAGCGTGCGCTGCCTGGGCTTTCGATGACTGGCCACGAGGGCCTCACGTCCTTCCTCTGTCGGTGCTTGGAGGAGGACGCTAGACCCGGAGGTAACGGGCGGATGACGAGATGATCGTAAGTGGCTCGATGCGACCGGAGCTGGCCGCTCAGGACCGGAATGGATCGCTCCGGTGCGGGTCAGTGCCAGAGAACGGCGATGAAGATGTTGATCACGGTCAGCCCGCCGACCGCTGCGAACAGCCCCTTCTCCACCCGCTCCTCGTCGCGCTTGACGTAGACGAGGCAGAGGATCACGAAGAGGATCGCGAGCTTCACGCCGACCTTGACGTTGTTGACCGGCGTCCCGTCGATCTGGTTGAAGCCGACCAGGAGCACGCCGGTGACGAGCATGGTGAGCGCGCCGTGCAGCATGGCGGGCGTGAAGCGGGCAGTGCCCGCGCTCATCGCCTTCGTCTGGGTCAGGAAGCCGCCGAGGAGCGAGGCGATCCCGATGATGTGCAGGCCGACGAAGACATTGATGAGTACGTCCATGGCGTCGAGCGTACGGGGTGGTCCCGGGCGGCTTTCCACCGGCCGCAGGGGTGGAGCGGAGGGCCTCCTCAGCCGCGGAAATAGGCCGGTTCGCCGGTGTGGCGGGGGCGATGATCATGCGCGTTGTCCGTACGAGATCTGCGTACAGTGAGGGCATGCCTGCCGCAGCCGATCCGACCCACCCCGCCGCCGACCGCATCGAACTGGTCGAGGTCCTCGCCGCGCTCGGGCATCCCGTCCGGCTGGAGATCGTCCGCAAGCTCGCCACCAGTCGCGAGGCCTTCTGTGGGGAGGTCGTACCGGACCTGCCCAGGTCGAGCGTCACGCACCACCTCAAGACGCTGCGCGAGAGCGGCGTGATCTGCCAGCGACCCCAGGGCCGCAAGCTCTACCTCGCGCTGCGCCGTGACGACCTGGAGCGAAGCTTCCCCGGCCTGCTGCAGATCGTGCTGGGCAAGGCCCTCCCCTCGGGGGAATTTCCCGGGGCGGAACCGGCTGTCGGTCCCGCCCCCTAAACTCGGAAGGCGATGAGCAGCCTCTTTGACGACAGTTTCCTGGCCGACCTCACCCCCTCCGACGAGGTCCCGCCGCCGCCCGAGGACCACGCCGCCCCGGAAACGGGCGCGGACGATCTCTTCGGGGGCCGGTTCGACGTGCCCATGAGCGGGGATGCGTACTACCGGGACGGCGCCCCCAGGCCCGTCATCGACCCGGCGGCGCTCCTGGACGGGCTCAACACGGAGCAGAAGGCCGCCGTGGTGCACGCGGGCTCCCCGCTGCTCATCGTGGCCGGCGCCGGCTCCGGCAAGACCCGGGTGCTGACCCACCGCATCGGGCACCTGCTGTCCGCGCGGAACGTCCACCCCGGCCAGATCCTGGCGATCACCTTCACCAACAAGGCCGCCGGTGAGATGAAGGAGCGCGTCGAGGGCCTGGTCGGCCCGCGCGCCAACGCCATGTGGGTCTCCACCTTCCACAGCGCGTGCGTGCGCATCCTGCGCCGCGAGTCCAAGCGGCTCGGCTTCACGTCCTCGTTCTCGATCTACGACGCGGCCGACTCGAAGCGCCTCATGGCGCTCGTCTGCCGCGACCTGGACCTGGACCCGAAGAAGTTCCCGCCGAAGGCCTTCAACGCCAAGATCTCGAACCTGAAGAACGAGCTGATCGACGAGGAAGCCTTCGCCGACCAGGCCGCCGACGGTTTCGAGAAGACGCTCGCCCAGGCGTACGCGATGTACCAGGGGCGGCTGCGCGAGGCCAACGCCCTCGACTTCGACGACATCATCATGACCACGGTCCACCTGCTCCA
This sequence comes from Streptomyces sp. NPDC048257, assembly GCF_043201855.1. Lineage (NCBI taxonomy): Bacteria > Bacillati > Actinomycetota > Actinomycetes > Kitasatosporales > Streptomycetaceae > Streptomyces > Streptomyces sp. NPDC048257. Next base: position 52,663 of record NZ_JBICZI010000009.1, read on the forward strand.
GGCGTTCCCGGACGTCGCCGAGCACTACCGGCGCCGCTTCCGGCACGTCCTGGTCGACGAGTACCAGGACACCAACCACGCGCAGTACACCCTGGTGCGCGAGCTGGTCGGTACCGGCTACCCGGACCTGCCCCCGGCCGAGCTGTGCGTGGTGGGTGACGCCGACCAGTCGATCTACGCCTTCCGCGGCGCGACCATCCGCAACATCCTCCAGTTCGAGGAGGACTACAAGGACGCGACGACGATCCTGCTGGAGCAGAACTACCGCTCCACGCAGACGATCCTCTCCGCCGCCAACGCGGTCATCGAGCGCAACGAGAACCGCCGCGCCAAGAACCTGTGGACCGAGGCCGGCACCGGCGCCGTCATCACGGGCTACGTCGCGGACACCGAGCACGACGAGGCGCAGTTCGTCGCCGACGAGATCGACCGGCTGACGGACGCGGGCGACGCCAAGGCCGGCGACGTCGCGATCTTCTACCGGACGAACGCGCAGTCGCGTGTGTTCGAGGAGATCTTCATCCGGGTCGGCCTGCCCTACAAGGTCGTCGGTGGCGTCCGCTTCTACGAGCGCAAGGAGGTCCGCGACGTCCTCGCGTACCTGCGCGTGCTGGCGAACCCGGAGGACAACGTCCCGCTGCGGCGCATCCTGAACGTGCCCAAGCGCGGAATCGGCGAGCGCGCCGAGGCGATGATCGACGCCCTCGCGATGCGCGAGAAGATCACCTTCCCGCAGGCGCTGCGGCGCGTGGACGAGGCCTTCGGCATGGCCGCGCGCTCCACCAACGCGGTGAAGCGGTTCAACGTGCTGATGGAGGAGCTGCGCACGATCGTCGACTCGGGCGCGGGCCCGGCGGTGGTGCTGGAGGCGGTGCTGGAGCGTACGGGCTACCTCGCCGAACTCCAGGCGTCGACCGACCCCCAGGACGAGACCCGGATCGAGAACCTGCAGGAGCTCGCGGCGGTGGCGCTGGAGTTCGAGCAGGCGCGCGAGGCCGCGGCGGCCGAGGCCGCCGAGACCGGGGCCCCGGCTCCCGGGCCCGGCACCCTGGCCGAGTTCCTGGAGCAGGTCGCGCTCGTCGCCGACTCCGACCAGATCCCGGACGAGGACACGGAGGGCACGGGCGTCATCACGCTGATGACCCTGCATACCGCGAAGGGCCTTGAGTTCCCGGTGGTCTTCCTGACCGGCATGGAGGACGGGGTCTTCCCGCACATGCGGGCGCTGGGCCAGACCAAGGAGCTGGAGGAGGAGCGCCGCCTCGCGTACGTGGGCATCACCCGGGCGCGCGAGCGGCTGTACCTGACCCGCTCGAGCATGCGCAGCGCGTGGGGCACCCCCTCGTACAACCCGCCGTCGCGGTTCCTGGAGGAGATTCCGGCCGAGTACCTCCAGTGGAAGCGGACGGGCGCTACGCAGAAGCCGGCCGGTCCGATGCGGAGCTCGGGGTACGGATCGTCCTCGTCCGGCTCGGGGAAGGCGACGTTCGGCACCTCGCCGGAGGCGTTCCTGTCCTCGTCGCGTACGAAGTCGGGGCCGTCCGGATTCGCGACGCGGCGGGCCGCCGACAAGCCGGTCATCGCCCTGGTGGTCGGGGACCGGGTCACGCACGACCAGTTCGGGCTCGGCACCGTCATGGAGGTCAAGGGAGCGGGCGCGGACGCGCAGGCCACCATCGACTTCGGGGACGACAAGCCCAAGCGGCTGCTGCTGCGGTACGCGCCGGTGCAGAAGCTGTAGGAGGGCGGCGGAAGGCCGCGCGGCCCTCGGGCTACGCGGCCTTCGGCGTACGCGGTGCTGGTGCTTCGGGGGGCCCGGTGGTCAGCGCGGGTCCAGGTCGTGGCTGCGGAGCCACGCCAGGGGGTCGATCGCGGAGCCGCCGCCGGGCCGGACCTCGAAGTGCAGGTGCGGGCCGGTGGAGTTGCCGGAGTTGCCCGAGTAGGCGATGACGTCGCCCGCCTTGACCTTGCCGCCGCGGATCTTGGTGGAGCTGAGGTGGCAGTACCAGGTCTCGGTGCCGTCGGGCGCGGTCACTATGGCCATGTTCCCGTACGCGCTGTTGTACTGGGTGCGCACGGTGCCGTCGGTGGCCGCCATGACCGGGGTTCCGTAGGAGACCGGGAAGTCGATGCCGGTGTGCACCGACATCCACATGCCGCCGGCCTGCCCGAAGTTGGCGCTGAGGCCGTGCTGCTCGACGGGGATGGCGAACTTGGGGCGGGCGGCCTCCTTGGCCGCGGCCTCCTCCGCCTTCTTCTTCTTTTCCTCTTCCTGGCGCTCGCGCAGGTCGATGCGCTCCTGCGTGCGGCTCGCGCGGTCAGCGAAGTCGCCCGCGTCGGCGCTGAGCGCGACCAGTTGGGTGTCGAGCTTGGTGTTCGCCGCGACCGGCTTCACCGAGGCCGGGTCGGGCGCGGCCATCGTGGTGGTGTCGTCGGCGGGCCGGTCCGTGCCGGTGAGGCCGCCGACGGAGGCGGCCGCGACACCCGCGACGCCCATCACGCAGGCGGAGGGAACGGCCACGGTCAGCAGGGCGGAACGCTTCGCCGGGCTGCGGCGCCGGCTGCTGTTGCCGCTGCCGCTGCCGCCGCCCGCCTTGGCGGCGGTCCGGCGCGCGGTGCGCGGGGCGGTGGTCACGGGCATGGCCTGGGTGGGGAGGTCGTGGACCTCGGCCAGTGCGTGGACCTCGGGCAGCTCGTCGACCTTGGGCAACTCGTGGACTTCGTGCAGGTCCTGGACCTCGTGCAGCGCGTGGGCCTGGGGCGTCTCGTCGGAGAGCACCTCGAAGACGGCGGTTTCGCTGTACGTCCCGGTCGGGGTCCCGTAGGCGTAGCCGACGGAGGTCGCCTCGTACGTGTACTCCTGCTGAGCCGGGGCCGGCGCGGGCTGGTACTCGTAGGCGTAGGCGGCCTCGGGCTGCGCCGGGGTCTCGGCGACGGTGTTCCAGGCGGTGGCGTCGTAGGCGCCGGTCTCGGCGGCGGTGGTGCCGTAGCCCGGCATCGCCCAGTGCCCGGTCTGCTCGCCGGAGGTGTCGTAGCCGAAGGAGGGCTGCTGGTACCCGGTGTAGCCGGAGTAGTCCGTGCTCGGCGTGTTCCAGGCGTTCGCGTCCCAGCTCCCGGTGGTGTCCTCGGGGGCGGCCTGGGTCGGGATCGTGGACATGTAAGGGTCCTGCGAGGTCCACGCCGTGGTGTCGTACGCGCCGGTGTCATAGGAGCCGTAGGCGGCGTAGTTGACCCCCTGGCCCTGCGTTTCGTAGGAAACGTAGGTCGAGTCACCAGCGAAAGCGGTGGTGGAAAGGCCGTCATACCCGGCATCCGGGTACTGGCCCGACGAGGGGCGGTCGTTCACCAACTTCTCTTTCGCCTCGGCAGTGGGGCCTGGGTGGCCGGGAACTCAAGGTTCACCGGAGGAGAGCAGTGGCGTGACTGTACCCGGCGGTTACTCGCATCGACAATCTTCGCCGGGGCTCCAGATCTCCGGAACCGGGCATTCGGCCGTCTTTCGGTCGCCGAAAGACGCACCCTTGGCCTTGAGTTCGAAATCCGTTCGACTGCTGGTTGCTCGTCGGCTAGGCGACGGAGGCGGTGTCCGAGCCCGTGACGGCGGTCAGACCGGGCCCGTCGAGGGCGCGCCGGACCGCCGTGATGACGGCCGGGTGGGCGGGCAGTGCGAGATGTCCGATACCGGTGACCTGCACGTTTTCCACACGCAGATCCGGGTGTTCGATGCGCGCGGACCCGACCGGGGCCATCAGCGCGTCGAACTCGCTCCAGAACGCCACGCACCGGGTGGTGCAGCCGGGCGCGGGCGCGGCCAGCTCGGTCAGCACCTCGGAGTCCGGCCGCATCTGCCGCACCAGCGGGTGCGCGTCCATGAAGGGGGCGACCCGCGTGCCGGAATGCGGGGTGCCGAGGGTGACCAGGGTCCGGACGCGGGCGTCGCCGCCGAGGCGCTGCACGTAGTACCGGCCGACCAGTCCGCCCAGGCTGTGCCCGATCAGCTCCACCCGCTCCTGTCCGGTGCGCTCGCACAGCTCCTCGACACGCCGGGCGAGATGGCGGGCGGTGACGCGCAGATCGAGGGTGAAGGGCGAGTAGTTGTACGCCTCCACGTGGCGGCCCCCCGCTCCCAGGGCGCGGCGGAGCAGGACGAAGACGGACCGGTTGTCGGTGAATCCGTGGAGGAGGAGGATGGGCGGCCGTGTCGCGGGCGGGCGGACGGTGACCTTCTCCTGGCACACTCCGGTGGGGTACAGCAGGAGGTGCCCGCCGAGCACCACCACCTCGAGCGCGCCGGCCCGCAGCGCGGCGCCGGACAAGGGCATGGACATGGGTATGAACAGCCCCATCGACGGCCTCCCCTGAGCCTTGGTGGGACTCCGGCTGTCGCGCCACCGTGCCGTGCGGCTGTCGGCACGGTGGCGCAATGCCGTCCCACGTGTGATTTCCCCCTCGTGGTTGACCGCGAAACGGCGGCGTGCGCGATGCTGTACTTAACGTTCGTTCACTCGGGAGGCAGTGCGATGGGTGTGACCGGTCCGATCCGTGTGGTGGTGGCCAAGCCGGGTCTCGACGGCCACGACCGCGGGGCCAAGGTGATCGCGCGGGCGCTGCGGGACGCGGGCATGGAGGTCATCTACACCGGCCTCCACCAGACCCCCGAGCAGATCGTGGACACCGCCATCCAGGAGGACGCCGACGCGATCGGCCTCTCGATCCTCTCCGGCGCCCACAACACGCTTTTCGCGCGCGTGCTGGAACTCCTCAGGGAGCGCGACGCGGAGGACATCAAGGTCTTCGGCGGCGGCATCATTCCGGAGGACGACATCGCCCCCCTGAAGGAGAAGGGCGTGGCCGAGATCTTCACCCCCGGCGCGACCACCACCGCCATCGTGGAGTGGGTCCGCGCCCACGTCCGCCAGTAGCGGGACCGGCCCCGCCCGGGACCGGGCGAGGCCGGGCGGGCACGCCAACGCGTCCCCGCCCAGCCCCGGCAGGTCAGGCCGGGGCCAGTTCCGCCAGCATCGCCGCGCGCAGCCGGAGGGTGGCCACCAGCCGCGTGAAGGCCTCCGCCCAGTAGGCGGCCGCGCCGGGAGCCGCGTCCGGCAGGTCCTCCGCGGCCGCGGTCAGGGCCTCCAGCCGGCCCGCCTCCGCGGGGTCGAGGCAGCGCTCCGCCAAGCCCATCACCCCGCTGAAGCTCCACGGGTAGCTGCCCGCGTCCCGGGCCGAGTCCAGCGCGTCCACGACCGCGCGGCCCAGTGCCCCCGCCCACGGCACCACGCACACCCCGAGCAGCTGGAACGCCTCCGACAGCCCGTGCGCCCGTATGAACTGCGCGACCCACTCCGCCCGTTCGGCGTCCGGCAGGGTCTCCAGCAGCTTGGCCCGCTCCGCGAGCGAGGCCGTGCCCGGACCCGCAGCGGGCGGCGCCGACGCCGGGCCGAGCAGGGCCCGCGACCACGCTGCGTCGCGCTGGCGCACAGCGGCCCGGCACCACGCGGCGTGCAGCTCCTCCGTCCAGCCGTCGCCCGCGGCCACCGGCAGCGCCACTATCTCCGCCGGGTCGAGCCCCCCGAACCGTGCCCGCCAGCACGACAGCGGAGCCGCCTCCACCAACTGGCCGAGCCACCAGGCCCGCTCCCCGCGCCCGGCCGGCGGCCGCTTGACCACCCCGTCGCGGAGCATCCCCGCATCGCACTCGGCCGGCGGATCCACCCCCTCCGGGCCGACGCAGGCCAGCGCGCGCTCTGCCATCCGGCCGGCCAGCGCCGAAGCCGGCAGCGCGGAGAGCAGTTCGGCGGCCGTGGCGCGGACGTTGCGGCTGCGGTCACCGAGCGCCGCCTCCAGGAAGGGCTCGTCCTCCTGCGACAGCCCCACCCTCAGCGAATCGAGGAACATCAGCCGGTCCTCGGCCCGTTCGGTGGCCCAGGTCGTCATCAGCAGCCGCGGCGCGGCCGCCGCCTCGTGCGCCCGTACGGCGCCGAGCAGGGCGACCCGCTCCGCGAACAGCCCCTCCTGCCAGAGTCGTTCCACCCCCGCCCGGTCCGTCACGTCCGGCAACTCACCGGCGCCGCCCGCCCCGCCGCGCAGGGCGAACCGCCAGTCCGGATTCAGCCGCGCCAGCCACAGCCCCCGCGTGCCGGCCAGGGCCAGTGCCTGCGGCCGCAGGTCCGTACGGGCCCGGGCCGCGTCCAGCAGCGCCGGTACGAGCGCGTTCGGCGAGCGGTAGCCGTGCCGCGCGGCCGCGGCCAGCCACTGGGGCAGCAGCTCCGTCAGATCCGGGGCGGTCCCGCGCCGGCCGCCGCCGTTGACCGGGCCACTGCGGCCGGCCAGCAACTGCGCGAGCCGGCGGCCGGCCGCCTGCGGTGGCGCCGGCCGGGGGTCCCGGGGTGCGGGCTCCGGTCGCGGGCCCGCCTCGGCCGGCCGCAGCCCGGCCCGGCGCCGTACGGCGTGCACGGCCGCCGCGTCCAGCAGCGCCTCCGGCGAGCCCGCCGGGTGCTCGCCCCGGCGCCGATCGGTGCCCAGCAGCGCGGTGGCCACCAGCTGTTCCCACTCCCCGTACCCCTCGTCACCCTTGTCCATCGGACCCCTCCCTCGTCGCTCGTCGTTCGTCGCGTCCCGTGCTCCGGTCCCGCCCCCTCCACGGGACCGGAGCTGTCGATGTCCCCGTCTGCCTGCGCTAGCTGGCGTGGTTGTCGTTCATAAGAGCCCCCCGGCTTCTCGTCGTTGCGCGTACGTCGCCCCCCGGCGCCGTACCTCTCCTCGCCGCCCCTGTGGGACGGCACAGAATCCCCCAGGCCCCCTGCGATGTGTTCGTGTCGTCGTTCCCGGTCAGGACAGGGCGACCGGCTCGTCCGAGCCCGGTTGCCAGGCCGTCAGAGGGGTGAAGCCGCGGTGGCCGCATTCGCCGAACACCGTCACCGGGCCCCCGCCCGACAACGCGGCCAGCTGCCACAGGCCCCCGCGGGAGCGGCTGCCGCCCCCGGTGAGGGGCACCGGCAGGGCGGAGGCGCCCTCCGCGTCCGCCAGCTGCCAGCCGGGCTCTCCCGGTATCGGGATCACCGGCCCGAGCACCACCGGCCAGGACTCCAGCCACGGGTCCTCCCGCAGCGCCGCCCCGTACGCCTCCAGCGCCGCCTCCGTGCTCACCCCGACCGGAACCTCCGCGCCCGGCACGGCCGCCGCGAACCTCTCACCGAGGTCCGCCCGCAGCCCCGCCGACCCGGGCCGGAAGCGCATCTCCGCCTCCAGCACCAGTCCCACCGGCAGCGCCAGCCCCGGCGGCCGCCCGGGCGGCCCGAAGTCCAGCACCAGAGCGGGCCGCCCGCCCGCCAGCCCGCGCAGCCATATCCGGCGGGTGGTGAGCCGGCCGTCCGGCGACACCGTGTCGTACTGGGCGAGCACCAGCCATCGGTCCCGTACGGCCTCCCCCTCCCCGGAGGCCGGCAGTCCCACCCGGCTGCGCACCGTCGCCGCCAGCTCCTGCGGCAGCCCGGCCACCCCCAGCCAGGCCCGGTCGAGCAGGTGCAGCAGCGCCGCCTCCTCCAGCATCCGGGCGGGCCAGCCGGGGCCGCAACTGGGTATCGTCCCCAACTCCCTTACGCGACCCGCCAGTCCGGGTGCCTGCGCGTCGACCATCCGGGCCGCGGTCTCCTCCCATGCCGCGTACCCGGCCTGGTCCTGGCCCGCGAAACCGCCGCGCAGCAGATCGGCCAGCCGCTGCTCCAGCTCGGTGACGCCCGCGCCGATGCGCGCCGCCCGCCGCTCGGCCCGCCGGCGGGCCGCCTCCTCGTCGGCCGGCGCGGCCTTCCCGGCGGCCGGCCGCGCGGCCTTGGCCGCCCGGTCGGCCAGCCACTGCGCGGCCCACTCCGGCGCCTCGGCCGGCTCGCCGACCCCCTCCGCCGACCAGAGCAGCAACAGCCCCAGCGCGTGCTTGCAGGGGAACTTCCGGCTCGGACAGGAGCACTTGTAGGCCGGGCCCGTCAGGTCCACGACCGTGCGGTACGGCTTGCTCCCGCTGCCCTTGCACAACCCCCACACCGAACCGGAAGCGGAACCTCCGATCTGCAACCACGGCCCTGCCCCGCCGAGTCTGCCCCCCGCCCTGCGTGAGGCATCGTCAGGAGCCAGATCCAGTACCTGTTCCGCCGTCCAGCGGCCCCCCTGATCAGTCATGTGAACCACCGTAGAGACCCCCACTGACAATCGCCCTGACCTGCAACAACGCGATGAGCAAGGTCCGTTGTCAGTGGCGTGGTGCACCTTGGGTGCAGCAGTCGGAAGCGGCTGCCGAGCATTGGAGGGGGACCATGACCACGCACGGGAACGACCAGCCGGCAGAGGCTCTGCGACCGCACGCCGAAGACGCCTTCGCACACGAACTGAAAGCCCTGGCGGCAGCCGACGACCGGCCGCGCCCGACCCGCTGGAAACTCTCCCCGTGGGCCGTCGCCACGTACCTGCTCGGCGGCACGCTCGACGACGGCACGCTGATCACACCCAAGTACGTGGGGCCGCGCCGCATCGTCGAAGTCGCCGTCACCACCCTGGCCACCGACCGCGCCCTGCTCCTGCTGGGCGTCCCCGGCACCGCCAAGACATGGGTGTCCGAACACCTCGCCGCCGCCGTCAGCGGAGACTCCACCCTCCTCGTCCAGGGCACCGCCGGCACCCCCGAGGAAGCCATCCGGTACGGCTGGAACTACGCCCGGCTGCTCGCCCACGGCCCCAGCCGCGAGGCGCTCGTCCCCAGCCCCGTCATGCGGGCCATGGCCGACGGCATGACCGCCCGCGTCGAGGAGCTCACCCGCATCCCCGCCGACGTCCAGGACACCCTCATCACCGTCCTGTCCGAGAAGACCCTCCCGATACCGGAACTCGGCGATGAGGTGCAGGCCGTCCGCGGCTTCAACCTCATCGCCACCGCCAACGACCGCGACCGCGGGGTCAACGAGCTCTCCAGCGCGCTGCGCCGCCGCTTCAACACCGTGGTGCTCCCGCTGCCCGCCACCGCCGACGCCGAGGTCGACATCGTCGCCCGCCGCGTCGACCAGATGGGCCGCGCCCTCGACCTGCCGGCCGCGCCCGAAGGCCTCGAGGAGATCCGCCGCGTCGTCACCGTCTTCCGCGAGCTGCGCGACGGCGTCACCGGCGACGGCCGGACGAAGGTGAAGTCGCCCAGCGGCACGCTGTCCACCGCCGAGGCCATCTCCGTCGTCACCGGCGGCCTGGCCCTGGCCGCCCACTTCGGGGACGGGGTCCTGCGCCCCTCCGACGTGGCCGCCGGGATCCTCGGCGCCGTGGTCCGCGACCCGGCGGCCGACAAGGTGGTCTGGCAGGAGTACCTGGAGGCCGTGGTCCGCGAGCGCGACGGCTGGAAGGACTTCTACCGGGCCTGCCGGGAGGTGACCGTATGAGCCCCGCCGCCGCGCGGGCCGGGGGACCGCTGCTGCTGGGCGTACGGCACCACGGGCCCGGCTCGGCCCGAGCCGTCCGGGCGGCCCTGGAGCAGGCCCGGCCCGAGGCCGTGCTGATCGAGGGACCGCCCGAAGGGGACGCGCTGCTGCCGCTCGCCGCCGAGGAGGGGATGCGGCCGCCCGTCGCGCTCCTCGCGCACGCGGCGGACGATCCGGGCCGGGCGGCGTTCTGGCCGCTGGCCGGGTTCTCGCCCGAATGGGTGGCCGTCCGCTGGGCCCAGCAGCACGACGTCCCGGTCCGGTTCATCGACCTCCCGGCGGCTCACTCGCTCGCGGCCGACGGGGACCGTCAGGAGGGGGGCGAGTCCGACGCCGTCCGGCTGGACCCCCTCGCCGTGCTGGCCGAGACCGCCGGATACGACGACCCCGAGCGCTGGTGGGAGGACGTCGTCGAGCACCGCGGCGCCACAGGCGTACGGGAGGACGTGCTCGGCGCCTTCGAGGCGCTCGGGGAGGCCATGGGCGCCCTGCGCGAGGCGTACGGCGACGGCGGCCACCACCGCGACCTGGTGCGCGAGGCGTACATGCGGCAGCGGATGCGGGCCGCCCGCCGGGAGTTCGGCGATGCCTACGCCGTGGTGTGCGGGGCCTGGCACGTCCCGGCGCTGAAGGCCAGGACCACCGTGGCCGCCGACAGGGCACTGCTGAGCGGCCTGCCCAAGATCAAGGTCGAGACCACCTGGGTGCCCTGGACGCACCGCAGGCTCGCCCGGGCCGGCGGGTACGGCGCGGGGATCACCTCGCCCGGCTGGTACGCCCACCTGTTCACCGCCCGGGACCGGCCCGTCGAGCGCTGGCTGACCAAGGTCGCCGGCCTGCTGCGCGAGGAGGACCGGCAGGTCTCCTCGGCGCACGTCATCGAGGCGGTCCGGCTGGCCGACATCCTGGCCGCGATGCGCGGAAGGCCGCTGCCCGGCCTGACGGAGACCCTGGAGGCGGTCCGGGCGGTGATGTGCGACGGCTCCGACATACCGCTCGCACTGATCGAGGACCGGCTCGTCGTCGGCGACGTGCTCGGCGAGGTCCCGGACGGGGCCCCCGTCGTACCCCTCCAGCGGGACCTGACCCGGCAGCAGCGCACGCTGCGGCTCAAGGCCGAGGCACAGGAGCGCGAGCTGGAGCTGGACCTGCGCAAGGACACCGATACGGCGAAGTCCCTGCTGCTGCACCGGCTGCGGCTGCTCGGCATCGGGTGGGGCCTGCCCGCCGCCTCCAGGTCCGGCACCGGAACCTTTCGGGAGACCTGGCGGCTCCGCTGGGAGCCGGAGCTGTCCGTGCGGATCGCCGAGGCCGGGATATGGGGCACCACCGTCCTCGGGGCGGCCACCGCCAAGGCCGAGGCGGACGCCGCCGGAGCCGAGGAGCTCGGCGAGGTGACGGCTCTGGCCGAGCAGTGCCTGCTGGCCGGGCTCGCGCAGGCGCTGCCCGCCGTACTGCGCGCCCTCGCGGACCGCGCCGCGCTGGACAGCGACGTGGCGCGGCTCGCCAAGGCCCTGCCGGCCCTGGCCCGTTCGCTGCGGTACGGGGACGTGCGCGGCACCGACGCGACGGCGCTCGCCGTCGTGGCGGCCGGGCTCGCCGAGCGGATATGCGTGGCGCTGCCGTCGGCCTGCACGGCCGGACTGGACGCCGACGCGGCGGCGGAGATGCGCGCGCACGTGGACGGGGTGCACGGGGCCGTCGGCCTGCTGGCGGACGCGGACGAAGGGCTGCGGGATCGCTGGTCCGCGGTGCTCACGACGCTGGCCGGCCGGGACACCGTCCCGGGCCTGCTCCGCGGCCGGGCGGCCAGGCTGCTCCTGGACGACGGCCGGCTGCCGGCCGCGGAGACGGCCCGACTGATGGGGCTCGCCCTGTCCCCGGCCTCGTCCCCGGCCGACGCGGCGGGCTGGATCGAGGGCTTCGCGGGCGGGAGTTCGGGCGGGGGCACGCTGCTGGTCCACGACGACCGGCTGCTGGGCCTGATCGACACCTGGCTGGTCGGGGTGCCGGAGCGCGCCTTCACCGACGTGCTCCCGCTGCTGCGGCGGACGTTCGGGGCGTACGAGCCGGGCGTGAAGCGGACCCTGGGCGAGCTGGTCCGGCGCGGCCCCGGCGTTCCCGCAGCCGCGACCCCGGCGTCCTCGGCGCCCGAGGGCTTCGCCCCGGAGCTGGACCCGGTCCGGGCGGACGCGGTGGTGGGGCTGGTGCGGATGTTGCTCGCGCCGGCCTGAAGGGCTGCCCGTGCCCGCCAAGGGGGCGGCGCGGTTGCCGGGGGCGCTGCCCCCGGACCCCCGCGCCTCAATCGCCGGAGGGGCTGCAAGAGGACTGGAAGAGGGCTGGAAGAGCGGATGCGACGAGTGGAGGGGGACGGACGGATGAGCGGTACGGACAGGGGCGCGGCCGGAGCCGAGCGGTTGCGGCGGTGGCGGATGGTGCTCGGCGGGGGAGAGGCCGACGGCACCGGGTGCGCGCTGACCGGGCGGGACGCGGCGATGGACGCCGCGCTCGGCGCGCTGTACGGCGGGGGCGGCGAGGCCGGGTCCCGCCGGACCTCGGGGGCGCGGTCGGCCGGGCTCGGCGGCTCCGCGCCGAATGTGGCCCGCTGGCTCGGGGACATCCGTACGTACTTCCCGAGCTCGGTGGTCCAGGTCATGCAGCGCGACGCGATCGAGCGGCTCGGCCTGTCCACCCTGCTGCTGGAGCCGGAGATGCTGGAGGCCGTCGAACCCGACGTGCATCTGGTCGGCACCCTGCTCTCGCTGAACAAGGCGATGCCCGAGACGACGAAGGAGACGGCGCGGGCCGTGGTCCGCAAGGTGGTGGAGCAGCTGGAGAAGCGGCTCGCGACCCGCACCCGGGCCACGCTCACCGGCGCCCTCGACCGCTCCGCCCGGATCAGCCGCCCCCGCCACCACGACATCGACTGGGACCGCACCATCCGGGCCAATCTCAAGAACTACCTGCCCGAGTACCGCACCGTCGTCCCCGAGCGGCTGATCGGATACGGCCGGGCGGCGCAATCGGTGAAGAAGGAGGTGATCCTCTGCATCGACCAGTCGGGATCGATGGCGGCCTCGGTCGTCTACGCCTCGGTCTTCGGCGCGGTCCTCGCCTCCATGCGTTCGATCGCCACCCGTCTGGTCGTGTTCGACACCGCGATCGTCGACCTGACCGACCAGCTCGACGACCCGGTCGACGTCCTCTTCGGCACCCAATTGGGCGGCGGCACCGATATCAACCGCGCCCTCGCCTACTGCCAGTCGAAGATCACCCGGCCCGCCGACACCGTCGTCGTGCTGATCAGTGATCTCTACGAGGGCGGAATCCGCAACGAGATGCTCAAGCGGGTCGCCGCGATGAAGGCGGCGGGCGTCGAGTTCGTGACCCTGCTGGCCCTGTCCGACGAGGGCGCCCCGGCCTACGACCGCGAGCACGCTGCAGCCCTTGCGGCGCTTGGGGCGCCGGCCTTCGCCTGCACCCCCGACCTGTTCCCGGAGGTGATGGCCGCGGCGCTGGAGAAGCGCCCCCTGCCGATGCCCTGAGTGCCCCGGTCCGGCCTTCTCCCCGCCCGTCCTGTGAATCGGTGAATCACACGAACTTCCAGTTCAAGCGTGAGGCGATCTGTGACAGGTATCACCGCTCAGGTGTGATCTGCGATTTAGGGTCCCACGTCCCTCGGGGATAACCTGCGGGACGGACATGCCGCGTCCACGGTCACCGTGTGCGCCTTCCTTGTGACAGCGCCGTCACGTTGCCCTCCGCGGCACGCCCACGCAGATAGCAGAAAACCGCGAATCACTGCGAATCTTTGAAGACAAGGGACGGACGCGCGTGGACCTGTTCGAGTACCAGGCGAGGGACCTCTTCGCCAAGCACGGTGTACCGGTGCTGGCCGGTGAAGTCATCGACACGCCTGAGGCGGCTCGCGAGGCCACCGAGCGGCTGGGCGGCAAGTCGGTCGTCAAGGCGCAGGTGAAGGTCGGCGGCCGCGGCAAGGCCGGTGGCGTGAAGCTGGCCGCCACCCCGGACGAGGCCGTCGCCCGGGCGACGGACATCCTCGGCATGGACATCAAGGGCCACACGGTCCACAAGGTGATGATCGCCGAGACGGCTCCGGAGATCCTTGAGGAGTACTACGTCTCGTACCTCCTCGACCGGACCAACCGCACCTTCCTCGCCATGGCGTCCGTCGCGGGCGGCATGGACATCGAGCAGGTCGCCGAGGAGACCCCGGAGAAGCTCGCGAAGGTCCCGGTGAACGCCAACGAGGGCGTGACCATCGAGAAGGCCCGCGAGATCGTCGCCCTGGCGCAGTTCCCGGCCGAGGTCGCCGAGAAGGTCGCCGAGGTCCTCGTGACCCTGTGGGCGACCTTCATCGCCGAGGACGCGCTCCTCGTCGAGGTCAACCCGCTCGCGAAGGTCGCCAACGGCGACGTCATCGCGCTCGACGGCAAGGTCTCGCTCGACGAGAACGCCGAGTTCCGCCAGCCGGGTCACGAGGAGTTCGTCGACCACGCGGCCGCGAACCCGCTCGAGGCCGCCGCCAAGGCGAAGAACCTCAACTACGTCAAGCTCGACGGTGAGGTCGGCATCATCGGCAACGGCGCGGGTCTCGTCATGAGCACCCTCGACGTCGTCGCCTACGCCGGTGAGAACCACGGTGGCGTCAAGCCCGCCAACTTCCTGGACATCGGCGGTGGCGCCTCCGCCGCCGTCATGGCCAACGGTCTCGAGATCATCCTCGGCGACCCGGACGTCAAGTCCGTCTTCGTCAACGTCTTCGGCGGCATCACCGCGTGCGACGAGGTCGCCAACGGCATCGTCCAGGCGCTGCAGCTGCTCGCGGACAAGGGCGAGGCGGTCACCAAGCCGCTCGTCGTCCGTCTCGACGGCAACAACGCCGAGCTGGGTCGCAAGATCCTCTCGGACGCCAACCACCCGCTGGTCCAGCGCGTGGACACCATGGACGGCGCGGCCGACAAGGCCGCCGAGCTCGCGGCTGCGAAGTAAGGGCAGAGGTCACAGACTCACATGGCTATCTTCCTCAACAAGGACAGCAAGGTCATCGTCCAGGGCATGACCGGTGCCACGGGCATGAAGCACACCAAGCTGATGCTGGCTGACGGCACCAACATCGTCGGCGGCGTGAACCCGCGCAAGGCCGGCACCACCGTCGACTTCGACGGCACCGAGGTCCCGGTCTTCGGCTCCGTCGCCGAGGCGATGGAGAAGACGGGCGCCAACGTCTCCGTGCTCTTCGTCCCGCCGGCCTTCGCCAAGGCCGCCGTGGTCGAGGCGATCGACGCCGAGATCCCGCTGGCCGTCGTCATCACCGAGGGCATCGCGGTGCACGACTCCGCCGCCTTCTGGGCGTACGCGACCGCCAAGGGCAACAAGACCCGGATCATCGGCCCGAACTGCCCGGGTCTGATCACCCCCGGCCAGTCCAACGCCGGCATCATCCCGGGCGACATCACCAAGCCCGGCAAGATCGGTCTCGTGTCCAAGTCGGGCACGCTGACCTACCAGATGATGTACGAGCTCCGTGACATCGGCTTCACCTCCGCCGTCGGCATCGGTGGCGACCCGGTCATCGGCACCACGCACATCGACGCTCTGGAGGCCTTCGAGGCCGACCCGGAGACCGAGCTGATCGTCATGATCGGTGAGATCGGCGGCGACGCCGAGGAGCGTGCGGCGGACTTCATCGCGAAGAACGTCACCAAGCCGGTCGTCGGCTACGTCGCGGGCTTCACCGCCCCCGAGGGCAAGACCATGGGCCACGCCGGCGCCATCGTCTCCGGCTCCTCCGGCACCGCGCAGGCCAAGAAGGAGGCCCTCGAGGCCGCCGGCGTCAAGGTCGGCAAGACGCCGACCGAGACCGCCAAGCTGGCGCGCGAGATCCTGAACGCCAAGTAAGCGGTCGCCGTACGGATCCACGTACGGGCGCAGCTGTGGCACGGGCGTGGGGCCCCCCCCCCCGGGGGGGGGGGCCCCCCCCGGGGGGGGGGGCCCCCGCCGCGGCCCCGGGGGGGGGGGGGGGGGGCGGCCGGCGCCCCCCCCCCCCCCGGGGGGGCCCCCCCCCACGCCCGTTTCTCGTGCGCCCTCATTCGACCTTCGGGGCGATCCGCGCCGGTCCGGCCTCCGGGTCGGCCAGCAGCTTGTCGTGGAGCTGTCTGCTCCGCTCGGTCAGCTGCTGGGGGCCGGCGAGCGGCGGCACCCCGGAGACGCTCTCGCCGGGCGCCAGCGGGGGCTCGTAGTGGGTGGGCGCGGTCATGACCGTGTAGGCGGTCGAGACCGCGATCATCGCCGTCAGGCTGAGGGTCGCCCGGGTCCACAGCCGGGTGCGCCGCTCGCCGCCGCCGCGCACGGCCACGGCCGGGCGCGGTTCGAGGTCGACGGCCGGACGCAGCGCGGTGAACAGGTCACGCAGCAGCGCGGACTGCTTCTGCGGCGGGGCGTCGGCCAGTTCGGGGATCCGGTCGGCGAGGTCGGCGTGCGCGTGCACGAGCCGGTTGCCGGCGGTGGGGGTGGTGGCTTCGGTCTCGGCGGCGGTGTCGGGCAGGTCGAGGCCGACGCCGTCGTAGAGCAGGACGGTGCGGCGGTGGGCGGGGGGCAGCGAGAGCAGGGCGTCGAGCAGGATCCGGTCGGCCGGCTCGGCAGGGGGCTTGTCGGGGTGGCGGTGGGCGCGCCGGAACCGGTGCCAGGGGGAGAGGGCGTACTCGTACGCGATCGCGCGCACCCAGCCCACCGGGTCCGGGTCGGCGGCCACCTCGGGCCACCGGTCCCAGGCCTGGGTGAAGGCCTTCTCCACGGCCTCCAGGGCGAGCGACCGGCGCCCGGTGAGCAGGTAGGCCTGCCGGGCGAGGTCGCGGGCGGCGTGGGCGTAGAGGGCGTCGAAGGCCTCGGCCGGGCCCTGGACCGGGACGGGTGCGAGGACCTCTACGGGGTGCTCTACGGGATGTTCGACGGGCCGTTCGGCCGGGTGTTCGGCGAGGTGTTCGGTGAGGTGTTCGGTGAGGTGTTCGGCCGGGTGCTCGACGGGCTCGGGCGGCGCGTCCGCGGCGGGTGGGTCCGCGGCGGGTTCCTCCGCCGCCTCCGCCGCCTTCGCCTCCGCCGGTGCTCCGGTGGGGGCGGCAGGCTCCGGCGGGGCCGCGAGGCCGGCAAGGAACCGCGTGTACGCCTCGCGCTTGCGCCCGCGCGGGGCCGTGCGGCCCGATTCCCAGGAGCGGACCGTCGCCGCGGTGACGCCCACCGCCGCCGCGACCTCATCGTGCGTCAGTTCCGCCGCCTCGCGCAGTCTGCGGCGCTCCTTGGGGGCGGGCAGGCTCAGCTCCGAGTCCGATGAGGAGGTCGTCTCGACGCTTCGTGTCATGCCACACTCCCCGCGAACCGACAGCCCTGGGCGAAAAAGTACATAAACGTATATTGAGCGACACCACGGACATTCGCCTGTTACCCGCCCATAGCGCGTGTCGTTGGCACCATGGCGGAGTGACCCAAGTGACCGAACGCGGGACCCCGTTGTCGGCGGCCCCGCGAGCCGGCGTGCGGCGCCGTTCGCCGGCCGCCGCCGCATGCGTCGTCGGCGGCGCCGTGGCGGCCGGACTCGGGCTCGGCTTCCTCGCCGTGCTCGTCATCGTGCTGTGGATCAGTTCCCCCTACCCCGACAGCGGCCCCGGCGGGGCCCTGCACCTCGCCGCCGGGCTGTGGCTGCTCGCCCACGGGACGGAGCTGGTGCGGTACGACACCCTGTCCGGCCTTCCCGCGCCCGTCGGCATGACGCCCCTGCTCCTCGTCGCGCTGCCCGTGCTGCTCATCCGGCGGGCCGCCCGGCTGGGGAGCGCCGCCGAGGAGGACGACGAGGAGGTGCTGCCCGCAGGGGCCGTGTTCTCGGCCGTGCTCTGCGGATACCTCGCCGTCGGGGCCCTCGTCACGCTGTACGCCGCGGGCGGCCCCATGTCGGCCGACCCCATCAGCGCGGCCTGGCACGTCCCGCTGGTCGCGGTGCTCGCCGCCGGCGGCGGGGTGTGGGCGGCCCGGGGGCGTCCGCTCGGGCCGCTGCCGTCCTGGGTGCCAGGGGGCGTACGGAGGGTCATCGTGCGCCCCCGTTACGCGCTGGCGCTCCGGGCGGGCGCGGGCGGGGCCCTGGTGCTGCTGGGCGGTGGCGCGCTGGTCGTCGGTGCCTCGCTCGCGTGGCACGGCGCCGAGGTCCAGGCCTCCTTCCTCTCGCTGACCGGGGTGTGGTCGGGCCGCTTCGCGGTCCTGTTGCTCGCGCTCACGCTGATCCCGAACGCCATGGTCTGGGGAGCGGCCTACGCGCTCGGGCCCGGCTTCGCCCTCGGCACCGGCGTGACGGCCACCCCGCTCGGCTTCCCGGGCGCGCCCGGGCTGCCCCGCTTCCCGCTGCTGGCGGCGCTCCCGGCCGCGGGGCCCGGGACCCCGCTGACCTGGCTGGTCGCCGGGGTGCCGGTGGTCGCCGGGCTGGCGGTGGGCTGGTTCGCGGTACGCCGGGCGCGCGAGGTCTCGTACGGGGAGACCGCGCTCACGGCGGCCCTGGGGGCGGTGGTGTGCGGCCTGGCGATGGGCGGGCTGGCGGCGGCCTCGGCGGGGGCGCTGGGCGCGCGGCGGCTGGCCGAGTTCGGGCCGGTGTGGTGGGCCACGGGGGCGGCGGCCTTCGCCTGGACGGCGGTGCTGGCCGTGCCGGTGGCGGTGGCGGTGCACGCGTGGCGGACCCGCCCGGCGATGGGGCCGGCCGCCCTGGACGGGGACGAGCCGGTGGATGACCGGTGGCACGACAGCGGGGTGCGGGAGCTTCGGTGGGCGGCGATGCGGGAGGCTGCGGGGGCACTGATTCCGGAGATCCGGGTGGCGGCGGCGCCGGTGCCTCCGGTGGTGCCTGAGCCCGTGCCTGCGGTGCCGGTGGTCCGGGGGCGGCGGGCGGTGACCGTGGTGGCCGGGCTGGATCTGGATCCGGGGCTGCTTCCGGCGAAGCCCGTCGAGCGGGTCGGGCCGGTCGGGCCCGTTGAGTTGGCCGAAGCGGCCGAACCGGTGTCAGCGCCGTTGGCTCCGCCGGTCGTTGGGGCGCGGGTGCTGGCCCGGCGCAAGCCGCCGCCGGAGTAGGCCGTTCGGGTGCGGCGCCGCTGCTGGGGCTCCGCCCCAGACCCCGCGCCTCAAACGCCGGCGGGGCTGGAAGGGTGCGCCTCAGCGTCGGCCGGGATGGGTGGGGGCGCTGCAAGCGCCCCCGGGTGGGGGCCTACTGGCGGACCTTCAGGACGTCGCCCACGACGTTGTTCGGGAGGAGGGTGTTGCACTGGAGTTCCGCCGACTTGGTGAGGGCGTCGTCGCGGCAGACGTAGAAGTCCTTGTAGGCCAGCTGCACCGCGTACGAGCTCATCGCCAGCAGGATCGCCAGTGAGGCCGTGACCAGACCGCTCACGGCCGCGGTGCGCTGGGGGCGGGCCGCGGGGCCCAGGGCGTCCAGGCCGACCGGTGCGGCGGGCGCGCCCTCGGCGGTCGCCGCTGCCGGCTTGCCCCGCAGTGCGCTGATCCCCCAGTAGAGGGCGAGCGCCCCGAGCAGCAGTCCGACCGACGGGATCTGGAAGATCCCGAAGAAGAAGCCCCACATGCCGGCCAGCAGCGCGTAGCGGGCGCGGCGCTGGATCGGGTCCGTCGGGTCCCAGCGCGCCGGACCCCGCTGCCCGTCCGAGTCCTTCGGACTCTCGCCGTTCCCGCCGCCGCCGCCATTGCGCGGCTGCCACGGCTCGTCGGGCCGGTCTTCCGGCGGAGCCGCGAAGGGGTTGTCGTCGGTGGGGGAGTCGGGCTGACGGCGGTCCGGCATCGGGTGTGTTTCTTCCCCTGTGTCATGGACGTCGCGAGGACGTCGTGGCGAGGTGAGGCCAGTTTGCGGCCTGTACGCCTGACGCTACCGTCCGGCCGTCCCCCCGTCCCTCGGGGGCCGTCCGGTGTACCGGTATCGTTGCAGGCGGTCGGTGGCTTCGTACGGTTCCCCATATATCGGTACCCCGGAGTTTCGTATGACCACACAAAGACGAACACCGCAATTCCGCGAGAAAGGGCCTCCCATGGCCGCCTCCCGCCTGGTCGTGCTGGTCTCCGGTTCCGGCACCAACCTCCAGGCCCTGCTCGATGCCATCGACGCCCACCCCGGCGGATCCGAGGGCTTCGGCGCCGAAGTCGTCGCCGTGGGGGCCGACCGCGAGAACATCGCCGGCCTGGAGCGGGCGGAGAAGGCCGGGATCCCCACCTTCGTCTGCCCGGTCAAGGGCTACGCCAGCCGCGCGGAGTGGGATGTCGCCCTCACGGAGGCGACCGACGCGTACGCGCCGGACCTCGTCGTGTCCGCCGGATTCATGAAGATCGTGGGCAAGG
This sequence comes from Streptomyces sp. NPDC048257, assembly GCF_043201855.1. Lineage (NCBI taxonomy): Bacteria > Bacillati > Actinomycetota > Actinomycetes > Kitasatosporales > Streptomycetaceae > Streptomyces > Streptomyces sp. NPDC048257. The sequence continues at coordinate 72,510 of NZ_JBICZI010000009.1, forward strand.
TGTTCCTCGACCGCTTCGGCGGCCGGTTCATCAACACCCACCCCGCCCTCCTCCCCGCCTTCCCCGGTGCGCACGGCGTTCGGGACGCCCTCGCCTACGGGGCGAGGGTCACCGGCTGCACCGTCCACTTCGTGGACGGCGGCGTGGACACCGGTCCGATCATCGCCCAGGGTGTGGTCGAGGTCCGGGACGAGGACGACGAAGCCGCTCTCCATGAGCGCATCAAGGAAGTCGAGCGCCAGCTGCTCGTCGATGTCGTGGGGCGTCTGGCCCGGCACGGCTACCGCATTGAGGGACGAAAGGTAACAATCCAGTGACCGCCGTAGAGAGCAACGACCCGACCACGACCCAGCGGCCGATCAGGCGTGCGCTCGTCAGTGTCTACGACAAGACGGGACTGGAAGAGCTGGCCCGCGGGCTGCACGAGGCGGGTGTCGCGCTCGTCTCCACCGGCTCCACCGCCTCGAAGATCGCCGCAGCCGGGGTGCCCGTCACCAAGGTGGAGGAGCTGACCGGCTTCCCCGAGTGCCTGGACGGCCGGGTCAAGACCCTGCACCCGCGCGTGCACGCCGGCATCCTCGCCGACCTGCGCCTGGAGGACCACCGCAACCAGCTCGCCGAGCTGGGCGTCGAGCCCTTCGACCTGGTGATCGTCAACCTGTACCCCTTCCTGGCGACCGTCCAGTCGGGTGCCACCCCCGACGAGTGCGTGGAGCAGATCGACATCGGCGGCCCGTCGATGGTCCGCGCCGCCGCCAAGAACCACCCCTCCGTCGCGGTCGTCACCAGCCCGGCCCGCTACGCCGACGTCATCGCGGCGGCCCAGGGCGGCGGCTTCGACCTCACCGCCCGCAAGCGGCTCGCGGCCGAGGCCTTCCAGCACACCGCTGCCTACGACGTGGCCGTGGCCTCGTGGTTCACGAACGCGTACGCCCCGGAAGCCCCCGAGGACGACGCCGCGGCGCTGCCCGAGTTCCTGGCCGGCGCCTGGGACCGCAAGTCGACCCTGCGCTACGGCGAGAACCCGCACCAGGCCGCCGCCCTCTACACGGACGGGCAGCCGGGCGGGCTCGCCAACGCGGAGCAGCTGCACGGCAAGGAGATGTCCTTCAACAACTACGTGGACACCGAGGCCGCGCGCCGCGCCGCCTACGACCACGAAGAGCCCTGCGTCGCGATCATCAAGCACGCCAACCCGTGCGGCATCGCGGTCGACACGGACGTCGCCGCCGCCCACCGCAAGGCGCACGCCTGCGACCCCCTGTCGGCCTTCGGCGGCGTCATCGCCGTCAACCGTCCGGTGACCGTCGCGCTCGCCGAGCAGGTCGCGGAGATCTTCACCGAGGTCATCGCCGCCCCCGCCTACGAGGACGGCGCGGTCGAGGTCCTGGCCCGGAAGAAGAACATCCGTGTGCTGAAGGTGGACGGCACCCCGCACCAGCCGGGCGACCTCAAGCCGATCTCCGGCGGCGCGCTGCTCCAGCAGAGCGACCTCTTCCAGGCCGAGGGCGACGACCCGAAGAACTGGACCCTCGCCACCGGCGACGCCCTGTCCCCGGCGGAACTCGCCGAGCTGGCCTTCGCGTGGAAGGCCTGCCGGGCCGTCAAGTCCAACGCGATCCTGCTCGCCAAGGACGGCGCCTCGGTCGGTGTCGGCATGGGCCAGGTCAACCGCGTGGACTCGGCGAAGCTCGCCGTCGAGCGGGCGGGCGCCGAGCGCGCGCAGGGCTCGTACGCGGCGTCCGACGCGTTCTTCCCGTTCCCGGACGGGCTGGAGATCCTGACGGCCGCGGGCATCAGGGCCGTGGTCCAGCCGGGTGGTTCGGTCCGTGACGAGCAGGTCGTCGAGGCCGCGCAGAAGGCCGGCGTGACCATGTACTTCACCGGGACCCGGCACTTCTTCCACTGAGCCGTCCGGCAGTCCCCGACCTACGGCGAAGGCCGCGTCCCGCACTGCGGGACGCGGCCTTCGCCGGTTCAGGGGACGAGCGGGGTCAGTAGCTCGGGCGCTTGAAGTAGTCGCCGGCCTTCGCGAGGCCGATGACGATCGTGAGGCCGAGGGCGAGGGAGACCAGGGCGGGCAGCACGACGAGGACGGGGGGCCCGGCCGAGTGCTCGCTGGCGCTCACTGCCGCAAGGTTGACGAGGGTGCTGATGACGGCGAAGAAGGTCTGGATCGAGCCGTAGACGATGCCGGAGACGCGCACCCCGTTGCGGCCCTTGCCCATCTTGGCCGCCGTCAGGAACGGCCACAGGGCCAGGCCGATCACGACGAGGCCGCCGATGACGAAGCCGATGCCGACGGCGGCCCCCGCCTCCTCCGCCGAGGAGCTGGAGGACCCCGAAAGGGCCGAGGCGAAGACGGCGCCGCCGATGATGATCAACAGGCCGAACAGTGCCTGCAGGCTGCCCAGGATGAAGAGGATGACGCGGGCGGCCTTCGCACCACCCGGCATCTCCATGTGGGCGCCGGGGTACCCGCCCGGACCGCCGGGATAGCCGCCGGGACCGCCCGGGTAGCCGCCGGGACCGCCGGGGTACCCCTGCGGGGCCTGCTGCGGGTAGGCGTAGCCGCCCTGCGGCGGGACGCCCTGGGGTGCCTGCTGCGGGTAGCCGTATCCGGGCTGGCCCTGCGGGGCCTGGGGCGGCTGCTGTCCGTACGGATTGTGCGGGTCGCCGAAGCTCATCTTGGGGTGTTCCTCCGTGGAAGTGCGGGGACGCACGGCACGAGCGCGGAGGAATCCTGCACGGTGCGGTCCGCCCCCCGGCACTGCCCGCGGCACTCAGTCGTTTCATCGTGGTCCGCCGGGTGGTGGCTTGTCCAGTTGGTTGCGCTACGGGCAGTGACTTGTTGTGCAAGTGCAATGAACGCTGCACCCCAGTGAGTGCCTTGACTGGAACCGGGGCCACCTCATCCGGGAGGATGGGGTCATGACCGCCCAGATTCTCGATGGCAAGGCCACCGCCGCCGCGATCAAGTCCGAACTGACCGCCCGCGTGGCGGCCCTGAAGGCCCGGGGCATCACCCCGGGCCTCGGTACCCTGCTGGTCGGTGACGATCCGGGCAGCCGCTGGTACGTCAACGGCAAGCACAAGGACTGCGCCGAGGTCGGCATCGCCTCCATCCAGCGCGAACTGCCCGAGACGGCCTCCCAGGAGGACATCGAGGCGGTCGTGCGGGAGCTCAACGCCGACCCGGAGTGCACCGGCTACATCGTCCAACTCCCGCTTCCCAAGGGCATCGATACCAATCGGGTCCTGGAGCTGATGGACCCGCTGAAGGACGCCGACGGCCTGCACCCCATGTCGCTGGGCCGGCTGGTCCTGAACGAGCCGGGCCCGCTGCCCTGCACCCCGTACGGGATCGTCGAACTGCTGCGCCACCACGACGTCGAGATCAACGGCGCGCACGTCGTGGTCCTCGGCCGCGGGATCACCGTCGGGCGCTCCATCGGCCTGCTGCTGACCCGCAAGTCCGAGAACGCCACCGTGACGCTCTGCCACACCGGTACGCGCGACCTCTCCGGGCTGCTGCGCCAGGCGGACATCATCGTCGCGGCGGCCGGTGTCCCGCACCTGGTCAAGCCGGAGGACGTGAAGCCGGGCGCGGCCGTGCTCGACGTGGGCGTCAGCCGCGACGGCGACGGGAAGATCGTCGGCGATGTGCACCCCGGGGTGGCCGAGGTGGCCGCGTGGATCTCGCCGAACCCGGGCGGGGTCGGCCCGATGACCCGCGCCCAGCTGCTCGTCAATGTCGTCGAGGCCGCGGAACGGACCACCAGTGCGGGCTGAATCGGACGCGGAGAACGCGGCGGGCGGCGGCTCGGCCAAGGCGAACGGCACCCCCGTCGCTCCGGTCGTACCCGTCACGCCCGTCGTGCCCGCCGTGCAGGCCGGTCCCGGCACGCCCGCGGCCGAGGCCGCCCGGTCCCGCCGCTTCCCGTCCGTCACCCGGGACACCGCCCGCCCCGAGGGCAGCGGCCGCGCCGTCCCCGGGGCCGTGTCCACGCCGGCCCGTCAGTGGCCGATGCTCAGCGTGCTCACCGCGACCGCGGTCGGGCTGCTGTTCACGGCGCTGGGGCACCCGCGGGTCGGCTGCCTGATCATCGGTGCGGCCCTGATCGCGGCCTCGGTGCTGCGGCGCGTGCTGCCCTCGGTCGGGATGCTCGCGGTCCGCTCCCGCTTCACCGACATGATCACCTACGGGGTGCTGGGGGTGGCGATCACGCTGCTCGCGCTGGTGATGCAGCCCCATCCCCTCCTGGTGATCCCGTTCATGGAGAGTGCGGTCCGCTTCACCGTGGGGTGAGCGGGGTGAGCGGGGTGCGCCGGGTGCCTGCGCCGGGCGCGGCGGCTGCGGCGACTGCCGTGGGCGCCGTGGGCGCCGTGAGGGCCGTGAGAGCCGCCAGGGTGGCCGCGACGGCCGGCCGGGCCTCCGTGCCCGCCCGGACCAGCACGTCCAGCGTCCGCCCCGGCCCCGGCAGCTCCCGTACGGCGACACCGGGCGGCGGGGCGTCGCACAGCAGCTTCGGCAGGATCGACACGGCCTGCCCGGTGGCGACGAGCCACAGCCCGGACCGCAGGTCCCCGCACTCGTGCGCGATGTGCGGGGTGAACCCGGCGTTCCGGCAGGCGTGCAGCAGCATCTCGCGGCAGCTGCTCGGGGCCGGGGCCGAGACCCAGCAGCTCTCCCGCAGCGCGGCGAGCCCGTCCCGCTCGTAGGCGGGGAGCAGGGCCTGCGGCAGCGCCAGGCACAGCGGGTCCTCGAAGAGCGGCACCGCGGTGGTCCCGGCCGCGGGCGGGGCGCCGAGCAGCGGGTACGCGTAGGTCACCGCCAGGTCCAGGCGGCGCCGGCGCAGCTGCGGCAGGGCCTCTTCCGGATCGGCCTGCACGATGCGCGGGCGCAGCCGTGGATGGCGTACGGCCAGCTCGGCGACGAGCGGGGCGGCCACCGTGGCCAGCGCGCTCGGGGCGCAGCCGATGGCCAGCTCCCCGCTCAGCTCGGTGTCGAGGGCGCGCACCGCCCCTTCGGCCCGCTCCAGGGCGGCGAGGACCGGTTCGCACGCGGCGGCCAGCGCCGCGCCGGCGGGGGTGAGCCGCAGTCCGCGCCCGTCCCGCTCGACGAGGACGGCTCCGGCCTCGGCCTCCAGGGCGCGCAGTTGCTGGGAGACGGCCGAGGGGGTCACCCCGTGCAGGTCGGCGACGGCGGTCACCCGGGTGTGTTCCGCCAGATCCCGCAGGATGACCATGCGCTTCACATCAAGCATGAGTTCATCTTAATGATTGCTGTAGCCGAGGTAGCTGGACTTCATGATGGGCGCCCGGCGATGCTCGTGCCATGAACGCGAAGACGAAGAAGGTCGTCCTGATCGGCGCGCACGGAACCCTCGGCCGGGCGGTCCACACGGCCCTGCGCGAGCGCGGCCACCAGGTCGTCACCGCCTCCCGCAAGGGCGCCGACGTCACCGTCGACATCACCGACCCCGAGTCCATCCGCGCCATGTACGAGCAGGTGGCGCAGCGGGTGGGTGAAATCGACGCGGTGGCGAGCGCGGCCGGCAGCGTGCCGTGGCGCCCGCTCGCCGAGCTGGGCACGGACGACATCCGCGGCGGCCTCGAAGGCAAGGCCGTCAGCCAGATCGAGCTGGTCCGCCAGGGCATCGCGCACCTGCCCGCCCACGCCTCGTACACGCTGGTCACCGGCATCCTGGCCCGCGAGCCCCTGCTCACCGGCTCGGTGGCCGCCCTGGCCAACGGCGCCGTCGAGGCCTTCGTGCGCGCCGCCGCCATCGAACTGCCCGGCCGCCAGCGCATCAACGCCGTCAGTCCCACCGTCTTCGAGGAGTCCCTCGACGCCTACGGGGACACCTTCGCGGGATTCGATGCCGTCCCGGTCGCCCGCGCGGCGAACGCCTACGTCAGGTCGATCGAGGGGCACCGCACGGGCCAGATCTTCCTGGTCGAATAGCGGGCCGGGAGCCGGTCACGCCTTCGAACGCCGGGCTCCGTGTGCCGTGCACCACAGGGTCCCGGGGATTAGCCCGGTCCCGGGTCGGATAGCCTGACCGCGGATGTCTCTTCACGTCAAGATTTACTGGGGAGCGGCGTCCTCCAGCACATGGGGCAGGGACGCCCCACCGCCAGCTGTCTAACGGAGAAGGCCATGACCCGCACTCCCGTGAATGTCACCGTCACCGGCGCCGCCGGCCAGATCGGCTACGCGCTGCTCTTCCGCATCGCTTCCGGTCACCTGCTCGGCGCGGACGTGCCGGTCAAGCTCCGTCTTCTGGAGATCCCCCAGGGCATGAAGGCCGCTGAGGGCACCGCCATGGAGCTCGACGACTGCGCCTTCCCGCTGCTCGCCGGCATCGACATCTTCGACGACCCGAACCAGGGCTTCGACGGTGCGAACGTCGCGCTGCTCGTGGGCGCCCGCCCGCGTACCAAGGGCATGGAGCGCGGCGACCTCCTCGCCGCCAACGGCGGCATCTTCAAGCCGCAGGGCCAGGCCATCAACGCGCACGCCGCGGACGACATCAAGGTCCTGGTCGTGGGCAACCCGGCCAACACCAACGCGCTCATCGCGCAGGCCTCCGCCCCGGACGTACCGGCCGAGCGCTTCACCGCGATGACCCGCCTGGACCACAACCGCGCGATCTCGCAGCTGGCCGCCAAGACCGGTGCCGCCGTCTCCGACATCAAGCGCCTGACGATCTGGGGCAACCACTCGGCGACCCAGTACCCGGACATCTTCCACGCGGAGATCGCCGGCAAGAACGCCGCCGAGGTCGTCAACGACGAGCTGTGGCTGGCCGACACCTTCATCCCCACCGTCGCCAAGCGCGGCGCGGCGATCATCGAGGCCCGTGGCGCGTCCTCGGCCGCCTCGGCCGCCAACGCCGCCATCGACCACGTGCACACGTGGGTCAACGGCACCGCCGAGGGCGACTGGACCTCGATGGGCATCCCGTCGGACGGCTCCTACGGCGTCCCGGCCGGTCTGATCTCCTCCTTCCCCGTCACCTGCAAGGACGGCAAGTACGAGATCGTCCAGGGCCTGGACATCAACGAGTTCTCCCGCACCCGCATCGACGCCTCCGTCCAGGAGCTGTCCGAGGAGCGCGACGCGGTGCGCGAGCTCGGCCTGATCTGATCCGGTCACCCGACCCGATCCGCTCTTCCGAAAGGCCCCGGCGCAGTGCGCCGGGGCCTTTTTGGCGCGATCACCCCTGTCATGCGCCTGATCACCGTCTTATGGTTTCCCTCCGCACACCGAAAGGGGGATTCGGTGACAGGCACTGCGGACGACAGAACTCCCGTGCACCCTTCGCTGAGCGAAGCCGGCCGGCTGCTGTGCGCCGGCAGCTATCTCGACTCCGCCTACCGCGACCGGGTGATCGAGGAGCTCTATGTCCACGAGGAGCGCTTCGTGGCGCCCTCCTACGGTTTCGACGCCGCCCGCGTCCTCGCCCACGCGCTCCAGGCCCGCCGCGCCGAAGCGGCCTGGGCCTCGGCCGTCCTGGGCGTGTGGGGCCTCGGGCTGCTGCTGGCCCAGGCGCTCCTGATCTTCCTGCTGATCCCGGCCGCCCTCCTGAGCGGGGCCGGGCGGATCGCCCGGCGCCGCGCGAGGACGGGACGCGGCAGCCGCTTCCTCGAACTGCTCCTGAGCGGGTGCGGCTACGTGCTGCTCCTCGGCGTCGGCCTGGGCGTGCTGGCCGGCGCGATCGAGGGGAGGACGGGGGTCGGCGGCCTCGACGACTCCACGGTGTACCTCGAAGACAGTCGGCGGACCCTCGTGGTGGAGCCCCTCGAGTTCTTCTTCGACCTGCCCGAACTCGGCTACCGGATCGCGATCGGATACGCCTGGACGGCCCTGCTCGTCTTCGCCCTGCTGACCCTGGTCGTCGGCCTCCAGCGGGGTCACTTCGCCCGCGTCATCAGCACGTCGCTCAGCCGGGCGCAGTACGCCGACCCGAACGCCGACCCCGCCTCCGGCAGGCGGTTCACCAGGGCCCGGGACCGGATCATCCGTACCCAGCACAGCCGCCTGGTCATCTACCACGTCGACGATCCGTTCTGCGGCGCCGGCGCGGCCTACCGCCCCTGGCACCTGTCGGTCGAGTTGCGCCCCCGCACGGACGGCGTCCCGCCCGAACCGCTGGACAACGAGCGGATCGTGGCCCGCATCCGGCCGCGGCTGGAGGCCCTGCGCGTCCCCTCGCCGCACGGCTCGCCGGAGGCCGAGCAGGCCGTACTGGACCGGCTGCGGGAACTGGTCGTCGAGGAGTGCGTGTTCCTGCCGGCCTCCGGGCTGCCGGCCGCGTTCGAGCCGGACCTCTCGGACCGGGCGTTCGACGCGCACCGGGCCGGGGCCGTGGAGGAGGGCGGGGAGCGCCGCCGCCACTTCCTGCGCGTACGGGTCGGCGGCTGGGACGAGAACCTCGTCATCACCGTCTTCGTACGCGTCCACACGCAGGGCGGGATGCTGATGCTGGAGGTGGCGCCGCACGTGCTGCTGCCCGTACGGCCGCAGTTCCAGGAAGCCGACGACATCGCCCGGCGGCACCTGCGCAACAACCCCTTCGCCAAGGTGGTCTGGGCGCTCCGGCACGCCCCGCGCTCGCTCTCCAAGGCGTACACCATCCTGTCGGGCGGCAGCCGCGGACCGTGGCAGATCGCCACGGAGGGCCACGGCGGCGCGCTCCCGGCCGGACCGGCCGTGTCCGTACGCGAGCTCGCGGCGCAGGAGGACGCGTCACTGTTCCAGCTGATGGACCTGGACCGGTACCTGAAGACCATCCAGGACCGCATCGTCGGCGGGGTGACCCTGGCCCTGCACGAAGCGGGCTGGCACACGGAGGAGTTCGCGCAGCGGGCGGTCACCGTCGCGGAGGGCGGAGTGTTCATCCAGTCCGTGAGCCACAGCGCGTTCAGCGTGGGCGGCAGCGGACACCACAACCAGACGAGCCACCACTCGGGCAGGGGGAGCAGCAGTGACGCATGACGGGGGAGCGGGAACCGGAGCCGAAGCGGGGGCCGGAGGCGGGGAGGCGCGGGGCAACACCTTCCACCGCATCGAGGGCAGCACCTTCAGCGTCGGCGGCACCCATGTCACCAACACCACCGTCCACCACGACGGTACGGGGGCGGGCGCGCCGGGCGCGGCGGAACTGCTGGAGGCGGTACGGGAGCTGCGCATCGCCCTGGTCCGCCTGCCCCGCAGCGCGGACCGGGCGGCGCTCGACGCCGAACTGGACCAGGTCGCCGGCGAACTGGACGAGGCCGGGGAGATCAGGCCCGGCCTGCCCGCCCGGCTGCGGGGTGCGCTGCAGCGGTGGGCGCCGGTGGTGGAGTCGGTGAACGCGGCCGCCGCCCTCGGCGGCCTGCTCGCCTCCTTGGGGAGCTGACCGGTGGCCACGGGCGGCGGCGCCCACTGGAACCCGCAGTCGCAGCGCTGGGAATGGGCGGACCAGCCACCCCCACCCCCGCCGCCGCCGCCACCGTTTCCACCGGGGAGCGGGGGTGGTGGGGGCGGCGGCCCGGTCAGGGACCCGCGCGGGAAGGTCCCGCTGCTGGTGGCCCTCGGGGCCGTGGTGGTGGGCGGCTGCGCCCTGGCGGGGTGGTTCGTACTGGACGACGAGGAGCCGAGGACACCCGCCGCAGCCCCGTCGGCTTCGGGTGCCCCCCATCCGCCGTCCGGTACGGGTCCGAACGCGGAACCGGTCAGTCCGTCGGCCTCCGCGTCCACGTCCCCCTCGACCCCGCCGCCGTACGCGGTGGTCCGCGACGACGCCGGCTTCTCCGTCGCCGTCCCCAGCGGCTGGGAGCGCAGCCACGACGAGGACGGCCAGGGCTCCTTCTACCGCCGGCCGGGGGACCGGAGCGCGCTGGTCCAGATCTTCCGTGTCACCGAGCCCGACAGCGTCGGGGCGTGCGAGCTGCTGCGGATTTCCTCGCAGGCCCTCGGCGTCCGTTCCGGCTACCGGGAGGTCTCCGTCGATCCGGTGCCCGGGGCGTCCTGCGAGCTCGTGTACGAGTACGACAGCGAGGAGTCGGGCGGACGCCGCCGCGGGATCGAGCGGATCGCCGTCGCGCCGGACGGCGGGCGGTGGGCGCTGCTGGCGGCCGGTCCGGCCGCCGACGGCACGGCGGTGCGCGCGAACCTGACGGCGGCCGTGGAGTCGTTCCGGCCGGACTGACCTGCCGGACAGCCCTTAGTTGTACATGCCCGGGGTGTAGTGGCCCGGCACCAGGCGGGTGGTGACGCCGATGCGGTTCCAGACGTTGATCGTCGCGATGACGGCGATCAGCTGGGCCAGCTCGCGCTCCTCGAACTGCTTGGCGGCCTTCTCGTAGACCTCGTCGGGCACGAAGCCGTCCGTCAGGACGGTGACGGCCTCGGTGAACTCGATCGCGGCGAGTTCCTTCTCGGTGTAGAAGTGCCGCGACTCCTCCCAGGCGGCCAGCTGGACGATGCGCTCGATGCTCTCACCTGCGGCGATCGCGTCCTTGGTGTGCATGTCGAGACAGAAGGCGCAGTGGTTGATCTGGGAGGCGCGGATCTTGACGAGCTCGACCAGGGAGGGGTCCAGGCCCTTCTTCGAGGCGATCTCCAGGGCCAGGACGGCCTTGTAGACCTCGGGGGCGACCTTGGCCAGCTGCATGCGCGGGGTGTGCTCGGGGGCGTGTTCGTGCGTGGTCGTCATGTGATCCACCCTAGGAGGCAGGCGGCCCACCGATATGGTCCATATCCATGACGGAATCATGGGCCACTTTCGGCGCCGACCTGCATCTGGACCTCACCGCCGGACGCGGGCGCGGCGGGTTGCGGGCCGGGCTCACCGAGGCCCTGCGCGAGGCCGCGCGCAGCGGGCGGCTGGCGGCCGGGACCCGGCTGCCGTCCTCGCGCACCCTCGCCGCCGACCTGGGCATCGCCCGGAACACGGTCGCCGAGGCGTATGCCGAGCTCGTCGCCGAGGGCTGGCTGACGGCCCGCCAGGGCTCCGGCACCCGCGTCGCCGAACGGGCCCGCCTGCGCCGGCCCGCGGCGGCCGCCCGGGTACGCCGCCCCGCGCGCCGGGGCCCCGCGTACAGCCTGGTGCCCGGCTCCCCGGACCTGGGCGGCTTCCCGCGCGCGGCATGGCTGTCGGCGGCCCGGCGGGCGCTGACCGGCGCGCCGAACGAGGCCTTCGGGTACGCGGTCGACATGCGCGGCCGCATCGAGCTGCGGCAGGCGCTGGCCGGATACCTGGCACGGGCGCGCGGCGTGTACGCGGACCCCGAACGGATCGTGCTGTGCGCGGGCTTCCTGCACGGGCTGACGCTGCTGGCGGGCGTCCTGCGGGCGCGGCGGGTGCGGGAGGTGGCGGTGGAGGGGTACGGCCTGGACTTCCACCGGGACCTGCTGGTGCGGGCGGGGCTGCGGACGCGCCCGCTGGGGGTGGACGGGGAGGGTGCCCGTACGGGGGAGCTGACCGCGGCGGCGGGCGCGGTGCTGCTGACCCCGGCGCACCAGTTCCCGACGGGCGTCGCCCTGACCCCGGCCCGGCGGGCGGCGGCGGTCGACTGGGCCCGGAGCACGGGCGGGCTGATCCTGGAGGACGACTACGACGGGGAGTTCCGCTACGACCGTCAGCCGGTCGGGGCGCTCCAGGGCCTGGACCCGGACCGGGTGGTGTACCTCGGCACGGCAAGCAAGTCCCTGGCACCCGGGCTGCGGATGGGCTGGATGGTGGTGCCGCCGGGGCTGGTGGAGGAGGTGCTGGCCGCCAAGGGGCCCACGGACTGGGTGTGCAGTGCGCTGGATCAGCTGACGCTGGCGGAGTTCATCACCTCCGGAGCCTACGACCGGCACGTGCGCGGGATGCGGCTGCGGTACCGGAGGCGGCGGGACGAGCTGGTGGCGGCGGTGGGGGACCGGGTGGCCGTTTCGGGGATCGCGGCGGGGCTGCACGCGGTGCTGGACCTTCCCGCGGGTACGGAGAGGTCGGTGCTGCAGTCGGCCGCGTGGCAGGACCTGGCCCTGCACGGGCTGAGGAGCTTCCGGCACCCGCAGGCGGGGGCGTTGCCGCGGGATGCGGTGGTCGTGGGCTACGGGACGCCGTCGGACAGCGCGTGGTCGCCGACGCTGGCGGCCTTGGCGGCGGCGCTGCCGTGACCTGCGGAGCCGGGTTTCCGGGGGCGCTGACCCGGGCCCCGCGCCTCGAACGCCGCCGGGGCCGAAACGCCGTGGCAGGAGGTCAGTCCTCGGGCGGTGGAGGTTCGCCGAAGCGGGCCAGGGCCAGGGAGCCGGCGACGGCCACCGCGAAGCCCGTGACCGCCAGCCAGGCCAGGCCCTCGCGGGTGCTGTCGCCGAGCCAGGCCACGCCCACCACCGCCGGGCCGATCGTCTCGCCGAGCACCAGGCCCGCCGTCGCCACCGTCACCGAACCGCGCGCCAGCGCCGACGTCAGGAGCAGGAAGGCCGCGCCACCGCCCAGCAGGAGGGCGTACAGGGCGGGGTTGCGCAGGTCCCAGGGCGAGTCGATGAGCCGGACCGAGACCTCCACCACCCCGAAGCCCGTCCCCGCCGCCAGACCCAGGACCAGCGCCCGCGGCCCGTCCGGCAGCCGCCCCGCGACCACGCCGACCAGCAGCACCAGCCCCGCCACCGCCAGCAGCCCCAGCTTCAGCGCCAGCGACCCGGTCCCCGTGCCCTCCTCCCCGGCGGAGAGCCCGAGCATCACCAGCCCCGCGCACACCACCGCCACCGCGCCCCACTCGGTCCGGGACAGCCGCACCCGCAGCAGCCGCGCCGCGACCACCGCCGTCACCGCCAGGCTGGCCGCCAGCGCGGCTCCCACCGCGTAGATCGGGACGTGCCGCAGCGCGATGATCTGGAGCACGAAGCCGACTCCGTCCAGGCCCAGACCCGCCAGGTACCGCCACTGCCGCACGGCCCGCAGGAACAGCGCGGTGTCCACCCCGGACCCCGTACCCGGCTCCGCCGACCGCGCCGCGACCGCCTGCAGAACCGACGCCGTACCGAAGCAGACCGCCGCACCGAGCGCGCAAATCATCCCAATGAGCACGAACTGACTCTAGGTCACAGATCTCACGACGGCCGGATTCCATCGGCCGGTGGCCCCCCTCTACTCTGTCGGCAGTACGCGAGGCCCCAGGGGGAGCAGCAGACATGGACAGCAGCAGCACCAATCAGCGCCGTATGCGCTCCGGCGCGGTCGCCCTCGGCGGCATGGGCCTGCTCGCGGCCACGCTCGTGGCCTGCGGCAGCAGCGACGAACCGGACAAGCGCTGCGCCTCCCGCTCCACGTTGCAGCACCTGAACAACAAGGAGTGCAAGAGCGGCGGCACCGGCGCGTACTACTACGGCGGCCAGGTCAGCTCCGGCAAGGTCTCCGGCGGCAGCTTCGACAAGTCGGCCGTCACCCGCGGCGGCATCGGCGGCCACAAGAGCTCCGGCTCCAGCGGCGGCTGACCGGCACCATGGAGCGGCACACCATCGAGCCCCGTCCCGGCTGGCAGAAGACCGTCGAGGAGCAGGGGGTGATCTACCCCCTCACCCGCTACCCCGACGACTCCCTGCGCCCCTACTGGGACGAGAGCGCGTACTACTCCTTCTCGCTCCCCGAGGTCGAGGCCCTGGAGAACGTCGTCGAGGAGCTGCACGCCATGTGCCTGGCCGCGGCCGCGCACATCGTCGAGCACGACCGCTTCGCCGACCTCGGCATCACCGACCCGAAGCTGGCCGCAACGATCGCCGAGTCCTGGCGCCGCCGCGCCGAACAGCCCTCCCTCTACGGCCGTTTCGACCTGTGCTACGACGGCTCCGGCAGCCCGGCCAAGATGCTGGAGTACAACGCCGACACCCCCACCTCCCTCGTGGAGGCGGCCAGCCCGCAGTGGTTCTGGATGGAGGAGCGGTTCCCCGGCGCCGACCAGTGGAACTCCCTCCACGAGCGGCTCGTCGACGCCTGGCGGCGCCAGGCCGAGCTGCTCCCGCCCGGCCCGCTGCACTTCGCGCACTCCGAGACCGACGAGCTCGGCGAGGACCTGATGACGGTGGCCTACCTCCAGGAGACCGCCGAACAGGCCGGCCTGGACACCCAGGCCCTGTCCGTCGAGCAGATCGGCTGGGACGGCCTGTCCGGCCGGTTCGTGGACGAGAAGCTCCGCTTCATCCGCTCCTGCTTCAAGCTCTACCCGTGGGAGTGGCTGGCGACGGACGAGTTCGGCCCGCACGTACTGGGCACGTACGACCACGGCGGCGGCTCCGGCACCACCTGCTGGATCGAGCCGCTGTGGAAGATGCTGCTGTCCAACAAGGCGCTGCTCGCGATCCTGTGGGAGCTCTTCCCGGAGCACCCGAACCTGCTGCCCGCCTACCTCGACGGCCCGCGCGAACTGGCCGATCCCGGGTCCGCCGGCTACGTCGCCAAGCCCCTCCTCGGCCGTGAGGGCGCGGGGGTCACCCTGCACGAAGCGGGCGGGGACGGCGAGCCGTTCGTACCGGAGGAGGGGGAGCGGTACTGCTTCCAGGGCCTGGCCCCGCTGCCCGACTTCGACGGCAACCGGGTGGTGCTCGGCGCGTGGGTCGTCGAGGACGAGGCGGCGGGACTCGGCATCCGCGAATCGGCGGGGCCGGTCACGGACGAGTACGCCCGCTTCCTGCCCCACGTCATCCTCTAGGCCGTCTCTGGATCTAGGCGCCGAGCACAGAGCGGAGCTGGTCCAGGCCCCAGTCCAGGTCCTCCTTGCTGATCACCAGCGGCGGGGCGATCCGGATCGTCGACCCGTGGGTGTCCTTCACCAGCACCCCGAGCTCCATCAGCTTCTCGGAGATCTCCCGGCCCGTGCCCCGCGACGGGTCGATGTCGACGCCCGCCCACAGCCCCCGGCCGCGTACGGCGGTCACCGCACCCCCGCCCACCAGCAGGTTGAGCTCCCGGTGCAGGTGCTCGCCCAGCTCGGCGGCGCGCTGCTGGAACTCGCCGGTCCGGAGCATCGCCACGACCTCCAGGGCGACGGCGCACGCCAGCGGATTCCCGCCGAAGGTGGATCCGTGCTCGCCGGGCCGGAACACCCCGAGCACGTCCCGGTCGGCGACGACGGCCGACACCGGCACCACGCCGCCGCCGAGCGCCTTGCCCAGGATGTAGACGTCCGGGACGACCCCCTCGTGCTCGCACGCGAAGGTCCTGCCGGTCCGCCCCAGCCCCGACTGGATCTCGTCCGCCATGAAGAGGACGTTCCGCTCGCGGGTCAGCTCCCGTACGCCGCTCAGGTACCCGGCGGGCGGCACCAGCACCCCCGCCTCGCCCTGGATCGGCTCCAGCAGCACGGCCACGGTGTTCTCGGTGACGGCGTGGGCCAGCGCGGTGAGGTCCCCGTACGGGACGATCTCAAAGCCCGGTGTGTACGGGCCGAAGTGGTCGCGGGCTTCGTGGTCCGTGGAGAAGGAGACGATGGTCGTGGTCCGCCCGTGGAAGTTGTCGGCGGCGACCACGATCTTGGCGTGCCCGTCCGGGACGCCCTTGACCTCGTACCCCCACTTGCGGGCGGTCTTCACCGCCGTCTCCACGGCCTCCGCGCCCGTGTTCATGGGGAGCACCATCTCCTTGCCGCAGAGCGCGGCGAGCTCGGTGCAGAAATCGGCGAACCGGTCGTGGTGGAAGGCGCGCGAGGTGAGCGTGACCCGCTCCAGCTGGGCGCGGGCCGCGTCGATCAGACGGCGGTTGCCGTGCCCGAAGTTGAGGGCCGAGTACCCGGCGAGCATGTCGAGGTATCTGCGGCCCTCGACATCGGTCATCCACGCGCCTTCCGCGGACGCGACGACCAGGGGCAGCGGATGGTAGTTGTGCGCGCTGTGCGCGTCTGCGGCGCGGATGGCATCAGCAGTTGTCGACACGGGGTCTCCGATCGTCCGTCCGGCGGGGTGAAGCGCCGGGTGAAGCGGTGACGAGGGTGGCGTCACCTTCTTATCGTCGCTCGTATCCCGGACGCAGAAACATCGTTCGCGGCGCGCCCGCTAAGGTGTCCGGTACGCACGGCGACTGGCGTACGGAGAACCAACTCCGGGGGAGTCGTGCGCGCTCGACCGCATACAGGGCCGCTCGCCTGGGCCTCGCGGGGTACCGATCACATCGACCCCGGAGGAGCCCGCATGTCCGCGAGCCGCCATCCCGCCCTTCTCGCCACCGACCCCGAGCTGGCGTCGTTCGTCGCGGCGGAGGAAGTACTCCAGGCGCAGACCCTGCGCCTGATCCCCAGTGAGAACTACGTGTCCGCGGCCGTCCTCGAAGCCTCCGGCACCGTGCTGCAGAACAAGTACAGCGAGGGCTACCCCGGCCGCCGCTACTACGAGGGCCAGCAGAACATCGACCGCGTCGAGGCGCTGGCCGTCGAGCGCGCCAAGGGCCTGTTCGGGGTGGAGCACGCCAACGTGCAGCCGTACTCCGGCTCGCCGGCCAACCTGGCCGTGTACCTGGCCTTCGCGAAGCCGGGCGACACCGTGATGGGCATGGCCCTGCCGATGGGCGGGCACCTCACCCACGGCTGGGGCGTCTCGGCGACGGGCTCCTGGTTCCGGGGCGTCCAGTACGGCGTCCGGCAGGACACCGGGCTGATCGACTACGACGCGGTGCGCGAGCTGGCCCTCGCCGAGCGGCCCAAGCTGATCTTCTGCGGCGGTACCGCCCTGCCGCGGACCATCGACTTCGCCGCCTTCGCGGAGATCGCCCGGGAGGCGGGCTCGGTCCTGGTCGCGGACGTGGCCCACATCGCGGGCCTGATCGCGGGCGGCGCGCACCCGTCTCCGGCCGACCACGTCGACGTCGTCTCCACCACCACGCACAAGACCCTGCGCGGTCCGCGCGGCGCCATGCTGATGTGCCGGGAGGAGCACGCGAAGGCGATCGACAAGGCGGTCTTCCCGGGCCTCCAGGGCGGCCCGCACAACCAGACGACGGCAGGCATCGCGGTCGCCCTGCACGAGGCGGCCCAGCCCTCCTTCACGGCCTACGCGCACCAGGTCGTCGCCAATGCCAAGGCGCTGGCCGCGGCGCTGCTGGAGCGCGGCTTCGACCTGGTCTCGGGCGGTACGGACAACCACCTGATCCTGATCGACC
Source organism: Streptomyces sp. NPDC048257 (assembly GCF_043201855.1). Lineage (NCBI taxonomy): Bacteria > Bacillati > Actinomycetota > Actinomycetes > Kitasatosporales > Streptomycetaceae > Streptomyces > Streptomyces sp. NPDC048257. The sequence goes on from NZ_JBICZI010000009.1 coordinate 89,636, forward strand.
TGACGGGCAAGGACGTCCCCGGCAAGATCGCGGCCAAGGCCCTGGACCGGGCGGGCATCGTCGTGAACTACAACACGGTGCCCTTCGACCCGCGCAAGCCGTTCGACCCGTCGGGCATCCGCATCGGCACCCCGTCGCTGACCTCGCGGGGCCTGTCCGCCGCGCACATGCCGCAGGTGGCCGACTGGATCTCGCGCGCGGTCGACGCCGCCGCGAAGGGCGACGAGCAGACCCTCGCCGCGATCCGGGCGGAGGTCACGGACCTGATGGCCGCCTTCCCGGCCCCAGGCCTGCCGCTGTCCTGACCTGCGGCCCGGTTTCCGGGGGCGCCGCCCCCGGAAACCCGCGCCTCGAACACCGGCGGGGCCGGATCTCGAGGGCCCGAGCCCGCCCCCGCACCTGAGAGAATGAGGACATGGCTTCTGATCGTCCTCGCGCGCTCTCCGGCATCCAGCCCACCTCCGGCTCGTTCCACCTCGGGAACTACCTCGGAGCCATCCGCCAGTACGTCGCCCTGCAGGAGACGCACGACGCCTTCTACATGGTGGTCGACCTGCACGCGATCACCATGCCGCAGGATCCGAAGGACCTGCGCGCGAACACCCGTCTGTCCGCCGCCCAGCTGCTGGCCGCCGGCCTGGACCCCGAGCGCTGCACGCTCTTCGTCCAGAGCCACGTGCCCGAGCACGCGCAGCTCGGCTGGGTCATGAACTGCATCACCGGCTTCGGCGAGGCCAGCCGGATGACCCAGTTCAAGGACAAGTCCGCCAAGCAGGGCGCCAACAGCGCCAGCGTCGGCCTGTTCACGTACCCGATCCTGCAGGTCGCCGACATCCTGCTGTACCAGGCGAACGCGGTCCCCGTCGGCGAGGACCAGCGCCAGCACATCGAGCTGACCCGCGACCTGGCGGAGCGCTTCAACCAGCGCTACGGCCGGACCTTCACCCTCCCCGCCGCGCACATCGTCAAGGAGGTCGCGAAGATCTACGACCTCCAGGACCCGGCGATCAAGATGTCGAAGTCCGCGTCGTCCCCCAAGGGCCTGATCAACCTCCTCGACGAGCCCAAGGTCACCGAGAAGAAGATCAAGAGCGCGGTCACCGACACCGAGGCCGAGATCCGCTTCGACTCCGAGAAGAAGCCCGGCGTCAGCAACCTGCTCACGATCTACTCCACCCTCACGGGCGAGACGATCGCCGAGCTGGAGACGAAGTACGAGGGCAAGGGCTACGGCGCGCTGAAGACCGACCTGGCCGGCGTGATGGTCGATTTCGTCACACCGTTCAAGAAGCGGACCCAGGAATACCTGGACGACCCCGAGACGCTGGACTCCCTCCTGGCCAAGGGCGCGGAGAAGGCCCGTACGGTCGCCGCGGAGACGCTCGCGCAGGCCTACGACCGCCTCGGTCTGCTGCCCGCCAAGCACTGACGAACGCAACTACGGACAGAGGGCCCTGGCACGAAGGGGGGTGCTGCCGCCACACTGGGGCGGCAGCAGTCCACAGAGACAAGCGGAGGAGAGATACGTGGGGACCGTAACGCTCGGCGTTTCGATCGCGGTCCCGGAGCCGTACGGCAGCCAGCTCCAGGAGCTGCGCGCGGGCTTCGGGGACGCCGCCGCGCACGGCATCCCCACGCACGTCACCCTCGTCCCGCCCACCGAGGTGGAGGCGGACCGGCTCCCCGCGATCAGGGCCCACCTGGTCGAGGTCGCGGCCGCCTTCCGGTCCTTCCGGATGCGCCTGGCCGGCACCGGAACCTTCCGCCCCCTCTCACCGGTCGTCTTCGTCAAGATCGCCGAGGGGGCCACGGGCTGCACCCGCCTCCAGAGCGAGGTCCGCGACCCCCACGGGCCGCTCGACCGCGAGCTCGCCTTCCCGTACCACCCGCACGTCACGGTCGCCCACGGGATCTCCGACGAGGCGATGGACCTGGCGTTCACGACCCTCGCCGACTACGCGGCCGAGTGGATCTGCGAGGGCTTCGCGCTCTACGAGCAGGGCTCGGACGGGGTCTGGCGCAAGCTCCGCGAGTACCCGTTCGGGAGCGGACCGGCCTGCGTCCCGGCGCAGGCGGGCTCACCGGCCGACCACGCGACCGGCGCGACCGGCGCGACCGGCGCCGCGGGGGCGACCGCAGCGCCGTCCTGACGCAGCGGGCGCACGGTCACGGCCAGGGGCCGGTGAAGCCGGGCGATGTGCCGGGCCCGGAATCTCAGACTTCGCAGGACCAGGGTGTGGAACGGGCGACCCGTAGGGCGCGTTTCGGAAAAAGTCACAATCGAGGACCGTAGCCGCCAGAACCGACAATCCCGGCTATTTCCGGCAGCTCAATTACGGTGATCCCATGGACTGGCTGACGAAACTCCCGGTGATCGGGCCGCTCGCGGCCCGGCTGATGCGGACGCACGCGTGGCGTTCGTACGAACGCCTCGACCGCGTGCACTGGACCCGCCTCGCCGCCGCGATCACCTTCATCAGCTTCCTCGCCCTCTTCCCGCTGATCACCGTGGCCGCCGCCGTCGGCGCGGCGCTGCTCAGCACGGAACAGCTGGACCGGCTGGAGAAGAACCTCTCCGACCAGGTCCCGGGCATCTCCGACCAGCTCGACATCGACGGACTCGTCGCCAACGCGGGCACGGTCGGGCTCGTCGCCGGCGCCATCCTGCTGTTCACCGGCATCGGCTGGGTGGGCTCCATGCGGGACTGCCTGCGCGCGGTCTGGGACAAGGACGACGAGGACGAGGGGAACCCTTTCGCCCGCAAGGGCAAGGACACGCTCGTCCTCCTCGGCCTCGGCGGGGTGGGCCTCGCCTCCGCCGCCGCCTCCATCCTCGGCGCCAGCGCCGTCGGGAAGTCCGCCGACTGGCTCGGCATCCCCCGCGAGGGCGCGGGCGGCGCGCTGCTGCGCTCCTTCGCCTTCCTCGTCGGCGTCGTCGCCGCCTTCCTGCTGCTGCTCTACGTCCTGACCCTGCTCCCGGGCGTCGAACCGCCGCGCGGCCGCCTGATCCAGGCGGCCCTCATCGGCGCGGCCGGCTTCGAACTGCTGAAGCTGCTGCTCAGCGGCTATATGCGGGAGGTCGCCGCGAAGAGCATGTACGGGGCCTTCGGCGTGCCGATCGCCCTGCTGCTCTGGATCAACTTCACGGCGAAACTGCTGCTGTTCGTCGCGTCCTGGACGGCGACGCGCGACGACGACGACGGGGCCGGCGACGGCGGAGGCCGCCCCGGCGGACGCCCCGGAGCCCTCCGGGGCCCGCTGAAACGCTCCCGGCCTGATCCGGCCCGATCGACAAGACACCCCTAGACCAGCTCCTCGCCCCGGCCGCGGCGGCCGCGGGGCCAGCGCCGGTTGACCACGAAGGCGCCGCCCGCCAGTACGGCCAGCACGCCGCCCGCGATGCCCAGCGCGGTGCCCACGCCGCCCGCGCCCTTGCCGGCCGCCGACGGGTTGTTCTCGTGCGACTGGGCCGGGGAACCGTGCGAGGAGGTGTCCTCGCTCTTCGGCGGCACCAGCTCACCCACCGGCTTGACCTTCCCGGCCGCCGCGAACCCCCAGTCGAAGAGCGCGGCGGTCTCCTCGTAGACCGAGTTCGCGCCGCCCGCGTCCGGGTTCATCACCGTGACCAGCAGCTTCCGGGCGCCCTGCTGCGCGGCGCCGGTGAAGGTGGAGCCGGCCATGGTGGTGTTGCCGTTCTTCACCCCCGCGATGCCCTTGTAGGGGGAGATGCCGCCCGCGCCGGTCATCAGCCGGTTGGTGTTCTGGATCTCGAAGTAGTCCCGCGGCTTCCCGGCCTCCTGCAGCCCGGGGAACTTCGCGCTCACCGTGCCGCAGTACTCCCTGAAGTCCTGCTTCTGCAGCCCGGAGCGGGCGATCAGCGTCAGGTCGTACGCGCTGGAGACCTGCTCCGGGGCGTCGTACCCGTCCGGGGACACCACGTGGGTGTCGAGGGCCTGGAGCTCCTCGGCGTGCGCCTGCATGTCCTTGACGGTCTTGTCGACCCCGCCGTTCATGGCCGAGAGCACGTGCACGGCGTCGTTCCCCGACCGCAGGAACACCCCGAGCCACAGGTCGTGGACGGAGTACTCGTGGTCCTCCTTGACCCCGACCAGGCTGCTGCCCTGGCCCACGCCCTCCATGTCCTTGTCGGTGACCTTGTGGACCTGCTCCTTGGGCAGGCCCGGCAGCACCGTGTCCGCGAAGAGCATCTTCATGGTCGAGGCCGGGGGCAGCCGCCAGTGCGCGTTGTGCGCGGCCAGCACCTCGCCGGACTCGGCGTCCGCCACGATCCACGACCGCCCGGTGAGGGTCGCCGGCAGCTGGGGCGCGCCCGGCAGCAGGTTCACCTGGGTCCCCGGCTGGCCGAGCAGGGACCCGCCGACCGTGGACATCGAGACGGGCGGCGCGGCCGCCGCCGGCACCTTGGGCGGCTGTCCCTTTCCATCGGCCGGAGGGGTCGGCGCGGCGTGTGCGGGAGCCGCCAGCAGGGCGGGGACCAGCAACGCGGCGGAAAGGACCGTCAGCGCGGTCGTCTTGGCGGACACGCAGGTGAAAGTACATCCCGATGAGCTGGATGGCGTCGCGGACCGGCCCATTCGCGGCAACCAACCCCGGGACAGCCCACCCCGGCGCGTCCGTCCTGGGGACCGATCCGATACTGAAGCCATGAAACTCAGCCGTACCGCCTCCTGGTTCCTGCTCGCCTTCGGAGTGTGGACCTGGTTCATCTGGGTGTCTTTCGTCCGGAACCTGTGGAAGAACGGCAGTGGCCTTGCCTTCGATGCGGCGGGCGATCCCACTTCCTACTTCTGGGTGCACCTGACGCTCGCGGTGACGTCCTTTCTCCTGGGGACGGTGGTCGGAGTGATCGGGTTGCTCGGGGTCCGGGCCCTGCGGCGGGAATCACGTGAGGGCGGTACGGGCGGTACGGACCGTGGCGCTTCGGAGGCCTCGGCATGACGATCCTGGTCTTCGCACTCGTCGCACTCGCCGTCTGCGCCCTGCTGGTCCTGGTCCACCGCTGGCTCTGGATCCGCCTGGTCCGTGACACCACCGCCCCCGGCGGCCTGCCCCGGCGCATCGGCACGGGCTCGATCATCGCCCTGCCCCTCCTTTCTGTCGCCGCGCTGACCACGGGCCGCGCGGGCGCCCCCTTCTGGCTCCAGCAGACGGTGGCCTGGCCCGGGTACCTCTGGCTCGCGGTACTCCTGTACCTGACCCTGACGATGCTGGTCGCGGAGCCGATCCGCGCGCTGTTGCTCCGCCGTCTGGCCCACCGCGACCCCTCCGGGGCGGTAGCCGACCGGCCCGAGCCCGTGGAGGTGCCCGCCGCGGCCGCTACCTCGGCGGTCACGGTCACCGCCGAGCAGCCCGTGGCGGACGACGGGCCGAGCCGCCGCCGGTTCGTCGCCCGGGCGGTCGGCGGGGCGGCCGCCGCCGTGGCCGTCGGTACGGTCGGGGCCGGTACGTACGGAGTCCTGCGCGGGCCCAGCGTGAAGCGGGTGCAGGTGCCCCTCGCCAAACTGCCCCGCGCGGCCCACGGTTTCCGGATCGCCGTCGTCAGCGACGTCCACCTCGGCCCGGTGCTCGGCCGCGCCCACACCCAGCGCATCGTCGACACCGTCAACCGCACCCAGCCCGACCTCATCGCCATCGTCGGCGACCTCGTCGACGGCAGCGTCCCCGACCTCGGGTCCGCCGCGGAGCCGCTGCGCCGGCTCGCCGCACGCCACGGCTCGTATTTCGTCACCGGCAACCACGAGTACTTCTCGGGCGCCCAGCAGTGGATCGACCACGTCCGCGAGCTGGGGCTGACCCCGCTGGAGAACGCCCGCCGCGAGCTGCCGCACTTCGACCTCGCCGGGGTCAACGACGTCCAGGGCGAGCTGGAGGGCAAGGGCCCCGACTTCGGGGCGGCCCTCGGCGACCGCGACCGGACCCGGACCGCCGTGCTCCTCGCGCACCAGCCCGTCGTCATCCACGACGCCGTCCGCCACGGCGTCGACCTCCAGCTCTCCGGGCACACCCACGGCGGCCAGCTCTGGCCCGGCAACTACCTCGCCGAGCTCGCCAACCCCACCGTGGCCGGTCTGGAGCGGTACGGCGACACCCAGCTCTACGTGTCCCGCGGGGCCGGAGCCTGGGGGCCGCCGGTGCGCGTGGGGGCGCCGTCCGACATCACGGTCGTCGAACTCGCCTCATATCAGGCCTGACCCGTCCCAAACGTCGAAGCCCCCTCGGAAACCGGCCTTCCGGCGGCTGATATTCCGTGATGGGATGACCGTTAATCGGACAGCGCAGCGCTGTCACCGGTCAAGGGGTGGGGTTCAGGGGATGCGGTCTGTCCGCTCGAAGACAATCGCGGCCGGGCTGGTCCTCGGCGTGGCCGGCATCGGTGCCTGGCAGTTGCTGCCCGAGGACGGCAACGGCCGCGGCGCCGTCCGGGTCGGCACGAGTGACGTCGTCTCCTCGCTCGACCCCGCCGGGGCGTACGACGCCGGCTCCTGGGCCCTGTTCAGCAACATCTACCAGTCGCTGCTGACCATCAAGCCCGGATCCGACGCCCCCGTGCCGGACGCCGCCGCCTCCTGCAACTTCGTGGGGCAGAAGCTCACCACCTACCAGTGCGAGCTCCGCCCCGACGTGAAGTTCGCGAGCGGCCGCGCCATCACCGCCGAGGACGTCAAGCACTCCTTCGACCGCATCAAGGCGATCAACTCCGACCAGGGGCCGGCCCCCCTCTTCAACACCCTGGAGTCGGTCAAGGCCGAGGGGCGCACGGTCACCTTCAACCTCTCCGCCCGCGACGCCACCTTCCCCTTCAAGATCGCGACGGGCGCCGCCTCGATCGTCGACAAGGACAAGTACCCGGCGAAGGCCCTGCGCGAGGACGGCAAGGCCGACGGCTCGGGCCCGTACACGCTGGGCGCGTACAAGGCCGGTACGAGCGTCGAGCTCAAGCCCTACAGCTCCTACAAGGGCCAGGGCAAGGCCGCCCACACGCCCGTCACCGTCAAGTACTTCAAGGACTCGCAGCAGCTCGACCGGGCCTGGAACGCCCACCAGATCGAGGTCGCCCACCGGGACATGCCGCCGTCCGTGCTCGCCGGCCTCAACCCGGGCATGAAGGACACCCGCTACCAGGCCTCCGGCGGCAGCGAGACCCGCTCCATCGTCTTCAACGTCCGCCCCGGCTCCACCGCCGCCCCGCTCGCCGTCCGCCAGGCCGTCGCCGCCGTGCTCGACCGCTCCAAGGTTGCCGGCGAGGTCCACCTGGGCACCGTCACCCCGCTGTACTCCCTGGTCCCGGCGGGCATCGCCGGCCACAGCACCCCGTTCTTCGACGCCTACCCGACGCCCAACGGGGCCACCGCCAAGAAGCTCTTCAAGGACGCCGGGATCACCGCCCCCGTCCACCTCAACCTCGGCGTGAACGTGCGCGGCGCGAACGTGCAGGAGGCCGAGGAGCTCAAGCGGCAGCTGGAGGCGACCGGCCTCTTCCAGCTGACGATCAAGCCGGTCGAGCAGTGGAGCGACTTCCAGAAGGGGTACGCGGCGGGCGAGTTCGACGCGTACACCATCGGCTGGATCGCGGACTTCCCGGACGCGGACAACTTCCTCGCCCCGCTCGTCGGCGCCGACTCGTCCATGAACAACGGCTTCTCCGACAAGCACGTCGACGAGCTGATCACCCGCACCCAGTCCCACTCGGAGCGGGGCGAGGCCGTCGACGAGTTCCGCGAGCTCCAGAAGCTGGTCGCCCAGCAGGCCCCGATGGTGCCGATCTGGCAGAAGAAGGACTACGTGATGTCCCGCGAGGGCGTCACCGGAGCCCAGTACCTGTCGGACGGCACCGGCGTCTGGCGCCTGTGGGAACTCGACTGGCTGTAGCGGGTGCCCCCGACGGTCACGCCGCGTCGGGGTCCGGGGCCGGGTCCGGGTCCGAGGCCCTGCGCCGGGCCCCCGCCGTGGCCGTCTGCGCCATGCCCGGCAGGAAGTCCGCGAACAGCTCGTGCACTTCCCGCACCAGCGGCCGCAGCACCCGGAACCGGGCCAGGACGATGCCCCGCGTCGTCAGCTGAGCGCCGCGCTCGGCGAGCCGCCGCGTCTTCTCGCTGTTCGGGGAGCGGTCGAAGACCCAGTACAGGACCAGACCCATCTGCGAGAGCCACATCAGCTCCGGCAGGACGTCGGCCAGTTCGGCCGGCACCTTGGTCTTCGCCCCCGCGAGCACCTCGCGGTGGATGTCGATCGCGGCCTGGCGCGCCGCCTCCGATTCCGGCGAGAACGGGCTGAGCGGACTTTCGGGGTCCGCCGCGTTCTTGAAGAACTGCGAGGCGAACTCGTGGTAGGGGGCGGCGATGTCCATCCAGCTCACCAGCACGCCCGCGAGCCGCTTCTGCAGATCGGTCTCGCTGTCCAGGATCGGCCGGACCGCGGCCTGGTGGGCGGCGCCGATCCGGTCGTAGAACCCCTGGACCAGGTGTTCCTTCGACTCGAAGTAGTAGTAGGCGTTGCCGACCGAGACGCCGGCCTCCTTCGCGATACCCCGCATCGTCGTCTTGTCGAAACCGCGCTCCTGGAAGAGACGGAGCGCGGTTTCGAGGATGAGCGTGCGGGTCTGCTCGCTCTTGGGAGCCTTCTGATCAGTCACGGTGGATGAGCCTATCCGGGGACGGAGCAGTGGTCGTCACAGGCCGGTACCTCGGCGCCCTCGGGGTGACCCTCGGTGCGCACGGCCTGCCGCCAGGCGGAGGCCGTGTACATGGCCGCCCGGGCGAAGGGCCGACCGGCGGCCGTGGCCAGCCAGTTGGCCTTCGGCCGGTGTTCGACCAGCGCCCACAGGCACACGATGAAGGCGTCGGTCCCCCTCCACACCTGCCCCGAGTCCCCGATGACGGTGATCTCGCGGAGCGTCGACGCGTGGTCGAGGCGCGGGAACCGCCGGTGCGCCTCCCAGGACGCGGCGGGGACCAGGGCGAGGGGGACCAGCCACCGCTGCGCGAGCAGCCAGTGCCGGATGTGTACGCAGAGCGGGCAGCCGGCGTCGTAGAGGACGGTGAGCTTCCGCACGGGCGCGATGGTGGTCGTCATGGCTCAGGCCCCGGCCGGCGCGGTCCACCCCTGGGGGGCGACGGGCGGGGTCTGCTGGCGCTCCATGATCCCGCGGCGGCGCATCTTGTTCAGCACCCACACGTTCCCGAGGTGCATGATCCCGAGGACCAGCAGGACGACGCCGAGCTTGACCGAGAGCGCCTCGAAGAGGCCGCGGGCGTTCACCACCTCCTCGCTCGACCGGAGGTAGAGGGTCACGAAGCCGATGTTCACGAGGTAGAACCCGACGACGAGGAGCTGGTTGACGGCGTCCGCGAGCTTCTCGTTCCCGTGCAGGACGTCGCCGATGAAGACGCGGCCGTTACGGCTGAGGGTACGGGCCACCCAGACCGTGAGGCTGATGCTGATGAGCAGGTAGATGACGTACGTGACGACGGTGAGGTCCATTGTCCCCAGCCCCTTTGAACGTGTTCAACTGCTGACAGGGATGACTGTAGGCCTCTTTTTGAACAAGTTCAAGCGAACGGTCGAGGGCAGCACGAAGCCCCCGGGAATCCGCGTACGGCGTACGGGTCCCCGGGGGCTCCTTCACGAGGGGCGGTGAGCCGCGGCATCCCGGGGCGGTGCGGCCGGCCGGTCTGCGTCAGGTGCGCGTCAGGAACTCCAGCATCAGGCGGGTGGTCTCCTCGGGGCGCTCCAGCGAGGGCAAGTGCCCCGCCCAGGGCAGTTCGACGTGTTCGGCGCCCGGGACCATCGTGGGGAGCTCGGCGGCGATGCGCCGGAAGTCCGGGTGGTCGTGCGCACCGCCTACGGCCAGGGTCGGGGCGGTGACCGTGGCCAGGTCGACGGGGGAGCCGGGGAGCTCGTGGCTCTCGGTGACGGCCAGGGCGATCTCGAAGTTCCGCTGCTGCATGGCCCGTACGAGCGCGTGGGCGTCGGCGTCGGCGTCCGGGCCGAGCCAGGTCCGGGCATTGAGCTCGGCGGCGCCGGTCAGGTCGCCCGCGTCCAGCAGGACGTCCTCCTCGGCGCCGAAGCTCCGTAGCTCCGCACTCGGTTCGTGGCCCGGCCGGCCGGGGCAGAGCAGGAGCAGCGACGAGACCCGCTCCGGATGCAGCGCGGCGACCTGCAGGGCGATCCGGCCACCGTACGAGCTCCCGACCAGAGAGGCCTGCCGCACGCCGAGGTGGTCCAGGAGGTCCCGCACGTCACCGTCGTCGCTGTACGGGGCCGTCCCGGCGGGAGAGTCCCCGCAGGTCCGGAAGTCCGGCCGGACCACCCGGAACCCGGCGTCGATCAGCGGCCGCCACTGCGACTCCCACATCCGCCGGTCGCATACGGAGGAGTGCAGCAGGACAACGACGGGGCCGTCTACGGGCCCGTCCACATCATGGTTGACGATCATCCGCTGATCTTCGCCGGACCTGTGTGGGGTCGCTACCGCGTTTTGGGGGCGGTGGCTTCGGGTGGGCGGGAGCCGGCCGGTCGGGATGGTGAGGTGGGTCGGGGGCTTCGGGTGGGCGGGAGCCAGTTGATCGGCATCACAGTCGCGTAGGGGGTTTCCCGTCAGTCTCATCGTCTCTCCGGTTCGTGCCGGTCCCTCAAGGGCGCTCGTTCCTCGCGTCGCTTCGCGATGGCCTTCGGCCACCCTTGACCGACCGTCCCGCCCCGGAAAGTCGAAGACTGTCGGGAAGCCCCCAAAAGAACGAGCCGGGCGGAGCCTTTAGGGACGGGGCGGTCGGAGATGCCGCGGCCCGGTCGGGCGCAAGGGGCACGACCGACAGGCGAGGCCCATCACCGGCACCGGGCGGGTTGGGGCGCGTCCAATCGCTACGCGCTCCTCACCTCTCAGCGTCCGACGACCGTCTTGGGCTGGGCATAGGCCGCCCACGACCTCGGTTCGGCGCGCGCTATGCGTCCGGCGACCGTCTGTGGCTGGGCATAGACCGCCCACGACCTCGGTTCGACGCTCGCCAGCGTCCGACGACCGTCTTGGGCTGGGCATAGACCGCCCACGCCTCCTGGGCGCTCTCTTCGATGGCGTCTGACGGCTGTCGGGGGTGGACGTAAGGCCGCCCACAGCCTCGGTTCGACGCTCGACGTGCGTCCGGCGACCGTCTGCGGCTGGGCATAGGCCGCCCACACCTCTTGGGTGCTCCTCGTGCGATGCGTCTGATGGCTGTCGGAGGGTGCGGGGCGTCATACGGCGGCTATGTCGAGGTGGGCTCGGGTCAGTGAGTGTGTGCGGCTCGGAAGGCTGACCGTTTACCCCAATTGCCCTTGTTTGGGTGTGGGTTTGTGGTGCCATCCTCGCGCTGACCCGGCTACACCTCGGCTGAGGCGAGGAATCAGCCGACCGCTCCTCTCAACGGCCTCTGGCGGCGGCCGGTCGCAGTCAAAGTGAGAGTGCTGAGGCTGTGGGCGGCCTATGACCAGCCACAGACGGTCGTCGGACGCGGGGAGTGGGAAGCGCCTAGGCGGTGGGCGGCCTATGTCCAGCCAGAGACGGGTCGCTGACGCTGGGACGTGGGGAGCGCGTAGCGATTGGACGCGCCCCACCGACCCGGCCGATGGCGGGCATGGGCCCCGCCTGTCGGACGTGCCCCTTTGCGCCCGACCGGGTCGGGCATTTCCGACCGCCCCGTCCCTGAAAAGAAGCACCCGGCTCGTTCTTTTGGGGGCTTCCCGACAGTCTTCGACTTTCCGGGGCGGGACGGTCGGTCAAGGGTGGCCGAAGGCCATCGCGAAGCGACGCGAGGAACGAGCGCCCTTGAGGGACCGGCCCGAACCGGAGAGACGATGAGACTGACGGGAAACCCCCATACACATCCCTGATGCCGCCCGAGCGGCTCCCGCACACCCGAAGTCCCGCCCCACATCCCGGCCCCGCCCGCCAGGCTTCCGCCCCCGGCCCTCGCCCGACCCCTCACATGCTCATCGAGCGCGCGTAGTTGAGCTGCGACATCACCCACTGGTAGGTGTACGCGTCCACCGCCGGGATCATCGTGGAGTGGTGGCGGCCGCCGCTGGTGACCGTGACCTGGATGTAGCCCGTGGTGGTCTTCTGCTTCATCAGGAGGAAGAGCAGGCCCAGCAGGCAGAAGAGGAAGAAGATGATCGCGAGCACGATCGCGTGCGGCGGGATCTTCTCCTCGGTGCGCGAGAAGTCCGTCGCGTTCCACATTGCGCCCTTGAGCGGCATCGTGCCCGACGGGGTGATGATCTGATCCCCGGCGATGGTGATGTCGCCGAGGGACATGCCGGCTCCGCCGACTCCGCCGGCCGCCGGGACGGCGACGGGGTAGGCGGGGGTCGGCATGCCGGCGCCGCCGATGGTCGGCTGGTAGGCCGGGGCGGCCGGGTAGGGCTGGGGGTAGCCGTAACTGGCCTCGCCCGGGCCCCACTTGTAGTCGCCCTGGCCGGGAGTGGCGGGCGTGCCGGGCTGGCCGCCCTGGCCGGCGGGGTCGCTGGTGTACGGATTCGGCTGCTGCTCGCTCATACGGCCGATCCTTCCACAGCAACTCCCGTGCTGTACCCCGGGTCCGGCAAGCCAGGTCAGAGCGCCGCGCCGACCAGGGTGGTGAGGTGCTTGCGCATCAACTCGCGGTCCCTGCTCGCCGGGAGGAGGGAGTACACGACCGTGCGACGCCCGCCCTCGGTGGCGAACACCCCGTTCGTGGACGGGCCCATGGAGCCGGTCTTGCCCCAGACGACGGTGCCGTCGATCTCGCTGCGCAGCAGCCCGCCCATGCTGAAGCGGTCCTCGGCGCCCTCGGAGAGGGCCGGCATGACGAACAGCTGCCGCTGCTGGGCGGGCTTCAGCAGCCGGCCGCGCAGCAGGTTGGTCATGAAGCGCTCCAGGTCGGGGGCGTTGGAGAGCATGCCGCCCTCGGCCCAGGCCCACGGCTCGATCTCGCCGGAGTCGGTCAGCGCCGGGCCGGGGACGGAGCGGTCCCCGGGCTTCGGGGAGTAGGTGTGGCGCAGCCCGAGCGGACGGGCGATGCGGCGCTGGACCTCGTCGGCGTAGGGGCGGCCGGTGGCCTTCTCGACGACCAGGCCGAGGAGGAAGTAGTTCGCGCCGTTGTACTGCTGTGCGAGCACGGGGTACTGGGGCGCGGCGCACTTCGGGTCGGTCCAGTGGGCGAGGACCTGCTCCGGGGTCGGCGCCTCGCCCTCCACGAAGTCCACGCAGGGCTTCTGGAGGCCGCTGGTGTGGCTCAGGAGCTGGCCGACGGTGATCGGCTCCCAGTGTGCCGGGAGGGTCCCCGGGAGGAGCTCCTGGACGGGGGTGTCCACGGTGAAGCGGCCCTCGCCGACGAGCTGGAGGACCAGGGTGGAGGTGAACAGCTTGGTGATGCTGCCGATACGGAAGTGCGCGGCGGGGTCCTGCGAGAGCGGGCCGGTGGCTCCGGTCCATCCGGTGACGCCCGTCCCGCCCACCCGGACCATGGTGCCGCTCGCCATGGCGCCGGGCTGCATGGCTGCGGTCAGGGCGATGGTGTCGACCGTGTGGTGCGCGCGGACGGTACCGGCCACCGGTGCGTCCTGCGGCTCGGCGGCCGAGGCCGGCAGGACGGCGCCGACGGTGACGGATGCGAGGGCCGCGCCCGCGAGGACCAGGGTGGTCCAGCGGTTCGGGCGGGTGGCGGCGGGCTCGGTGTGCGCGGTCTTCGTCATGTCTGTGAGTCTGCTGCCGGGGAGATCCACCGACCATGGGGGAAGCCCCCCACCGGACCCTGAGGAGCCCCCGACCGGTGATCGGGTCCGGCACGGCCCGCTGTCAGTGGTCACCCCTACTGGCGGCCGTAGGGGAACGGTGGCAGTCGCCGGCGAGACGACCGCCGGAGGCCGTGGCGACGGCTGGGGGCTCGACGTGCCCGAGGAGCGGCTTCCGCTGCGCGAGGTGATCCGGCGCAGGGCGTTCCGGGAGGTCGCGGCCGGCGCGTACGGCGGCGAGTACACGATGGTGCTGCGCGACGGCCGGGACCCCGTCGACCCGCTGCCGCTCACGGAGGTACCGGCGCTGGTCCTGAGCGAGGTGCTGCGCGACGTCGGCCTCTTCGTCGGCGCGGCCGGCGTCGGCAACGATCCGGCCTGGTTCGACGGCGGACCGGAGGGCCGCTTCCGCGAGTACTGGACCTCGTACGGCTTCGGCGAGCTGAACCAGAGCGCCGAGACCCGGCGGGTGCTGTCGGAGCGGCTGGTGCCGCGGCCGGCCATCGCCGACCGGTGCACCTTCCAGGGCCGTTTCCTGCACGTGCGGGGCGAGCTGCGCACGTACCGGATCCACCTGGGCTCAGGGAACGTCCTGATGGCCCCGGACGACCGGTACCTGTGCATCGTGCCCGGCGGAGCGGGGGCACCGGGCACCCCGAGACCGGCTGCCTGCCCTTCGAGGGGGACCGCACCCTCGCGGTCATCCTCTCCAAGGCCGTGCTGCTCGCGAGGGACACGGAGATCACCGACCCGACGATCACCGGCCAGCTCCGCCGCTGACGCCCCGAGCCCCGCGCCCCGCGGGAAACGGAAACGGGAACGGGAACGCCGAAGGCCCCGCCCCCGGACGAACCGGGTGCGGGGCCTTCGCCGGGAAGGCTAGAAGCGGCGCGTGATCAGCGCGCGCTTGACTTCCTGGATCGCCTTCGTGACCTCGATGCCACGCGGGCACGCGTCGGTGCAGTTGAAGGTCGTGCGGCAGCGCCACACGCCGTCCTTGTCGTTCAGGATCTCCAGCCGCTGCTCGCCCGCCTCGTCACGCGAGTCGAAGATGAAGCGGTGCGCGTTGACGATCGCCGCCGGGCCGAAGTACTGGCCGTCGTTCCAGAACACCGGGCACGAGGACGTGCACGCGGCGCACAGGATGCACTTGGTGGTGTCGTCGAAGCGCTCGCGGTCCTCGGCGGACTGCAGGCGCTCGCGCGTCGGCTCGTTGCCCTTGGTGACCAGGAACGGCATGACGTCGCGGTACGCCTGGAAGAAGGGCTCCATGTCGACGACAAGGTCCTTCATCACCGTGAGGCCCTTGATGGCCTCGACGGTGATCGGCTTCTCCGGGTTGATGTCCTTGATCAGCGTCTTGCAGGCGAGCCTGTTCTTGCCGTTGATCCGCATCGCGTCGGAGCCGCAGATGCCGTGCGCGCACGAGCGACGGAAGGTCAGCGTGCCGTCGAGGTCCCACTTGATCTTGTGGAGACCGTCGAGCACGCGCTCCTTCGGGTCGATCTCGATCTGGAAGTCCTGCCACTGAGACTCTTCGGAGATCTCGGGGTTGAAGCGGCGGATCCGGAAGGTGACCGTGATGAAGGGCGAGGCCGCGGCCGCGGCCTCCATCTTGTCCATGGTCGGGGTGGCCATCAGTACTTACGCTCCATCGGCTGGTAGCGGGTGACGACGACGGGCTTGTAGTCCAACCGGACGGAGTCCTTGCCGTCGGCGCCGACCTCGCGGTACGCCATGGTGTGGCGCATGAAGTTGACGTCGTCGCGGTTCGGGTAGTCCTCGCGGTAGTGACCGCCGCGGGACTCCTTGCGCGCCAGCGCGGACACGGCCATGACCTCGGCCAGGTCGAGCAGGTTGCCCAGCTCGATGGCCTCCAGCAGGTCCGTGTTGAAGCGCTTGCCCTTGTCCTGGACGGACACGTTCTTGTAGCGCTCGCGCAGCTCCGCGATCTTCTCGACCGCGGTCTTGATGGTCTGCTCCGTACGGAACACCATCACGCACGCGTCCATCGTCTCCTGGAGCTCCAGACGCAGCTCGGCGACCCGCTCGTTGCCCGTGGAGTTGCGCAGGTGCTCGACGAGGTCGGCGACCTGCTGCGCCGGGTTCTCCGGGAGCTCGACGTAGTCGTTCTCCTGGGAGTACTTCGCGGCGGCGATGCCGGAGCGCTTGCCGAAGACGTTGATGTCCAGCAGCGAGTTGGTGCCCAGGCGGTTCGCGCCGTGCACCGACACGCACGCGACCTCGCCGGCCGCGTACAGGCCCGGGACGACGGTGGTGTTGTCGCTGAGGACCTCACCCTCGACGTTGGTCGGGATGCCGCCCATGGCGTAGTGCGCGGTGGGCTGGATCGGGATCGGGTCCGTGTACGGCTCGATGCCCAGGTAGGTGCGCGCGAACTCGGTGATGTCCGGGAGCTTCGCGTCGAGCTGCTCCGGCGGGAGGTGCGTCAGGTCCAGGTACACGTGGTCACCGGCGGGGCCGCAGCCGCGGCCCTCACGGATCTCGGTGTAGATGGAGCGCGAGACGACGTCACGGGACGCGAGGTCCTTCATGACCGGCGCGTACTTCTCCATGAAGCGCTCGCCGTCCTTGTTGCGGAGGATGCCGCCCTCACCGCGGGCGCCCTCCGTCAGCAGGATGCCCATGCGCCAGATGCCCGTCGGGTGGAACTGGAAGAACTCCATGTCCTCGAGCGGCAGGCCGCGGCGGTAGCAGGCCGCCTGGCCGTCACCCGTGAGGGTGTGCGCGTTGGAGGTCACCTTGAAGAACTTGCCGGTGCCGCCGGAGGCGTAGATGACGGCCTTGGCCTGGAACACGTGGATCTCGCCGGTGGCGAGCTCGTACGCGACCACACCGGCCGACTTCTTGACGCCGTCCTCCTCGACCAGGAGCTGGTCCAGGACGTAGAACTCGTTGAAGAACTCCACGCCCTCCTTGACGCAGTTCTGGTAGAGCGTCTGGAGGATCATGTGACCGGTGCGGTCCGCGGCGTAGCAGGACCGGCGGACCGGGGCCTCGCCGTGGTTGCGCGAGTGACCGCCGAAGCGGCGCTGGTCGATGGTGCCGTCCGGGGTGCGGTTGAACGGCAGGCCCATCTTCTCCAGGTCGAGGACCGCGTCGATGGCCTCCTTCGCCAGGATCTCGGCGGCGTCCTGGTCGACCAGGTAGTCACCGCCCTTGACCGTGTCGAAGGTGTGCCACTCCCAGTTGTCCTCTTCCACGTTGGCCAGCGCGGCGGCCATGCCGCCCTGCGCGGCGCCCGTGTGGGAGCGGGTCGGGTAGAGCTTCGTCAGCACGGCGGTGCGGCTGCGCTTCGTCGACTCGATGGCGGCGCGCATGCCCGCGCCACCGGCGCCGACGATGACGGTGTCGTACTTGTGGATCTTCATTTGGTTCGCCTCAGCCCCGTTGCCTAGCGGATGTTCGGGTCGAAGGTGAAGATCACCAGCGTGCCCAGAAGGATGGTGAACACCGTGGCGGTGTAGAGCAGGCCCTTCAGCCACAGCCGCGTGTTGGCACGCTCCGCGTAGTCGTTGATGACGGTACGCAGACCGTTGGCGCCGTGCAGCATGGCCAGCCACAGCATCAGCAGGTCCCAGACCTGCCAGAACGGGGACGCCCAGCGGCCGGCCACGAAGGCGAAACCGATCTTGGACACGCCGCCGTCGAGCACCAGCTGGATCAGCAGGTGGCCGATGACCAGGACGACGAGCACGATGCCCGAGAGGCGCATGAAGAGCCACGCGGCCATCTCGAAGTTGCCGCGGGTCGAGCGCGGGGTCTTGCCCGTGCGCTTGCGCGGTGCCTCGATGTACGGGGCGGGGTTGTCGATGTCGTAGAGGGACGCGCCCTCGATGTCACCGATGCCCTTTTCGAAAGAAGTGTCAGAAGACATGCGTGTCACTTCCCGAAGAGTTCGAGGTAGGCGTGGCCCAGGACGGGGTACAGGGCCCCGGCCATCAGTACGGCCCAGATGCCCACGACGGTCCAGAGCATCTGCTTCTGGTAGCGGGGGCCCTTGGACCAGAAGTCCACGGCGATGACACGGAGACCGTTGAGCGCGTGGAACAGGATGGCGGCGACGAGGCCGTATTCCAGCAGCGCGACGATCGGAGTCTTGTAGGTAGCAACGACATCGTCGTACGCCTCGGGGGAGACGCGAACGAGAGCGGTGTCGAGGACGTGTACGAACAGGAAGAAGAAAATGAGGACGCCGGTGACTCGATGAGCCACCCAGGACCACATTCCTTCCCGGCCGCGGTACAACGTTCCAGCCGGCACGGAAAACCCTCCGGAAGCGGGGCGGGGGCCAGCCGGCTTCTTTGTCGGTCGGGCCCGGCCGGGTACGGTCCTCCGGCCCCGGACATCGTAGCGACGCTTTGTCGGTTCCCTTGCGCGGGGGCCATCGGTGTGATCAAACAGGCACGTACGGACTATCCCACAGGGGCGAATAGCCCGATTTCCGTGGCAGTCAGCCCATCGGGCGAGGTCAGCCAGCGTGTCAGATCCCGGAGCCGGGACTGGGCGACACGGCGCAGCTCGTCCGCGGAGATCGAGCGCTCCTCGTCCACCTCGTGGCCCATCCGCCGGCGGATCGCGCCCAGCAGCTGGTCGGCCTGCTCCTCCGGCGGGTGGCCGTCGAGGCAGATCACGAAGGCGTGACCGAACTTTCGTTCGTACTCCGCGTGGGCTGCGTCGAGGGCCAGCAGTGCGGCGTACGGAGCCCCGTGGTCCAGCTCCGCGGAGGACTCCGCGGCCAGCGCCTCGGTCAGGTCGCCCTGCGAGAGGTCGTACGAGGCCTCGTCCGCGGCCGCGATCAGGGACTCGGGATCGGGGTAGGGGCGGTGTGCCGCCACCCGGTGAGCCCAGCGCCGGCTTCCGCAGCAGTGCAGCAGGACGGCCCGGGCGGCTTCGGGGGGCAGAGCGTTGAACCGCGCGAGCCCGTAGGAGTGAGAAGGCTCGCAGCCGCGGGAAGGGTCGGAGCTCACCGCTGGCTTCGTCCGGGCAATGCCTCCTGGGGCCTGTGCCGGAAGGTGGCTGGACAGCAGGGGGCTCCTCGGGGCGCGGCGGGGGTGTACCGCCACGCTATCGACGCAGGGCAGGGTGTGTCGTACCGATTCGGGGATTTCACCCGGAAGTGAGCCGAAAGGATGACGTGAGCGCCACGGGCAGGCATGGTGAGGGCCCCGGGAGGGGGAGGGCGACCGAGGCCGCCACCCCCCACAGGAGAGGCCCCGGCCGCCATCCGTCACGGGCTCGTGCGACAAGCCCGTACCCCTGTCAGCGCCTCGGGTGCGTTTTGTGTCACACCTCGCTCCGCACAGGGTTGGTTGCACGTTGTATCACTCGTGGACGAGAGGTGCTTGAAAGCCGTAACGTGCTGATTTGCGCCACACGTACAGGACAGTGAACGGGTTGGGGACTTTGCTGGGGGACGACGCGGAGCTGACCGCCGCGGTGCTCGCGGCACAGGACGGCGACGAGAACGCGTTCCGTGCTGTGTACCGCGCCGTGCACCCACGCCTGCTCGGTTACGTACGCACGCTCGTCGGGGACGGCGACGCGGAGGACGTGACCTCCGAGGCATGGCTGCAGATCGCCCGCGACCTCGACTCCTTCACCGGCGACGCCGACCGCTTCCGCGGCTGGGCCGCACGCATCGCCCGCAACCGGGCCCTCGACCACATCCGCATGCGCGGCCGCCGTCCCGCCATCGGCGGCGACGACACCGAGCTGAGCGGCTGGGCCGCCGAGTGCGACACCGCGGGCGCGGCGATGGAGTCCCTCTCCACCGGGCGGACCATGGCGCTCATCGCGCAGCTTCCGCAGGACCAGGCCGAGGCCGTCGTCCTGCGGGTCGTGGTCGGCCTGGACGCCAAGAGCGCCGCCGAGACCCTGGGGAAGCGGCCCGGCGCCGTCCGCACCGCCGCCCACCGGGGCCTGAAGAAGCTGGCCGAGCTGCTCGGCGCGGAGGGCGGCCACGACCCGGACCCGGACACCGCCTCCGGCGCGGGCGCGACGGTCGGCCATAATGCCCGTGGCCAGGCATGGGACGGCGGGGGCGGGAGGGATCTCGACGCCGTACCCGCACAGCGTGGCCGTGGCGGGGGCTTCATAGAACAAACCGGTGTGACGGATTCACGTTGGCGGACGCAGAAGGACATGTGATGGCCGACGAGCGCAACAGGTGGCTGGACAAAGCCGCGGCGGACAAACTGCTGCGCGGGGAACCGGTGGAACCTGTGGGGCCGGCCGCCGATCAGCGTGCCCGGACCGAGGCCGCCCGGCTGCGGGCCGCCCTGGACGCACTGGGTGCCGTGAGCGAGCCGCTGCCCGCGGGCGCGGAACTTCCCGGCGAGGCCGCGGCGGTGGCCGCCTTCCGTACGGCGCGCGGCGCCGCGCGCCCCTCCGTGGCACGCCCCGAGATGGCGGCCGCGTCCACCGAACCCCTGATCGACCTCGGCCGTGTGATCCCCGCGCCCGTCCCCGCCTCCCGGCGCGGCCGGACCGTGAGCTTCGGCCTGGCGGCGGCCCTGGCCAGTGTCGCCGTCGGCGGAGTGGCCGCGGCGATGGGCGCCGGGCTGCTGGAGCGGTCCCGGCACGACAGTGCGGGACCCGGTCCGGCGATGTCCGTGAGCGCCGGCGAGAACCCGGCCCCGGGCATCGGCAGCGGAGCCCCGACCCCCACCCCGAAGTCGAAGCCCACCGTCCTGCCGGACGGCTCGAATGCGACGGTCGTCCCGGGAACTCCGCAGACACCGGGCACGGACGGCCCTACAGCCCCCGGGACCGGCACGGGCGGCGACACCTCCGCGGGCACGTCGGCGATCGGCGGCTCGGGCGGCAAGGACGCCCAGGGCGGCCAGAGCGGCAAGGACGGCGACGGCCGGGACACCTTCGGTTCCGGAGGGGACAAGGGCAAGGACCGCGACCGCGAGGAACTCCTCAAGGCCGTGGACCTCTGCGAGGGGTTCAAGAAGGGCCAGCTCGACGAGGAGCGCCGTCAGCGGCTCACGCGCCTGGCCAACGGCCTCACCCGGATCCCGGAGTACTGCAAGTCGCTCCTGGACGACGACGGCTCCGGCGGCAAGCGCAACGACGTCCCGCAACGGGACGGGACGCTCCGGGCGCCGACCCTGACACCGGCGGTCCCGCGGGGTTCCATCGGCCAGCACGTCGGCCGCTGACACATGCGCTGACCCGCCTGTAACACTTTTCGAACCGGTGACGCAGTACCTATCGAGCCGACTGGTCATCGGCCGCGCATGAGCCGGGGTTCCCCCCGTACCCCTGGGCTCTGCGCAACCGGCGCGGGCGGGGCACGTTCCCCCGGCCCTGCCCGCGCCCTTTACTTCAGACCCTGCAGGTACCGCAGACCGAAAAAGCCCGAGGCATCGCCTCGGGCTTCTTGCTTGCCGCAGGCCTCGCGGGACCGGAGATCCGGTCCCGGCCTCCACGGCATCACCAGTAGACGACGACCTTGTCGCCGACCTGCACCTGGTCGAACAGCGCCGACAGCTTGCCCTTGTCCCGGACGTTCACGCAGCCGTGCGAGGCGCCGTTGTAGCCGCGGGCCGCGAAGTCGGCCGAGTAGTGCACCGCCTGGCCGCCACTGAAGAACATCGCGTACGGCATCGGCGTGTGGTAGATCGTCGACGTCCACTCCTTGGCCTTCCAGCCCACGTTGAACACGCCCTCGCGGGTCGGGGTGTTCTCGGAGCCGAAGCGCACGTCCATCGTGGAGACGACCTTGCCGTCGATCATCCAGGCGAGGGTGCGGCTCTCCTTGCTGATGCACATGACGCGGCCCTGCATGCAGCGCGGGTCCGGCGCGTCGACCTCGTTGACGGTCGGCGGGCGCAGCTCGTCGGCGGTGGGCTTCTTGCTGGAGCTCTGGATCTTCTTCCAGGTGGCCTCGTCGACCGAACCCGTGGCGTTCAGCCCGTTCTTCGACTGGAAGGACTTGACCGCGGCCGTCGTCTTCGAACCGTAGAAACCGGTCGGCGCGACCGACATCAGCTTGAGCTGCCTCAGCCGGGCCTGGAGCTCGCGGACCTGGTCGCTGTCGTCGCCGTTGGCCATGATCTGCTTCACCGAGGGGGAAGGAGAGGCCGACGCGGACGCCGATGCCGAGGCCGAGGGTGACGGAGAGGCCTCGCCCGGCTTGTTGTCGGTGCTCGGGGAGGCTTCGGGGGAGGCGCCCGCCGTGGGCGAGGACGAAGCCGATGAGGCGGAGCCGGCGGACTCCGTCTTCTGCGGCCCGCAGGCGGTCGCGGTGAGCGCGACGGCGATTGCCACCCCGATCGTGCGGATTATGACTCTCTGGCGCTGCATTGCAGTCCCCCGGTTTCTACGTCGTGTATCTAGGTGATGCTTCGCGCGCGTGGAGAGTTGCACTCGGTCCCGGGATGTTGCGCCATTGTGACCGGCAGTCGTCCGCAGCCTTACGAAGCGATTCGCGGCTGGGGGCACCCCAGCGGTGGCTCGGGGAGGTTTTATCAGTCCCGGGCCCGGTTGCTCTACGGAGGACTACGTCACATGGCACGCACCGAGAGCGGAATCCCCGTCGAACCCGTCTACGGGCCCGGTGACCTGACGGGGTGGGACCCGGAGACCGAGCTCGGCCGACCGGGCGACTTCCCCTACACTCGGGGGATTTATCCGAACATGTACACCGGTCGGCCGTGGACCATGCGGCAGTACGCCGGCTTCGGCACGGCCACCGAGTCCAACGCCCGCTACCGGCAGCTCATCGAGGGCGGCGGCACCGGGCTCTCCGTCGCCTTCGACCTGCCCACGCAGATGGGACACGACTCCGACGCCCCCCTCGCACAGGGCGAGGTCGGCAAGGTCGGCGTCGCCGTCGACTCGCTCGACGACATGCGGACGCTGTTCGACGGGATCCCCCTCGACCGGGTCTCCACCTCGATGACGATCAACGCCCCCGCCGCACTGCTCCTGCTGCTCTACCAACTGGTGGCGGAGGAACAGGGCATCCCGGGCACGCAACTGACGGGGACGGTCCAGAACGACGTACTGAAGGAGTACATCGCGCGCGGGACGTACATCTTCCCGCCCGGCCCCTCGCTGCGGCTGACGGCCGACACCTTCCGCTACTGCCGCGCCGAGATCCCCCGGTGGAACACCATCTCCATCTCCGGCTACCACATGGCCGAAGCCGGGGCCTCGCCCGTGCAGGAGGTCGCCTTCACCCTCGCCGACGGCATCGCGTACGTCCGTACGGCCCTGGCGGCGGGGATGGTCGTCGACGAGTTCGCCCCCCGGCTCTCCTTCTTCTTCGTCGCCCGCACCACCCTGCTGGAGGAGGTCGCGAAGTTCCGTGCGGCCCGGCGGATCTGGGCCCGCGTCATGCGGGAGGACTTCGGTGCGCGGGACCCGAAGTCGCTGATGCTGCGCTTCCACACCCAGACGGCCGGGGTCCAGCTGACCGCGCAGCAGCCGGAGCTGAACCTCGTACGGGTGGCCGTGCAGGCCCTGGCCGCCGTACTGGGCGGCACGCAGTCGCTGCACACCAACTCCTTCGACGAGGCGATCGCGCTCCCGACGGAGAAGTCCGCCCGCCTCGCGCTGCGCACCCAGCAGGTCCTCGCGCACGAGACGGACGTGCCGCACACCGTGGACCCCTTCGCCGGGTCGTACGCCGTGGAACGGATGACGGACGAACTGGAGGAGGCGGCGCTCGCGCTGATGCGCCGCGTCGAGGACCAGGGCGGGGCGGTGGCGGCGATCGAGGCCGGGTTCCAGAAGGCCGAGATCGAGCGGAACGCCTACCGCATCGCGCAGGAGACCGAGAGCGGGGAGCGGGTGGTGGTCGGGGTCAACCGCTTCGCGCTGGAGCGCGAGGAGCGGTACGAGCCGCTGCGCGTCGACCCGGCGATCGAGGCACGGCAGTGCGCGGCGCTGGCGCGGCTGCGGACGGAGCGCAACGGGGCGGCGGTGACGTCGGCACTGAACGCCCTGAAGGAGGCTGCTGCGGGTACGGCGAACGTGCTGTACCCGATGAAGGAGGCGCTGCGGGCCCGGGCCACGGTGGGTGAGGTGTGCGGGGCGCTGAGGGAGGTCTGGGGGACCTACGAGCCCACCGGTTCCACCTGGTGAAACGCACTGGCGCGTCAGGTGCAACTCTATGGGACACTCCTGCGCATGCTGGGTGTGACAGATCTTCCGACCTATCTCGCCGGCCTGGTGCTGATCGTTCTGCTGCCGGGGCCGAACTCGCTCTACGTGCTGTCCGTGGCCGCCCGCCGCGGGGTGCGCACCGGGTACAAGGCCGCCGCCGGGGTGTTCACCGGCGACGCCGTGCTCATGCTGCTCACCGCCTTGGGCGCCGGGGCGCTGCTCCGGGCGAGCCCGCTGGTGTTCACCGTGGTCAAGTTCCTCGGGGCCGGTTACCTGGCGTGGCTGGCCGTGGGGATGATGCGGGGCGCCTGGGCGCTGTGGCGCACGCGTGCGGAGCGGGCCGAGGCCGAGCCCGCCGTGCCCGCGGACCCGGCGGAGAACGAGCGGCCCTACCGGCGGGCGCTGCTGATCAGTCTCCTGAACCCGAAGGCCATCCTCTTCCTGATGTCCTTCTTCGTGCAGTTCGTGGACCCGTCGTACGCCTACCCGGCGCTGTCGTTCCTGCTCCTGGGCGGTCTGCTGCAGACGGGCAGCTTCCTGTACCTGACGCTGCTGATCTTCGGAGGCACCCGCCTCTCGGCGGCCTTCCGCCGTCGCAGGCGGCTGTCGGCCGGGGCCACCTCGGCGGCGGGCGTGCTGTTCCTCGGCTTCGCGGCCAAGCTCGCCGTCAGCTGAGGCGCTCGGTCGACGGGGTCGGCGGACGCCGTCAGCCGAGCGCCCGGCGCAGCCGGCCCATCCGCCGTACGGCCCGGCGCACCGCCCGGCTGCGCGGCAGGAACGACAGCTGCGCCGGGATGCCGCCCGGCAGGCCGAGGGTGGTCAGCCGGCGGCGGGTGAAGTACCGCCAGGTGCGCGGGGTCAGGCGCTGGGCCAGGTAGGCCTCGGCCGCCGGCCGGCGCGCGGCCAGGATCTGCGGCTGCATGGTGAACCCGACGGCGGTGAGCAGTGCGGCCGGTTCTCCCCGGACCTGCTCGGGGGTCGGCGGCGTCCAGGTGCGTACCGCCTCCGCGTCGGCGAGGTCCGGGAGCAGGGCGTCCACCAGGGCCAGCGGGATCCGGTTGCTGTTCGGGTACGGGGTGAGGGCGGCCAGGACCGCGTCGGTGCCGGTCCGGGCGACCGGGAGCCCGTACAGCGTGGCGGCGGTCAGCAGCCCGGTGGAGAAGCAGCCGACGACCAGCGCGGGGCGCAGCCGCTGGTAGAGGGTCTCGGCCAGGACCGGGGCGTCGACGACGGTCAGCCGCGCGCCGAGCCGTTCGGCCTCCGCCCGCGCCCGCGTGCAGTACGCGGCCGGGGCGCCGGGGTGCGGTTTGAAGACCAGCTCCCGGTGGCCCAGGGCGTGGGCGCCGCGGACCATCGACACGTGGAGCTCCTCCTCCTCGGCCAGGGTCATCAGGTCGAGGGCCGAGAGGTACTGGCCCAGGAGCAGGGCGGGGGGCCCGGCGGGGCCGGCGGTTTCCGCGGGCCCGGCGGTTTCCGCAGGGCCGGCCGCCGGGGCTCCGGTCGTCGCTGTGGCCTCGGTGAGCTCGGTGAGGACCTTGAGGAACGGCTCGGTCGGCACCAGTTCCACCCGCACCCCGAACTCCGTCAGCAGCAGGGGCTCCAGACCGGGCACCAGGTCCAGGTGGAGCACCCGGCGCACCCGCATCCCGAGCTGCGGATCGAGGCGGAAGCGGGTGGGTCCGTAGCTCATGAGCCCGTCGGCGTAGACGTCGACGGCGGCGCCCGGGAAGAGCCGGCACAGGGTCTGGGCCGGCGGGACCTGGAGGGACTCCACGATCAGCTCGATCCGGTCCTCGCCGAGGTTCCACAGGGTGCGCAGCTGCCGTTCCCAGATCGGGACGTCCTCCGGGCGCGGGGCCCAGGTGCTCGGATGCTGCGGCTCGATGACGCGGTTCCAGTCGAGGACCTCGTCGAAGCGGGAGCGCAGGGCGGCGAAGCCCGGCATGTCCGCGACCCCCGGGGTGACCTCGGCGGTGACGGCGTGGTTGCTGGTCAGCAGGATGCGGCGGCCGGCGGGCGGGAAGGCGCCCGCGTCGATGCCCGCCGCGAGCGTGGCCGCGCCGTAGAGGGTGGAGGCCAGGAAGATCTGGGTGGGCATCAGGCGCTCGCCCCCGACGGCGTGCGTCGGCCGCCGCGCAGGCGGCGCAGCACGGTGGAGCGTTCGACGTCCATCGAGTCCAGGACCTGGTCCAGTACGTCCTGCGGCATGCGGCCGAGCGCGGCCGAGCTCATGAGGCGGAGCTTCTTGGCCACCTCCGGCTCGAACCTCTCGATGGATCCCCAATGGTGGGCGATAATTGCACAATAGGTTCGGACGGCTTTCGGGAGCAGTCGATCGGATTCCCGGTCATCGAGCACGCCGGCTAGTACTTGATCGAATGCGGGGATGAAATCGAGCTGCCGTTCGTCGCCGATCTGCGTCAATGAGGTGGAAACCCCGCGCCGGTAGAAGACCCCGGGCAGCCCGACCGCGGCGAAGGACGCCGCCTCCCGGTGCAGCCGCCAGATCCACGGCCGGTCCTCCGCGGTCCGCAACCCGTCGGTGAAGTGCAGCAACCCGCGGTCCAGCAGCCGCCGGTGGTACATGCCGGCCCAGGCATACGGATAGTCCACCGAGGTGGCCCGGTCGACGGGCAGGATCGCGGTGCGCGGATCGGCGACCACCGACTGCGGGCCGTAGGGGACGCGCTGCACGCTCCGCGACCGGCCTGTGCACTTCACATGGTCGGTGCGGACGAAATCGCAGCTCAGATCCTCTATGGCGGCCACCGTGCGGGCCAGGTGGCCGGGCGCCAGCCAGTCGTCCCCGTCCAGGAAGGCCAGGTACTCGCCGCGGGCCGCGTCCAGACCGGTGTTCCGCGCGGTGGCCAGGCCGCCGTTGCGCTCGTGTCTGAGGTGCACCGCCCCCGGCAGATCGCGCGCCGCCCGCTCCAGCAGGTCGGGCGTCCCGTCCGTCGAGCAGTCGTCGACGAGCAGGAACTCGAAATCGTCCCGGGCGTTGAGTTCGAGACTCTTCAGGGCATCCGGTGCGTATGTCTGCACGTTGTAGAACGGCACGACAACAGAGAGCTTGGGCACCTGCGAAACATTAGGGCGCCGGCCGGCATTCACTGTGGCCCGGACGCGGATTCCATGTGAACGGAGCGGGGCGGGCGAGTTAACCCGTGCGCTTTCGCATTTCGTCGACGCGTTGTTAACCCGCTGTTGTGCGGTCGTTGGGCCGATCACTGAATTCGCGGAATAGTTTCTGCCGCGTGCCAGAACGCAAACGCGTCGCCGTACTCGCCGATTCCGATACGCGATGGAAATGGGGCGCCCTCACCGCCCGCCGTCTCGTGCCCGACCACCAGCTCACCGGATTCCTGCTGCGCGGCCGCGCCACACCCACCGCGCGCCAGCTCGGTGAGGTGGGGGTGCGGGCCGACCGGCTCTCCGAAGTGACCTGCGCCGAGTTCCTCGCCGAGATCGAGTGCGAGCGCTACGACGTGGTCGTCCTCGCGCTCGTCGGCGGGGCCGTCCAGGCCGTCCTGCACGGCGCCCGCGCCCTGTGGCCGGCCCCGGCCAGGCGCCCCGTACTGGTCACCGGCTACGTGGGCGTCGTGTACGAGAAGCTCGCCGACGGACTGCTGCTGCGGCACGGCGCCGACCTCGTCCTCGCCAACTCCCGCCACGACGCCGAGCGGTTCCGCGCCGTGTACGAGGGCGCCGGCGCGGACGCCGCCGCCGTCACCGAGACCGCGCTGCCCTTCCTGGGCGGGGCGCCGTACGAGCCGGCCGGGAGCCGGGCCCACACGGTGGTCTTCGCCGTCCAGCCCTCCGTACCCGACGGCCGCGCCGACCGCGCCTACCTGCTGGAACGGGCCGCGGGGCACGCGCGCCTGCACCCGGAGCGGGAGGTGCTGATCAAACTGCGCAGCAGGCCCGGGGAGCACACCACACACCTGGAGGAGCAGCCGTACCAGCGGCTCGCGGAGCGGATCCCGGGCGGACTGCCCGCCAACTGCCGTCTGGTGTACGGGAACATGGGCGAGGTTCTGGACGGCGCCGACCTGCTGGTCACCGTCTCCTCCACGGCCGCCCTGGAGTCCCTGCACCGGTCCATCCCGACGGCGATCCTCACCGACCTCGGCATCCGCGAGGCCCTCGGCAACCACCACTTCCTGGGCTCCGGCTGCCTGGCCTCCTGGGACCAGATCGACTCCGGCCTCCTCCCCGAGGGGGACCCGGTCTGGCTGGCGGCGCAGGGCGTCCCGCCCCCGGCGGGCGCGGACGGAGCCGGCCCGGACGCCTACGCCGTGGCCCGGGCCAAGGCCGCCGGCCTGCTCGCCGCGGCCCGGCTGCCCTCGCCCGCCCCCTACTACACGCGCACCACCGCCCCCGGCTACCTCCCCGGGATCCTCGCCCGGCACCACCTCGCCCCCGACGGCACCCCGCTGCCCGGCGCGGCCCGCCCGGCGGCGGGGGAGTCCCGGCTGCGCCGCCGGCTCCGCGCCCACCTGCGCGAGGCCGCCCGCGGGGCGTACCGGCACGGGGTGCAGCGCGTGGCCCCGGTGATCCGCAGGCTGGGGGAGCTGTGAGGGTCCTCGCCGTCATCCCGGCCCGCGGCGGCTCCAAGGGGGTACCGGGCAAGAACCTCGCCGACGTCGCCGGCACCCCGCTCGTCGCCCGCGCCGTCCTGGCCTGCCGGGCCGCGCCGACCGTCACCGACGTGGTGGTCTCCACCGACTCCGAGGCGATCGCCGCCGCCGCCCGCGCAGCCGGAGCCGACGTCATCGCCCGCCCCACCGCGATCTCCGGTGACACGGCGAGCAGCGAGGCCGCCGTCCTGCACGCGCTCGCCGCCTTCGAGGAGCTGCACTCGGTCGTCGTGGACGTGGTCCTCCTCGTCCAGTGCACCAGCCCCTTCCTCGCCACCTCCGACGTCGAGTCGGTCGCCGTGGCCGTCGCCTCCGGGGCGGCCGACTCGGCCCTGACCGTGGCCCCCTTCCACGGCTTCCTCTGGCGGGACGGGGCCGACGGCTCCGGGACAGGGGTCAACCACGACCGGGCGCACCGCCCGCGGCGCCAGGACCGGCCGCAGGACCTGCTGGAGACGGGCGCCGCCTACGCCATGGACGCCACGGGCTTCCGCAGCGCCCGGCACCGGTTCTTCGGCCGCACCCTGACCGTCGCCACCGATCCCGCCCGGGTCCTGGAGATCGACGACCCGCACGACCTGGCCCGCGCCCGACTGCTCGCACCCCTGCTCGACCCGCGCCCGCCCGCACACCCCGCCCCACACCCGCCCGCACACCCCGCCCCACACCCCTCCGCACGCCCCTCCTCGCACCCCGACCCGCAGCTCACACCCCGCACACCCCCGCACCGAAGGACGCCCCCTGCCATGACCTCCACCACAGACCCCCGCCTGCGTACCTTCGGCTCCCGCACCGCGGGCCCCGGTCGCCCCGTCTACGTCGTCGGCGAGATCGGCATCAACCACAACGGCGACCTCGGCAACGCCTTCGCCCTCATCGACGCCGCCGCCGAAGCCGGCTGCGACGCCGTGAAGTTCCAGAAGCGCACCCCCGAGATCTGCACCCCGCGCGACCAGTGGGACATCGAACGCGACACCCCCTGGGGCCGGATGACCTACATCGACTACCGCCACAGGGTCGAGTTCGGCGAGGACGAGTACCGCGCCATCGACGATCACTGCGCCAAGCGCGGCATCGACTGGTTCGCCTCCCCGTGGGACACCGAGGCCGTCGCCTTCCTGGAGAAGTTCGACGTCCCCGCCCACAAGGTGGCCTCCGCCTCCCTCACCGACGACGAGCTGCTGCGCGCCCTGCGCGCCACCGGCCGCACCGTCGTCCTGTCGACCGGCATGTCCACCCCGCAGCAGATCCGCCACGCGGTGGAGGTGCTCGGCAGCGCCAACATCCTGCTCTGCCACGCGACTTCGACGTACCCGGCCAAGGCCGAGGAGCTCAACCTGCGGGTGATCAACACCCTCCGCGAGGAGTACCCCAACGTCCCGATCGGCTACTCCGGCCACGAGACGGGCCTGCAGACCACCCTCGCCGCCGTCGCCCTGGGCGCCGCCTTCGTCGAGCGCCACATCACCCTCGACCGCGCGATGTGGGGCTCCGACCAGGCCGCCTCCGTCGAGCCCGGCGGCCTGACCCGCCTGGTCCGAGACATCCGCACCATCGAGACCGCCCTCGGCGACGGCATCAAGCGCGTCTACGAGTCCGAACTCGGCCCCATGAAGAAGCTCCGCCGCGTCCGGGGCGAGCTGGCAGCCGTCTGACGTCCGGTCCGGCGCGTACGAGTCCGCCCCCCGACAAGGAGTACGTGGTGACCCCCTCCGCCCCCTCCACCCCGTCCGGCTCCACCCTGGCGTTCGTCGAGAGTCCGGTCCAGCTCCTGAACGTCCTGGAGTGGGCGTACGCGCGCACCGCACAGCCGCCGCAGCTGGACGGCGTCCCGCGCCAGCGGGGGCGCCGCGCCGCCGGCGGGGCCCTGCCCGGCCCCGGCTCCCGGCCGGCGGACGCCGAGTCCCCGCTGCGGATCGTGGTCCTGCCGCCCACCGACCCGATGTCCCGCGGCCAGCTGCGCCGGATGGCCGCCCTGGCGCGGGACGAGGGGCACGAGGTCCGGTGGCAGGAGGCGCGCGGCAGCCGGTTCGCGCCGCTGAAGGCGCTGGCCGCGCTGGCGCGCGAGGTACGCGCCGCGCGCACCGTCGTGGTCGGCGACCCCTTCTCGCGCTACGTCCAGCTCCTGCTCACCCTCGTACGCGCCGAGGAGCTGGTGGTGGTCGACGACGGCACCGCCACCATGGAGTTCATGGCCCAGACCGCCCGCGGCGAACGCCTCGTACGGTGGCACCGCGTCGGGGGCGGCGGGCTGCCCGGCCGGGTCCGCGAGCTGGCGTACGCACCCGTCTCGGCGACCGCGCGCCGCCGCTTCACCCCGGCCGCGGGCCGCGGCCACCGCGTCGAGGTGTTCAGCTCGATGCCCGTCACCGCCCACGGCGGGATGACGCTGCGGGTCAACGACTTCTCCTGGACCCGCGCCCGGTTCGGCCCGCCCCGCCTGACCAGGGGCACCGACCTGGTCGGCACCTCGCTGGTGGAGACCGGGGTGGTGGACCCGGACCGCTATCTGGACGCGGTGCGCGCCCTGACCCTGGAGCACGGCGCCACCCGCTACTTCGCCCACCGCCGCGAGTCCCCGGAGAAGCTGCGCACGCTGAGCCGGGCGACCGGGCTGGAGATCGTACGCCCGGACCTGCCGCTGGAGCTGATCGCCCGGCGGGGTCCGGTCGGCCGGACGATCGTCAGCTTTCCGTCCACCGTCGTCCACACGCTGCCGTACGCCCTCACCGGTACCGGTGTCACGGTCGCCGTATGCGATGTGGACCCCGCCTGGCTGACCGGGTCCGCCTCCCCGCGCGCCCGCAGCTTCCTGGCGGGGGTCACGGAGACCGCGCGTGATGTGCGCAGACTGCCTGCCCAGGCGGCTCCCACGGCCGGATGAGCGCGCGAGTTTACCCTCGGGCGCATACGGTCATGCGTCCAGTGGCCGGGTTTCTTTCCCCTAACGGCATGAACTTTTCGTGATCCCCGGCCAGTTGACCCGCCCGTGCGCCTACCCTTCAACGGGTGAACCAGTTGATGTCCCGCGAGTCCCAGACCGCCCAGCCCGCCGCGTCCGACCGGCCCGAGCTGCCCGGCAAGCTTCCGGACCACCTGCGTACCGAACTGATCGCCTTCCGCCGGGACTTGCACATGCACCCGGAGCTCGGACACCAGGAATTCCGTACCACCGCGGCGATCAAGGCCCGGCTGGAGAAAGCCGGCCTGCGACCACGGGTACTGAAGTCCGGCACGGGCCTCATCTGTGACGTCGGCACCTGGGACGGGGGCCGGCCGATGCTGGCCCT
Source organism: Streptomyces sp. NPDC048257 (assembly GCF_043201855.1). NCBI lineage: Bacteria > Bacillati > Actinomycetota > Actinomycetes > Kitasatosporales > Streptomycetaceae > Streptomyces > Streptomyces sp. NPDC048257. The sequence goes on from NZ_JBICZI010000009.1 coordinate 121,473, forward strand.
GCGCGCGGACATCGACGCCCTGCCCATCCCGGATGCCAAGACGCACGTGTCGTACCGCTCGACCTTCCCGGACCGCGCCCATGCCTGCGGCCACGACGTGCACACCGCGGTGGTGCTCGGGGCGGGGCTGGTCCTCGCCGAGCTCGACCGGCAGGGGCTGCTGCCCCGTCCCGTACGGCTGCTCTTCCAGCCCGCCGAGGAGGTGCTCCCGGGCGGGGCCACCGACGCCATCGATTCCGGGGTACTGGACGGCGTGGGCCGGATCGTCGCCGTGCACTGCGACCCCCGGGTCGACGCGGGGCGCATCGGGCTGCGGGCCGGGGCCATCACCTCCGCCTGCGACCGGCTGGAGGTCAGCCTCTCCGGCTCCGGCGGGCACACCGCACGCCCGCACCTGACCACCGACCTGGTGACGGCCGCCGCCCGGGTCGCCGTCGACGCCCCGGCCCTGCTGGCCCGCCGGATGGACGCCCGTTCGGGCATGTCGGTCACCTGGGGCCGGATCGAGGCCGGGCACGCCTGCAACGTCATCCCGATGCACGCCGAGCTGTCCGGAACCGTGCGCTGCCTGGACCTGAACGCCTGGCACGAGGCGCCGGACATGATCCACGCGGCGATCGACGAGATCGCGACCATGCACGGGGCCAAGTTCGAGATCAACCACGTGCGCGGAGTGCCTCCGGTGGTCAACGACCCGGTGATCACCGAGCTGCTGCGGGAGGCGATGGGGATCCGCTGCGGCGCGGAGTCGGTCGAGGACACCGAGCAGAGCCTGGGCGGCGAGGACTTCTCCTGGTACCTGGAGCACGTCCCGGGCGCGATGGCCCGGCTGGGAGTCCGCAAGCCCGGCGACACCGCCAAGCGCGACCTGCACCGCGGGGACTTCGACGTGGACGAGTCCGCGATCGCGGTCGGCGTGGAGTTCTTCACGGCCGCCGCACTGCTCGACGGGCGTCGCGCCGTGCCCGGCCGGTAGCCGGCCGATCGCCGGCCGATCGCCGGCCGGGGGAAACTCCTTACAACATCTGCGGGTCTCCCGTCAGGCGTGTCCGACCCTTGGTACACAAGGGTCGGACACGTAAGGAGTTACCAATCGGTCACTGTCCGGTTCACGACGATCCGATAACGACTCATGAACGGGCCTTTAACTGACATCTACGCGCGTTACGATCGCCGCGAAACCAGCGCCGGTCGTGGCGCTTCGGTCAGGTTTTGAAGGAGCCTCCCCTTGCGCCGGATCACCAGGATCGCCACCGTGGGCATCGCGTCCGCGGCGCTGGCCCTCTCGGCCACCGCCTGTGGCGGAAAGAAGTCGTCGGACTCCTCCGCCTCCCCCTCGGAGTCGGGTCAGAAGTCCGCAGCCATCGCGTACGACATCGGTGGCCGCGGCGACCAGTCGTTCAACGACGCCGCCTACGCCGGTCTGAAGAAGGCGGAAGCCGATCTGAAGGTCAAGGGCGCCGAGGCGGAGCCCACCGACGGTGAGGGCGAGGCCGACAAGGTCCAGCGCCTCACCGAGCTGGCCCGCAAGGGCAACAACCCGGTCATCGGCGTCGGCTTCGCCTACGCTCCGGCCATCAAGAAGGTCGCGCCGAAGTTCCCGAACACCACGTTCGGCATCATCGACGACACCTCGGTGACCGGCCCGAACATCGCCAACCTCGTCTTCAACGAGGAGCAGGGCTCCTACCTGGCCGGCGTCGCCGCCGCCAAGGTGTCGAAGACCGGCACGGTCGGCTTCATCGGCGGTGTCGAGGTTCCGCTGATCAAGAAGTTCGAGGCGGGCTTCACCCAGGGCGTCAAGGACACCAACCCGAACGCCAAGGTGCTCTCCGCGTACCTCACCCAGCCGCCGAACTTCGACGGTTTCGCCAAGCCCGACCTCGGCAAGGCCGCCGCGCTGGGTCAGCTCGACGCGGGCGGCGCCGACGTGGTCTACGCCGCTGCCGGTCTGGCCGGTTCGGGTGCCATCGAGGCCGCTTCCGCCAAGGGCAAGTGGGCCATCGGTGTCGACTCCGACCAGTACAACCAGGCCGGTCTGGCGAAGTACAAGGACGCCATCCTGACCTCGGTCACCAAGGACGTCTCGGACTCCGTCTTCAACCTGATCAAGTCGGTCGAGGACGGCAAGCCCACCACCGGTGAGATCCGTTACGGCCTGGACAAGGACGGCGTCGGCCTGGCCGACTCCAACCCGAAGTACAAGGAGATGGCGGACGTCATCGCCGCGGTGGAGAAGGCCAAGGCCGACATCATCGCCAAGAAGATCACCGTCAAGACCGCGCCGTAAGGCCGTTGCTGACATGTAGTCCTGGTCTCCGGGGTCCGGGAAGCGGTCGCTATCGCTCCCGGGCCCCGAGCCACGTTCTGTGACCAAGTGGCCTCCGCGGTCGCTAGTTTTCACTTCCGACAGTGCTACGCGCGTAGAAGCATCGTGGACGCGATACTTTCTCTCCCCGCCCTGTCCCCCCCTGCCTTCCGCTCCTTCCGCGCCAAGGAGAGTGCGTCATCAACGCGTCCAGCCCGCCCCCCGCCGTAGAACTGCACGGCATCACCAAGCGCTTCCCCGGCGTCGTCGCCAACAAGGACATCGCGATCACCGTCCGCAAGGGCACGGTCCATGCCTTGATCGGCGAGAACGGCGCCGGCAAGTCGACCCTGATGAAGATCCTCTACGGCATGCAGAAGCCGGACGAGGGCACCATCGCCATCGACGGGGAGCAGGTCTCCTTCCACACCCCCGGCGACGCCATCGCCCGCGGGATCGGCATGGTGCACCAGCACTTCATGCTCGCCGACAACCTCACCGTCCTGGAGAACGTGGTTCTCGGCGGCGAGAAGCTCTACGGCATCGGCGCCAAGGCCCGTAGGAAGATCATGGAGATCTCGGACGCGTACGGCCTCGGCGTACGCCCCGACGTCCTGGTCGAGGACCTCGGTGTCGCCGACCGGCAGCGCGTGGAGATCCTCAAGGTCCTCTACCGCGGCGCGAAGATCCTCATCCTCGACGAGCCGACCGCCGTGCTCGTGCCGCAGGAGGTGGACGCACTCTTCGACAACCTGCGCGAGCTCAAGGCCGAGGGCCTGACCGTCATCTTCATCTCGCACAAGCTGGGCGAGGTACTGAAGGTCGCCGACGACATCACCGTCATCCGGCGCGGCACCACGGTCGGCACCGCCGACCCGAAGACCGCCACCACCAAGCAGCTCGCCGAGCTGATGGTCGGCTCCGAGCTGCCCTCGCCCGAGACCCGCGAGTCCACGGTGACCACGACCCCGATGCTCAAGGTCGAGGACCTGACCGTCGCCGAGACCGGCGTCGTCATGGTCCGCGACGAGACCTCGGCCCGCGTCGTCCTGCCGATGGACCGCACCACCGACCCGCGCGCCGAACTCGGCCGGCTCCTGCTCGACGGGATCAGCTTCACGATCCACAAGGGCGAGATCCTCGGCATCGCGGGCGTCGAGGGCAACGGCCAGACCGAGCTGATCGAAGCGCTCATGGGCATGATCACCCCCGACGCGGGCGTGATCACGCTGGACGGCACCGACATCACCAAGTCTCCGGTGCGCAAGCGCCGCGAGGGCGGCATCGGGTACATCCCCGAGGACCGTCACCGCCACGGCCTGCTGCTGGAGTCCCCGCTGTGGGAGAACCGGATCCTCGGCCACGTCACCGAGCGACCCAACTCCAAGAACGGCATCCTCGACCTGAAGGCGGCCCGCAAGGACACCGAGCGGATCGTGCGCGAGTACGACGTCCGCACCCCGGGCATCGAGGTCACCGCGGCGTCCCTCTCCGGCGGCAACCAGCAGAAGCTGATCGTCGGCCGCGAGATGAGCCACAACCCGAAGTTCCTCATCGCCGCCCACCCCACCCGCGGTGTGGACGTCGGCGCGCAGGCGCAGATCTGGGACGCGATCCGCGAGGCCCGCCGCGAAGGCCTGGCGGTCCTGCTGATCTCCGCGGACCTGGACGAGCTCATCGGCCTGTCCGACACCCTGCGCGTGATCTACCGAGGCCGGCTGGTCGCGGACGCGGACCCCGCGACCGTCACGCCCGAGGAGCTCGGCACCGCCATGACGGGCGCCGCTTCGGGGCACCTGGAAGCAACCGACAACCACTCCGCCGGTACCGACGCGGGTACCGAATCGCCGGAGGACGAGGCCCGATGAAGACATTCGACAAGGACCGGCTGATGCTCGCCATCGCCGGGCCCGCGCTCGCGCTGGTGGCCGCCTTCGTGCTGACCATGATCGTGCTGGGGGCGACGGGCATCAACCCGATCGAGCCCCTGCGCCTCATGGTGGAGAACGGCGGGTACGAGGACATCCAGGTCCTCATCGTCAACCAGGCCGGTACGTACTACCTGGCAGCCCTGGCCGTCGCCATCGGCTTCCGCATGAACCTCTTCAACATCGGCGTCGACGGCCAGTACCGTCTCGCCGCGATGGTCTCCGCCGTGGTCGGTGGCGCCATCGCACTGCCCGGCCCGCTGCACATCCTGCTGATCGTGCTCGTCGCGATGCTGACCGGCGCCTTCTGGGCCGGTATCGCGGGTGTCCTGAAGGCCAAGCGCGGCGTCAGCGAAGTCGTCTCGACGATCATGCTGAACGCGATCGCGACGAGCCTCATCGCCTGGCTGATCCTGCCGAAGAACCTCGGCGTCCAGGTGGAGGGCTCCAACGACCTGACCACGGGCGAGATCGCCCAGTCCGGCTGGTTCCCGGCGCTCTCGCTGGGCGACTCGGGCGAGATCTACGGCTTCACGTTCGTGGCCTTCGCGCTCGGCATCGTCTACTGGTTCGTGCTCAACCGCACCCGTTTCGGCTTCGACCTGCGCGCCAGCGGCGCGAGCGAGTCCGCCGCCGCGGCCTCGGGTGTCGACTCCAAGAAGATGATCATCACCGCGATGCTCATCTCCGGCGCCGTCGCCGGTCTGTCGGGCATGCCGGTACTGCTCGGTGAGAGCCACACGTACACCCTCGTCTTCCCCGTGGGCGTCGGCTTCACCGGCATCACCATCGCGCTGCTCGGCCGCAACAGCCCCGTCGGCATCTTCTTCGCCGCACTCCTGATGGCCTTCATCGACAAGGCGTCCGCCGGTCTCGACACGGCCGGTTACGCCAAGGAGATCGGCACGATCATGAAGGGCCTGATCGTGATCGCGGTGGTCGTCTCCTACGAGCTCGTCCGCCGTTACGGCATCCGCCGCCAGCAGCAGAAGGTCGGCGAGGAACTCGCCGCCGGCGGCGCCATCAAGACCGACAAGGAGGTCGCGGCGTGAGCACCAGTACCGTCTCCGCGACGAGTGCCGCCCCGAAGAAGCCGGGCGGCCGCAAGAAGCTCACCCTCCCGTGGATCATGCTGATCGTCGCGGGCGCCCTCGCGCTGGTCTCGCTCGTCCGCGTGATCAGCGGGGCCGACGACCTGACCTCCGTCGGCCAGGTCTCCGGCGCGCTCTCCCTCGCCGTGCCGATCGGTCTCGCCGGTCTCGGCGGTCTGTGGGCCGAGCGTGCCGGTGTGGTCAACATCGGCCTCGAAGGCATGATGATCCTCGGCACCTGGTTCGGTGCCTGGGCCGGTTACCAGTGGGGCCCGTGGACCGGTGTGCTCGTCGGCATCGCCGGCGGCGCCGTCGGCGGCCTGCTGCACGCGATCATCACGGTGACCTTCAACGTCAACCACATCGTCTCCGGTGTGGCCATCAACATCCTGGCGCTGGGCTTCACCCAGTACCTGTCGAACTTCACGTTCGCCGAGGCCCCGGGCGGCTCCTCCAAGCAGTCGCCGCAGGTCGAGCCGATCTACAAGGTCACCGTTCCAGGGCTGTCCGACTGGATGTCCGACCTCCAGGGCAAGCACTGGTTCTTCATCTCGGACCTCGCGGGCGTCATCGGCGGTCTGGTCACCGAGATCTCGCTGCTGACCATCGTGGCCCTGCTGCTGATCCCCGCCACCTGGTGGCTGCTGTGGCGGACCTCCTTCGGCCTGCGGCTGCGCTCCTGCGGTGAGAACCCGATCGCCGCGGAGTCGCTGGGCGTCAACGTCTACAAGTACAAGTACATCGCCGTGATCGTCTCGGGCGCCCTCGCGGGCCTCGGCGGCGTGTTCCTGTCCGAGGTCGCCAGCCCGATCTACCAGGAGGGCCAGACCGGCGGCCGCGGCTACATCGGTCTCGCCGCGATGATCTTCGGCAACTGGATGCCGGGCGGCATGGCGATGGGTGCGGGCCTGTTCGGCTTCATCGACAGCCTCAAGCTGCGCGGTGGTGCCGAGAACGTCCACGCGATGCTGCTGCTGATCGCCATCCTCCTGGTGCTGGTCTTCGCCTGGCAGCTGTACAAGAAGAAGTACATCCAGGCCGGCGTCGCGGCGGCCTTCGCCGCGCTGCTGTTCCTCTGGTACGCGACGACGGACTCGGTGCCGAGCCAGTTCGTGGACGCCGCCCCGTACCTGACCACGCTGCTGGTGCTCGCGCTGTCGGCGCAGCGCCTGCGGATGCCCAAGGCGGACGGCATGCCGTACCGCAAGGGCCAGGGCAAGTGACCTCCGGTCAGGCGGTGGACTGGGAAGCCCTGCGGACGGCCGCCCGGGACGCGATGACCCGGGCGTACGCCCCGTACTCGGGCTTCCCGGTCGGGGTCGCCGCCCTGGTGGACGACGGCCGCGTCGTGACCGGCTGCAACGTCGAGAACGCCAGCTACGGACTGGGCCTGTGCGCCGAGTGCGGGCTGGTCTCCTCCCTCCAGGCCACCGGCGGCGGCCGCCTCACGCACTTCACCTGCGTGGACGGCAAGGGCGAGATCCTCGTCCCGTGCGGCCGCTGTCGCCAGCTGCTGTACGAGTTCGGCGGCGACGAGCTGCTGGTGGAGACCCCGGACGGGGTCCTCCCGCTGGCGGCGATGCTGCCGCAGGCCTTCGGGCCCGACCACCTGAGATAGCCGTGCCGACGGCCCTTCGCCCCTGCCGGGCGGAGGGCCGTCGTACTTCCGTTCCCTGAACCCCTCTCCTCCCTCTCTCTATGCGCGTAGAAGGAAGCACCTCATGGACGTCATCTCCGTCATCCGGACCAAGCGGGACCGCGGTGAGCTGAGCCCCGAGCAGATCGACTGGGTCATCGACGCGTACACCCGCGGTGTCGTGGCCGACGAGCAGATGTCGGCGCTGGCGATGGCCATCCTGCTCAACGGCATGAACCGTACGGAGATCGCCCGCTGGACCGCGGCGATGATCGCCTCCGGCGAGCGCATGAACTTCGACTCCCTCTCCCGCCCGACCGCCGACAAGCACTCCACCGGCGGCGTCGGCGACAAGATCACCCTCCCGCTCGCGCCGCTCGTCGCCGCCTGCGGCGCGGCCGTGCCGCAGCTGTCCGGCCGCGGCCTCGGCCACACCGGCGGCACCCTCGACAAGCTGGAGTCCATCCCCGGCTGGCGCGCGCTGCTCTCCAACGAGGAGATGCTGCACGTCCTGGACACCACCGGCGCGGTCATCTGCGCGGCGGGCGACGGCCTGGCCCCGGCGGACAAGAAGCTCTACGCGCTGCGCGACGTCACCGGCACGGTCGAGGCCATCCCGCTGATCGCCTCCTCGATCATGTCGAAGAAGATCGCCGAGGGCACCGGCTCGCTCGTCCTGGACGTCAAGGTCGGCACCGGCGCCTTCATGAAGAACCTCGCGGACGCGCAGGAGCTGGCCCACACGATGGTCAGCCTCGGCACGGACAGCGGGGTGAAGACGGTCGCGCTGATCACCGACATGTCGACCCCGCTCGGCCTGACCGCAGGCAACGCCCTCGAAGTCCGCGAGTCGGTCGAGGTCCTGGCCGGAGGCGGCCCCGCCGACGTGGTCGAGCTGACCATCGCGCTGGCCAGGGAGATGCTGGACGCGGCGGGCATCAAGGACGCCGACCCGGCGAAGGCCCTGGCCGACGGCTCCGCGATGGACCACTGGCGCCGGATGATCGCGGCCCAGGGCGGCGACCCGGACGCGACCCTGCCGGTGGCCCGCGAGCAGCACGTGGTCACCGCCCCCGCATCGGGCGTCCTGACCCGCCTGGACGCGTACGGGGTCGGCGTCGCCGCGTGGCGCCTGGGCGCCGGCCGCGCGCGCAAGGAGGACCCGGTGCAGGCGGGCGCGGGCGTCGAGCTCCACGCGAAGCCGGGCGACACGGTGACTGCGGGCCAGCCGCTGATGACCCTGCACACGGACACCCCGGAGAAGTTCGAGTACGCCCTCGCCTCCCTGGCGGGCACGTACGACATCGCCCCGGCGGGCACGGCCTTCTCCGCCACGCCGATCGTCCTGGACCGCATCGCCTGACCTGCGGCTTCCCCTCCGTATGAACGGGACCGGTGGACTTCCACCGGTCCCGTTCGGCATGCCGGGCCCTGCCGGGACCTACAGCAGGGGCAGGGCCTCGTCGGGTCGTGGTTCGCGTCGCTGCTCCAGCCAGAACAGGTAGCCGCGTAGGTAGGACTCCAGGCCGTCGTCGATATGGGCGACGAAGTCGCGCAGGCCGCGGGCGGCGTCCTTGTGGTGCACCCGGAATTCGGGGTCGCCGGCGTCCCGCTCGGCGGCGGCGGAGACGGCCCATTCACGGATCCGCCCGCGGCCTCGCCACCAGTCGCGAACGGCCCCGACGGTCCAGTGGTCGTCGCCGTCCCAGCCGTAGCCGGAGTACAGCTCCAGCCGGGCGGCGCTCAGCAGGTGCTCGGTCTCGAAGGCGTTGACCGGCTGGCGGTAGACGAATTCCTGGTCGCCGTCGTAGGCGATGTGGCGCGGAGCCTCCCACCGGCCGAGCTCCATGCAGTCGGTGTCCGCCCCGTAGAACGGGCCGGGGACGTTGCGCCGGTTCCGCTCGGCCCAGACCCCTGTGAACACCGGGAAGCGGAGGGCCCCGGGTGTGACGAGCCGACGGGCGTAGGGCACCGGATCCCAGTAGGCAGGCTTCATCGCGTCATTGTGCGGGCCCGCCGATGAGTTCCGTCGGGCGGGGCAGTCACCCTTGTGTGAAGATCCAGCGACTCGTGCTGCCCGGACCGGGACCGGCCGCCCACGACGCGGCGCGGCTGTGTGCGCGCCTGGCCCGGCTGTACGAGGACGGGGCGTGCGCGGTGGAGTGCGACGCGCGCGCCGTCACCGCGCCGGGCCTGGGCGCCGTCGAGGTGCTGGCCCGGCTGCGGCTGACCGCCCGGGGGCGGCCGCTGCGGGTGACCGGGGCCGCGCCCGCCCTGCGGGCCCTACTGGACCTCGTAGGCCTCGTCGAGCTGCTCGGGGAGGCCGAACAGCGGGAACCACCGCCCGGTGTCCAGGAAGGCGTTGAGCCCGACGATCTTGCCCTCTGAGACCTCCAGGACCTGGAGCGCCCACGGGGTGTGGCCCGGCCGCCCGTCCTCGCGCGGACGGTACTGGCCGAAGGCCGGCATGCCGTTCGCCGTCGTCGGGACCAGCCGGGACCCCTTGCAGCCGATGCCCTGGTTCAGGTGCCAGGCCGCGATGTCCTCGTGGCCCTGGAGCCACAGGTCGAACGGCGGCATCGACAGCACCGCGTCCTCGTGCAGGAGTGTGGTGAGCCGGGAGATGTCGTAGGCCTCGAAGGCGGAGAGGTACCGCTCCAGCAGCTTCGCCTGGTCCGCGTCGAGCGGATCCGCCGGGTCGCTGTCGCGCAGCGACTGCCCGGCCAGGGTGGCCCGCGCCCGCTGCAGCGCGCTGTTCACCGAGGCCGTCGTGGTCTCCAGGAGCCGGGCCACCTCGTCGGCCTTCCAGGCGAGCACCTCGCGCAGGATGAGCACCGCCCGCTGCTTGGCCGGCAGGTGCTGGAGCGCCGCGACGAAGGCCAGTCGTACGGATTCCTTCGCCAGCGCCATCTCCGCCGGGTCGGCGGTCTGCGGCAGGACCCGGCCGTCCGGGACCGGCTCCAGCCAGGTCACCTCGGGGCGCTCGTTGAGCACGGCGGAGGCCTGGTGCTGCGGGGCGGTCAGATCCATCGGGCGGGCCCGCTTGTTCCCGGCGTTCAGCAGGTCCAGACAGACGTTGGTGGCGATCCGGTAGAGCCACGACCGCAGCGAGGCGCGGCCCTCGAACGTGGCGTAGCTGCGCCAGGCGCGGACGTACGTGTCCTGCACCGCGTCCTCGGCGTCGAAGGAGGAGCCGAGCATGCGGTAGCAGTAGCCGGTGAGCTCGATCCGGTACCGGTCCATCGCCGTGTCGAGGTCAAGATCGGTGGCGAGGTCGCTCATGTCCGTTCATCCCCCTGGTCGTTCCGTTACCTCGGAACCTACCGGAGGGGTCTGACAACGGCAGCCGGAAGAGCCGTCGCCGCTACGTATGTCGACGTCAAGTTTCTTGACGTCAAGATTGATGTGCGGCAGGCTTCTCCAGGTATCTCGACGTCGAGATACCTGGACGGTGGATGCGGTCGATACGGGGGACTGGGATGCGCGGCGGGGAGAGCCGGAAGGCACGACGGGGGGAACCGGGCCTGCTGGCGCAACTGCGGCGGCCGCCCGGCGGCCGTGACGCACGGATCATGCTGCTCACCCAGGCGCTGGACCGAGCGGGCACCGGCGTGTGGGCCGCGTCCTCCGTCCTCTACTTCACCTTCGTGGTCGGCCTCGACGCCGGGCAGCTGGGACTGCTGCTGGGCGCGGCCGGGGTGGCGGGCATCGCCGGATCACCGCTGGCGGGCCACCTCGCCGACCGCTTCCAGGTGCGCACCCTGCTCATCGGCTGCCACCTCATCCGCCTCGGGGCGCTGTGCGTCCTGCTGGTGGTCACCGACTTCCGCGTGCTGCTGCTCCTGTTCGCCGTCACCCACCTGGGAGACCGGGCGGCCAAGACGCTGGAGATGCTCTTCGCCACCCGGGTCGCGGGTGAGCGCCGCTCCACCTACCAGGCGCTGTCGCGCAGCTCGGCCAACGCCGGCTACGCCCTCGGCGCGGGCCTCGCCGCCATCGGCCTCGCCGTCGGCACCCGGGGCGCCTACCACGTGCTGATCCTGGCCAACGCGCTGTCGTTCCTCGTGGCCGCGGCCCTGGTGTGGCGCACCCGGGAGCCGCGCGGCCGCGGGCTGGTGGCCGCCCGGCCCGGCGACTCCGGCGACTCCGGCGAGGGGGAACGGGCCCCGGCGGCCGGGGCGACCGGAGCGACCGGAGCGAGCCCCTGGCGGGACCGCGGCTACCTGCGGTTCGTCCTGCTGGACATCCCGATGAACCTGGACGACTCGATCCTCGGCGTCGGCCTGCCGCTGTGGCTGGTCGGCCACACCGAGGCCCCGCACGCCCTGATTCCGGCCTTCCTGGTCATCAACACCGTGCTCGTCGTCGCCCTCCAGCTCCGGGTGTCGGCGCGGGTCCCGGACGCCCGCCGGGCCGCGGGCGCGGTCGCCCTCTACGGATGGATGACGCTCGCCTGTTGCGTCTTCCTGGCCACCACCCCCGGGTCCGGGGTCTGGGCGGCCTCGGCCGCCCTGCTCGCCGCGGCGGTGCTGGCCACCGCGGCGGAGCTGATGCGCTCGGTGAGCTCCTGGGAACTGGCGGTCTCCCTCGCACCGCAGGAGGCGCGCGCCTCCTACCTCGGGGTGGCCGGCATGGCCCAGTCCGTCCAGAAGTCCGCGGGCCCGCTGCTGCTCACCGGCGCGGTGATGGCGGCCGGCCCGGCGGGCTGGCTGGCCCTCGGGGTGGGGGTGGCGGGGCTGTCCCTCGTCCAACGCCGTGCCAGCCTGCGCCGGTTGGACCGCCTGCCCGCCGCGCCCGCTCCTACCGGGCCCGTAGAACCCGTAGAACCCGTAGAGCCCGTAGAGCCCGTCGAGCCCGTCGAGCCCGTAGAGTCCGCCGCCAAGGCCTCTCAGGTACCGGGCTTGCGGCCGTAGACGTAGACGTCCTCGCCGTTGCCCAGCATGTTCCAGTACGCCTTGGCGTCGGCGGCCCGCATGTTCACGCAGCCGCCCGAACCCGGCGGGTTCCACATGCTCTTGGTGGTCGAGTGGAAGGCGATGCCGCCGTCGAAGAACTGCGCGTACGGCATCGAGACGTCGTAGAGCGTCGACCAGTGGTCGATGTTGCGGTAGTAGATCTTCTTCAGGCCGGACCGGGTCTCCGTGCCGTCCTTGCCGGTGCGGACCGGGACGGGCCCGTACTTCAGGGTGGCGCCGTCCTGGATCCAGCTCAGCTGCCGGGTCAGGTCGACGCAGGCGATCCGCCCCCGGTTCACCGGGCAGTTGCCCGCCCGGTTCGGGGTGGTGCCGGCCGCCCGCTGGGCCAGCATCGTGTTCATCGTCCGCCAGGTCAGCGGCCCGGCGTAGCCCTGGGTCGGGGTGATCCCGTGGCTCGCCTGGAAGGACCGGATCGCGGTGCAGTCGGCCGCGGACTGCTTCCCGTCCACCGGCTGCCCGAGGAACTGCTCGATCTGCCGCTGGTACGGCCCGGTGGTGAGGTTGCAGGTGGCGGCGGCCTGCGCCGCACCGCCGCCCACGACCACCAGCGGCAGCGCCAGCGCGGCCGCCCCGCCCAGCACCGCCGCCCGCTGCCCCAGGCGCCTGCGTGACCTCCGCGTCCCCGGCCCCGGCCCCGGCCCCGTCCCGATCCCGATCCCCATCAGGTCCTCCCCTGCTCGCACAGCGTCGTTCTCCGTGTTGAATGCCCGGAAAACAAGCAGGGGTTGCCTCCGCAGGGAGCGTAGATTTCGTCAGCGCGCGCCCACGGCCGAAGCCGGCATCCGCCGCTCCGCGCGGGCCGCGTGCGACCCGTAGAGGGTGATCGACACGACGCCGAGCACCGCCAGCAGGGCGATGCCGACCGTCGCCGCCCATCCGGCCCCGTGGTAGGCGAGGGCGCCCAGGGTGCCGCCCGCGCTGGAGCCGAGGTAGTACGCCGACTGGTAGAGCGCGGAGGCCTGCGCCCGGCCCGTCTTCGCCGTCCGGCTCACCGCGGCGGAGGCCACCGCGTGCCCCGCGAAGAAGCCCGCGGTGATCAGGACCAGCCCGAGCACGATCGCCGCCAGGGAGTCGGACAGCGACAGCAGCAGCCCCAGTGCCGTGGTGGTCACGGCCAGGTACAGCGCGCCGCGCCGCCCCGTGCGGGCCACCAGCTTGCCGGCGGCGGCCGAGGAGACCGTACCGACCAGGTAGATCAGGAAGATCGACCCGACGACGCCCTGCCCGAGCGAGAACGGCTCGTCCACCAGGCGATAGCCGATCACGGTGTAGACCGCGCCGAAGACCGTCATGAACAGCGCGCCGATCCCGTACAGCCGCAGCAGCAGCGGATCGCGCAGATGGCCGGCGACGGTACGGCCCACCGCACGCGGGTTCAGCGACGCGGGCCGGAAGAACCGGGCCCGGGGCAGCAGCACCAGGAAGGCCACCGCGCACGCCAGCGACATCACGGCGACGGCCGCCAGGCCCGCCCGCCAGCCCCACAGCTGCGCGGCCCAGCCGGTGACCAGCCGGCCGCTCATCCCGCCGATGGAGTTCCCCGCCACGAACAGGCCGATCGCGGCCACCAGGGCCTTCGGCCTGACCTCCTCCGCCAGGTACGCCATCGCGGAAGCCGGGATCCCGGCGATCGCCGCGCCCTGGACGGCGCGCAGCGCCACCAGCCACTCCACGTTCGGCGCGAACGGCACCAGCAGGCCCACGCCGACGGCGACCACCATCGAGCAGGCCATCATCCGGGTGCGGCCGAACCGCTCGGACAGCGCGCTCAGCGGCAGGACGAACAGCGCGAGCGCGCCGGTGGCCGCGGACACCGTCCAGCTGGCCTGGCCCGCCGTCACGCCGAAGCCGGCGGAGATCGCGGGCAACAGGGCCTGGGTGGAGTAGAGGAGGGCGAACGTCGCGAGTCCGGCGGCGAAGAGCGCGAGGCTCATCCGGCGGTAGCCGGGGCGGCCGGGGGAGAGGGGCTGCGGTGCGGGGGACGACGGGGTGGAGGCACCCGGGATGACGGGTGCCCCGGTATGAACGGGAGGCATGCTTCGACGGTAGGCCCGTCCTTTTCATGCGTCCAATGCACAGAATTGAGATAATCGATCCACTGCTGCATCAACCCAGCTCAGAGGCGTGGATGTCGATGAACCGTTACGTAGAAGACATGGCCGTGACAACTTTGCTGGCCCCGCGGCTGGCCTATTTCGTTGCGGTCGCCCGCCACGAGCACGTCACCCGCGCCGCCCACGAGCTGGGCGTCCCGCAATCCACCCTGTCCCGCGCCATGGTCCGGCTCGAACAGGATCTCGGCGTCACGCTGTTCGCCCGCAAGGGCCGTACGGTCGCCCTCACCACGGCGGGCCGCACCTTCCTGGCCTCGGCCGAGCAGGCCCTGACGGAGATCGACCGCGCCGCCGAATCCGTACAGCAGGACGCCGATCCGGCGGCCGGCAAGGTGGCCTTCGGCTTCCTGCACACCCTGGGGTCCGAGACCGTACCCGGCCTCATCCGGGCCTTCCGCGCCGACCACCCGCGGATCCGGTTCTCCCTCGTCCAGAACTACGGCGAGGCCATGCTGGAGAAGCTCCGGGCCGGTGAACTCGACCTGTGCCTCACCTCCCCGCTGCCGGACGCCCCCGACCTGGTGGCCCGCCGCCTCGACGAACAGCGGCTGCGGCTGGTGGTCCCGGACGACCACCGGCTCGCGACCCGCAAGCGCATCCGGCTCGCCGAGGCCGCGGAGGAAACCTTCGTCACCCTGGAGCCCGGCTACGGCATGCGCCGCATCACCGACGACCTGTGCGCGGAGGCCGGGTTCACCCCCAAGGTCGCCTTCGAGGGCGAGGAGGCCGAAACCCTGCGCGGCCTGGTCGCCGCCGGCCTCGGCGTGGCCCTCCTGCCGCCCCCGGCCGTGGCCCGCCCCGGAGTCGTCGAGCTGACGGTCACCGCCCCGCGCGCGGTCCGCGAGATCGGCGTCGCCTGGCTCGACGGCCACCCCGACACCCCGCCGGTGGCGGAGTTCAAGCGCTTCCTCCTCTCCCGCCGCGGCCGCCTCATCCCGGACCTGGAACCCCTGCCCTAGCCGGGCCACTCCTCGGCGAGGCCAACTCAGCCTCGCCGGCGTGTGAGGCGCGGGGTCTGGGGCGGCGCCCCAGGAAACCCGGCTCCGCCGGGCAGGGGGGGGGGGGCGGGGCCCCCCGCGCGCCCCCCCCCCCGGGGGGGGGGGCGCCGCGCCGGGGGGCG
>NZ_JBICZI010000009.1:136655-191729 GCF_043201855.1 Streptomyces sp. NPDC048257
GGCTCGACGGCCACCCCGCCACCCCGCCGGTGGCGGAGGTCTCGCGCGGCCTCCCCCCCCGCCCCGCCCGCCCCCCCCGGCACCGGGAACCCCCGCCCCCCCCGCCCCACCCCCCGGCGAGGCTGAATACGGCCCGGCGAGGCTGACGGTGGCCCAGGCCGTTACGGGACGGGGGGTGGGGTCGGTGGGGTCGAGAGCAAGTAGCCGGCCTGGAAGCGGGACTTGGCGCCCACCGCGCGCATGATCTCGGCGATGTGCCGCTGGCACGTCCGCTCCGACATGCCCAGGCGGCGCGCGATCACCTTGTCCTCCAGCCCCTCCGACAGCAGCCGGACGATCGTCTGCCGCAGCTCGTCCGAGATCGACCGGGCCGCCTCCGGGCTCACCGACGTGGGGAAGGGCTCCGCGCCCAGCCAGGACCGCTCGAAGGTCGCCGTCATGAAGTGCACGACGCTCGGCTCCCGCACCACCAGCGCCGCCCCGCTGCGGTCCGGCACCGCCATCAGGCCCGTGTGGTCGTCGAAGATCAGCATGCGCATCAGCCCGTCGCCCAGCGTCCGTACCTGCGCCCCCAGGGCCGTCACCCGCTCCACGTACGCCGCCGTGGGCCGCGAGTAGCGCGCCGTGTGCTGGTAGATCGTCCGCATCGCGACCCCGCGCGTCAGCAGCGACTCGTCCCGCCCGATCGACTCCTCCAGCGTCTCCAGGGGCCGGCCCCCGCCGGGCTGCGAGGTCAGCAGCTCCCGCTCGCACGCCGCGACCAGCTCGGCGATCAGCCCCCGTACCGCGCCGAGGTCCGTGACCAGCTCCAGGCGGCCCGACCCGCTCAGGTCCCGGTGCGCGGTCCCCGCCTCGTACGCCGGCACCAGCGCCTCCAGCCGCCCGCGCAGCCGGTCCATCTCGTCGTGGGCCTCCCGGACGAGCAGGGCCAGCGGGGCCAGGGCCCGGGCCGCCGCCGCCCGGGGCGCCACGGCGCTCCAGCGGTCCGGGGCGCCGCCCGGGGCCCGCTGCAGCAGGTGCGCGGCGGCCAGCTCGGTGACGGCGGTGGCCGCGCGCACGCCCAGGACCCCGATGGCCTCGGCCGTGTCGAAGGCGGGCCGCTCGACGGCGTACGCGTACAGGCGCAGGGCGGCTGGGCTCAGCTCCCCGGCGGCTCCGGCCGCCCCGGTTTCCTCGGCAGGCATATGCGTATGCGTCCCGAGTTGTGCGGATTTATAAACCCCTCGTGTTCCCGCAAGGCGGCAATACGACGCCTGGAAGGGCGCCGTCGGCAGATGCCGACGAGGCACAGTGGCCTTCACGGCGCGAGGGGGAAGCGCGGTGCGCGCAGCGGACGCCCAGGCGAGAACGGGGGCCGTGTCCTGCTGAGCCCGCGGCCCGCCGTGGTGGGGTGGTCGCGCCAGGTCCATCGGTGCCATCCGACCGTGAGGGGGCGGAGCGGCGGGTACGACGGACCGGCGCGACTCCCCAGGGGCCACCCGTCAGCCGGAGGCCGGCTTCGCGTAGTCGCTGTAGCCGGTCCAGTCCAGCACGACGCACGGTTCGTCCCCCAGGACCCAGGCGTCGTGCCCGGGTGCGATCTGGATGAACTCGCCCGGACCGAGGTCCGCGCTCTCCCCGTCGTCCATGACTAGCTTCATCCGGCCGCTCACGACGTACCCGGTGTGGGCGGACTCGCAGCTTTCGGTGCCGGCCAGCGGCTTGATGTGCATCGACCACCGCCACCCCGGCTCGAAGACCGCGCGCCCCACCGCCCCGCCCTCGGTGTTGAGCAGGTCCAGCCTGCCCGTCCTGGCTTCGAAGGGCCGTGTCTCGTCCGGCTCGTCGAAGTTCCTGTGGACCAATCCGGCCATGGCAGGTCGCCTCCGGGAGAAGAGAAGCACCCCGAGTCCACTCCTCACGGTACGCGCGCCGCGCCCGCCGTTCACCTCCTCAGGGACCTCCCGAAGCCCGAGGCCAGCGGCATCCGCAGGCCCAGCGGCGGTGGGGCGGCCAGGGCGTCCGTGACCGGCCGCGAGTACCGTCCGGAGAACACCGCGCCGAGGACGAAGTCCACGGCCAGCGCCACCACTTCCGGCTGGTGCTCGCGCAGCCCGTGCCCGTCCGAGTGCACCTCGAACCGGCACGTCGACCGGTTCGCCTTCTTCGCCCGCGCCGCCAGCCGGAAGGAGCTTTCCGGGTCGCTGCGCGCGTCGTTGGTGCCGTGGACGATCAGCACCTGGCGTCCCGACAGCTGTTTCACCGGTTCAGGGGAGCCGGACCGGGCCTCGGCCGCTAAGCAAGGGGCGATCGCCACCACCGAACTGACGGCCCCGTGCCCTGCCGCCCGCAGCGCGGCCAGGCCCCCTGCGTCATAGCCGGCCAGGCACACCGGCACGTCCCCGTACCGCCGGACCACCTCGTCCGCCGCCCACTCCGCCTGCTCCTCCCGGGCGGAGTCCCCGCCGTGGATGACCGTGTGCGTGACCAGCCCCTCCGCCCCGCCCGCCCGGGCCAGCGCCCGCGCGAGCGGACGTACTGGACCGGGGGAGAATCTGGACGCTCCGGGAAGCAGGAGCACCACCCCGTTGACCGGGCTTTCCGTCGAATCCGAGCCGGTTCTCGCGCCGGCCGCCCGCCCCAGACGGGCCCTGCGCGCCGGCGGCGCATGCTGTGCCATGGCGGAACAGTCTCAGACCCCGAGGTGTACGCCATCCGTCCGCACGGTCTCTGTTACATATCGACGCCCGCCGTGGGGACCCCGCTCTACGCGCGTAGGAGTTAGAGTGCGCAGATGACGAGCGAGACCCCCAACCTGCCGAGCCCGGATCAGATCCGCCGTTCCCCGAAGGTGCTGCTGCACGATCACCTCGACGGTGGACTGCGCCCCGGGACCATCATCGAGCTGGCCCGCGACGCCGGCTACGAGAACCTCCCCGAGACCGACGCCGACAAGCTCGGCATCTGGTTCCGCGAGGCCGCCGACTCCGGTTCCCTCCCGCGCTACCTGGAGACCTTCGCGCACACCTGCGCGGTCATGCAGACGAAGGAGGCGCTCTTCCGGGTCGCCGCCGAGTGCGCCGAGGACCTGGCCGAGGACGGCGTCGTGTACGCCGAGATCCGTTACGCGCCCGAGCAGCACCTGGAAGCCGGCCTGACCCTCGAAGAGGTCGTCGAGGCCGTGAACGACGGCTTCCGCGAGGGTGAGCGCCGTGCGAAGGCGAACGGCCACCGCATCCGCGTCGGCGCCCTGCTGACCGCGATGCGCCACGCCGCCCGCGCGCTGGAGATCGCCGAGCTGGCGAACCGCTACCGCGACAACGGCGTGGTCGGCTTCGACATCGCCGGCGCCGAGGCCGGGTTCCCTCCCACCCGCCACCTCGACGCCTTCGAGTACCTCAAGCGCGAGAACAACCACTTCACCATCCACGCGGGCGAGGCCTTCGGCCTGCCGTCGATCTGGCAGGCCCTGCAGTGGTGCGGCGCCGACCGCCTCGGCCACGGTGTGAAGATCATCGACGACATCGAGGTCGCCGAGGACGGTTCCGTGACCCTGGGCCGCCTGGCCTCGTACGTCCGGGACAAGCGCATCCCCCTGGAGATGTGCCCGACCTCGAACCTGCAGACCGCCGCGGCCGCCTCGTACGCCGAGCACCCGATCGGTCTGCTGCGCAAGCTGCACTTCAGGCTCACGGTCAACACGGACAACCGCCTGATGAGCGGCACCAGCATGAGCCGCGAGTTCGAGCACCTGGTGGACACCTTCGGCTACACGCTCGACGACATGCAGTGGTTCACCGTCAATGCGATGAAGTCCGCGTTCATTCCTTTCGATGAACGACTGGCCATGATCAATGAAGTGATCAAGCCCGGTTATGCGGAGCTGAAGTCGGAGTGGCTGTTCCGGCAGACCGCTTCGACCAGCGGTTCTGTCTCGGCCTAGGCCACGGCATGACGTTATGGAAGCGCCCGGGAGGGATAATCCCCGGGCGCTTTCTCGTATTTACGGATGTTTGCGGGCGGGGGTTTGAAGTGACTAGTTTGCGGAGCCGCTCATTTCCCCGTCGCAAGGACAACTTTTCATGAAGAAGTCAGCTGCCAAGACCCTCGGTACCGCCGCTCTCGGTGTCGCCTTCGCCGCGGTCGCCGCCGGTACCGCCTCCGCCGCCGTCCCGGCGGTCGGACTGACCGACGCGCTGGGCACCGCCACCGGCGCGCTCCAGGGCGTGACCAGCCAGCAGCACGTGAGCCCCGAAGGGCAGCAGTCGAGCGACCCCACCTCTCAGGTCACCGGAGCCCTGACCCCGCTGACCGGCGCGCTGAACGGCCTCGGCGGCTGAGACTGACGCCGCTGCGACGCGTACACGTGTGCGGCGGGAGCGTGCCCTTTCGAACGGGTATGTGTCCCGCCGCGCCGTGTGCCACGATCGCCACCAACTGCCCGCCGACGCTTTGGGTATGAGGTTCTCGGTCATGCGCATGAAGGCACGAGCGACGATGGTCGCGCTGGTCCCCGCCCTGCTGTTCGCCGCCGTGGGGTGCAGCGGTGCGAACACCCCCGCGACGGGCAAAACCCCCGACCCCAAGGGCTCCGCGGGCAGCTCCGGTGTGCCCGGAGCCCCGGCGCCGTCCGCCGCAGCGACCGGACCGGCGGCGCCGAAGACCGGTGGCAGCGCCCTGGAGCGGTCCGCGCTGGCACAGGGCGATCTGGCCGGGTACCAGGTCTCCGCCCAGGGCAAGAACCCCAATGCCCCGGACGGTCAGCCGCAGGCCGACAAGAAGGCCTGCCAGCCGCTGGCCGACGTCATGGGCGACGAGCCGGACCCGTCCGCGCGCGAGACCCTCAGCCGCGGCGTCGGGTCCCAGAAGCAGATCGGGCTCGCCGTGTCCGCCTCCGTCAGCTCGTACTCCGAGAGCGACGCCAAGGCGCTGATCGCCCGCCTCAAGGCCGCCGTCGCCGCCTGCGGTACGGGCTTCGCCGCCAAGGTCGAGAAGCAGACCGGCAGCTACCGCGAGGTGCGGGCCGCCGACTACCGCACGAGCGGGGACGAGAGCGTCAGCTGGACCATGACCGCGGCCGCGGAGGGCGTATCGGCGCAGGTCCACCTGGTCGTCGTACGCGAGGGCGACACCGTCGTACGGCTGATGGCCCTCAACGTGGCGGCGGCCCAGCAGAAGGCGCAGGTGCCGCAGGAAGTGGCGGACAAGCAGGTGGAGAAGGTCCAGAAGGTCCAGAAGACCGGCTGACCGGCCCGCCACCCGCCCGCCCGGTCTACCAGGCCGTGGAAGCCGCCTTCTCGTTCGGCAGCAGCACCCACAGCGCGATGTAGATCAGGAACTGCGGGCCGGGCAGCAGGCACGAGACGACGAAAATGGCGCGCATCGCGTTCGCGGATATTCCGAAACGCCGCGCCAGTCCGGCGCAGACTCCGCCGATCCAGCGGCCGTCACGGGGGCGGACCAGGGCGCTCATGGGGTTCTCCTTTGTCGGGATCGCTTTCTTGCGATGCCTCAATACTCCCGCTGGACCGCCGACAGAACGTCGGTCCAGGGGCCGAGCCCGACCCTGGAAATCTTCGGGGTGTCCCCCTGATAAACGGTGTGTGAGCGCCGCAGCCGGGCCCGCAGCGCCGGAACGACGGCCACGTGCGCGAGCACCACACCGAGGGTGTTCAGCAGCACCGAGTCCACGTTGACGACCTGACCGGGGACTGCGGTCTGGAGCATCTCGATGCACACCGAGACCAGCGCGCCCGCGGCGGCCGTGCGGGCCAGCGAGGACCACGCGGACAGGGCCGACGGCGCGAGCCTGCCGCTGATCAGCGGCAGCAGCACCCCGAGCGGAGCCAGCAGCGCGAGCCCCTCACCGATCCGCCGGGCGGCCTCCAGCGGCCCGAGGGCGAGGTCGGCGGTGATCCCCTCCAGCGGGCTCAGATTGGCCGCCGCGGCCCAGGGCACGTCCAGGGGCCGCAGGGTCAGCCAGCCGACGGCCACGAAATGGGCGGCGAGCAGGACCCCGGCCAGAAGACGGAGACGGAGGTGGATCGCGGTGGCGGTGGCGGCACTTTCGCCGTCCTCAAGACGCTGCACACCTGCGAGGACGCATCACCCGGTAGCCCCGGTTCCGGCCCGTAGGGGGGTGTGGCGCGAAGCACGCGAAACGGGCCGGGTGCGGCGTTCCGGCCGGTCAGCGGGTGCGGAGCCGGTGGGTGCCGAGTCGGCGGATGAAGATCAGCGGAGGGCGATGAGGACGATCAGGATCAAGGCGCCGGCCAGGGCGGGCGCGATGATCTCGTAGGACCAGCGCACGCGCACGCCGCCCTGCGCGCCGGGCCGTTCGGCGCCGCGCTCGGCCATGGCCTGCAGCTCGTCGACGATCCGGTCGGCGCCGGCCCGCATCGGCTCGGACGGGGCGGCGCTGCGGGCGCCCGCACCCGGGTCGCCCGGTTCGCGGCGGCTCTGCGCGCTGCGGCGCAGCTGCTGCCGGTTGGCCTTCTTCCGCTCCCGCAGCGAGACCGGCACGGACCACAGCTGGTACTTGGACCCCTCGGCCAGCACCTCGGCCGAGTACCCGGCGCGCACCGCGTCCACGGCCGCCCAGGGCAGCTCGATGATCCGGAAGGGGTTGCGCACGCGCATCCGGTCGTCATTGGCGAAGACGGCCGGGCGGATCGTGAACGCGACGATCAGCGGTACGGCGCACAGCGCCACCGCCAGCGCGATCCACGGGGAGTTGCCCGAGCCCCGCACCACGGCGTCGCCGCAGAGCCAGGCCGTCAGTGCGAGCAGCAGTACCCCCGAGACGACGCCCATGGAGGAGCGGTAGACCCGGTCGTCGTAGACCGGCTCATCGGTCGGCTGCTGCTGGCTGCTCATGGGGTCGATTCTGCCCCACGCCGTCTCAGCCCACGAGATCGGCGTACAGGATGATGTTGTCGGGCCGGTGGCCGTCCGTGATCTCGCCGCCGCAGGTGATGACGCGCAGCTCGGGACGGGCGGTGTTCCCGTACACCTTCTCGGTC
This sequence comes from Streptomyces sp. NPDC048257, assembly GCF_043201855.1. Classification (NCBI taxonomy): domain Bacteria; kingdom Bacillati; phylum Actinomycetota; class Actinomycetes; order Kitasatosporales; family Streptomycetaceae; genus Streptomyces; species Streptomyces sp. NPDC048257. Next base: position 143,657 of record NZ_JBICZI010000009.1, read on the forward strand.
GGGAACTCCTTCTTGCCGACCTGCTCCAGCTCGCGGACGCGGAAGACGGCGGCGGTGCCGTCCGCCCGGGAGACGGTGATCTCCTCGCCGGTGCGCACGCGCGAGACGTCCTTGAGCACGGCCGGTCCGCGCGCGGTGTCGAAGTGGCCGATCAGCACGGCGGGACCGGTCTCGCCGGGCGTGACGCCCTTGGTGTACCAGCCGATCCTGTCGGCGTCGGCCACCGAGGGCACCTCGACGGTGCCGTCGGCGGCCAGTCCCAGCTTCAGTACCGGGGAGGCGTCCACTCCGGCCGCGGGGATCCGTACGCGTACGGGCTCGGAGGCGGGCATCGGGGTGGCGGTCGCAGACGGTGCGGGGGCGGCGGTGGGTGCGACGGACGGCGCTGCGGTGGACGACGGCGCGGTGGCGGTGGGCGCACCGGTGGCCGCCCCGCAGCCGGTCAGGGCGAGGCAGAGGAGGGCGGCGGCGAGGGGGAGGCGTACGCGGTGGGCCATGAGGGTGCTCCGGAGACGACGTCCGGCGGGCCACCGGGTCGGTGGCCCGCCGGACGGAGGGCGAGGGAAGTGCCGGGTGCGTCAGCGCTGGGTGCGGGCGCGGCGGCGGGTCAGGAAGGCCGCGCCGAGGCCGGCGACGATGGCGGCGAGACCGGCGCCGGCGTAGACGGTCGTGGAGTCGTCGGTGTCCCGGGTGGCGATCTCGGCGCCCGCGGCGACGCCGCCCTTGGGGACGACGGAGGTCTGGCCGGCCGTCTGGGGCCTGGGCGCCGCAGAGGTGGTGGCGGACGGCTTCGTGGACGGTTCGGTGGACGGCTTGGGGTCCGGCTGCGGCTTCTCGGTCGGCGCCTGGAAGGTGTAGTCGAAGGTGCAGCCCTTGGGCAGCTTCGGGAACGTCGCGTGGCCGTACCAGTCGTTGCCGCCCTGGGTCTTCCACTCGAAGACCGGCTTGGCGGAGCTCGCGTTCAGGATGCGGGCGACGATGCCGGCGTCCTTCGGGAGCGAGGGCGTGTTGCGGTCCAGGACCTCGACGTTGTCCGTGGGCGTGGGGTCGAAGTCCAGCTGGACGATCGGGCCGTTCGGGGACATCAGCAGCCGGGCCAGCCCGCCCGCCCCGATGGACTCCGTCACGGGCTCGCTCGTGCACTGCGGGCCCTGGCCCTTGGGCAGCGGGTAGGAGCTGGTCTTCCCGTCCTTGGTCACCGACAGGACCGGGTGGTGGACGTCCTCCTCGACGAGCCTGAGCTCCAGGCCGGACACCGAGGCCGCCGGGTGCTCGGAGTCCAGCGTGGCGAGCACGCGGCTCATGTACTCGTCGCCCGGCTTCCAGTCCTCGGGGACCGCGCGGATCCAGGCCTCGGGACCCTCGGACTTGTTGCGCAGCACCGCGACGACGCCCTTGTCGATGGAGACGGGGGTGCCGGCGTAGCGGTCGGGGACGGCCGCGGCCGGCGCGGCGGTCGTGGCGGCGTACGCGGTGCCCGCGACCGGGGCGAGGAGGGCACCGGCGAGGAACGCGGTGGCGAGGGAGGTACGGAGGGCGGTACGCATAACGACTCCTTGAAGCGAGGTCTCGGGAAAGTGGAGGAGAGTCGCATGCCGCGGTTTTCTCTGTCCGTGAGAGCCGGGTGAGTGTCTGGCGGGCTGCTGGGAACAACGTTACGGATCCCGTGCGTGCGGACGATCCGGCTCCTGTCATGGGCCCGTAACGGAGAGTGGAGGTGTCAATTCCATAGCGGATTCGGGGGCGGGGGTGACAGGTCGCTACGCGCGTAGATATGCTCATCTGGTGACCATGCCCACCACCCTCACCGCATTCGCTGACGTGACGACGTCCGACAGTGCGCTGCGCCGCTTCCTGCACGGGCTGCCCGGCGTCGACGCTGTCGGCCTGGAGGCCCGCGCGGCCTCCCTCGGCACCCGTTCGATCAAGACGACGGCCAAGGCGTACGCCATCGACCTGGCCATCTCGATGATCGACCTGACGACGCTGGAAGGCGCGGACACCCCGGGCAAGGTCCGGGCGCTCTCCGCCAAGGCCGTCCATCCCGATCCGACCGACCGCACGACCCCGATGACGGCCGCCGTCTGTGTCTACCCCGACATGGTGGCCACGGCGAAGGCCGCGCTGAACGGCGCCGACGTCAAGATCGCCTCCGTCGCCACCGCCTTCCCGGCCGGCCGCGCCGCCCTGCCCGTCAAGCTCGCGGACACCCGCGACGCCGTCGCCGCGGGCGCCGACGAGATCGACATGGTCATCGACCGTGGCGCCTTCCTCGCCGGCCGCTACCTGGAGACGTACGAGCTGATCAAGGCGATCAAGGAGGTCTGCGTCCGCGAGGACGGCAGCGCCGCGCGCCTGAAGGTCATCTTCGAGACCGGCGAGCTGTCGACCTACGACAACATCCGCCGCGCCTCCTGGATCGGCATGCTCGCGGGCGCCGACTTCATCAAGACGTCGACCGGCAAGGTCGGGGTCAACGCCACTCCGGCGAACACCCTGCTCATGCTCGAGGCCGTACGCGACTTCCGCGCGCAGACTGGAATCCAGATCGGCGTGAAGCCGGCCGGCGGCATCCGCACCACCAAGGACGCGATCAAGTTCCTGGTCCTGGTCAACGAGACCGTGGGCGAGGACTGGCTGAGCAACCACTGGTTCCGCTTCGGCGCCTCCAGCCTGCTCAACGACCTGTTGATGCAGCGCCAGAAGCTGAGCACCGGCCGTTACTCCGGTCCCGACTACGTGACGGTGGACTGATCACCATGGCATCTGTATTCGAGTACGCACCGGCTCCCGAGTCCCGCTCGGTCGTCGACATCGCCCCCTCCTACGGGCTCTTCATCGACGGCGAGTTCACCGACGCCGCCGACGGCAAGGTCTTCAAGACCGTCTCGCCGAGCAGCGAAGAGGTCCTGGCCGAGATCGCCCAGGCCGGCACCGCCGACGTGGACCGCGCCGTGAAGGCCGCCCGCAGGGCCTTCGAGAAGTGGTCCGCGCTGCCCGGCTCCGAGCGCGCCAAGTACCTCTTCCGCATCGCCCGGATCATCCAGGAGCGCAGCCGCGAGCTCGCCGTCCTGGAGACCCTGGACAACGGCAAGCCGATCAAGGAGACCCGCGACGCGGACCTCCCGCTGGTCGCCGCCCACTTCTTCTACTACGCGGGCTGGGCCGACAAGCTCGACCACGCGGGCTACGGCGCGAACCCGCGTCCGCTCGGCGTGGCCGGCCAGGTCATCCCCTGGAACTTCCCGCTGCTGATGCTCGCGTGGAAGATCGCCCCGGCGCTCGCCACCGGCAACACGGTCGTCCTGAAGCCCGCCGAGACCACGCCCCTGTCCGCGCTGTTCTTCGCGGACATCTGCCGCCAGGCGGGTCTGCCCAAGGGCGTCGTCAACATCCTCCCCGGTTACGGGGACGCGGGCGCCGAGCTGGTCGCCCACCCCGACGTCAACAAGGTCGCCTTCACCGGCTCGACCGCGGTCGGCAAGGCCATCGCCCGCCAGATCGCCGGTACCGGCAAGAAGGTCACCCTGGAGCTGGGCGGCAAGGGCGCCAACATCGTCTTCGACGACGCCCCCATCGACCAGGCCGTCGAGGGCATCGTCAACGGCATCTTCTTCAACCAGGGCCAGGTCTGCTGCGCGGGCTCCCGCCTGCTGGTCCAGGAGTCGATCCACGACGAGCTGCTGGACTCCCTCAAGCGCCGCCTCTCCACGCTGCGCCTGGGCGACCCGCTCGACAAGAACACCGACATCGGCGCGATCAACTCCGCCGAGCAGCTCGCCCGGATCACCGCGCTCGCGGAGACCGGCGAGGCCGAGGGCGCCGAGCGCTGGTCCCCGGCGTGCGAGCTGCCGTCCTCCGGCTACTGGTTCGCCCCGACGCTCTTCACGAACGTCACCCAGGCGCACACCGTCGCCCGCGACGAGATCTTCGGCCCGGTGCTGTCCGTGCTGACCTTCCGTACGCCCGACGAGGCGGTCGCCAAGGCGAACAACAGCCAGTACGGCCTGTCCGCCGGCATCTGGACGGAGAAGGGCTCGCGCATCCTCGCGGTCGCGAACCAGCTCCGTGCCGGTGTGGTGTGGGCCAACACGTTCAACAAGTTCGACCCGACCTCGCCCTTCGGCGGCTACAAGGAGTCGGGCTTCGGCCGCGAGGGCGGCCGCCACGGCCTGGAGGGCTACCTCGATGTCTGAGTCTTCTGTGACCCGCCTGAACGTCTTCAAGACCTACAAGCTGTACGTCGGGGGCAAGTTCCCCCGCTCCGAGAGCGGCCGGGTGTACGAAGTGACGGACTCCAAGGGCAAGTGGCTGGCCAACGCCCCCCTGTCCTCCCGCAAGGACGCGCGTGACGCGGTCGTCGCGGCCCGCAAGGCCTTCGGCGGCTGGTCCGGCGCGACCGCGTACAACCGCGGGCAGATCCTCTACCGCATCGCCGAGATGCTGGAGGGCCGCCGCGAGCAGTTCGTCCGCGAGGTCGGCGAGGCCGAGGGCCTGTCCAAGTCCAAGGCCGGCGCGGTCGTCGACGCGGCCATCGACCGCTGGGTCTGGTACGCGGGCTGGACCGACAAGATCGGCCAGATCGTGGGCGGGGCCAACCCGGTCGCGGGCCCGTTCTTCAACCTCTCCACCCCGGAGCCGACCGGTGTGGTCACGGTCGTCGCCCCGCAGGAGTCGTCCTTCCTGGGCCTGGTCTCGGTGATCGCCCCGGTGATCGCGACGGGCAACACCGTCGTCGTCATCGCCAGCGAGAAGTCCCCGCTGCCCGCCCTCTCCCTGGGCGAGGTGCTCGCCACCTCCGACCTGCCCGGCGGCGTGGTCAACATCCTGTCCGGCAAGGCCGGCGAGATGGGCCCCCACCTGGCGTCCCACCAGGACGTCAACGCGATCGACCTGGCCGGAGCCGATGCGGCCCTCGCCAAGGAGCTGGAGATCGCGGCGGCCGACAACCTCAAGCGCGTCCGGCGTCCACAGCCTGTGGACGACTGGAGCGCCGACCCGGGCACGTCGCGCATGACGGCGTTCCTGGAGACCAAGACCGTCTGGCACCCCACCGGGTCGCTGGGCGCGGGCGGCTCGTCCTACTAGTCCTCCTCGGACAGGCCCCCGTACGAGACCGGCCCCGGCAGCGTCCCCCGCGCTGCCGGGGCCTTCCCGTACCCGCTTGCGCGCGGCTACTTCCCGGGGAGCACCGGACCGAGCAGCGAGGAGGCCGCCGCGGTCGGCAGCTCGCCGACCGAGGGCCCCTGGGTCAGGATGCCGGTGACCATGCCGGTCCCCACGGACGGGAAGTCCGCGACCTTCGTGGCGACGCCGTTGTCCAGCGGGTCCACGCCGGTGTGGGCCAGCGGGTTCACCTTGAGGTTCGCGATGGGGTCGGCGACCCCGGCCAGCGCCGCCGGGACGTCGAGCTCGCCGGCCTGGGCGCCGCCCGCGGCCATCGCCAGGGCCGCACCGGCCATCGAAACCGTCAGTCCGGCGCTGCGGAGCCGGTTCGGAAGGGAAGGGGCTGCGTGACGTGCCATGGAGATCCCGCCTGAGGTCGTAGTCGCGTGCGCACGCAGCGTAGTCGAGGTGTGTTCCTGGACACCAACCGGTCACCGGGAGGATCCCCTACCCGGGGGAATGGTTCAGACTGGTGTCCCGTGAGCTCCTCCTCTCCTGCGCCGACCCGAGTCGTCCTGCTGACCGGTCCGTCGGGCTCCGGCAAATCCTCGCTGGCCGCCCGCTCAGGGCTGCCCGTGCTGCGCCTCGACGACTTCTACAAGGAGGGCGACGACCCCACCCTCCCGCTCGTCGACGGCAGCTCCGACATCGACTGGGACTCCCCGCTGTCCTGGGACGCGGACGCGGCGGTCGCCGCGATCGCCGAACTGTGCGCGGCGGGCCGGACCGACGTCCCGGTGTACGACATCGCGACGAGCTCCCGCTCGGGCGCCGAGAGCCTCGACATCGCCCGTACCCCGCTCTTCATCGCGGAGGGCATCTTCGCCGCCGACGTGGCCGCCCGCTGCCAGGAGCTCGGGCTCCTGGCGGACGCCATCTGCCTGCGGGGGCGCCCCTCGACGACGTTCCGCCGCCGGCTGGCCCGTGACCTGCGGGAGGGCCGCAAGTCCGTGCCGTTCCTGCTGCGCCGGGGCCTGCGGCTGATGCGCGCCGAACGCGGCATCGTGGCCCGCCACGTCGCCCTGGGCGCGCACGCCTGCGCCCGCGACGAGGCCCTCGGCCGTCTGGCGGCAGCCGCGGCGGGCCGCCGCCGCACGACGACCTTGGCGTAGCCGCCGGGAAGCCCTACGGGTTCCGTTGCACGAAACCGGCGTCACCGGCGGGACCACCGGTCCGTCAGGGTGGTGATGGCGGCCGCGGCCCGGTCGAGGCCGCGGTCGTCGCCGCGGAGCGTCTTGTTCAGCTCGACGTGCAGGAAGCGGGACTGCCGGTCGGCGGCGGTCCGGCCCTGTTCGTTCTCCCGGCCGGCGAGCTTGCAGCGTGCGGAGTACGCCGTGCAGACCTCCAGGCCGTCGCGCCGCAGCGCGGCGGTCAGCTGTTCCGCGTCCGCCACGGCGCTGTCGCCGGCTCCCGTGGAGACCACCGCGTCCCGTCCGCGGAACGACTCGTCGGCGAATCCGTGCAGCTGGACCCCCGGCAGGTTCCTCCGTGCCAGCTCGTCCACCACGCCGTGGAAGACCGAGTCGTCGCGGTGTGCCACGTCCGCCGCGCCGTCCTCGCCCGCATCGCGGTGGGCCCCCGCGAGCACGAGCACTCCGCCGGGTGCGCCGCGCAGCACCCGTGCTCCCAGGAGCTCGGTGCGGGCATCGGCGACGGGGTGGGGGACCTGGACCGACCAGCGTGCGGGCCCGTCGAGGTCGACGTACACCCGGCCCCAGCCGCGGGCGGTGTGGCCCGATTCACTCACCGCGTCCGTCACCTCGGCGTACCGGCGTCCGCCGGCGGCGTCCGTGACGGTGCGGAGGGTGAAGTCGATCTCGGCCAGGCCGGTCCGCGCTGCTTCCGTCTCACCGTCGAGCAGGTGGGCGAACGCCTTGGTGAACGCCAGTCGTTCCTGGTCGGTGGGGGTGCGGTACCCCCCGCGCTCGCTGAAGCCGGCGGTGAAGCGGGCGATCCGCTGCTCCAGGTCGGTGTCGGCGGAGGGGTGGGGAGCGGGGCCGGCCGGGCGGGCCGGCGGTGCGCTTCCCGTACCTGCATCCCAAAGCGCCAAAACGGCACAAAGAGCGATGAAAGCGCCGCACAGAACCGCAATCGTTATTCGCCTGGTCAGTGGAGCTCTCATAGTCATATGAAAATAACGGAGTGATGTGCTCCGCTTCCCGGCCCTCCGCTCTTCGTTCCGGTTCGCCCGACCCCGTGCCCGACGGGAACACCCGCCCGGCCGGGCCCCGCCGACGGACCGGACCGCGCTGACCGGACGCACCGAGGCCCTCCCGGCACTCCGCGCGCCCCGTAAGCCCAGATCATCACACTCTCCAGGCCGCACCGGCTCCAGGACAGAACGAAGAGGAGCCCGCGTTGGCCGCGTCGCGATCGAAGCGGCGGCACCGGACCCGCCGGCGGGCTGACATGTCGCTGCTGGGCGGCATCCGTCCGCCCATCGCGGCCCTGTCCGCCCTGCTGCTGGCCCTCGCCGCCCTCACCGCGTTCCAACTCGGACACGTGGGCAGGGAGACCGTACCGCCGGCCGTTCTCAACTCCCAGCAGTACTTCGCGGAGGACGGCGCCATCGCTCTGCGCGCCTCCCTGGACGAGAGCATCACGGACATCGGCAGGACCGCCGCCCTGTTCAGCTCCGGCGAACCGGTCTCGCCCGACTCCGTGCTCGACAAGCTCGGCAGCGTCTACCAGAAGTGGCGTGGCACGGCCGTGATCGAGATCAAGTCGGGCCGCCTGGAGGCGCAGCGCGGCGAGAACCTCCCGCTGACCGCCCTCGACCTGACCGCGCTGGGCGGCGAGTCAGGCCTCGCCCCCCGCATGGTCCGGCTCGAGAACGGCGAGACCCGCCTGCTCACCCTCGCCCTGCTGTCCTGGCCCGACCGCCCCCAGCAACTCCTGGTCGCCTCCAGCAGCCTGAAGGTCCCGGGCATCAGCCTGGGCCGGTCCCGCGCCATCGCCGTCCTCGACTCCTCCGGCCAGGTCCTCGGCAGCGACGGCGTCGGCAGTTCCGGGCAGGAGAAGAAGCAGCTCGGAAAGTTCGCGAAGACCGTCGCCCAGAAGGCCGGGCGGCACCCCCTCCAGGCCAAGGAGCCCGGCTCCGGCGGCTTCGCCGGCGTCAGTGGCAGCCTGCTCGGGGACTCCAGGGACGGTCACCGCTCCGTGGCCGGCTACGCGAAGCTCACTGGTTCGCAGCCCGGTGAGGGCACCGACGCGACCGCCCTCGGCCTCACCGTCGTCTCGTTCGTCGGCGTCGCCGAGCAGCGTTCCGCCGCAGTCGACTCCTTCTTCTGGATCGCCGCGTCCGGCGCTCTGCTGGTGCTCGGAGCACTGGCCGTGGCCCTGCTCGTGGTCACCGTGCAGCGCCCGCTGCTCCGGCTGTTCCTGGAGAGCCGCCGGATCGGCCGCGGCGACCTGAACCGGCCGGTCACCGTGCCGAAGTACGGGGAGACCGCCCGCATCGGCGCCGCCCTCGACCGGCTGCGCCGCCAGCTCCTCGGCGAGCCCGGAGCGCAGACCCCGAGCCCTCGCGCGGGCCGCCGCGCCCGGATCGGGACCCGCGCCCTCCTCGCGGTGTGCGGAATCCTGCTCCTGGTGTGGTCGGCGCCGCTCCTGCTGACGCTCAACCGCGCGGGGGCCTCCGTCGCCGTGCCCCGGACGATCGTCGACGACCAGCGTGAACGCACCGACACCCTGGCCGACCGGGTACGCCGCGCCCTCAACGAAGGACACGCCGACCTCACCTCCGTCGCCTCCGTCATCGGCGACAAGACCACCCCCGCCGAGATGACGAAGCTGCTGGAGCGCACCCGGAGCCAGCACGGACGCTACGCATCCCTCTACGTCCTGAAGGCCGACGGCACCGTCCTGGCCCGCTCCGGCGGCAAGCCCCACCACCCCGTCGGCAAGGGCCCCTCGAAGCAGCCCGTCACCCTGGTCGACAGCGGCAACCAACCGGTCATCACCGAGTACGCCGAGGCACCCGGCCTGGCCGGCGCCGCCGTGGTCGGCGAGCTGCGCATCGACTTCCTCAACGCCATGCTCAAGCGGCCGGGCCTGGGCGAGGTCCGCGTCGTCGATGCCGGGCACCGGGTGATCGGCGGCAACAACGGCTACCTTGCCTTCGCATCGCTGTCGGACGCCAAGCTCGACGCCCTGGTGAACGCCGCGAACGAGAAGAGCGGCGCGAACGAGAAGAGCGGCGCGAACGAGAAGACGGGGAAGGGCCCGAGCGCCAGGAGCGCCCTCCTCCGCGACGGTGGCGTCTCCATCGCCGCCGCGGCACCCATGACCGGTGGGGGTGTGGCCCAGCCCCTGGACTGGACCGTCGTCACCCGGCAGCCGGCCGAGGGCCTGGAGATCCCCGCGTACACCGCGCAGAACCGCACCGTCCTGGCCGGACTGCTCGGCCTCACGGGCGCCGCGGCCTGCCTCGGCTGGATGCACGTCATCGTGGTGCGGCCGCTGCGCGACCTCGCCGAGCGGGCGGAGGCCCTCGCCGACGGAGACCGCCGCACCGTCGTCTACCCGACCCACCACGACGAGGTCGGCGCCGTCACCCGCAGCCTCGAAGTCATCCGCCAGCAGCTCCTGGAGCAGCGCAAGCGGGACGCCGCCGGCGGCGCCACCGGCCGGACGCCCGGCGGTGCCACCCCGGCCGGAAGGAACTGATCCACCGTGCTCTTCCTCTACTGCGTGCTGCTCTTCTGCTGCCTGGCCATGCTCGTCGCGGGCGTCGTCGAGCAGCGCCGGCACTACGCCAACCTCGCGCACATACCGAACCGGGTGCTGGTCAACGGCATCCGCGGCAAGAGCTCCATCACCCGGCTGTGCGCGGGAGCCCTGCGCGGCGGCGGGCTGGTGACGGTCGCCAAGACGACGGGCACCGCGGCCCGCTTCATCCACCCGGACGCCACCGAGGAGCCCGTCTACCGGAAGTTCGGCATCGCCAACGTCGTCGAACAGATCGGCATCGTCCGGCGCGCCGCCGCCTACCGGCCGCACGCACTGGTCATGGAGTGCATGGCGGTCATGCCCGCACTTCAGGAGATCAACCAGTCGAAGCTGATCCAGTCGACCATCGGCGTGCTGTGCAACGTCCGCGAGGACCACGTCGCCGAGATGGGACCCACCCTCGACGACATCGCGCGCTCCCTGTCGCGCTCGATGCCGCACGGCGGAATCTGCGTCACCGCCGAGAAGGAGCGCTTCCACGTGCTCCAGGAGGAGGCCGACGCGAGGAACTGCACGCTCGTCTACGCCGACCCCGACACGGTCAGCGACGAGGAGCTGCGGGGCTTCAGCTGGTTCACCTTCAAGGAGAACGTCGCCATCGCGCTCACCGTCGCCGACCTCCTCGGCGTCGACCGCGAGACCGCCCTCCAGGGGATGTACGACGCCCCGCCGGACCCCGGCGTGCTCTCCGTCGAGCGGTACGTGGCTCCCGGCGGCAAGCGGGTGCGCTTCGCCAACGTCTTCGCCGCGAACGACCCCGAGTCGACGCTGATGAACATCAACCAGCTCCTCGACCTCGGCGCCGTCGACCGCCCCCTCAACGTCGTGATCAACTGCCGCCCGGACCGCGTCGAGCGAAACGGCCAGATGGGCGCGATCGTCCCGGACCTGATGCCCGACAAGGTCTTCGTGATCGGGCACCCGGCCAAGAGCGCCATCGACGCGATCCCGGCCGATTGGCGCGGGCGCGCCGTCGACCTCGGCGGCGACCAGCGCGACGGTGAGGAGTTCATGAACGAGCTCCTCGGCCACCTGGGCGAGAGCTCCTCGCTGGTCGCCATCGGCAACATCCACGGCCAGGGCGAGATCCTCCTGGAACACCTGGCGGAACTCCCCGGCTTCGAGGACGAGCCCGACCGGGAGGAGCCCCACCGGGTGGCCCCGGACCGCGGGCCCGCCGTACCCCGGCAGGCCGCCCCCGCGCAGCCGCTGTACGTCCCGCACCTCGACCCGTACGCCGACCTCACCGCCGCGCAGGAGGCCCGGTTCGGGCAGCCCCCCGTGCCGAGGCAGTACGTCCACGTGCCCCAGCAGCACCCTCTGCCCACCCCCCAGGGCCGACCGCCGTACGAGGGGCAGGGCCCGTACCCGCGGCAGCCGGAGGGGCAGCGGCCCCAGGGGCCCCACCCGCAGCAGCAGCCGCACGAGCAGCCCTGGCCGCCCCACCCGTACGAGCCCCACCCGAATCCGCAGTGGCAGAGCCCAGGAGACCCCCGTTGATCCCCGCAGTCCTCACCCCCGAGATCGCCGCGATCGGCATCGCGCTGGGCCTGCTGTTCTCCCTGCTGTGCTACCTGACGACGAACCTCTCGCCCGGCGGCATGATCACCCCCGGCTGGCTCGCGCTCACCCTCATCGAGGACCTGCAGCGCGCGGCGCTCGTCGTCGGCATCACCGCCCTGACGTACGCGCTCACCCTCGTCACCCAGAAGTTCGTCATCCTCTACGGCAAGCGCCTGTTCGCGGCCGTCGTCCTCATCGGTGTGCTCCTCCAGGCCACGGTGGTGATCGTGCTCCAGATGAAGTTCCCCCTGCTGTACGCGAACCAGACCCTCGGCTTCATCGTCCCCGGACTGATCGCCTACCAGCTCGTCCGCCAGCCCAAGGGCGCCACACTGCTCGCCACCGGGTCCGCGACCCTCATGACGTACGTCGTCCTGACCTCGGGCATCCTGCTCGGCTTCATGCCGCACGCCTGACCGACGCCAGCCCGATCACCCGCACCGCCCGGAGCACACCGATGACCGCCAAGCCCGCCCGCCGCACCCGCCCCGTCCTGCACGCCGTCGTCGTGGCGCTCCTGCTGGCCGGCAGCGCGTACTTCACCTACGAGCTGCGCAAGGAGGAGCAGGCCAAGGCCCCGGCGGTGCTGCGCGTCACCGACCAGGCGCAGACCGGCGGCGGCCAGGAGGGCGCCCGGAAATGGGAGCGGTTGAAGAACCCGGAGCGCTCGGTCCTGCGGGGCGCGGACGGCGCCGTCCTCGCCACCTTCACGGACGGCGCGCGCACCGCGTCGCTCACCGGCAAGAGCCGTACCTTCTCCGAGCCGGCCACCACCCGGACCCGAGTCGTCACCGACAGCTGGGTCCGCCTGCTGCCGGAGAGCTGGCGCAGCGGCGCGGAACGCGAGCAGTGGTTCCAGGACTGGTTCAAGAAGTACTACGGGAGCGAGGAGGACGACCTCTTCGCCATCGCCTTCCAGTACGGGGACCAGGCACCGGTCAAGAAGGACGCGAACGGCGTCCAGTACGCGGGCGACGCGGCCTTCGGGCCGCTCAACCCGAACGGCTCCGCGGGCAACGACCTGCGCCTGGAGCAGTCGGACTTCTACGACTACCTCGGCACCCCGTACACCTTCCGCAACGGCACCACGGAACAGCCGGAGAAGGCCAAGCACCGGGCCCTGGACTGCTCCGGCTTCATCCGCACGGTCTTCGGCTACCGCGGCCGCTTCCCGCTGATGGCCTCCGACACGGGCGGCAACGGACTGCCGCGCACCGCCAACGGAATGGCCCGCTCGAAGGCCGGCGTGGACATCCTGGCCCTCAAGGGCGTCGGCCCGCAGGACCGGCCGGCCTCCGTCGACGTCCTCCAGCCGGGCGACCTGGTGTTCTTCAAGCTCGACGGGCGCACCGGCGAGCGTCTGGACCACGCCGGCATGTACCTCGGCAACGACACCGACGGGCACAAGATCTTCATATCGAGCCGCGAAGAGGCCAACGGCCCCACCATCGGCGACAAGGGCGGCGCCTCCCGCATCGACGGCAACGGCTACTACGCCGCCGCCCTGCGCAGCGCCAAGCGCCTCTGACCGGCCGTCCCGCGGGGCGCGCAGGCGCACCGGACATGTGAAAAGGCGGGATCAGGCGGACCCCCGGCCGCTTGATCCCGCCTTTTCCCCCCGCGGCCCCCGTCCCACCCCCGTAGGACGGGCCCCCTGGCCCGATGGCTTTCGTGTGCCCGTTACGCGACGAGCTCCCCGAAGGACTCCGCCTCGTCACGGCCGAAGCTCAGCGCCTCGTCCTCCCGCAGGCGGCGCAGCGAGCGCCAGATGCTCGACTTCACCGTGCCGACGCTGATGCCGAGGATCTCCGCGATCTCCGGGTCCGTGCGGCCCTCGTAGTAACGGAGCACCAGCATGGTGCGCTGCGGCTCCGGGATGCGGGTCAGCGCCTGCCACAGGACCGCGCGCAGTTCCGTGCCGCGCATCGCGTCCGTGTCGGAGGCCGTCTCCGGCAGTTCCTCGGTCGGGTACTCGTTCAGCTTCCGCCGGCGCCACGCGCTGATGTGCAGGTTGGTCATCGTTCGGCGCAGATAGCCGCCGACGGCCGCCTTGTCGCTGATCCGGTCCCAGGCGCGGTACGTGGAGAACAGCGCGCTCTGCAGCAGGTCCTCGGCTTCGTAACGGTCGCCGGTGAGGTGGAAGGCCGTCGCGTACAGGGCGGCCCGCCGCTCCTGGACGTACGCCGTGAACTCCGCCTCCGAGGTGGAGGAGGGCGTCTGCTCGGTGGCGGGAACCGCCTGGTACTGGTTTGCGTCAATGGCTACGACGTGGGCCGGCCGGGGACGGGCGACCGCCACCGTACGGACACCCGCCCGGCGGTTCACATCGTGCAGCCGCGTGACAACCGCGCTGGTCGTGGTGCTGTGCAGCGTGTTCATCTCGCGCCCCCCGTCGTGGAGTGTGTCTGCTTCGGTCCGTAGTGCGTTGATTAGAAGATTGCCCCGCCGACTTAACCGGGGTGTCCGTCGACTGTCACAGCCCTGTCACAGCGACTTCTGACAGGACGCGGACAGGATCGCGCGGCCCGACGGTCGAACTCCCGACTGCCGATGGGACAGAATGAGCCCGTGCCTTTCCTGTTGCTGATCGAGGACGACGACGCCATCCGCACGGCCCTCGAACTCTCCCTGTCCCGCCAGGGCCACCGTGTGGCCACCGCGGCGACGGGCGAGGACGGCCTGAAACTGCTGCGCGAGCAGCGGCCGGACCTGATCGTGCTGGACGTGATGCTGCCCGGTATCGACGGTTTCGAGGTGTGCCGGAGGATCCGCCGCACCGACCAACTGCCGATCATCCTGCTCACCGCGCGCAGCGATGACATCGACGTGGTCGTCGGCCTGGAGTCGGGCGCCGACGACTACGTGGTCAAGCCCGTCCAGGGCCGGGTCCTCGACGCCCGCATCCGGGCCGTGCTGCGCCGCGGCGAGCGCGAGTCGAGCGATTCGGCGAGCTTCGGCTCCCTGGTCATCGACCGGGCCGCCATGACGGTGACGAAGAACGGCGAGGACCTCCAGCTCACGCCGACCGAGCTGCGGCTGCTGCTCGAACTGAGCCGCCGGCCAGGGCAGGCGCTGTCGCGCCAGCAGCTGCTGCGGCTGGTCTGGGAGCACGACTACCTCGGTGACTCCCGGCTCGTCGACGCCTGCGTACAGCGGCTGCGCGCCAAGGTCGAGGACGTGCCGTCCTCGCCCACCCTGATCCGGACCGTCCGGGGCGTCGGCTACCGCCTGGACTCCCCGCAGTGATCCGGTCGTTGCTCGCGGGCCGGCGCTGGACCAGCCTGCGGCTGCGGCTCCTCATGGTCTTCTGCCTGGTCGCGCTGACGGCCGCGGTCTCGGCCTCGGGCATCGCGTACTGGCTCAACCGGGAGGCCGTCCTCACCCGCGTCCAGGACGCGGCCCTCGGTGACTTCCGGCAGGAGATGCAGAACCGGGCCGCCGCGCTGCCCGCCGACCCCACCGCGGAGGAGCTGCAGCGCACCGCCGAGCTGATGGCGGGCAGCAGCCCCGGCTACAGCGTGCTGCTGGTGCAGGTGGGCAAGGACAACCGGCAGGTCTTCGGCGCGGCGGGCCCCGACTCCTTCGGGCTGGCCAACGTACCGAAGTCCCTGCAGAACGCGGTGAACGACCGGCAGAAGACGACCGCCGCGAACGACGCCGAGTACCACATGTACTGGCAGCGGACGAAGCCGCGCGGCAACCCGTACCTGGTCGGCGGGACGCGGATCGTGGGCGGCGGGCCCACCGGCTACATGTACAAGTCGCTCGCGCAGGAGCGCGACGACCTCAACGCGCTCGGCTGGTCGCTGACCATCGCCACCGGTCTCGCGCTGCTCGGCTCCGCGCTGCTGGCGCAGGCCGCGGCCCGTACGGTGCTCAAGCCCGTGCAGCGGCTCGGGGACGCGGCGCGGCGGCTCGGCGAGGGCGAGCTGGACCACCGCCTCGACGTGTCGGGCACGGACGAACTCGCCGACCTGTCGCACACCTTCAACAAGACGGCCGAGGCGCTGGAGAAGAAGGTCGCCGACATGAGCGCGCGGGAGGAGTCGAGCCGGCGCTTCGTCGCGGACATGTCCCACGAGCTGCGGACGCCGCTGACCGCGTTGACCGCGGTGGCGGAGGTGCTGGAGGAGGAGGTCGACAACCTCGATCCGATGATCGCACCGGCCGTGGCGCTGGTCGTCAGCGAGACGCGCCGCCTCAACAACCTCGTGGAGAACCTGATGGAGGTCACCCGCTTCGACGCGGGGACGGCCAAGCTGGTGCTGGACGACGTGAACGTCGCCGACCAGGTCACGGCCTGCATCGACGCACGGGCCTGGCTCGACGCGGTCGAACTCGACGCCGAGCGGGGCATCGTGGCCCGGCTCGACCCGCGCCGCCTCGACGTCATCCTCGCCAACCTGATCGGCAACGCGCTCAAGCACGGCGGCTCGCCGGTGCGGGTGTCGGCGACGGTGGAGGGGGAGTGGCTGGTGATCGCGGTGCAGGACAACGGTCCGGGCATTCCCGAGGAGGTCCTGCCGCACGTCTTCGACCGGTTCTACAAGGCGAGCGCGTCGCGGCCGAAGTCGGACGGCAGCGGGCTCGGCCTGTCGATCGCCGTGGAGAACGCGCACATCCACGGCGGCGACATCACCGCCGCCAATGTGCCGGGCGGCGGGGCGCTGTTCACGCTGCGGCTGCCGGTGGACGTGGGGAAGGTGATCGAGGGTGACGCGGATGCGTAGGGCGCTGCCGGTGGTACCGGCGGTGCTGGTCCCGCTCATCGGCGTCGCGCTGCTCGCGACGTCGGCCTGCGGGATCCGGGCGACGACCGTGCCGGTGGACGTGGGCGCGGCGCCGTCGCGCGTGTCGTGTGACACGCAGGCACAGCCGAGCGGGGTGCAGGGCTTCCGGGCCACGGTGGAACTGGTCTGCGGGTCGCAGCTGGTGGGCGTGGAGCGAGTGGTTCCGGTGCCCGAGAAGAAGCCCGTACGGGACCCGTCGGCGATGGTCGCGCAGGCGCTGCTCGAGGCGCTGGAACGGACGCCGAGCACGGAGGAGCGGGACGCGGGCTTCACGAGCGAGGTCCCGGTCGGGCTGTCGGCGGGGACGCCGAGGGCGGGTGACCCGGCGGGCACGGTGCGGTTGAGCCGCAAGCCGGAGGACCTGCCGCCGGTGGCGCTCTCGCAGATCGTGTGCACGCTGGCGGGCAGCGAAGCCCTGAAGGCGGGGCCGGGCCCGGTGATCCTGGGCGGCCCGGATGCGGATCCGCCGCGGGCGTGGGAGTGCACGGACGCGGTGCGGTCGCGGCCGGAGTCGGTGCCGACGCTGGGCGAGATCGCCCGTCCGACGCCCAGCCCGGGCCCTTCCTGACGCCCCGTGGGCACGCTCGGCGCCGTTGCCGGGGGCGCCGCCCCCGGACCCCGCGCCTCACAGGCCGGCGAGGCTGACAGAGCGCCTCGAACGCCGCGGGGCTGAAGGAAGCGCCTGAGCGCCGAGGGGGCTGGCAGAGCGCCTCGAACGCCGGCGGGCTGGATGGGGCGGGGCCGGACATGCGAGGGCCCGGTCACGCCGGACGGGGCGGGACCGGGCCGGGCAGGGGGCCGAAGCCCCGGCACCGCGCCCGACGGACAAAGTCCGCGGCGCGAAGCCGGTGGGGCCCCTGGGTCCGGGGCGCGCGAGGGGCGCCGGAGGGATCAGATGCCCATGGCCGCGGAGAGGTCCTTCTTGATCGCGTCCAGGACCTCCTGGCCGCGGACGCGGGCCGGGGCCAGGTCGGAGGCCTCGGCCACCGGGACCACGACCTCCAGGTAGCACTTCAGCTTGGGCTCGGTGCCCGACGGGCGGGCGATGACCCGGGCCTTGTACGTGCCGTCCAGGTAGTAGCGCAGGCCGTCCGTGGGCGGCAGGGTCTCCGTGCCCTCGGCCAGGTCCTCCGCCGAGACCACCCGCAGACCCGCCAGCGACACCGGCGGCTGCGCGCGCAGCGCCGCCATCGCGTCGGCGATGATCGACAGGTCCGAGACCCGCACCGACAGCTGGTCGGTGGCGTGCAGGCCGTGGGCCATCGCCAGGTCGTCCAGCAGGTCGGTCAGGGTGCGGCCCTGCTCCTTGAGCACCGAGGCCAGTTCCGCCACCAGCAGGGCGGCGGTGACGCCGTCCTTGTCGCGGACGCCCTCGGGGTCCACGCAGTAGCCGAGCGCCTCCTCGTAGCCGTAGCGCAGGCCCTCGACCCGGGCGATCCACTTGAAGCCCGTCAGGGTCTCCTCGTAACCGACGCCCGCCGCCTCCGCGATCCGGCCCAGGAGGCTGGAGGAGACGATGGACTCGGCGAAGACACCCGTGGCGCCCTTGTGGACCAGATGGGCGGCGAGCAGCGCGCCGACCTCGTCGCCGCGCAGCATCCGCCAGCCGTCGCCGGCGGGGACGGCCACGGCGCAGCGGTCCGCGTCCGGGTCGTTGGCGATCACGATGTCGGGCTGGACCTCGGCGGCCTTCGCGAAGGCCAGGTCCATCGCGCCCGGCTCCTCCGGGTTCGGGAACGCCACGGTCGGGAAGGCCGGGTCGGGCTCGGCCTGCTCGGCGACGAGCACCGGCTCGGGGAA
The DNA here is from genome assembly GCF_043201855.1 of Streptomyces sp. NPDC048257. NCBI lineage: Bacteria > Bacillati > Actinomycetota > Actinomycetes > Kitasatosporales > Streptomycetaceae > Streptomyces > Streptomyces sp. NPDC048257. Next base: position 161,707 of record NZ_JBICZI010000009.1, read on the forward strand.
GCCGTGCCGGGCGAAGGCCGCCATCACGACGTCCTTGCCGACGCCGTGCATGGCCGTGTAGACGGTCCGTGCGCCCCGCGGGGAACCGGGGGTCAGGACGGCGTCCGTACGCGCCAGGTAGGCCTCCAGGACCTCGTCGCCGAGCTCCTGCCAGCCCGCCTCCGGGCGCGGTACGTCGGACAGCTTCTCGACCGCCGCGATCTGCGCCGCGATCTCGGTGTCGGCCGGGGAGACGATCTGCGAGCCGTCGCCGAGGTAGACCTTGTAGCCGTTGTCCCGGGGAGGATTGTGGCTCGCGGTCACCTCGACGCCGGCGACGGCGCCGAGGTGCCTTATCGCGTACGCGAGGACGGGCGTCGGCAGGGGGCGGGGCAGGAGGGCCGCGCGCAGCCCGGCGCCGGTCATGACGGCCGCGGTGTCGCGGGCGAAGTCCGCCGACTTGTAGCGGGCGTCGTAGCCGACGACGACGAGGCCGCCGTCGTGGCCCCGGGCCTTCAGGTAGGCCGCGAGGCCCGCCGCGGCCCGGATGACCACGCCGCGGTTCATCCGCATCGGGCCCGCGCCGATCTCACCGCGCAGTCCGGCGGTGCCGAACTGCAGGGTGCCCGAGAAACGGTCCGCGAGCTCCGTGGCGTCGCCCGACTCGAGGAGCGCGGCCAGTTCCGCGGCCGTCTCCGGGTCCGGGTCCTCGGCCAGCCAGGCCTGCGCCCGGGTGATCAGGTCGTCCTGTGCCTGTGCCTGCACTGCTTCCGCCTTACCTTTCGTACGTCGATCAGATGCGGGCGAGGACCTGCGTCAGCAGCGTGCCCATGCGGGCGGCCGAGTCGCGGCCGGCCTGGAGGACCTCTTCGTGGTTCAGCGGCTCGCCGGACAGGCCCGCGGCCAGGTTGGTGACCAGCGAGATGCCGAGCACCTCGGCGCCGGCCTCGCGGGCGGCGATGGCCTCCAGCACGGTGGACATGCCGACCAGGTCGGCGCCCATGACGCGGATCATGTTGATCTCGGCCGGGGTCTCGTAGTGCGGGCCGGGGAACTGCACGTAGACGCCCTCTTCGAGGGTCGCGTCGATCTCCTTGCACATCGTGCGCAGGCGCGGCGAGTACAGGTCGGTGAGGTCCACGAAGTTCGCGCCGACGATCGGCGAGGTGGCCGTCAGGTTGAGGTGGTCGCTGATCAGGACGGGCTGGCCGGGCTTCATGCCCTCGCGCAGGCCACCACAGCCGTTGGTCAGCACGACGGTCTTGCAGCCGGCGGCGACGGCGGTGCGCACGCCGTGGGCGACGGCGGCGACGCCGCGGCCCTCGTAGTAGTGGGTCCGGCCGAGGAAGACCAGGGCGCGCTTGTCGCCGATCTTGTACGAGCGGATCTTGCCGCCGTGGCCCTCGACTGCGGCGGGCGGGAAGCCGGGCAGCTCGGTGACCAGGAACTCGGTCTCGGGGGCGCCGAGCGCCTCTGCGGCGGGGGCCCAGCCGGAGCCCATGACGAGGGCGACATCGTGGGAGTCCACACCGGTCAGCTCACGCAGGCGGGCGGCTGCGGCGTCGGCGGCGGCGAAGGGGTCGGTAACAGATGCGTTCACGCGGACGAGCGTAACTCCTTCGGGCCTACGCGCGTAGATGGCACAGCTCACGGTGTTCGGATCGTTGCCTTGTCGTTTCCGCCGAATCGTCCCCGTGGGGGTGGCGGGGGCGGAGAAGGACCGGGGCTCCGCTTCGGAGCCCGCGCCTCGGACGCCGGCGGGGCCGGGGGCGGGACTCAGCAGGGGCGCTTGCGGATTTCCATCACGTAGTCGTGCGGAGCGCCCGCCGACTCGGCGGCGTCGGCGATCTCGCCGAGGTAGCGCGCGGAGGGCAGACCGCCCTCGTAGCCGTTCAGGACGTACACCCAGGCCGCCTCCTCGCCATCCAGCGTGTGCACGCGCACGCGCATCCGGCGGTAGATGTCGAGACCGACACCCTCCCAGCGGTCCATCGAGTCCTCGTCCAGCGGAGCGATGTCGTACAGGGCGACGAAGACCTGGTGGCGCGGGGCTTCCACGATCGTGGCGAGAGCGCCCTCCCACCCCATCTGCTCGCCGCCGAAGGTCAGCCGCCAGTCGTTGATCCAGCCCGTGCCGCGCAGCGGCGAATGCGGAGCGCGGCGCGTCATCAGCCGCGGGTCGAGGTTGCCGGCGTACGCGGCGTAGAGCGACATGAGGTCGAGGGTACGGGAGGGGTACCGGTGCACGCGTGCCCGGATGGCGGGACCGGGCGCGAAGCACCTTGAACCGTGCGGGACAATGGGGCACGGAATGCATCCCCCGGGGAGACCCCCCGGAACACCGGCCGGGGCGGCAGCCGGCCGGGTAGACGTGAGGCGGACTTTTCGTGACCCGGATCGTGATCATCGGCGGCGGACCCGGCGGGTATGAGGCAGCCCTGGTGGGGGCCCAGCTCGGCGCGGAGGTGACCGTCGTCGACTGCGACGGTCTGGGCGGGGCATCGGTGCTGACCGACTGCGTACCCTCCAAGACTCTGATCGCGACCGCCGAGGTGATGACGACCTTCGACTCCTCGTACGAGGAGCTCGGCATCGTCGTCGCGGACGACACCCCGCACATCGAGCAGGCCGCGCGCGTCGTCGGCGTGGACCTCGGCAAGGTGAACCGGCGCGTCAAGCGCCTCGCGCTCGCCCAGTCGCACGACATCACCGCCTCCGTCACCCGGGCCGGCGCCCGGGTGGTGCGCGGCCGCGCCAAGCTCGGCGGGCCCCAGGGCATCGACGGCACGCGGGACGTCATCGTCACCGCCGCCGACGGGTCCGAGACGATCCTGACCGCGGACGCCGTGCTGATCGCGACCGGCGGCACCCCCCGCGAGATCCCCGACGCCATGCCCGACGGCGAGCGGATCCTGAACTGGACCCAGGTCTACGACCTCGACGAGCTCCCCGAGGAGCTCATCGTGGTCGGCTCCGGTGTGACCGGCGCCGAGTTCGCCGGCGCGTACCAGGCCCTCGGGTCCCGGGTGACCCTCGTGTCCTCCCGCGACCGCGTGCTGCCCGGTGAGGACCCGGACGCGGCCGCCGTGCTGGAGGACGTCTTCCGGCGCCGCGGTATGAACGTCGTCGGACGCTCCCGGGCCGAATCGGCCAAGCGGGTGGGCGACCGGGTCGAGGTGACCCTCTCCGACGGCCGCGTGCTGACCGGAACGCACTGCCTGATGGCGGTCGGCGCGATCCCGAACACCCGGAACATGAACCTGGAGGAGTCCGGGGTCCGGCTCAAGGACTCCGGGCACATCTGGACCGACAAGGTCTCGCGCACCTCCGCACCCGGCGTGTACGCCGCCGGTGACGTCACCGGCGTCTTCGCGCTCGCGTCGGTCGCGGCGATGCAGGGACGCATCGCGATGTACCACTTCCTCGGTGACGCGGTGGCCCCGCTGAACCTGAAGACGGTGTCCTCGAACGTCTTCACCGACCCCGAGATCGCCACCGTCGGCTACACCCAGGCGGACGTGGACGCCGGCAAGATCGACGCCCGAGTGGTGAAGCTCCCGCTGCTGCGCAACCCGCGCGCCAAGATGCAGGGCATCCGGGACGGCTTCGTGAAGATGTTCTGCCGCCCGGGCACCGGGATCGTCGTCGGCGGTGTGGTCGTCTCCCCGCGCGCGAGCGAGCTGATCCACCCGATCTCGATCGCGGTCGACAACAACCTGACGGTCGAGCAGATCGCAAACGCGTTCACCGTGTACCCCTCGCTGTCGGGCTCGATCGCCGAGGTGGCCCGCCAGCTGCACACGCGGAAGGCCGCCGGGGAGGCGTGATCCCCGCTAACCGCCGCACACCGTAGGGGGTTTGGGGCGGGGCGCGATTCCGTGGCCAGATGTTCACGCAACTCTCGGGTCGCGTATACCACTAGTCGCCCCGCCTTATGGACAACTTCGGTATTCCGGCGTAAAGAGCTGAAAGCAGACGGTCGTTGGGGTTACTGTCAGTTTCGTGTTCGCTGCAGAACGTCGCCAATTGATCCTCGAAATGGTGCGGGCCAACGGAGCGGTATCGCTCCGGGAGCTCGCCCGCGTCGTCCAGACCTCCGAAGTGACCGTACGGCGGGACGTGCGGGCACTGGAGGCAGAAGGACTCCTCGACCGCCGACACGGCGGTGCGGTCTTGCCGGGCGGATTCACGCGGGAGTCCGGCTTTCCGCAAAAGTCCCATCTCGCGACGGCGGAGAAGACCGCCATTGCCGATGTCGCGGCCGGCCTCGTCGAAGAGGGCGAGGCCGTCGTCGTCGGCGCGGGCACCACGACGCAGGAGCTGGCCCGCCGGCTCGCCCGTGTGCCCGGACTGACCGTCGTCACCAACTCGCTGCTCGTCGCCCAGGCGCTGGCCCATGCGAACCGGGTGGAGGTGGTCATGACCGGCGGCACCCTGCGCGGGTCCAACTACGCCCTCGTGGGCAGCGGAGCCGAGCAGTCCCTCCAGGGGCTGCGGGTGTCCCGGGCCTTCCTCTCGGGCAGTGGTCTGACCGCCGAGCGCGGGCTGTCCACGTCCAACATGCTGTCCGCCAGCGTGGACCGCGCGCTGGTGCAGGCCGCGGCGGAGGTGGTGGTACTGGCCGACCACACGAAGCTCGGGACCGACACCATGTTCCAGACCGTGCCGACGGACGTGATGACGCGGCTGGTCACGGACGAGCCGCCGCCGCACGACGACCGGGCGGGTACGGAGCTGCAGGCGCTGGCGGACCAGGGCGTGCAGATCACCGTGGCCGGTGGCGCGGTGGCCTCCGGCGGGGACGGCATGGTCGGCCGCCGGCCGCGTCGGGAGTCACCGCTGCCGGTGCAGAGGCGGGGCGGCCCGACGGCGCAGTTGCGCAGTGCGGCCGGCGGGATGCTGGAGCCTCAGGCGGAGCGGGCACGGGTGGCCGACATGCGGCGGCGCTAGCCGCTGCGGGCCGCTGCTGGGGGCGCCGCCCCCAGACCCCCGCGCCTCAAGCGCCGGCGGGGCTGGGTTTGGTGCGCCTCACGTGCCGGCGGGGCTGGGTTTGGTGTGCTGCAAACGCCGGCGGGGCTGAGGTTCGGCCCCGCCGGCGTTTGAGGCGCTACGGACATCAGTCCTTGATCTCGCAGATCGTCGCGCCCGAGGTGACCGACGCGCCGACCTCGGCCGTGAGGCCGACGATCGTGCCGGAGCGGTGCGCGTTGAGGGGCTGCTCCATCTTCATGGCCTCCAGGACGACGACCAGGTCGCCCTCGTTGACCTGCTGGCCCTCCTCGACCGCGACCTTGACGATCGTGCCCTGCATCGGGGATGCCAGGGCGTCGCCGGAGGCGGCCGGGCCGGACTTCTTGGCCGCGCGGCGCTTCGGCTTCGCGCCGCCCGCCGCGGCCGTGCGGGCCAGGGTCATGCCCAGGGACGACGGGAGCGAGACCTCGAGGCGCTTGCCGCCGACCTCGACGACCACCGTCTCGCGGCCCGGCTCGTCCTCGGTGTCCTCCGCGGCCGGGGCCGTGAACGCCGGGATCTCGTTGACGAACTCGGTCTCGATCCACCGGGTGTAGACGGTGAACGGGTTGCCGTCCGTGGGGGCGAACGCCGGGTCGACGACGACCGCACGGTGGAAGGGGATGGCGGTGGCCATGCCCTCGATCTCGAACTCGGCGAGCGCGCGGGCCGCGCGCTGGAGGGCCTGCTCGCGGGTGGCGCCGGTGACGATCAGCTTGGCCAGGAGGGAGTCCCAGGCCGGGCCGATCACGGAGCCGGACTCGACGCCCGCGTCGAGGCGGACGCCCGGGCCCGACGGCGCGGCGAACTTCGTCACCGTGCCGGGAGCCGGCAGGAAGCCGCGGCCCGGGTCCTCGCCGTTGATGCGGAACTCGATGGAGTGACCGCGCAGGACCGGGTCGCCGTAGCCGAGCTCCTCGCCGTCGGCGATGCGGAACATCTCGCGGACCAGGTCGATGCCGGATACCTCTTCGGTGACCGGGTGCTCGACCTGCAGGCGGGTGTTGACCTCCAGGAAGGAGATCAGGCCGTCGGCGGAGACGAGGAACTCGACGGTGCCGGCGCCGACGTAGCCGGCTTCCTTCAGGATGGCCTTGGAAGCGGCGTACAGCTCCGCGTTCTGAGCCTCGCTCAGGAACGGCGCCGGAGCCTCCTCCACGAGCTTCTGGTGGCGGCGCTGGAGGGAGCAGTCACGGGTCGACACGACGACGACGTTGCCGTGCGAGTCGGCCAGGCACTGGGTCTCGACGTGGCGGGGCTTGTCGAGGTAGCGCTCGACGAAGCACTCGCCGCGGCCGAAGGCGGCGACGGCCTCGCGGACGGCGGACTCGTAGAGCTCGGGTACCTCTTCGAGGTTGCGGGCGACCTTCAGACCGCGACCGCCACCACCGAAGGCGGCCTTGATGGCGATCGGCAGGCCGTGCTCCTTGGCGAAGGCGACGACCTCGTCGGCCCCGGAGACCGGGTCCGGTGTGCCGGCGACCAGCGGCGCACCGGCGCGCTGGGCGATGTGACGGGCGGCCACCTTGTCGCCGAGGTCACGGATGGCCTGCGGCGGCGGGCCGATCCAGGTCAGGCCGGCGTCGATCACGGCCTGGGCGAAGTCGGCGTTCTCGGAGAGGAAGCCGTATCCGGGATGGATGGCGTCCGCACCGGAGTCGGCTGCGGCCTGGAGGACCTTGGAGATGTCCAGGTAACTGGCGGCCGGGGTGTCACCGCCCAACGCGAAAGCTTCGTCGGCCGCGCGGACGTGCAGAGCGTCCCGGTCCGGATCGGCGTAGACGGCTACGCTCGCGATCCCGGCGTCCCGGCAGGCCCGAGCAACGCGGACAGCGATTTCGCCACGGTTGGCGATGAGCACCTTGCGCACGATGGCTCCCTCCTTGAAACAAGCTGAGTTTAGGGACAGCCCACACGGCCTTTCGACCCTTCCCCGGTGGTGACCTTGCCCACACAGAGTGTGATGCGAGGGTCGATCCGCCGGAGAACCCTTGTGGCGCCCCAGGTCAGGGGGATCCCCGACTGCACAGTAACCCCGTCATGTATCCAAGGTCTCTGTCCCCCCGGTCAGCGGCCCCGGGTGATTCTTTGTCGAGTCCCTACGAACGGCCCACATTTTCTTTGCGGTCGTGAGAGGAGTTGTCCACTTGTTTACTGATTGGTAGCCCAGTCGTCCCGCGGGGCCAACCGGGACAACACCGTACCCACAGCGGTGTCGGCAGCCCGGCATTGCCTGTACCCGGCCGGATCCCCGACGGGACGGGGGCGCTGTCCTCGTGCAGCTCCGGGCCCCGGCTCCGGCCGCCGCGCATCAGCCGACGAGCCAGGACACGGTCCTCTCGACGACCCACCGGTGGTACGGGCCCGGTTACCGGCGAGCTGACAACCCGGGCGAGCTCCACGGCGTCCTGGGGACGACTGCGAGACAAGGACGAGGCAATGGCCTTGGCGCTCTTCTTCCCCGGGCTCGTTCCCACCCGATTCGACGCGATCAGCGAGTTCGTCACCACGAAGGGCGGTTCCCCTTCCGCCGTGGACGGGCGGCTGCTGACCGACCCCGAGGAGATCGCGCAGGACCTGCTGGACGGCTGGACCAGCCCCGTCCACGGGCAGGCGCCCCCGGCCCGGGCCGGGCCGGCGGCAGGGGGGACGAGCCGCCACGACGGCGTCCACCGGGTGGACCGGCTGCGGTGCGGGCCGTAGGGGGCGCCCGGGAACCAGGGGGTGCGGATGTCTTGCCCGCCGGGCTACCCGTTAGTAGCCTCCAGGCGTCGAACAGGCTTGTGACACGTGGGGGGTGGGGGCGTCGTGCTGCGAAGACTCGTGGCCGGACTGGCCGCGATCGTGCTCGTCGCGGAAGCGGCGGTACTCGTGCTCGTCCACATCGTGCTGGGCCGGACCACGGCGAACCAGTCGATGTCCATCGCGGGCAGCGATCCGGATGTCATGTCCAAGGCGACCTACGGGATGGGCGCCGGCATGGGCGCCTTCCTCGTCCTGTGCGCCGTGCTCGCCGCCGTCACCGCGATCCGCGACCGCTCCCCGAACCGCTTCGGCCGCATCGTGCTCATCAGCGGAGCCGTCGCCCACGGGGTCCTCGGCATCCTCGCCGTCGTCCTCGTCGGCTGGGCCGCCTTCGCGACGATGATGCTGATCCTGTGTCTCCTCGTACTGATCCTGACGCTCTACGCCGCCCGGCCCGGCGGCGAGGGCGACACCGGCGGGGACGCGCCGCCGCTGCCGCCACCGCCGCCGTACGGGGAGCTCAAGCCCACAAGTCCGTGATGGACACGTCCAGTTCGCCCAGCAGGGAACGCAGCAGCGGCAGCGACAGGCCGATGACGTTGCCGTGATCCCCGTCGATGCCGTCGATGAACGGCGCCGACAGCCCGTCCAGGGTGAACGCCCCCGCCACGTGCAGCGGCTCCCCGCTCGCCACGTACGCCGCCACCTCCGCGTCCGTCGGCTCACCGAACCGGACCGTCGTGGACGCCGTCGCCGAGACCTGACGGCCGTCCACCGTGTCGATCACACAGTGCCCGGTGCGCAGGACGCCGGCCCGCCCGCGCATCGACTTCCAGCGTGCGGTGGCCTCGTCGGCGTCCGCCGGCTTGCCCAGCGCCTCGCCGTCCAGCTCCAGCACCGAGTCGCAGCCGATCACCAGCGCGCCCGCGGCCTCCTCCAGGCCCGCCACGACGGCCGCCTTCGCCTCGGCCAGTGCCAGCGCCAGGGCGGCCGGCTCGTCGTGGTTCAGCGTGTCCTCGTCGAAACCGCTGACGATCACGTGCGGGGCGAGCCCGGCCTGCCGCAGCAGGTTCAGCCGGGCGGGGGAGGCGGAGGCGAGGACGAGCTTGCGCCCGGTCGCGGGCTCAGGTGTGGCAGTCATGGTGGCCATCGTAGGTGCGGCGCCCGCCGTGGCCGGCACCCCCGGACACGGCCTAGAAGTGGCCCACGCCCAGGACGTAGACCACCACGAGCATGGCGAGGGCGAGCACCAGGCTCAGCCGCCGGATCATCGCCTGTGCGTCGCGCATGTCCTTGGGCGGCTCGTTCTTCGGGTCGGACCAGAGCATGTCCCGATCCTGTCCCCGGGAAGGGGTGTGGCGCCTGAGTACCCGTACTCAGGCGCCACCGTCCGTTCACATCAATTCGGCTACCCGGGCCAGTACGTACGCCCCCACGCCCGCGGCCCCGGATACGGCACCCGCCGCCGCGCCACCCGGGCCGGCGCCGACCACTCGTCCGCGACCGGGGGCGCGCCCGGCGGCGCCATGGCCAGCGCCGCCGCGCGCGCCTGGACCACCGCCAGTGCGGCGGCCAGCTCCTCCGGGGTCGGGTTGCCCTTGACGACCTTGATCACCACAGAGTCCTCCTGGACGGGCTAGAGCGGGATGTTGCCGTGCTTCTTCGGCGGCAGGGACTCCCGCTTGGTGCGCAGCTGCCGCAGCCCCTTCACCACGTGCGCCCGGGTCTCGGACGGCATGGTCACCGCGTCGATGTACCCGCGCTCGGCCGCCGTGTACGGGTTGAGCAGCGCGTCCTCGTACTCGGTGATGAGCCGGGCCCGGGTCTCCTCGGCTTCGCCGGCGTCCCTCGCCTCCTCGATGGTGCGGCGGTGCAGGATGTTGACCGCGCCCTGCGCGCCCATGACGGCGATCTGCGCGGTCGGCCAGGCCAGGTTCAGGTCCGCGCCGAGGTGCTTGGAGCCCATGACGTCGTACGCGCCGCCGAAGGCCTTGCGGGTGATGACGGTGATCAGCGGCACGGTGGCCTCGGCGTACGCGTAGATCAGCTTCGCGCCGCGCCGGATGATTCCGTTGTACTCCTGGTCGGTGCCCGGCAGGAAGCCCGGGACGTCCACGAAGGTCAGGACCGGGACGTTGAAGGCGTCACAGGTCCGCACGAACCGCGCCGCCTTCTCGGAGGCGTCGATGTCCAGGCAGCCGGCGAACTGCATCGGCTGGTTGGCGACGACACCCACCGGGTGGCCCTCGACCCGGCCGAAACCGGTCAGGATGTTCGGCGCGAAGAGCGACTGCGTCTCCAGGAACTCCGCGTCGTCGAGCACGTGCTCGATCACGGTGTGCATGTCGTACGGCTGGTTCGCACTGTCCGGGATGAGGACGTCGAGCTCGCGGTCGGTGTCGGAGACCTCGGTGTCCGCGTCCTCCGGGAAGGCGGGCGGCTCGGAGAGGTTGTTCGACGGCAGGTACGCGAGCAGCGACTTCACGTACTCGATGGCGTCCTTCTCGTCGCCCGCCATGTGGTGTGCGACGCCGGACGTGCTGTTGTGCGTGCGCGCCCCGCCCAGCTCCTCGAAGCCGACGTCCTCGCCGGTGACCGTCTTGATGACGTCCGGGCCGGTGATGAACATGTGCGAGGTCTGGTCGACCATGACCGTGAAGTCGGTGATGGCGGGGGAGTACACGGCGCCGCCCGCGCAGGGCCCGACGACCAGGCTGATCTGCGGGATCACGCCGGAGGCGTGGACGTTGCGGCGGAAGATCTCGCCGTACATGCCGAGCGCGCTGACGCCCTCCTGGATACGGGCGCCGCCGGAGTCGTTGATGCCGACGAGCGGGCAGCCGGTCTTCAGCGCGAAGTCCATGACCTTCATGATCTTCTGCCCGTAGACCTCGCCGAGGGCTCCGCCGAAGACGGTGAAGTCCTGGGAGAACACGGCCACCGGGCGGCCGTCCACCGTTCCGTAGCCGGTGACGACGCCGTCGCCGTAGGGGCGGGTCTTCTCCAGCCCGAAGTTGGTGGAGCGGTGCCGGGCGAACTCGTCCAGCTCGACGAAGGACCCTTCGTCCAGCAGCAGGGCCACCCGCTCACGCGCCGTCAGCTTGCCCTTGGCGTGCTGCTTCTCCACGGCACGCGAGGATCCGGCGTGGGTGGCTTCGTCGATGCGGCGCTGCAGATCCGCGATCTTGCCCGCGGTGGTGTGCATGTCGATCGGCTCTGACGGATGTGACATCGGGGTCGCGGCTCCCTGCGTGGTGTCAACTGCCTGGTCAATTGATTGACTACTGCTGGCTACTGGTGCGTAGCGTATCGGCGGGCATGGCGCTCGGCAGTGCGGCGTTTGACACACCTAATCTGGGTTGCATGACGCCATCAGATGCCTCAGCAGGTGCTTCCGCCGGTCGTTGGTCCAACCTTGACCGGCCGCCCCTGAATGCCGCCGCCCTCCAGCGGGCCGTGGTCGTCGACGGGGGGCTGTGGACCTCCCTGGAGGTCGTCGGCAGCACCGGGTCCACCAATACCGACCTTGCCACCCGGGCGGCGCGGCTGCCCGAGGGGGCCGTGCTCGTCGCCGAGGAGCAGAGCGCGGGGCGGGGGCGGCTCGACCGGAGCTGGGTCGCGCCCGCCCGGTCCGGGCTGTTCTTCTCGGTCCTGTTCAAGCCGGGTGACGCCGTGCCGCAGGAGCAGTGGGGGTGGCTGACCCTGCTGGCCGGGGTGGCCACCGCGACCGGGCTGTCCAGGGCGGCGGGCGTGGACACCGCCCTCAAGTGGCCCAACGACCTGCTGGTCAGCGTGGACGGGGAGGAGCGCAAGACCGGCGGGATCCTCGCCGAGCGGGTCGAGGACGGCGTGATCGTCGGGATCGGGCTCAACGTCTCCCTGACCGAGGACGAGCTGCCGGTACCCGCGGCGGGCTCGCTGGCGCTGGCCAAGGCCTCCGTGACCGACCGCGACCCGCTGCTGCGGGCCGTCCTGCGGTCCCTGGAGGACTGGTACGGGAGGTGGCGCGCGGCCGGTGGCGACCCCGCGGCCAGCGGCCTCCAGGAGACCTACGCGGCCGGCTGCGCGACCCTCGGCCGGCACGTCCGCGCGGAGCTCCCGGGCGGGCGCACCCTCACCGGAACGGCCGAAGCGGTGGACACCGATGGCCGCCTGGTGATCCGTACGGCCGAGGGACAGCACGAGGCGGTGGGCGCGGGCGACGTCATCCACCTGCGTTCCGTGCACTGACGCGGGCCCGGGCCGGGAGCGGCCCGGCCCGGGGGCGCCGCCCGCGGGCCGGGCCCCGGACCCCGCACCCCGGTCGCGGGCGGCCCTGAAGTGGGGAGCGGGGAGTGAGCTACGGCACACCTGCCGTATGGTTTAGGCGATCCCGGTGCTCGTGGTGATCAACCGGTTCGCAGGGCAGTGCGCACGGAATGGACAGGAGGCGGCCCTTGACCGTCGACGACCCTACGTCCGGCGCGTCCGCAGCCGCAGGCGGCGGCTCCGCGTCCGGCCCGGGCACCCCGATCGGCCGTGACCAGCACACTCCGCACCACGAGGTGGATCACACGGTCCAGCCGACGGCGGATCCCCTGGCCATCCGGCTGGAGCAGCTGATCCTCGGTGCCGAGCGCCGGTACACCCCGTTCCAGGCGGCCCGGAGCGCGGGCGTGTCCATGGAGCTGGCCTCGCGCTTCTGGCGGGCCATGGGCTTCGCCGACATCGGCCAGGCCCGGGCGCTGACCGAGGCCGACGTGCTGGCCCTGCGCCGGCTGGCCGGCCTGGTGGAGGCCGGGCTGCTGTCCGAGCCGATGGCCGTGCAGGTGGCGCGGTCCACCGGGCAGACCACCGCCCGGCTGGCGGAGTGGCAGATCGACTCTTTCCTGGAGGGGCTGACGGAGCCGCCGGAGCCGGGCATGACCCGTACGGAGGTCACGTACCCGCTGGTGGAGCTGCTGCTGCCCGAGCTGGAGGAGTTCCTCGTCTACGTGTGGCGGCGCCAGCTGGCGGCCGCGACCGGGCGCGTGGTGCAGGTGGCCGACGACGACGAGATGGTCGACCGGCGGCTCGCGGTGGGCTTCGCCGACCTGGTGGGCTTCACCCGTCTGACGCGGCGGCTGGAGGAGGAGGAGCTCGGCGAGCTGGTCGAGTCCTTCGAGACGACCGCGGCGGACCTGGTGGCGGCGCACGGCGGCCGGCTGATCAAGACCCTCGGTGACGAGGTGCTGTACTGCGCCGACGACGCGGCGACCGCGGCGGAGATCGCGCTGCGGCTCATCGAGACGATGGAGCTCGACGCGCAGATGCCCGAGCTGCGGGTCGGCATCGCCTTCGGCACGGTGACCACCCGGATGGGCGATGTCTTCGGGACCACGGTGAACCTGGCCAGCCGGCTGACGTCGATAGCCCCCAAGGACGCGGTGCTGGTGGACGGGGCGATGGCCGAGGAGCTCGCCCGGACCGGGGCCGCTCCGGTGTCCGAGAAGGAGGCGGAGACGGCGCCCGACGAGGGTGCGAACTACCGCTTCGCCCTGCAGCCGATGTGGCAGCGGCCGGTGCGCGGGCTCGGTGTCGTGGAGCCCTGGTCGCTGACGCGGCGGAAGCCTAAGATCCCCGGGTAACGTTCGTTAACCGGGAGGGTTCCAATGGCGTCCGAGTCCGAGTCCGAGGCCCAGTTCGAGTCGGAGTTCGTGGCGGTACGCCGCCACGAGGGCGGGGTCGCCGAGCTGGTCCTGGACCGCCCCAAGGCGATGAACGCGGTGTCGACCGCGATGGCCCGCGCTATCGGCGCGGCCTGCGCCGCGCTGGCCGCCGACCGTTCCGTACGCGTCGTCGTGCTCTCCTCCGCGGCGGAGCGGGCCTTCTGCGTCGGGGCCGACCTCAAGGAGCGCAACTCGCTCTCGGACGCCGAGCTGGTGCGGCAGCGGCCGACCACGCGGGGGGCGTACGGGGGCGTGCTGGAGCTGCCGATGCCGACGGTCGCGGCCGTGCACGGGTTCGCGCTGGGCGGCGGCTTCGAGCTGGCCCTGGCCTGCGATGTGATCGTCGCCGACGAGACCGCGGTGGTCGGCCTGCCCGAGGTGTCGGTCGGGGTGATCCCCGGAGGCGGCGGTACGCAGCTGCTGCCGCGCCGGGTGGGTGCGGCGCGGGCCGCGGAGCTGATCTTCACGGCGCGCCGGGTGGAGGCGGCCGAGGCGCTGTACCTGGGCCTGGTGGACTCGGTGGTCGCGGCCGGCCAGGACACGGCCGAGGCACTGGCGCTGGCGTCCCGGATGGCGGCGAACTCCCCGGTGGGTCTGCGGGCGGCCAAGCGGGCGCTGCGGCTGGGGCACGGGATGGACCTGGCGGCCGGTCTGGAGATCGAGGACGCGGCCTGGCGGACGGTGGCCTTCTCCGGTGACCGGGCGGAGGGCGTGGCGGCGTTCAACGAGAAGCGCAAGCCGAACTGGCCGGGGGAGTAGACCCCGGGGCACCGCCTCCACCGGCCACCCTTGGTGATCTTGACGGCACCGAAAGTCGCGCCGATTGTCACCAAATCAGACAAAAGTCCCTAGCCTGGGGTGATGGGAGTTGACGGGCGGCTACGAGCCGTGGTGGGACTCGCGCAGGCGATGGCCGCGGCGTGCGCGCCGCGGGACAGTGTGCGGGCGGCCGCGCGGGGGGCGCGCGTGGCGCTGGACGGCTCGTTCGCCGCGATCTCCGCGTGGGAGCGCGAGCGGGGGCGCCTGCGGGTCCTGGTGAACGAGGGCGAGCGCCGGCCGGGCGAGGAGGAGTTCCCCGAGGACGAGTCCTACCCCGTGCACGACTTCCCGGAGATCACCGAGTTCCTGCACGAGCGGTGGGTGGGCGGCGGCGGCCCGCACGCCTGGGTCGAGAGCGCCGTCGGCGACCGGCCGGGGCGGCGCGGGGAGGCCCTGCGCCACCGCGGCCGCGGGACCTGTGTGGTCGCGCCCGTCGTGCTCAGCGGGCGGGCCTGGGGCGAGCTGTACGTCGCCCGGGACGAGGGGCTGCCCGACTTCGACGAGGACGACGCCGAGTTCGCCACGGTGCTCGCCGCCGTGGTCGCGGCCGGGCTCGCGCAGAACGAGCGGCTGGAGGAGGCCCGGCGGCTCGCCTTCACCGACCCGCTGACCGGGCTCGCGAACCGGCGGGCGGTCGACATGCGGCTCGACGAGGCCCTGGAGGAGCACCGCCGGACCGGGGTGGTCGTCAGCCTCGTCGTCTGTGACCTGAACGGCCTGAAGAAGGTCAACGACACCCTCGGGCACGCCATGGGCGACCGGCTGCTGGAGCGCTTCGGGTCGGTCCTGAGTCTGTGCGGGGCCATGCTGCCCGGCTCGCTGGTGGCCCGCCTCGGCGGCGACGAGTTCTGCCTGGTCGGGGTCGGCCCGACGGCGGACGAGATCGTGCGCGTCACCGAGGAGGTGTGCACCCGGGCCGCCGAGCTGGAACTGGGCGAGGGCGTGGCCTGCGGGGTGGCCTCCACCGGGGATCCGATCGGGCTGGTGAAGTCCTCCCGGCGGCTCTTCCGGCTGGCGGACGCCGCCCAGTACAAGGCGAAGGCCGCGCGCTCGCCCAAGCCGGTCGTGGCGGGCCGGGACACCGCGGTGGTCCGGCTCGCGGACGCCGCCGCCCAGGAGGCTCCCGGGGAGCGGCGCCGCTTCCGCGGCCGGCCGTGAGCGCCCGCCCGGGGCGTCGGACCGTAAGGGGTCCAGCCGCGGCGCGATCGTGACAGTTTCAGCTAGTGACATGAAGCGATTCAATCCGTAGGGTGCTGAATATGGATATGCACACTGTCGTGGTGGGGACGTCCGGGACCACTGCCGAGGACGTCATCGCCGTAGCCCGCGGCAACGCACGCGTCGAGCTCTCCGGCGAGGCGCTCGACGCACTCGCGCGCGCCCGCGAGATCGTCGACGCCCTCGCCGCCAAGCCCGAGCCCGTCTACGGGGTGTCCACCGGGTTCGGTGCCCTCGCCTCCCGGCACATCAGCCCCGAGCTGCGTGCCCAGCTCCAGCGCAACATCGTCCGCTCGCACGCCGCCGGCATGGGCCCGCGCGTCGAGCGGGAGGTCGTCCGCGCGCTGATGTTCCTGCGCCTCAAGACCGTCGCCTCCGGTCACACCGGCGTACGCCCCTCCGTCGCGCAGACCATGGCCGACGTGCTCAACGCCGGGATCACCCCCGTCGTCCACGAGTACGGCTCCCTCGGCTGCTCCGGCGACCTCGCGCCGCTGTCCCACTGCGCGCTCGCGCTCATGGGCGAGGGCGACGCCGAGGGCCCGGACGGCACCGTCCGCCCCGCCGGGGAGCTGCTCGCCGAGGCCGGCATCGCCCCCGTCGAGCTCCGTGAGAAGGAGGGCCTCGCCCTCCTCAACGGCACCGACGGCATGCTCGGCATGCTGGTGATGGCCCTCGCCGACCTCGGCAAGCTCTACACCTCCGCCGACATCACCGCCGCCCTCACCCTGGAGGCGCTGCTCGGCACCGAAAAGGTCCTCCAGCCCGAGCTGCACGCCATCCGCCCGCACCCCGGCCAGGGCGCCTCCGCCGCCAACATGGCCGCCGTGCTGAAGGGCTCCGGGCTGACCGGGCACTTCCAGGAGGAGTCCGCCCCGCGCGTGCAGGACGCCTACTCGGTGCGCTGCGCCCCGCAGGTCGCCGGCGCCGGCCGCGACACCATGGCGCACGCCGCCCTGGTCGCCTCCCGCGAGCTGGCCGCCGCCGTCGACAACCCGGTGGTGCTGCCCGACGGGCGCGTGGAGTCCAACGGCAACTTCCACGGGGCCCCGGTCGCCTACGTGCTGGACTTCCTCGCCATCGCGGCCGCGGACCTCGGCTCCATCGCCGAGCGCCGTACCGACCGGCTGCTCGACAAGAACCGCTCGCACGGCCTGCCGCCATTCCTCGCGGACGACGCCGGCGTGGACTCCGGTCTGATGATCGCCCAGTACACGCAGGCCGCCCTGGTCAGTGAGATGAAGCGGCTCGCGGTGCCGGCCTCGGCCGACTCCATCCCCTCCTCCGCCATGCAGGAGGACCACGTCTCGATGGGCTGGTCGGCCGCGCGCAAGCTCCGTACCGCCGTCGACAACCTGACGCGGATCATCGCCATCGAGCTGTACGCGGCCACCCGCGCCATCGAGCTGCGCCACGGCCTGACCCCGGCCCCGGCCAGCCGGGCCGCGATCGCGGCCGCCCGCGCGGCGGGCGTGCAGGGCCCCGGGCCGGATCGTTTCCTCGCCCCCGACCTGGCCGCCGCGGACGAGTTCGTCCGCAGTGGCGGGCTGCTCGCCGCGGTGGAGCCGGTGACGGGTCCGCTCGCCTGACGGCAGGCGTCGCACGCGGCGAAGGGCCGCCCCGGGATCGCTCCCGGGGCGGCCCTTCCCGTTACGGCGCGTGCGAGCGGCGGACCGAGAAGGTCACGAAGGCGGCCCCGACGCCGAGGAAGAGCGTGCCGCCCAGGAGGTAGGGGGTGGTGTCGACGGAGCCGGTGTCGGCGAGCAGGGACTGCGGTCGGGCCGGCCCGGCGGACGTCCCCGTGACCGTCCCGGGGGCGTCGGCGGAGTCGCCGGCGCCGGTGGCCGTCCCGGCGGTGTTCGCGCCCGTGGGCGCGCCGGAGCGGGTCTCCGCGGCGCCCGGTGAGGTGGCGCCCGCCGAGGGCACGAACCACAGGGCGGCGAGGAGGGTGGTCGCTCCGAGAGCGGTGAGCAGCGGTCGGCGTGCGGACACGGTGCGATCCCCCTTGTGGCAGCAGCGAATTGGCCGTGTGCGGTGATGCTACGGAAAGGGGCGGGTCGTGGGAAAGTCGGGGCTTCCGCGGGCTTACTCTCCGTCGTATGAACTCTTCTGAGACATCACGATACGTACGCCTTAGGGTCGATTTGGTACTTGAGGTACCGGACGTCCAGGCACTCACCGGAGCCGCGCTCGCGCACATCAAGGCCGACGAGTTCATGCCGGACGAGGAGCGCGGCCACGCGGAGTCGGCCGTCGAGGAGGACGAGTCGGAGGCCCTCGCCTACCTCGTCGACCCCACTGACCTGGTCGCGGACATCCCCGGCGTGGAGCTCGCACAGGCCTCCTGGAGCAGCGAGCCCGTCGAATACGACCCCGAGTCGATGGAGTGGGACATGGACGAGGAAGATGGGGACTTCGACGAGGAACCCGACAACGCCTGACCGTGTGGTGGACCACATCCGAATGGAATGTGGAACCGGCCGGCGCCGTTAACGCGTTGTCAGGACCAGGCAGGGGGTGTGTCCCCCTGCCCGGCCAACCCCGGGACGGCAGCCTCCGGGGCATCCGGCAACGATGGAGTGGCGTGTGAGGACGGACAGTAAGCGGCGGAGAAGGTCCCTGGTGGCCATATCCGCCGTTCTCGGTGGGGTACTGATGCTCTCGGCGTGCGGCGGCGGGGACGACGACAAGCCCAAGGGCGGCGAGTCCGCCAAGGCCCAGGCGGACGTCGACGCGGCGGCGGCCAAGGACGCCTCCAAGGCCAAAATAACCATCACGCCGAAGGACGGCGCCACCAACGTCGGCCTCAACGACGCGGCCAACGTCGCCGTCAGTGACGGCACCCTCACCCTGGTCGAGCTGAAGACCGGCGAGGGCACGGCCGTACCCGGCAAGATCGCCGCCGACGGCAAGAGCTGGAAGCCCGACGCCGCGCTGAAGCGCTCCATGAAGTACGCCCTGGCGGCGACCGCCAAGGACGACGACGGCCGCGAGGCGCACGAGAACGCCTCCTTCACCACCGTCTCCCCGGAGAACAGCTTCGTCGGCTCGTTCATACCGGACGACGGCCAGACGGTCGGCGTGGGCATGCCGGTCTCGATCAGCTTCAACAAGCCGATCAAGGACCAGAAGGCCGTCCAGGCGGCGATCTCGGTCACCTCCAGCAGCGGCCAGGAAGTCGTCGGCCACTGGTTCGGCGCGCAGCGCCTGGACTTCCGCCCGGAGAAGTACTGGCAGGCGAACTCCACCGTCACGATGAAGCTGGCGCTGGAGGGCGTCCAGGGCGCTCCCGGCGTCCAGGGCGTCCAGAACAAGACCGTCACCTTCAAGATCGGCCGCAGCCAGGTCTCCGAGGTCGACGTGAAGACCAAGAAGATGACGGTCAAGCGGGACGACGCGGTCCTCAAGACCATCCCGATCTCGGCGGGCTCCCCGGAGAACCCGACGTACAACGGCCAGATGGTGATCTCCGAGAAGTTCAAGGAGACCCGGATGGACGGCTCCACCGTGGGCTTCAAGGACAGCGAGGGCAAGGGCGAGTACGACATCAAGGACGTCCCGCACGCCATGCGGCTGTCCCAGTCCGGCACCTTCATCCACGGCAACTACTGGGGCGCCGACTCGGTCTTCGGCAGTGCCAACACCAGCCACGGCTGTGTCGGCCTGAACGACGCCAAGGGCGCGGGCGACCCGAACCAGCCCGCCGCGTGGTTCTTCGACAACTCCCTCATCGGCGACGTGGTCACCGTGATCAACTCCCCGGACAAGACGATCAAGCCCGACAACGGCCTCAACGGCTGGAACATGAGCTGGTCGGAGTGGAAGGCCGGCTCGGCCGCCTGACCTCCGTACCGAAGCCGTGAACGGCGGGGATCCCTCACGGGGTCCCCGCCGTTCGTCGTACCAACCCCCGGGTCCCTCGTCACTAGATCATCTAGGGTCCCCGGTATGACCGTTCGCGCGCTGTCGCTGCCCCCGACCGATACCGAAGTCGACGCCTGGACCGCGGTGCTCGTCGCCGCCCAGGCCGTCGACCTGCCGCAGGTGCCGCCGCCCGCCCGGACGGAGGTGGCCGGACGGCTGTGCGTGACACCGGCCCGCGGCAGCGCCGCGCTCTGGGCCGCGGACGGTGGAGCGGGCGTGGCCGCACTGCTCCTGTTCTCGGACGAGGCGAACGCGCACACCGCCTTCCTCGACGTGCTCGCCGTACGTCCGGACGCCCGGCGCCGCGGGCTGGGCCGGGCCCTGTGGGAGCAGGTCCGGGCCGAGCTGCTCGCGCAGGGCCGGACCTCCGTCCTGACCCTGGTGGACCTGGGCGGACCGGGGCAGCTGTTCGCGCAGTCGCTCGGGTTCGAGAACGCCCTGCCCATGGCCTGGTACGAGCAGGACGTGACCCGGCAGCGGGCCGAGGCCCCGGCCCCCGTCGCCCCGGGGTACGAACTGCGCGCCTGGCACGGCCCGGTGCCGGACGACTGGGCCGGGCCGCTGGCCACGGCGCACGGGGCGATGGAGGACGCACCCATGGGCGACGTCGACGAGAAGGCCGAGACCTGGACGCCGCAGCGGCTGCACGCCGCGCACCAGCTGATCCTGGACCGCGGCGGCGAGATCACCACGGTCGCCGCGGTGACCGCGCAGGGCGAGGTGGCCGCGTATACGGAACTGGTCCTGCCCGACCCGGCCGGCCCGCGCGCCCTCCAGTACGACACCGTGGTCGCCCCCGCCCACCGGGGCCAGGGCCTGGGCCGCTCGGTCAAGCTGCACATGCTGGAACGGGCCCGCGGCCGGTACCCGGGCCTGCGCCGGATCGCCACCACGGTGGCCGACGAGAACACCGCGATGCGGGCGGTCAACGAGCGCCTCGGCTACCGCCTCGACCGCCCCGCGGCGTACTTCCAGCTCAGCCTGTAGCCGTCGAATGCCGGTCGGCCCCGGCCTCCTTCGCAGGTGCGGACGGGGCCGGTGGGGCCGACGGGGCCGACCACGCCGAGAGCAGACGCAGGGCGTCCGCCGACGGCGAGCCGGGGACCGCGTGGAAGGTGACCAGGGACTGCGCCGGGTCGTCCGGGAGCGTCAGCGTCTCGAACGACAGCCGCATCTCCCCCACGAGGGGGTGCCGCAGCAGCTTCTCCCCGTGCGTCTTGTCCGCCACCGTGTGCGCCGCCCACAGCCGCCGGAACTCCTCGTTCTTCACCGACAGCTCCCCGACCAGCGCCGACAGCCGCTCGTCGTCCGGGTGCTGACCCGCGTACACCCGGAGATTGCTCACCACCTCGCACGCCCGGCACTCCCACTCCCCGTACAGCTCCGCCGTCGCCGGATCCAGGAACACCAGCCGCACCAGGTTCCGCTCGGCGGCCGGCAGCGCCCCGAAGTCCCCGAAGACCGCGGCCGCCAGCCGGTTCCAGCCGATGACGTCCTGGCGGTGCCCCACGAGGTACGCCGGTACCCCGCACATCGCGTCCATCAGCGTGCGCAGCTCCGGACGCACCTGCTGCGGGCGCCGGCTCTGGCGGCGCCGGTGCGCCTTCGGCCGCGCCAGGTCCATCAGGTGCGCCCGCTCGGTCCCGTCCAGCCGCAGGGCCCGCGCGAGCGCGTCCAGGACCTCCACCGACACGTTGTGCCCGTCGCGCTGCTCCAGCCGCGTGTAGTACGCGACCGACACCCCCGCCAACTGCGCCAGCTCCTCACGGCGCAGCCCGGGCACGCGCCGGCGGCGCCCGTGGTCCGGCAGGCCCACGTCCTCGGGGCGCAGCCGCGCACGGCGGGAACGGAGGAACTCTCCGAGGCAGGCTCGCTGATCAAGCTGGTCCATCCCGCCAGTATCCCCGGGCGGCGCACCGCGGAGCAGGCGTGAGCCTGACCCCGTCAGGGGTAGGTTCACCGGTCGTAGGCAGGACAGGGGGATGGCCGGATCCCGTACGAACCGGCAACGTGGGGGCCACACCAGACGCAGTTCACCGTTCGAGGAGCACCCACCCCGATGTCCGTCACCCAGACCACTCAGCCCGCCCAGGCCCCCCAGCCCGCCCAGGGCACCCGGGTCGCCGCGTACGCAGCCCCCGCCGCCAAGGCCCCGCTGGAGCGCACCACCATCACGCGCCGCCCCGTCGGCGACCACGACGTGCTCATCGACATCAAGTACTCGGGCATCTGCCACTCCGACATCCACCAGGCGCGCGACGGCTGGGGCGAGGGCATCTACCCGATGGTCCCCGGCCACGAGATCGCCGGTGTCGTCTCCGAGGTCGGCGCGGCCGTCACCGGGTTCTCCGTCGGGGACCGGGTGGGCGTCGGCTGCTTCGTCGACTCCTGCCGCGTGTGCGAGTACTGCCTGCGCGGTCAGGAGCAGTACTGCGCCGAGGGCATGACCGGCACGTACAACGCCCTCGACCGCAACGGTGAGCCCACGTACGGCGGTTACTCCACCCACCTCGTCGTCGACGAGAAGTACACCGTCCGCATCCCCGACGGCCTCGCCCTCGACGTCGCCGCCCCGCTGCTGTGCGCTGGCATCACCCTCTACTCCCCGCTCAAGCACTGGCAGGCGGGCCCCGGCAAGAAGGTCGCGGTCGTCGGCCTCGGCGGCCTCGGCCACATCGGCGTGAAGATCGCGCACGCGCTCGGCGCGGAGGTCACCGTCCTGTCGCAGACCCTCCGCAAGAAGGAGGACGGCCTGAAGCTGGGCGCCTCCCACTTCTACGCCACCGCCGACAAGGCCACCTTCGAGGAACTGGCCGGCCGCTTCGACCTGATCCTTTCCACCGTCTCGGCGCCGCTCGGCCTGGACGCGTACCTGGGCCTGCTGAAGGTCGACGGCGCGCTGGTGAACGTCGGCGCCCCGGAGGAGCCGGTCGCGCTCAACCTCTTCTCCGTCATCAACGGCCGCAGGACCCTCGCCGGTTCGATGATCGGCGGGATCGCCGAGACCCAGGAGATGCTGGACTTCTGCGCCGAGCACGGGCTGGGCGCGGAGATCGAGCTCATCGGTGCCGACCGGATCAACGAGGCGTACGAGCGGGTGCTGGCGAGCGACGTGCGCTACCGCTTCGTGATCGACGCGTCGACGATCTGACCCGGAGCGCCGGAGCGCCGGAGCGCCGGGCCGTCGGGCCGTCGGAGCGCCGGAGGCCGGCTGCGGGTGTCACACGTTCTGCATGCCGCGTGCATGGCCCCGGCGGCCATGCTGCGGGCCTCGTGGGCGGACACGTACGCGCGCCGCGCGTGGGGACTGACGGCGGTCGCCGACGCGCCGGCCTCGACGCTCACCACGACGCTGTCGAACGGCACGGCCCGCGCCTGGCCCGAGGTACGCGTCACCCTCCCGCTCCCGCCCGGCTGGACGGCCACGCCCACCGGCCCCACGGCCGCGGCCTCCCTCGCCCCCGGCCGGGCCCTGACCACCACCTGGAGGGTGAGCGCGCCGACCACGGCCCCGGCCCTGCTCACACCGCAGGCGAGCACGTCCTCACCGTTCCGCTTCACGGCGCCGACGCGGTTCACCCCGCTCCCGGCGCCGCCCACGAAGGACAGCCACCTCAGCGACCTCCCGTGGGTCCCGGCCACCAACGGCTGGGGCCCGGTGGAGATCGACCGCTCCAACGGCAAGCAGGGGGCGGGCGACGGCACCCCGATCGCCTTCGGCGGTGTGACGTGCCCCAAGGGCCTCGGCGTCCACGCCCCCTCGGAGATCGTCTGCCACCTGGGCGGCCGCGCGTCCCGGTTCACCGCCCTCGTCGGCATCGACGACTTCTCCACGCACCAGTCGCCGGCCGGCGCCACCCGCGCCGTCGTCCGGGCCGACGGCCGGACGCTGCTGACCACGGCCACCCTGACCGGAGCCGGCGGCCCGACCGCGATCGACCTCGACGTGAGCGGCGTCCGCCTCCTCCACGTGCTGGTCGAGGACGCGAACGCCCGCTCCTCCTTCGACCACACTTCCTGGGCCCGCCCCTACGTGACGCTCACCTGATCCGGGGCGGCCTTCAGTACCCCGACGGGTGCGCGGACAGCCATCCCGAGTGCCGCTCGCGCATCCGGTTCGGGTCGTCGGCTTCGTCCAGAGTGGTCGTGCGGGAGCAGCGGGCCCGGCGGCCGGTGCTCCCGCCAGAAACGGGTCAGCCGCTCGTGCGCGGGATCGGCGAGCGGGACGCTCAAGCCCCGGGGGCCTTCGCCACGCCGATCGGGCAGGAGACGCCCGTGCCGCCGATGCCGCAGTAGCCGCCCGGGTTCTTGTCCAGGTACTGCTGGTGGTGTGCCTCAGCGGGCCAGAAGGGGCGCTCGGCCGCCGGGAGGACCGCCGTGGTGATTGGGCCGTAGCCCGAGGAGGCCAGGACCTGCTGGTAGGCGGTGCGGGAGGCCTCCGCCGTCGCCTGCTGGGCGGGGGAGTGGGTGTAGGCCGCAGAGCGGTACTGGGTGCCCACGTCGTTGCCCTGGCGGAAGCCCTGGGTGGGGTCGTGGGACTCCCAGAACAGCTTCAGGAGCGCCGCGTAGGACACCTGGGACGGGTCGAAGACCACCCGCACGACCTCGGTGTGCCCGGTCAGGCCCGAGCAGACCTCCTCGTAGGTCGGATTCTCGGTGAAGCCGCCCTGGTAGCCGGCCAGCGTGGTCCACACCCCGGGGGTCTGCCAGAACTTGCGCTCGGCGCCCCAGAAGCAGCCCAGGCCGAAGTCGGCCACCTCGAGGTGCGCGGAGTAGGGGCCGGACAGCGGGTTGCCCAGCACGGTGTGCCGGTCGGGCACGGCGAACAGCGGCTCCGTGCGGCCCGTCAGGGCCTCCTCGCGGGTGGGGAGCTCGGGCGTACGGCGGTACGAGAACATGGATTCCCTCCTTGTGGCAGTGACAACGTGCGGAGGGCGGGCCGGGATTCCCCGACCCGCCCTCCGCCGCCGCATCCGTCAGAAGCCCGGCGTGCTCACGCCCACCGCCCAGTCACGGGCGTACAGGTACCGGCCCTTCGGCGATCCCGCGTAGGACCACGGCAGGCAGCCGATGTACCCGTCGATGTGACGGAACTGCTCGACCGCCTGCTCGTCGCGGTCCTGCCAGAACAGCAGGTACGCCAGCAGGTGCCGGATGCGCGCCGTCCCCGGGTGGTCGTCCCCGGCCGCAGCCAGGTCCAGCAGCGCCGCGTCCACCGCTGCGACGATCTCCGGCTCCTTGAAGAACGTCTCGGCCGTCAGGTCGTCCTCGTGCGTCTCCTGCTCGAAGTACGCGATCAGCGGCAGCAGCGACAGCAGGTCACCGGGACGTCCGGCGGCCGCCGACTCCCGCGCGAAGGCGAGCGCCAGCTCGTGCGAGCCGCGCCACTTCCGGCACCAGTACTGCAGGCCGCTGATGTGCGACCACAGGACCTTCGGGTCGCGCTCGACGACCTGCGCCCACAGCTCTAGGTACCGCTCGTGCGAGTAGCCCAGGCCCTGCCCGATGGGCTGCTCCACGATGTACGGGGTCGGGTCGGCCGGGTCGGCGAGGCGCTGGGCCTCGTGCGCGACCTCCTGCGCCTTGACCAGCAGTTCGCGGAAGAGCCGGAACTGCTCCTGCGTGGTGCGGCTGCCCGACTGCCCACCGCGTACGTTCCACGCCACCATGATCGCGGTGTCGGCGTCGACCAGGGCGGCCGTCGGGTCCTCGGGCCGGGCCGCGCGCCAGGCCAGCAGCCACGCGTCGTCCTCGGCGGCCGCCTCGGCCAGCGGGCGGACCCGCTCCATCCGCTCCTGCCAGTCCTTGCCGGCCGCCTCGATGTAGGCGGCGCCCGCCTCCCAGTCGCCCGACCGGACGGCCTCCAGGGCGGCCGTCCGCTCCGGCGGCACCGGAGCGGGGTTCTCGGTGTCGAGGTCGGCCTCCGCCACGAAGCCCAGGGCGACGACCTTCGCCGCCTTCTCGGCCTTCTGCTCGGCCTTGACGGCATCGGTACCGGCGTTCAGGGTCCCGATCTCGGCCTCGAGGGCCTTCGCCTTGCGGATGTAGTAGGCGCCGCGCAGGAACTTGAACGCGCCGAACAGCAGCACGGCGCCCAGGATGTAGAGGCCGATCACGGGGCAAGCACCAGCTTTCGCAGGGATTCGGTGTCGGGCTGGTCGGCGACGGCCGCGTCCAGGACCGGGCCCAGCCGGTCCTCGAAGCCGTCGGCCGTGTAGCGCAGGGCGGCCGAGTCGGACCAGGACAGCTGCCAGCGGGCGGCGCCGCGCTCCGTCAGCTCGACGGTGACCAGCTGGTTCAGGGCGCGCCGGACGACCGGGCGGGCGAACTCGCGGGCCGTGCGGCCGGTCGCGGCCGCCGCCTCCTCGGACTTCGGGAAACGGTCGGCGATGCGCCAGCGCACGGCCGGGTCGGCGTCGATCGCGTCGAGCAGCGCTTCGAGCCCGGGGCCCGCGCCCTCGGCGGCGAGGGCCTCACGGATGTCCTCCGCGCCCTGGCCGACGTACAGGGTCATGGACCGGTGGACGAGTTCGTCCCAGTCGACCCGCTGGAGCGCGAGCGCCTCCGGAGTGAGGACGACCTGCTCCAGCGCGGCCAGCGCCGCGCCGGCGTCGGCCAGCAGCTCCAGGGCCGGGCGGGCGGCCCGCCCACCACGGCCGTCGTCGGGCAGCGCCTCGATGCGGGCCACGCGCTCGGCGAGCGCGGGGTGGGAGTCGTAGGGGGAGGTGGGCTCGGTCGACAGTTCCCGGCGCAGCTCCTCCAGATCGGCCGACCGCGCGTCCAGGAGCCGGCGCAGACCGCCGAAGACCTCACCGGGGCGGGGCAGCAGACCGGCGCCGACGCCGAGGGTGGCGTACGAGCTCATGTAGAAGTCGTGCGCCGAGTCGAGGGCGTTCAGCTCGCGCAGCGCGGAGGCGGCGGAGTCACGTCCGGCGACGCGGACCGAGGCGAGGTCGGCGGCGAGCTCCTGGCGGCGGGAGGTGGAGCGGGTGGCGCGCATGTAGAAGTTGCCGTACGCGATGTAGATCTTGGCCATGGCGCGGTACATCGCACCCTCGCCCGCGGTGTCGACGCCCTTGGCCTTCTTGCCCTTGGCGATCCGCTTCTCGTCCTTGCGCTCCTGCTTCGCGCGCTCCTTGGCGACCTTCTTGTCGGCACGCTCGTGGAAGTAGCCGATGGTACGGATCAGCTGGGCGCGACCGCGGGCGATCAGCGGGGTGAGGCGGGTGTCGAAGTTCGCGTAGTGGCCCATCTCGTGGGCGAGGACGGCGCGCAGCTGCATCTCGTCCAGGCCCGTCATCAGCGGCAGGCCGAGGTACAGGCGGCGGGTGCCGGGCCGCAGACCCAGCAGCCTGGCGTCCTCGGCGACGGCCGCGTTCACCTCGTCGATCAGCACGATCTCGTCGGGGGCGCGGGTGCCGACCTGCTGCGCGACGTCGCGCACGGCCCGCCACAGCTCGGGCTCCTGCGCCTCGCTGACGGCGACACCGGCCGGGGCATCGCCCCTGGGGGTGCGCAGCATGAACAGGCCGCGCACGATCGGGACGGTGAGGACGACGGAGACGAGGAGCAGCTTCGCCACGACCGGGCCGTGCAGGTGGGTGACGAGGGCGTAGTCGATTCCACCGAGGGCGGCCAGCAGGAACACGCCGAGCAGATAGAAGCCGGCGAGCAGGACGAGAGCGCGCAAGGCGCGCAGTGAAGCGCCCATATGGACAGATCCCCCCACGGGAACGAAAAGAGTGGGTGGCAGGGCAGAAGGCCACGGCCACCGCCGCATCATGCGGCCTGTGATTACTTACAGCAACCTTATTCTCCATGGATCCCCGCCCACAGGCGGGGTGGGGCACTGTGCGGCGTCCCGGCAGGCGGGGCGAACCGCTGGCGGCGGTGGGCAGTGCGCTGCGGGGTGGGGGCGCTCGGGGACGTCCCCGCAGGTCGAGCGAACCCACCGCCGCCCGCCGGACCGGTCCGGCTCAGGGTTCGCGAGCCGAGGAGACGTCCCGGAGGGACCCCACCCCACCCCGCGCCGCCGCGCCGCCGCCGGGCCGGGCAGGGCCGCCGCCGGGCCAAGGGCAGGGCCGCCGCCAGGCACAAGGGCAAGGCCCGGGATCCGCCGACCCGCCCGGAGGGCTACCGCGGCAGGGTCGCCGGCGACCCGCCGTTCGCCTCGTACCCCGCCACCGCCATCGCCCGGTACACGGCGTACACCGCCGCCGGGTCCTCCGCCTCCGACCACGGCAGCGCGCCCACGTACCCGTCCACGTGCCGCACCTGCTCCATCGCCTCCGCCCACCGCTCCATGCAGACCAGGAACATCATCAGCAGGTGCCGCACGTGCGCCAGCACCGGGTCGTCCTGCCGCGCCGTGTGCACCGTGTACAGCGCGCCCTCCACCGCCCGCGTGACGACCGCGCTCCGGTAGAAGCTCGGGCTCAGCACGATGTCGGGCTGGTTCTCGCGCAGCGCGAACATCGGCAGGGCCGCCAGCAGCGAGCCCTGCGGGGCGCGCGCCGCGGCCGCGTGCGCGAAGGCGTCGGCCTTCTCCCGCGAGCCGTGCCACTGCGCGCCCCAGTAGTGCAGCGCGGCGAGATGGGCGCCCATGTGCTCCGGGGCCCGGTCGATGACCTTCGCCCACAGCTCGTCGAACTCCGCCTCCGGGTAGGCCAGTCCCCGCGCGACCGCCAGCTCCGTGATGTACGGGACCGGGTCCCCCGGCGCCAGCAGCGCGGCCTTGCGGCACGCCTCCCGCGCCTCCTCCAGGATGATCCGGTGGTCATCGGAGCCGACCCCGCCCGACTGCCGCCACGCCTGCTGCACCAGCAGCTCCGCGTGGACCTGCGCGCCGCCCGGGTCCTTCTCAGCCTCCAGCCGCCACGCCTTCAGCCACTGGGCGCCCACCCCGGGCTGCGCCGCCAGGTCCAGGGCCGCCGCACCGCCGAAGGCCTGTACCCGCTGCCAGCGCCGCTCGCCCTCCCGCGGGGTCCCGGCGAGCAGCTGCGAGGCCGCCTGCCACTGCCCGGTGCGCTGCACGTTGTCGAGGGCGTCCATCAGGTCCTGGTCGGGACCGGGGACCCGGACGTCGAGCTCCTCCTGCCGGGCGAATCCGTAGTTCTCCGGGTCGGCGGCATCGGGGCTGCCCGGCGCGACCAGGCGGATACCCCCGCGCCGACGCCGGATGTACGGACCGAGAATGAACGCGATCATGACCATCGCGAACACCAACCACAGAATCTCCATGCCTCCAGCGAACCAGACCGAGGGGGGAGCGGGCCAATAGGGGTGCGGGTCCCGGGCGGGCATAGCATCGGACCATGAGCGACGACAGCCACGAGCACCAGAGCTTCGAGACCCGCGCGATCCACGCGGGCAACACGGCGGACCCGCAGACCGGCGCGGTCGTACCCCCGATCTACCAGGTTTCCACCTACAAGCAGGACGGTGTCGGAGGACTCCGCGGCGGCTACGAGTACAGCCGCAGCGCCAACCCGACCCGTACCGCGCTGGAGGAGAACCTCGCGGCCCTGGAGGGCGGCCGTCGCGGCCTCGCCTTCGCGTCCGGGCTCGCCGCCGAGGACTGCCTGCTGCGTACGCTGCTCGCGCCGGGCGACCACGTGGTCATCCCGAACGACGCGTACGGCGGCACCTTCCGCCTCTTCGCGAAGGTCGTCTCCCGCTGGGGCGTCGAGTGGTCGGTGGCCGACACCTCCGACCCCGAGTCGGTACGGGCGGCCCTCACCCCGAAGACGAAGGTCATCTGGGTCGAGACCCCCTCCAACCCGCTGCTCGGCATCACCGACATCGCCGTCGTCGCCGACATCGCGCGGACGGCCGGCGCCAAGCTGGTCGTGGACAACACCTTCGCCTCGCCCTACCTCCAGCAGCCCCTCGCGCTCGGCGCGGACGTGGTCGTGCACTCGCTGACCAAGTACATGGGCGGGCACTCCGACGTGGTCGGCGGCGCACTGGTCACCGCGGACGCGGCGCTGGGCGAGGAGCTGGCCTACCACCAGAACGCGATGGGCGCGGTGGCCGGGCCGTTCGACTCCTGGATCGTGCTGCGGGGCATCAAGACCCTGGCCGTGCGCATGGACCGGCACGCGGAGAACGCGGGCAAGATCGTCGAGATGCTCGCGCGCCACCCGAAGGTCACCAAGGTCCTCTACCCGGGCCTGGCCGAGCACCCGGGGCACGAGGTCGCGGCCAAGCAGATGCGCAACTTCGGCGGCATGATCTCCTTCCAGGTCGCCGGCGGCGAGGAAGAGGCGGTCGCGGTCTGCGGCCGCACCAAGATCTTCACCCTGGCCGAGTCCCTGGGCGGCGTCGAGTCCCTGATCGAGCACCCGGGCCGCATGACGCACGCGTCGGTGGCCGGCTCGGCCCTGGAGGTCCCGGCGGACCTCATCCGCCTGTCGGTGGGCATCGAGAACGGCGATGACCTCCTCGCGGACCTGACCCAGGCCCTGGGCTGACCCCCCCGCCGGGCCCCACCCGCCCCCGCCGGGGCCCGGCCCCTCCCGCCCATTCCGGCTGCGCCGGGCCGTATCAGCCTCGCCGGGGGGGGGGGGGGGGGGGGGGGGGGGGGGGGCCCCCCCCCCCCCCGCCGCCCGGGGGGGGGGGGGGGGGGCGGCCGGCCGGGCG
>NZ_JBICZI010000009.1:191737-264529 GCF_043201855.1 Streptomyces sp. NPDC048257
CGCCCCCCCCCCCCCCCCCCCCCCCCCCCCCCCCCCCCCCCCCCCCCCCCCCCCCCGAAACCCGGCTCCGCCGGGCACCGGGCTCCGCCCGGACCCGCGCCTCAAACGCCGGCGAGGCTGAAGGTGGCCCGGCGAGGCTGCAACTGCGCCGCCGGAGCTGAAGGTGGCGCCGGCAGGGCTGAGCGTGGCCGCCGGCAGGGCAGAAGTGGCGCCGGCAGGGCTGAGCGTAGCCGCCGGCAGGGCAGAAGTGGCGCCGGCAGGGCTGAGCGTGGCCGCCGACGGGGCAGAACGTGGCTCGGCGGGTTACCAGCCCTGCAGCGGCGGGGAGACCCCGCTCGGCGGGGCGGCCCAGGGGCGGGTCAGCGAGGCCCAGACCGTGAAGGCCACCGCCGCGGCGAAGAGCACCGCCCAGCCGAACCTGCGCAGCGCCCTGCGACGCCGCAGGAGACGGTCGCCCCGGGCCGCCGCGCCCGCCGCCAGCCCCGCCGGCACGGTCGGGTACGGGCCCTCCAGGAGCTGCCTGACCTGGGCTTCCTTCCGGTCCGGGACCCCGCTCACGCCGCCTCCCGCGATCGCAGCGCGGCCACGGCCCGATTGCACAGCACCCGTACCCGCTCGACCGGCAGCCCCAGCTGCGCCGCCGTGACCTCCTCCGCGACCCCTTCGTAGAGCCGCAGGACGAGGACGAGCCGCTCCTGCGGACTCAGCCGTGCGAGCAGCCCGGTGTCCCCGTGGTGGCGCCACCCGGTCCGGGCGAAGGCCGCGCACAGCTCCTGGCGGGTGAAGTCGTACGGATCGTCCGCGCGCAGGCGCTGCCAGTGCGCGTACGTACGGGCCAGCGCGCCCGCCAGCAGCCGGCGGGCCGCATCCGGTTCACCGGTGAGCAGCACCGCGACATACAGGAGCCGCCCCGCCGCGCCCGCGACGAAGGCCTCGAACTCCGCGTAGGAGCCAGCCTGTTGATCAACCACCCGCATAGTCCACATAGTGCGGGCAGCGGGGCGGGCCAGGTCAAGAGGACGGACGGACTCCGCTCAGGAGGCGGGACCGGCTTCGGCCACGGCCGCCATCAGCTCCGACAGCGACAGGTTGAAGCGCGTGAGCAGCCCCGTGAAGGACTCGCGCTCGCCCTCGCTCCAGCCCTCCGTCACGCGGGCCATCAGCTCGCGCCGGGAGGAGCGGACCTCCTCCAGCCGGGCCAGGCCCCGCGGGGACAGCGCGAGCACCACGGCCCGCCCGTCCTCGGGGTGCGAGGTCCGCTTGACCAGGCCGCTGTCGACCAGCGGCGCGACCTGCCGGGTCACGGTGGAGGAGTCGATCCCCATGCCGCCGGCGAGCGCCTTGACGCCCATCGGGCCCTCCAGGTCGAGCCGGTTCAGCAGCAGGTAGGCGGCGCGGTCCATCGAATTGCGGGCCTGGCCCACACCGCCCAGACGGGTCTGCTCGGCCCGGCGCGCGAAGACCGCCACCTGGTGCTGGAGCGCGTCGAGGAGACCGGCTCCGGCGGGCGCGTCGGGCGCCGCGGGCAGATCGGAATTGGCCGGGGTGGAAGGCATGGCCGTGGGCTCTCTTCGCGTGGGTCCGACAAGGTTGGGGGACAGAGTACGCGGCCGTGCGGCGGCTCGTACGCCTCGTACGAGAACTGATACGGCCGGTTCGGGCCCCCGCCCCGAGGCTGTCCCGGATGGCGAGATATCGCCCCTCCCGCAGCCCCTCCCGCAGCCCCTCCCGGCGCCCCGAGCCCGCCCCTCCAGCAGCCCCTCCCGCAGCCCCGAGCCCGGCCCCGCCCGGGCTGCGAGACTGGCGGCATGAACTACCGCGTGCCCCAGCCCGTTCCGCAGGTCATCCTCGACGACATCCGGGGGGCCCAGAAGATGCTCTCCGGAGTCTCCCGGGTCACCGCGATGGAGGGCAGCCGGCACCTCTCCTCGCTCACCGGCTCCCCGGTCCACCTCAAGTGCGAGAACCTCCAGCGCACCGGCTCCTTCAAGCTCCGCGGCGCCTACGTCCGCATCGCGGGCCTGCGTCCCGAGCAGCGGGCCGCCGGTGTCGTCGCCGCCAGCGCCGGCAACCACGCGCAGGGCGTGGCGCTGGCCTCCTCCCTCCTCGGGGTCCGCTCCACCGTGTTCATGCCGGTCGGGGCACCGCTGCCGAAGGTGGCCGCGACCCAGGAGTACGGCGCCGAGGTGCGCATGCACGGGCAGGTCGTCGACGAGACGCTCGCGGCCGCCCAGGACTACGCGGACCGCACCGGCGCGGTGTTCATCCACCCCTTCGACCACCGCGACATCATCGCCGGCCAGGGCACGGTCGGCCTGGAGATCCTGGAACAGTGCCCGGAGGTGCGGACCATCCTCGTCGGGATCGGCGGCGGCGGACTCGCGGCCGGCGTCGCGGTCGCGGTGAAGGCGCTGCGGCCGGACGTACGGATCATCGGGGTGCAGGCGGCGGGCGCGGCCGCGTACCCGCCCTCGCTCAAGGTCGGGCACCCCGTATCGATCGACGACCCGAACACGATGGCCGACGGAATCAAGGTCGGCCGCCCCGGCGACGTCCCCTTCAAAATCATTGGCGAGCTCCTCGACGACGTGCGTACGGTCTCGGAGGACGCCCTCTCCAGCGCCCTCCTGCTGTGCCTGGAGCGGGCCAAGCTGGTGGTCGAACCGGCGGGGTGCAGTACGGTCGCGGCCCTGCTCAGCGAGCCCGAACTGTACGGAGGCGGCCCGGTGGTGGCCGTCCTGTCCGGCGGGAACGTCGACCCGCTGCTGCTCCAGCGGATCCTGCGCCACGGCATGGCGGCGGCGGGCCGGTACCTGTCGCTGCGGCTGCGCGTGGCCGACCGTCCGGGGGCCCTCGCCGGACTCCTGGCGGTGTTGTCAGTGGTGGATGCGAACGTGTTGGACGTGAGTCACGTGCGGACGGACCCGCGGCTGGGACTCACGGAGGTGGAGGTGGAGCTGCACCTGGAGACGAAGGGCCCGGAGCACTGCGCGGAAGTCGCGCGTTCCCTGCACGGCGCGGGATACAAGGTGATGAGCTAGGGGGCACGCCCCCGGCTGCGGACATTCCCCCGTTCGGCCGAGCAGGACCTGCCCGCCGCCCATAGGATTTGCGTAGAAATGCCCTGAATATCCCGATTCTACTGGCCCAATTCACTGGGAGAATCCATATGCCAGGCGCTATCTACGCCGAAGGTCTGGTCAAGACCTTCGGCGATGTACGGGCTCTGGACGGCGTGGACCTCGATGTCCCCGAAGGCACCGTCCTGGGTCTGCTCGGCCCGAACGGCGCGGGCAAGACCACGACCGTACGCGTCCTGACCACCCTGCTCCGGCCCGACAGCGGCAAGGCCGTCGTCGCCGGCATCGACGTACTCAAGCACCCCGACGAAGTCCGGCGCTCCATCGGCCTGTCCGGCCAGTTCGCGGCCGTCGACGAGTACCTGACCGGCCGCGAGAACCTCCAGATGGTCGGCCAGCTCTACCAGATGAAGGCCAGGGCGGCGAAGGCCCGGGCCGCCGAACTCCTCGAACGCTTCAACCTCGGCGACGCCGCCGACCGCACGGCCAAGACGTACTCCGGCGGCATGCGCCGGCGCCTGGACCTCGCGGCCGCCCTCGTCGTCAGCCCGCCCGTGATGTTCATGGACGAGCCGACCACCGGACTCGACCCCCGCAACCGCCAGCAGCTGTGGGGGATCATCCAGGAACTGGTCGCCGGCGGCACCACCCTCCTCCTCACCACCCAGTACCTGGAGGAGGCCGACCACCTCGCGCACGACATCTGCGTGGTCGACCACGGCAAGGTCATCGCCCGCGGCACCTCCGACCAGCTCAAGGCCCGCACGGGCGGCGAGCGCGTCGAGGTCGTCGTCCACGAGCGCGACCACATCGCCACCGCACGCGAGGTGCTCGCCGGCTTCGGCAAGGGCGAGACCACGGTCGAGGACCACACCCGCAAGCTGACCGTGCCCGTGTCGGGCGGCGCCAAGCTGCTCGCCGAGGTCATCCGCGAGCTGGACGGCCGCGGCATCGAGATCGACGACATCGGCCTGCGCCGCCCCACCCTCGACGACGTGTTCATCTCCCTGACCGGACACGCGGCCGAACGGGCGGCGGAGGAGCGCGCCGACGACGCGCCGGCCGGCCCCGGGACCAAGGGCCGCAAGCCGGCCCGGAAGGAGGCGGCCAAGTGAGCGGCCTGAGCGACTCCCTGGTGATCGCCCGGCGGAACGTCATCCGCCTCACCCGGATCCCCGAGATGGTCGTCTTCGGGCTGATCCAGCCGATCATGTTCGTGGTGCTCTTCAGCTACGTCTTCGGCGGCTCGATGGTGATCGGCGGCTCCACCAGCGCCAGCGCCTACCGCGAGTTCCTGATGGCGGGCATCTTCGCCCAGACCGTCACCTTCGCCACCGCGGGCGCCGGCGCGGGCATCGCCGACGACATGCACAAGGGCCTGATCGACCGCTTCCGCTCCCTGCCCATGGCCCGCGGCGCGGTCCTGACCGGCCGCACCCTGGCGGACCTGATGCAGACCGCACTGACCATGGTGGTGCTGGCGATCGTCGCGCTCCTCGTCGGCTGGCGCATCCACGAGGGCGTCCCCAAGGCCCTGGCCGGCTTCGCCCTGCTGCTCCTGCTCGGCTACGCCTTCTCCTGGATCGGCGCGCTGATCGGCCTGTCGGTCCGCACCCCGGAGGCGGCCACCTCGGGCGGACTGATCTGGCTGTTCCCCGTCACGTTCATCTCCAACGCCTTCGTCCCCACCGAGAACATGGCGAGCTGGCTCCAGCCCATCGCCGAGTGGAACCCGTTCAGCGCCACGGTCCAGGCCTGCCGCGAACTCTTCGGCAACCCGGGCGTCTCCCGGTCCGACGCCTGGCCGATGGTCCACCCGATCTGGGCCTCGCTGATCTGGTCGGTCCTGATCGTCCTGCTCTTCCGCACGCTCGCGGTCCGCAAGTACCGCGGTGCGGACGGTTGACGTCCCGGATCGTCTCGGGAAACGCGGATGCCCGGCCGGGGTGGGCCCGGCCGGGCATCCGCGTACGGGTCGTACAGGTCCGTACAGGTCGTACGGGGCGTTCGGGGCGTCTCGGGCCTTCCGGTCCGACCGGGCCCACCGGTCAGGAAGGAAAAGGTGACCGAGGGTGATCAGCCGGTAAAGGGCTTGACGTCCAGGATCTTGACCGAGGCCTTCTTGCCGTTCGGCAGCTCGTACTCGGCGTCCTCGCCGATCGCCTTGCCCAGCACACCGCTGCCCAGCGGGGACTGGGGGGAGTACGTCTCGAAGTCCGAGGACGCGTACTCACGCGAGGCCAGCAGGAACTCCATGGTGTCGTCCTCGTCGCCGTCGAAGGCGATCTTGACGAGCGTGCCGGGGGCCACCACGCCGTCGGACGCGGGCGCGGTCCCGACCTTGGCGTTCTCCAGGAGCTGCGTGAGCTGGCGGACCCGGAGCTCCTGCTTGCCCTGCTCCTCCTTGGCCGCGTGGTAACCGCCGTTCTCACGCAGGTCGCCCTCCTCGCGGGCGGCTGCGATCTTCGTGGCGATCTCCGTGCGGGCAGGACCAGAGAGGTAGTCCAGCTCCGCCTTCAGCTGGTCGTACGCCGCCTGGGTCAGCCAGGTGACGCTTTCGCTCGTCTGGGTCACGGGTGCTCCTCGTCGGTACAGGGGACTACTGGCCGCCAGCGGCGGACGAAACCACGAGCCTAACAATTCGGGA
Organism: Streptomyces sp. NPDC048257; assembly: GCF_043201855.1. NCBI lineage: Bacteria > Bacillati > Actinomycetota > Actinomycetes > Kitasatosporales > Streptomycetaceae > Streptomyces > Streptomyces sp. NPDC048257. The sequence continues at coordinate 197,465 of NZ_JBICZI010000009.1, forward strand.
AGAAAAGGGGGAGGACCCCAGAGGCTCATTGCCTCGTGGGGCGCGTCTTCAATCCTCTTCGGGGCCCAGCGGGCGAAGCCGCCGGCTAGCGGTCGGAATCCGCCGGCTGGCAGCCGACCAGCTCGACCATCGTGGCCCGGCTGGTGGTCTTCAGGGTGACGACCTCGTCCACGCGCGACGCGGACTGGGCGAAGGTGAAGTCGGCGCGGCCCACCTCGCCGTGCGCCTCGTCCTGGGAGCTCAGGGAGCAGACCCCGGTGACCGAGGCCTCCTTGCGGACCTCCAGGTGCACCTTCACCTCGGTGTCCGAAATCACCTGGAACTTGATCACTTCGGCGCTCACGCTCTGTCCCGCGACGTAGTCCCAGCCGATCCAGCCGACCACACCCAGCAGCACGGCGCCGAGCACCGATCCGATGATCTTGAGCTTCCGGTCCGCACGCTCGTCCGCCGACCGGCCGTACCGGCCCTCGGGCAGTCCCTCGCGCACCGCGCTCATGATCGTTCCTCTCGCCGGGGACGGCTTGGTCACCCCTGGAATTTTCCGCCCCCCAGTTCGGTCACTATAGGAGCTGAGTGTCGCGCCGAATCGCAGAGGATCCTGTTTTGACCGAGCAGCTTCGACTGATGGCCGTCCACGCCCACCCCGACGACGAGTCGAGCAAGGGCGCGGCCACCATGGCCAAGTACGTGTCCGAGGGGGTCCCCGTGCTGGTCGTCACCTGCACCGGTGGCGAGCGCGGCTCGATCCTGAACCCCAAGCTCCAGGGCGACAAGTACATCGAGGACAACATCCACGAGGTCCGCGCCAAGGAGATGGACGAGGCGCGCGACATCCTCGGCATCGAGCAGGAATGGCTCGGCTACGTGGACTCCGGCCTCCCCGAGGGCGACCCGCTGCCCCCGCTGCCCGAGGGCTGCTTCGCCCTCGCGGACGTCCACGAGGCCGCCGGCGAGCTGGTGAAGAAGATCCGCGCCTTCAAGCCGCAGGTCGTCACCACCTACGACGAGAACGGGGGCTACCCGCACCCCGACCACATCATGACCCACAAGATCTCCATGCTGGCCTTCGAGAGCGCGGCCGACACCGAGAAGTACCCGGAGGCCGAGTACGGCCCGGCCTACCAGCCGCAGAAGCTCTACTACAACCAGGGCTTCAACAAGCCGCGCACCATCGCCCTCCACGAGGCGCTGCTCGCGCGCGGCATGGAGTCCCCCTACGGGGAGTGGCTGGAGCGGTGGAAGGAGTTCGAGCGCAAGGAGCGGACCCTGACCACTCACGTGCCCTGCGCCGACTTCTTCGAGATCCGGGACAAGGCGCTCATCGCGCACGCCACCCAGATCGACCCGGACGGCGGCTGGTTCCGCGTCCCCATGGACATCCAGAAGGAGGTCTGGCCCACCGAGGAGTACGAGCTGGCGAAGTCGTTCGTCGACACTTCCCTCCCCGAGTCGGACCTCTTCGCGGGCATCCGGGAGAATGCGTAGCTATGAGCGCTACGCAGGCAGCACTGACCCAGCTCCTCCCGCTGGCGGGTGACACCTTCGACAAGAACAAGGTGACGCCCGGCATCCTGGGCTTCATCGTGTTCGCGGCCCTCGCCCTCGGCGTGTGGGCCCTGATGAAGTCGATGAGCCGCCACATGGGCCGGGTGAACTTCCAGGAGGCCCCGGACCCCGCGGCCCCGGCCGCGCCCGGCGCGGACGGCACCCGGGCCCCGTAAGGCCCCGTAAGGCCCCGTAAGACACCGCAGGACCTCTGCACGACCGCCGCCCCGGCCGGGAACCCGTGGGGCGGCGGCTTCGGCGCGTGCCCGGCCACCGGGCCGGCTCCCGTGACCAGCGGCCACCGGCCCCGCGACCCGCCCCGGCCGGCGCCGCGGCTCCGTGACCGCTCCGACCGGCCCCGCGACCCGCCCCGGCCGGCCCCGCGGCTCCGTGACCGCTCCGACCGGCCCCGGCTCCGTGACCGCCCCGCCCGCCGCGTCAGGCGCGCGGCACCCCCATGACCTCCCGCGAGTGCAGGTTCGGCACCAGGCCGAGCCGCCACGCCTGCCAGCCCTCCGCCGGATCCACCCCCCGGCCCAGGATCACCCCGTAGGTCTCCAGGCAGTCCTCCAGCCGGCCGTCCCGCGCCGGGTGCGGCGCCTGCGCCAGCCGCCCCAGCTCCGCCCGCGCCTCCTCCGGCGCCGCCGGCACCGCGTACGGCAGCATCGTGCACCGCAGGAACCGCGCCCAGTCCTCCCCGCGCCGGTCCCCGTAGGAGATGAACAGCCGCACCGCCTCCTCGCACAGACCCAGGGCCTGGGACAGACGGCCGTTGCCCGCGTCGATCACCGCCAGCTCCAGACACGTCCACGCCTCACCGTGCGCCAGCCCGATCCGCCGGAAATCCGCCCGCGCGTCCACCAGCAGCTGACGGGCGAAGCCGGAGTTGCGCAGGTTCCCCGTCTGCGCCGCACGCTGGTCCCGCGTCACCCGCCCCGAATGGTGGCGGGCGTACGCCAGCCCGTACACGTCCCGCATCCGAGAGAACATCGTCCGGGCCCGCTCCAGCTCCCGTACCGCCTCGTCCCGCTCGCCGCCCACCTCCAGCGCCTGCCCGAGGTAGTACTGCGTCCACGCCTCGCCGCGCGCGTCCTCCGCCTCCCGGTGCCGGGCCAGCGCCTCGCGCAGCCCGTCGGCCGCCGGTCCCGGATCCCCGTCGACCACCCGGGCCCGGCCCAGCTGCGTCAGCGCCCAGGCCTCACCACGGTCGTCGCGGGTACTCCCGTACAGGTCCAGGGCCAGCCGCAGCTCCACCTCCGCCCGCTGCACGTCCCCGAACCGCAGGTGCACCTGACCCAGCTGGAAGTGCGCCCACGCCTCCCCGTGCACGCTCTCGCTCTCCCGGTGCAGCGCCAGCGAGGTCTCCAGCAGCCGCGCCGCCTCGCCCAGATGCGCCCGGTCCCGCTCCACCGCCGCCAGCGCGTGCAGCCCCCACGCCCGGTCGCCCGCCAGTTCCGGCGGCTCCTGCAGCACCAGCGCCTCGCGGAGACGGACCGCCGCCTCCGGGAGATTGCCCTGGTGGTGCAAGGTGATGCCGAGCGAGACCAGGGCCATCGCCGCCGCAGCCTCCTGATCGGCCTCCATGTACTGGTCCACCACCGAGGTCAGCGTGGTGCGGGCCTTGTCCAGCTCGCCCAGCTGGCGCGCCGCGATACCCGTACGCCACTGCACCGACCGCACCAGCCGGCCCTGCTGCCCCTTCAGCCCGTTCTGACCCGCCGCCACCGCCTGCGTCAGCTCATCGATCTCACCCAGCCGGTACAGATCCCCGCGCAGCAGACAGAAGTCGCACAGCGCACCCAGCAGATCGAGCACCGCCTGCTGGTCCACCCCCTCCGAATGCCGCAGCGCCGCCGTGATGAAGCTCGACTCGTCGTCCAGCCAGCGCAGCGCCGCGTCCAGCGACGTGAAACCGTGCCCCCCGAACTGGTTCGCCCGCGTCGACATCTTCCCGTCGACCATCCGGATCACCGCGTCCGCGAGCTGCGCGTAATTGCGGATCAGCCGCTCGTGCGCCGCCGCGGCCCGCGCCCGTTCCTCGTCCCGCTCCTCGTCCCGTTCCTCGCCGTGGTCCCCGTGCTCGCCCGCCACCGAGCGCGCCGCCGCGTACGCACGCACCGCGTCGTGCATCCGGAACCGCTGGCCGCGCACCCGCTCGATCAGCCCGGCCTCCCACAGCTCCTCCAGCGTGCGCAGCGCCGCCGCCTCCGGTACGTCCGCCAGCGCGGCCGCCGCCGCACCGCCGAGGGACGCCCGCCCGGCCAGCGGCAGCCGCCGCAGCAGCTGCCGGGCGGGCTCGGCCAGCCGCGCGTCCGCCGCGCGCAGCGCCGCCTCCACCGGGTGCGCCGCCGCACCGCCCGCGAGGGACCGGCCCTCGGCCGCCAGCGGAGCCAGCATCCGCAGCGCGAGCGGGAGCCCGCCGCTCAGCTCCACCACCGCGGCCACGTCCTCCTCCGCCACACCCGCCGCGGGCGCCGGGACCAGCTCCGCCGCCTCCTCCCGCGCCAGCCGCTCCACCGGCAGCTGGTACACCCACGCCGCCAGGTCCGCCGGCAGCTCCAGCGGCTCCCGCGCCGTCACCAGCACCAGGCTCTCGGAACGCTCCGGAACCAGCATCCGCACCTGCGCCGCGTCCACCGCGTCGTCCAGCAGCACCGTCACCGGCAGCCCCCGCAGGTGCTGGTGGTACAGCTCGCCGAGGCGCCGTACCTGCTGCTCCGCCGACGCGCCCTCACGGAACAGCAACTGCTCACGCGGCGCACCCAGCCGGTTCATCAGGTGCAGCAGCGCCTCACGCGTCGCCAGCGGCGCCTCCCCGGACGCCTCCCCGGCCGAACCGCCCCGCAGGTCCACCACACACGCACCCCGGAACTGGTCCCGCAGACCGTGCGCCGCCCGCAGCGCCAGCGCCGTACGGCCCACCCCCGGCTCCCCGTGCAGCACCACCACCACCGGCCGGGTCTCCGTACTCGCCCGGGCCGCCTGCACCCACTGCGCGATCCGCGTCAGCTCCGCCCGCCGCCCCGCGAACGGCTCGGCCGGGGCCGGCAGCTGCCCGAAGGAATGCTCCAGCGCACTGCGCCGCCGCGCCTCCGCGCTGCGGTCCGTACCGCGCAACTGCGGAGCGGGCCGCGCCGCCGGCCGGGACACGGGCCGGGCCGCACGCGCCGCCGCGGCCACCGCACGCTGCTGCTCCAGGAAGGGGCGTATCCCGCGCACCTCCAGCGCCGACAGCCACTGCAGCTTCAACTGCTCCGGCCCGCCCGGCCGGCCCAGCTCCCCGGCCCGCCGGTTCGCGGCCGGCAGGTGCAGAGCCGTCACCTTCGCCGCCGTCGCCACCGCCCCGGCGATGCCCACGACCGCCCCCGCCGTCAGCGCCGTACCGGCCGCGACACCGAGCGACAGGTCCGCGCCCACGGCCGTGGCCGCCGCGACCGCCGTCACCAGCAGCGCCGTGGAGTTGTTGCTCCGCCGGAAGGCCTCGCCGAGCGACTGGTCCCCGGCCGCCGCCTCGTCCAGGGCGTGCACGTACGCCTCGTACTCCGGCGCCGCACTCGCAGCGAGCGCGTCCAGCGCCTCCCTGCCCCGCGCCAGCAGCGTCGCCCGGTCCAGCGCCCCACCCGCCGCGCCCGCCGTACCCGCCCCCCGCTGCGCCGCCTCGTCCACGGCCCGCTCCAACAGCCGCTCGGCCTCACCGCGATGGCTGTCCCGCATCGGCATCCCCCTCAGAGAGCTCCGGCAACGTGCCCCAAGTGTCCTGCGGGACACCGCCGAGCGCGAGTGAATCTGAGCTAGATCAGAGGGAAGTGCTCACTCCCTCGTGCATTCGAGTCGAAATCCGTCAACTGCCGTGAGCGTAGGGCGACATGAAGTTGCACCGGTTGCCCACCGCCCTGACCGCGGCCCTGAACCTCCCCGTCCGCGACCAGGACCCGCCCCGAGGAACCGGACCACCGACCTGACCCGCTCCTGCGGCCGTGATCCGGCCCCGTGCGGCAGGATGACCCCATGTCGAACCGCCTCGCGAACCAGACCTCCCCCTACCTCCTCCAGCACGCCGACAACCCCGTCGACTGGTGGCCCTGGTCGCCGGAAGCGTTCGCCGAGGCGCGGGAGCGTGGAGTGCCGGTCCTGCTCAGCGTCGGATACTCCAGCTGCCACTGGTGTCATGTCATGGCCCACGAATCCTTCGAGGACGATCTGGCCGCCGCCTACATGAACGAGCACTTCGTCAACATCAAGGTGGACCGCGAGGAGCGGCCCGACATCGACGCCGTCTACATGGAAGCCGTGCAGGCCGCCACCGGGCAGGGCGGCTGGCCCATGACCGTCTTCCTCACCGCCGACGCCGAGCCCTTCTACTTCGGGACGTACTTCCCGCCCGAGCCCCGGCACGGGATGCCCTCCTTCATGCAGGTGCTCGAAGGGGTGCGGACCGCCTGGGTGGGGCGGCCCGAGGAGGTTGCCGAGGTCGCGCAGCGGATCGTACGGGACCTGGCCGGGCGGGAGCTGGACTACGGGAAGGCCCAGGCCCCGGGCCCCGAGGAGCTCGTGCAGGCGCTGCTCGGGCTGACACGGGAGTACGACGCCACGCGCGGCGGATTCGGCGGCGCGCCGAAGTTCCCGCCGTCCATGGTGCTGGAGTTCCTGCTGCGCCACCACGCGCGCACCGGGTCCGAGGGCGCGTTGCAGATGGCCGCCGACACGTGCGAGGCGATGGCCCGCGGCGGGATCTACGACCAGCTCGGGGGCGGCTTCGCGCGGTACTCCGTGGACCGGGAGTGGGTGGTCCCGCACTTCGAGAAGATGCTCTACGACAACGCGCTGCTGTGCCGGGTGTACGCGCACCTGTGGCGGGCCACCGGATCCGATCTCGCACGGCGGGTCGCACTGGAGACCGCCGACTTCATGGTCCGCGAGCTGCGCACCGATCAGGGCGGGTTCGCGTCCGCGCTCGACGCCGACAGTGCGGACCCGCTGACCGGCGAGCACGTGGAGGGGGCCTACTACGCGTGGACGCCCGCCGAGCTGCGGGAGGTGCTGGGGGAGGACGACGGGGACCTGGCCGTCGCCTGCTTCGGGGTGACCGAGGAGGGGACCTTCGAGCACGGGAAGTCCGTGCTGCAGCTGCCCCAGGACGGGCCCGTGGCGGAGGCGGGCCGGCTCGCCGGCATCAAGGAGCGGCTGCTGGCCGAGCGGGGCCGGCGGCCCGCGCCCGGGCGGGACGACAAGGTCGTCGCCGCGTGGAACGGGCTGGCGATCGCGGCGCTCGCCGAGTGCGGGGCGTACTTCGAGCGGCCCGACCTGGTGGAGCGGGCGACCGAGGCCGCCGATCTGCTGGTGCGCGTCCACATGGACGGCCGGGCCCGGCTCTCGCGCACCAGCAAGGACGGCCAGGTCGGCGGCAACGACGGGGTGTTGGAGGACTACGGCGACGTGGCGGAGGGCTTCCTCGCGCTGGCCTCCGTGACCGGCGAGGGCGTCTGGCTGGAGTTCGCCGGATTCCTCGTCGACCTGGTCCTGGACCGGTTCACCGCCGAGGACGGGTCGCTGTACGACACGGCGCACGACGCGGAGAAGCTCATCCGCAGGCCTCAGGATCCCACCGACACGGCGGCCCCGTCGGGGTGGACGGCCGCCGCGGGCGCGTTGCTCTCGTACGCGGCGTACACCGGGTCGCAGGCCCACCGCACGGCGGCGGAGCGGGCGCTCGGGGTGGTGCACGCGCTCGGGCCGCGCGTGCCGCGGTTCATCGGGCACGGGCTGGCGGTGGCCGAGGCGCTCCTCGACGGGCCCCGCGAGGTGGCGGTCGCCGGCCACCCGGAGGACCCGGCGCTGGCGCTGCTGCACCGGACCGCGTTGCTGGGGACGGCTCCCGGTGCAGTGGTGGCGGCCGGCCTTCCTTCTGCGGCGGACGGCGGCGGTGAGTTCCCGCTCCTTGCCGAGCGCACGCTCGTGGACGGCCTTCCCACGGCGTACGTGTGCCGGCACTTCGTGTGCGCGCGGCCCACGACGGATCCGGCCGAGCTGGCGGAGCAGTTGGGCACGGCCCGCCCCTGAGGGCCTGAACGACCGGGTGCACGACACGAGGGGCCCGGCCGCGCACCTGCGCGGCCGGGCCCCTCGCTGTTCCGTCAGTGCTGGTAGGCGGCGAGCGAGATGCCGACGTAGTGGGCGACGAAGGCCGCGAGGGTCAGCGAGTGGAAGACCTCGTGGAAGCCGAAGAAGCGGGGGGAGGGGTTCGGGCGCTTCATGCCGTAGATGACCCCGCCCACGCTGTAGAGCAGGCCGCCGACGATCACCAGGACCAGGACGGCGATCCCGCCGGTGCGCATGAAGTCGGGCAGGAAGAAGACCGCCGCCCAGCCCATGGCGATGTAGCAGGGGGTGTAGAGCCAGCGCGGGGCGCCGACCCAGAAGACGCGGAAGGCGATGCCGGCGGCGGCCGCGATCCACACCGCCCACAGCAGGGTCCGCCCGGTGGAGGGCGGCAGCAGCAGGACGGTCAGCGGGGTGTAGGTGCCCGCGATGATCAGGAAGATGTTGGCGTGGTCGAGCCGCCGCAGGATGGCCTCGCCCCGCGGTCCCCAGGTACCGCGGTGGTAGACCGCGCTCACGCCGAAGAGCAGGCAGGCCGTGAGGATGTAGACCCCACAGGCGACCCGTGCCCGGGTGGAGTCGGTGAAGGCCATGAGCACCAGGCCCGCGACGACCACCGCGGGGAACATCCCGAGGTGCAGCCAGCCGCGCAGCAGCGGCTTTTCCTCCAGGGCGGTCTCGGCCGCCTCCAGGGCCTCGACTACCGGTGTGGCCTCGACGACCGGGACGGCGGCGGCATCAGAAGTCATGCGCGCCATGCTACCTACGGGGCCGTAGCTTTCCGTCAGTGCTCTTTACGGAAGATTGACGGACGTGGCAATGCTCACGTGAGAGGCCCTCTGGACATATGCGCACATGCACCGGATGATCAGATGAGTGCGGTCGACACCGGATGAGCGGAGCGCGAAGCGTCCGGGTCGCAGCCCCCACGGGGCCTACACCAAACAAACCCCTCAACAAGGAGCAATCGTGGCGCGCGACAACGCGGCTCCCACCATCCCGACGACTCACCAGGAGCTGATCTCCTGGGTGGACGAGATCGCAGCCCTCACCCAGCCGGACCGCGTCGTCTGGTGCGACGGCTCCGAGGGCGAGTACGAGCGCCTGTGCGAGGAGCTCGTCGCCAAGGGAACGTTCAAGAAGCTCGACGAGACGAAGCGCCCGAACTCCTACTACGCCGCCTCCGACCCCTCCGACGTCGCGCGCGTCGAGGACCGTACCTTCATCTGCTCCGAGAAGGAGGAGGACGCGGGCCCGACCAACCACTGGAAGGCCCCGGCCGAGATGAAGGACCTCTTCTCGGGCGAGAAGGGGATCTTCCGAGGCTCCATGAAGGGCCGGACGCTGTACGTCGTCCCGTTCTGCATGGGCCCCCTCGGCTCCGAGCTCTCCGCGATCGGCGTCGAGATCACCGACTCCGCCTACGTCGCGGTCGCCATGCGCACCATGACCCGCATGGGCAAGGCCGTCCTCGACGAGCTCGGCACCGACGGCTTCTTCGTCAAGGCCGTCCACACCCTCGGCGCTCCGCTCGCCGAGGGCGAGGCCGACGTGCCGTGGCCCTGCAACACCACCAAGTACATCTCGCACTTCCCGGAGACCCGCGAGATCTGGTCCTACGGATCCGGCTACGGCGGCAACGCCCTGCTCGGCAAGAAGTGCTACGCCCTGCGCATCGCGTCCGTCATGGCCCGCGACGAGGGCTGGCTCGCCGAGCACATGCTGATCCTCAAGCTCACCCCGCCGGCCGGCGAGGGCGAGGCGAAGTACATCGCCGCCGCCTTCCCCTCCGCCTGCGGCAAGACGAACCTCGCCATGCTGGAGCCCACGATCCCCGGCTGGACCGTCGAGACCGTCGGTGACGACATCGCCTGGATGCGCTTCGGCGAGGACGGCCGCCTCTACGCGATCAACCCCGAGGCCGGCTTCTTCGGCGTCGCCCCCGGCACCGGCGAGCACACCAACGCCAACGCCATGAAGACCATGTACGCGAACACCGTCTTCACCAACGTCGCGCTCACCCCGGACGGCTCCGACGTGTGGTGGGAGGGCATGACCGAAGAGGCGCCCGCGCACCTGATCGACTGGAAGGGCAATGCCTGGACCCCGGAGTCCGGGACCCCGGCCGCCCACCCCAACGCCCGCTTCGCCGTCCCGGCCTCCCAGTGCCCGACGATCGCCCCCGAGTGGGAGGACCCCAAGGGCGTCCCGATCTCCGCGATCCTCTTCGGCGGCCGCCGCGCCTCCGCCGTGCCGCTGGTCACCGAGTCCTTCGACTGGAACCACGGCGTCTTCATCGGCTCGAACATCGCCTCCGAGAAGACCGCCGCCGCCGAGGGCAAGGTCGGCGAACTGCGCCGCGACCCCTTCGCCATGCTGCCGTTCTGCGGCTACAACATGGGCGACTACATGGGCCACTGGGTCGACGTCGCCAAGGGCAAGGACCAGTCCAAGCTCCCGAAGATCTACTACGTGAACTGGTTCCGCAAGAACGACGCGGGCAAGTTCGTGTGGCCCGGCTTCGGCGAGAACAGCCGCGTCCTCAAGTGGATCGTCGGCCGCCTCGACGGCGCCGCCGAAGGCGTCGAGACCCCCATCGGCATCCTGCCGACCAAGGACTCCCTCGACCTCGACGGCCTGGACCTCCCGGCCGAGGACCTCGACTTCCTCCTCACCGTCGACAAGGAAGTCTGGCGCGACGAGGCCTCCCTGGTCCCCGAGCACCTGAACACCTACGGCGACCACACTCCCAAGGAGCTGTGGGACCAGTACCACGCCCTCGTGGAGCGCCTGGGCTGAGCCAGGACACGCCCTGAAGAAGGGCCATCGAACGTGGGAGCCCCCGACCAAGCGGCGCCCACCGCTGTGGGAGCCCCCGACCAAGCGGTTCCCACCGCAGCACATGTCCCACCTCAGGAGCGTCCGCGCTCCTCGAGGTAGGCCGTGTGCGTCTGCTGACGGCGGGCCTCTGCTTCGCGGAGGTCCGCCGTCACTCTTTCCGCCTCCTCGTACAACAGGTCCAGCTGACGCTCCAGGTGGCGCTCCGGCGACTCCCCGCCCGGAGTGAACCGGTTCCACCAGCGGGTCCGGTTGTACGTGTCCACGCACTCCGGCACGTCCCGCCGGACCGCCCGGGACAGTGCATGCACCGCCTCCGGCTCGGTGGCCAGGACCTGCGCCACCCACCCCGGCTCCAGCAGCGCCCCGTACAGCTCCAGCAGCCCGGCCCACCTGGCCGCGGCCGCAGCCGGCAGCTCCACCTCGGCCAGGTACTCCCGCAGTCGCGTGAAGTCCGCGCGCAGGGCGCCGACCTCCTCGCTCGGGTCGAAGGGCGGCGGCGCCACCCGCTCCGGCGGAGCGATCAGCGCCCCCGCGCCGTACAGCCCGGCGACGACCAACGGCCAGTAGGCGCCGGCCGCCCCGGCGAGGGTCAGGCCCAGCCCGGCCACACCGCAGGCGGACCCGGTCAGGTTCTTCCGCGACTCCAGGTAGCCGAGCATCCGGCGGGCCCCGCGGGCCCTATTGGTAGCCACGGATCTCCTCGAAGGCTCCGGCCAGCGAACCGCCCCCAGCCACCGCTGGGGGGACCCCCGTGCCGGTGGCGTCGAAGAGCCGCCCGCCGGTCAGTTCGGTGATGTGGGTGAGCTCCTTGCGGTCCGAGTCGCCGAACAGCACCGCGAAGACGGGCGTCTGCTTCTGGGCCGGCGGCAGGGCCGCGTAGAAGGAGTCGAAGTGCCCGGCCCCGACGCCCTCGGTGTTCTCGCCGTCCGTCATCAGCACGATCGAGGTGAACGCGTCCGCGCCGCCCTTGCCGAGGTGCTGGTACGCCGCCTCCAGACTGCCGTAGACCGCCGTACCCCCCTCGGGCTCCAGCGACTTCACATCACCGCGGATCGCGTCCAGCGCGGGCCCCGGATTGCCGGGCTCGACGACGTGCGTCCGCACCTTCTTCACCCGGGACCCGAAGGGCAGCAGCGTCACCTCCTCGCGGTCGCGGAACCGCTGCCCGGTGCCCGAACTCCCCGAGCCCGTCAGGTCGGTGAGCGCCGACTTCAGCCGCCCGATCCGGTCCTTCTCGCTCATCGAACCCGAAGTGTCCAGGACGTACACCGTCCGCGAGGGCCGGCGCAGCTCGTTCTCGTACGAGGCCAGCAGCCCGTCGGCCACCGACCGCGAGCCGGGGAAGGGCAGTTCGCGCCGCTTCTCGGCGTCCAGCCCGGCCGCCGGCGCCACCCCGGCCGCCACCGGGCGGCGGAAGGTCTGCGTGGTGATCGCCTTCTGCGCCTCGGGGCCGCGCAGGTACTCCGTCAACGCCCGCCCCGCGTCACGGGCCCCGGCCGGGGCCGAGGTCAGCAGGGTCAGCGGGTAGTGGGCGGTGACCACGCCGTCGCGCGGCCGGATCACCGTGAGCGGAGCCCCGGCCTCCGTCGCATCCCGGTTCATGGACAGCAGCACCGACTCGTAGTTCACCAGCGCGTCCACGTCCCCGCGCTTGGCGTACGCGGTGACCAGCCACCCCGAGGAACCCGAGGTCAGCTTCTGCCCGGCGAAGAACTCCTTCAGCCGGGGCGCGGCCGCCTTCACGTCCGCGTCGCTCAGCGCCGCCTGCGCGCCCGACAGGCCCGAGGCCACCGACACCAGTGCCGAGAAACCGGAGTTGGAGCGCACCGGGTCCGTCATCCCGTACGTCAGCTTCCCGGCGGCGACGGCCTCGTGCACCGCAGGCCAGGTCACCTCTCCGGGCTGCCAGCCGAGCCGGGCCAGCGCCTCGGGCTTCACGCCGAGTGCGACCGGGGAGGACATCACCGGGGTCTCGCTGGAGAGCTTCCCGGCGGCCTCCGGCCGCAGGCGCAGGTAGTCGTTGGAGGACAGCCAGATCGCGTCGTACTTGCCGTCCGCCGCCCCCGAGGCGACCTGCTCGGCGGCGTCCAGCGTGCCGGACCAGGTCAGTTCGACGCTGATGCCGGTGGCGGCCCTGGCCGCCTTCAGTACGGGCTCCATGTCGCTGAGCTCGCTGGAGGCCAGCACCCGCAGGTGGCCCTCCTTGTACTTCGACTCCTCGGGCCTGGCCGGCCCGTCGGCGCTACAGCCCGTCGCGGCCATCAACCCGGCGAGAACCAAGCCGATCCAGCCCCGCCGGCGTCCGGGGGATGGCGAAAGGCCGGGGCGGGGAGAAGCTCCGCGCAGCGGCCTCACCGGGAGCCCCCATCGAGCGAACTGGTGGTCCGCGTCCGCGCGAGATGCGCCGACGCCGTCTGCAGCTCCCCGGCCAGCGACTCCACCGTCGCGGCCATGTTCTGCGTCGCCTGCACCTTGAACGCGTCGATCGCGTCCAGCGTCCGGTAGATCTGCGCGAACGCCGTCCGCAGCGTCTCCACGCCCACGGCCGGATCGGCCGCGATCCGCTGGATCTCGCCGCTCTGCGTGGAGAGCATCTCCGCGTTGCCCCGGATCAGCTCCTCGGTGGTCCCCTTCAGGGCGTTGACCTGCTCGATCACCTTGCGCTGGTGGTCGAGGGCCGAGGCCAGCATCACGGCGATCCGCAGCGCGGACACGGTGGTGGTGGCGGCCCGGTCGACGCCCTTGATCAACTCGTCGTTGTTGCGCCGGACCACGTCCATCGCCAGGTAGCCCTGCGCGCAGACGGCCAGTTGCGTCAGCAGGTCCTGGTGCTTCTGCCGGACCGGGAAGAGGACGTCCGCGCGCATCGCGTCGGCCGCGCCCGGATCGGTGGGGGCCGCCTCGGCGATCCGCTGCCCGACGGCGCCGTCCAGGGCTTCGGTCAGGACGGCGTACTCCTGGAGCCTGCCCATGGTCTCCCACAGGCGCGAACGCTCGGTGTGCAGGGCCGCGTTGTCGCGGCGCAGTTCGTCCTGGCCGCTGCGCAGCGAGCCCACGATCCTGTTGAGGGTGGCCTGCGAGGAGGCGTACTTCGCCACGTGGTCGCGGAACCTGCTGCCGCCCGGCAGCTTCGCGAGGAACCGGCCGACCCCCTTGCCCGGTGTGTCCCGTGGGTCGAGGTCCTCGACGGTGCGGCGCAGCTCGACGAGGGACCCGGCGACCCGGGCCTGGGCGTCGCCGCCGCCGTCGGAACCCAGCGAGCGTACGGCCCGTTCCAGCATCCGGTTGGACTGCTGGGCAGCGGTGCGCATGTCGGCCGAGCCCAATCCGGCGATCTCGCCGATGCGCTGCGCGAACTCCGGGGAGCGGGCGTCGATCGCGGCGAGCGAGCCGACGTACTCACCGGCCCGGCGGGCCATCTCCTCGTGGACGCCGTCCTGCAGCGGGACCAGTCCGGCGGCCTGCTCCCTGCGTACGGGGGCGACGGGCTCCGGAGGGCTCAGGCGGAAGGACGTGTCCTCGGGCGGTGTCAGTGTCATGGTGTGTCCCCCTGGCCCTTGGCGCGCTGGGCCAGCGCCATCAGGATCTTGACGGTGGGTGTGCCGACCTGGCGGATGCCGGTCAGCCCCGTGTTGAGGTAGGCGGTGTGCGGGGCGGTCGCGGAGGCGAACTCGGCCACGCCCTCCTGCGGGCGGAACCCGCGGAGCACGGCCAGCTCGCGCAGCTTCGGATCGGTGGCGAGGAGGGTGCCCAGCTCCTTCGCCGCGTCGGTCAGCGGCACGAAGGTGTGCGCCGAGTTGACGGTGGTGTCGGGGTAGAGCACGACCATGTCGCCCGGATCCTGCTTCTGCAGCAGCAGCGAGGCCACCTGGGACTCGTACACCAGGATCAGCGGCTCGCCGCTGCCGCTGATGAAGGCCCGGAAGGGGTCGTCGGTGCTGGGCTCCAGTGCGCCCTGGACGGAGATCAGCTTGCGCATCAGGGGCGCGGTGCGGGCGATGCCGGCGTCGTCGGCGACCACGGTGTTGCCGTTCGCGACGTTGGACGTGGCGGCGAGGAAGAGGGCGCCGGAGTTGGAGGAGGCCGGGTCGGTGGTCTTGACGAACACCGTGCCGGTCAGCTCGGCGTGGGCGGCCGAGCCGGGCAGCTGCTGCCAGGTGCGGTCCTCGCCGGAGGCCTTGAGGAAGGGACCCATGAGCAGGGTCCCGGTGTTCTTGCCGGTCATCCTGACGAGGCCGTTATCGGCCAGCACCCTCGCGGCGCCCGGACGGGCGATGACGACGAGCGGGGAGAAGAAGGGCCTGGTCTCCTGGGCCCCCTTGAGCCCGGCGGCGGCCGCGACCTCCTTGGCGGGTTCACTGCTGCTGGGGAAGGCGAAGTCGTACTCCTTGAGGGCGAGTTGGTCCATCGCCCAGGAGCCGGAGGTCTCCGTCTTCACGGTGTAGCCCTTGGCGGCAAGGGCCTTGACGACGTCGGGGTCGCGGAAGAATTCGGACTTCTCCGAGCCGATGACGCCACGCACGGTCTTCGTTGCCGTGGTTTCTGGGTGATCCTGCCCCTGGAAGGCGACGACGTAGAGCACGCCGCCGATCAGGAGGAGGCCCAGGACGATTCCTAGGATGCGTCTCACGGGTGCAGCGTGCTCGCGGAAACCCACATTCCGCGCCGAGTCGAATGAACGTCAGGTGTCCAGGCGGTCCCACTTCGAAATGCTGTGTGGGCCCGTGGGTGCTGGTGGGCGGGGCGGCGGCCCGGGAGGATCGGGGCATGGGCGTGAGCGCGTTGAAGTGGCAGGGCTGGCTGGTCGGCCTGGTGACGGTGGCCGGGCTGCTGGTGTTCGCCCCGCTGGGCCTGTACGTGTGGGCGAGCGGCGGCGATCCGCCGCAGGCGCCGCCGCGGGCGGCGGTGGAGGACGTACGGGTCACCGGGTGCCGAATCGATCCGGCGAGCCGGCGGGTGGTGGCCGCGGTGGAGGCGACGGGGCGGACCGAGGGCCCCGGCGCGTACGTCGTCACCGTCGAGTTCCGTGACCGCGCCGAAGCGGACCCGGGCAGGCGGGCCGCGCAGGTGCTGGTGAAGATCCCGGGAGTGGCCCCGGGCGCGACCGAGTACGGGGAGGCGGTCGGCCCGGTGTGGCCGGTGGCGACGGTGCCCTGGTGCGGGGTCGCCGGCGCGGAGTTCGCACGGACGACTTAGGGAGCAGCAGGCAGCAGGGAGTCGCCACCGGTCCTCACCGTGTGGCGATCAGCCGTTGTTGTTCACCTTGATGACGACCGTGCTGCACACCTTGTCGGCGAAGGTCTGCTTCTTCTCGTCCCACAGCGGCCACAGCCAGCCGATGTAGCAGGCCATGCTGTCGAGGATGTGGGCCAGCTTGCGGACGAACGCCATGCCGAAGCCGAGCGTGGCCCCGTCGAGCTCACGGTGCAGGCTGATACCGACGACCTTCTTGCCGATCGTCTGGCCGGTGGAGCCTTCCCGGTACAGCTGGAAGATGGTCATGCCGAGGGCGTACAGGACGCCGACCATGCTGAAGATGCCGGCGACCACCGACTCCTCGTTGCCGACGGCCGCGACGATGCCGATCAGCGCGTACATCGGGCCCGCGATGATCAGTGCATCGAGCAGGTACGCGCCCACGCGCAGACCCCAGTGGGCCAGCGGCGGCATGCCCGAACCCGGCATGCCCGGCATCCCCGGCGGCGGGTACGCGCCGTACGGCGGCGGGGCCTGCTGCGGGTAGCCGTACTGCGGAACGGCGCCCTGCGGCGGCTGCTGCGGGTAGCCGTACTGCGGCGGCACGCCCTGCGGGGCCTGCTGCGGGTGACCGGGCTGGCCCTGCGGGGGCTGGCCGTAGGGGTTGTTCGGGTCGCCGAAGCTCATGGGCGAATCTCTCCAGAATGCTCGAACGGGGACGAAGCGGAGCTGGAGGAGATTGACCATGTGGAGCGGCCTCCCCCGTGCTGCCGCGATCTTTCAGCCCTCATCGTGTTCGGAGCACCGGGTTCTGTCCAATTTCCGCCCCTGCCACAGGCCCGCGGGAAAGGGACGTGGCGCCCGGTCCGGAGCCTCCGCGGCCCCGGACCGGGGCCGTCTAGAGGGCGCCGGCCAAGTCCGGGGACTTCAGGGCGGCGGCGTGCGCGTCCATGCGCTCGGCGGCGAGGATCGCGACGGTGGTGTCGGCGCGGGACGCGGCGACGAGGAGAGCGCGGGCGGCGAGGTCGTGTGCGCGCTGGTGCAGTGCGGCGGCGTCCTCGGCGGAGTGCCGGGGTGCGCGGGCGGGCTGGGCCCCGCGCAGTCGTGCGACCTGCGCGGCGATCTCGGCGGCGCCTTCGTCGAGCCCGAGCTCGTCGGTGACGGCGAGCAGGGCCGCGAGGTGGCCGGCGAGCTGGATGTCCAGCGCTTCGGCGCGGCTGCTGTGCGGATAGTCGGCCGGGGTCGCGCCCATGCGCTGGACGACCGGCTTCGTGCGGATCGGCTCGTACATGAGGTGGCCTCCTGCGTGGTCAGGAGACCATCCTACATTGGATTGGTTCTAAAGTTGAGCTGAATCCTGCTGTTGGGGGGTGTGTCTCGCCGGATGGACTCCGGCGAGACCGCCCGGGCGCGGCTACAGCTGGCTGTAGCCGTCGAGGAAGTTCCCGATCCGCGTCACGGCATCGGCCAGGTCCTTGGCGTTCGGCAGGGTCACGATCCGGAAGTGGTCGGGCTCGGGCCAGTTGAAGCCCGTACCGTGCACCACCATGATCTTCTCGGCCCGCAGCAGGTCGAGGACCATCTGCCGGTCGTCCTTGATCTTGTAGACGGACGGGTCCAGCCTGGGGAAGGCGTACAGCGCGCCCTTCGGCTTCACGCAGGTGACACCGGGGATCTGGGTGAGCAGGTCGTACGCGACGTTGCGCTGCTCCAGGATCCGCCCGCCGGGCAGGACCAGGTCCTCGATCGACTGCCGGCCGCCGAGCGCGGTGGCCACGGCGTGCTGCGAGGGCATGTTCGCGCACAGGCGCATGTTCGCCAGGACCGTGAGGCCCTCGATGTAGCAGGAGGCGTGCTTCTTGGGACCGCAGACCGCCATCCAGCCGGCCCGGTAGCCGGCGACGCGGTAGTTCTTCGAGAGCCCGTTGAAGGTCAGCGTCAGCAGGTCCGGAGCGATCGCGGCGGTGTTGTGGTGCACGGCGCCGTCGTAGAGGATCCGGTCGTAGATCTCGTCCGAGCAGACGACCAGGTTGTGGCGGCGCGCGATGTCCGTGAGCCCGCGCAGCATCTCTTCGTCGTAGACGGCACCGGTCGGGTTGTTCGGGTTGATGATCACGATCGCCTTGGTGCGATCGGTGACCTTGCGTTCGATGTCGGCGAGGTCGGGCATCCAGTCGGCCTGCTCGTCGCAGCGGTAGTGCACGGCCGTGCCGCCGGCGAGCGAGACGGAGGCGGTCCACAGCGGGTAGTCCGGCGCGGGGACCAGGACCTCGTCGCCGTCGTCCAGCAGCGCCTGCATCGACATCTGGATCAGCTCGGAGACGCCGTTGCCGAGGTAGATGTCCTCGACGTCCAGGTCGATGCCCTTGGTCTGGTAGTGCTGCATGACCGCGCGGCGCGCGGAGAGCAGCCCCTTCGCGTCGCCGTAACCGTGGGCGGAGCCCAGGTTGCGCAGCATGTCCTCAAGGATCTCCGGAGGGCAGTCGAAGCCGAAGGCCGCGGGGTTGCCCGTGTTGAGCTTGAGGATGCGATGACCTGCTGCTTCGAGCCGCATCGCCTCTTCGAGCACGGGGCCGCGGATCTCGTAACAGACATTGGCGAGTTTGGTTGACTGGATCACCTGCATGACGGGAGCTTACGGGCCCGGGTGCGAGCTTGACGTGTGTTTTCGAAGAGAGGCTCGAAGGGCGATTTGTCCCAGTTCGGGCAATGGGTGGGTGGGGGAGTGGTCCCCCCTTGGAATCCGGGGCCGGGCTGCGCTCCGACCTGCGGAATGGGTGGGGCGGGCGGGCGTGCGAATGCGCGGTGTTGCGCTCGTCACCCCGGGCCGAGTAGGCCGCATGAGTGCGCCGGGTGATGCGGTGCGTGAGTACGAGGCATGAGTACGCGGGATGAGTACGCGCACTCATGCGGGGCGCGGGTGTCGCGGTGGAGGCTGGATGCGTGAACCAGGGGGCGCGGCGGACGCCGTCCTGGCGGCCGGGGCCGTCTTCGTGACGCTGCTCCCGCCGGTGGTCCTGAACGGCGGCAACTGAGGGGCGCGAGACAGTGGTTTTCGTAGTCGGTGACATGGAGATCGCCACGGTCGGCACGGATGGCGACGACCGGGCGATCGAGTTCCTGGTCAGGCCGGAAGGGGTCGCGGAGGAAGGTCACTTCGCGATCTTCCGCGAACACGACCAGGGCTGGGAGACGGCCCGCCTCACGATCGACCCCCAGTCGGGCAGCGTCCCGCTGGCGGCGGTGGAATGGGCGGTGGAGTTCGCCCGCGAGTACCTCTGAGGGGGCGGGGCGGGGGGCGGGGGCGGGGTCGGGGCGGCAGGCCGGGTCCGGGCGTACGGGGGTCGCTCGGGCGCGGGGGCTTCGGCGGCGGGAGCCGGGCGGGCGGGGTCGAGGGGTTGGGCGGGGCTTCGGGGGCCCCGGCTGGGCGGGGTCGGGAGGTGCGGCGGGGCTTCGGGGGGCCCCGGCTGGGCGGGGTCGGGAGGGTGCGGCGGGGGTCCGGGTGTGCGGGGGCTGAGCGGGTGGCATCGAGAGGTGCGGCGGGCTTCGGGTCTCGGCTGGGCGGGGTCGGGAAGTGTGGCGAGGTCCCGGGTGCGCAGGAGTCGCGCGGGCGCATTGAGAGGTGCGGCGGGGTTTCGGCGGCGGGAGCCACTCGGGCGGCATCAGAGATGGGTATGGGGGTTTCCCGTCAGTCTCATCGTCTCTCCGGTTCGGGCCGGTCCCTCAAGGGCGCTCGTTCCTCGCGTCGCTACGCGATGTCGCTGCGCTCCACCCTTGACCGACCGTCCCGCCCCGGAAAGTCGAAGACTGCCGGGAAGCCCCCAAAAGAACGAGCCGGGCCAAGGCCAAAGGGACGGCCTCGTCGGAGATGCCCGACCCGGTCGGGCGCAAGAGGCACGACAGGCAGACGGGCCCATCACATCCACCGGCCGGGTCAGGGCGCGCGCCCCATCGCTACGCGCTCCTCACCTCTCAGCGTCCGACGACCGTCTGGGGCTGGGCATAAGCCGCCCACCGCCTGGGCGCTTCCCACTCCCCGCGTCCGACGACCGTCTGTGGCTGGACATAAGCCGCCCACAGCCTCAGCACTCTCTCTTTGACTGCGACCGGCCGCCGTCAGAGGCCATTGAGAGGGATGGTCGGCTGATTCCTCGCCTCAGCCGAGGTGGGGGCGGGTCAGCGCGAGGACGGCACCACAAAGCCACACCCAAACAAGGGTAATTGGGGCAAACGGTCAGCCTTCCGAGCCGCACACACTCACTGACCAGAGCCCACCTCGACATAGCCGCCGTATGACGCCCCGCACCCTCCGACAGCCATCAGACGCATCGCACGAGGAGCACCCAAGAGGTGTGGGCGGCCTATGCCCAGCCGCAGACGGTCGCCGGACGCACGTCGAGCGTCGAACCGAGGCTGTGGGCGGCCTTACGTCCACCCCCGACAGCCGTCAGACGCCATCGAAGAGAGCGCCCAGGAGGCGTGGGCGGTCTATGCCCAGCCCAAGACGGTCGCCGGACGCATGTCGAGCATCGAACCGAGGTCTTGGGCGGCCTTTGCCCAGCCCAAGACGGTCGTCGGACGCATGTCGAGCACCGAACCGAGGTCGTGGGCGGCTTATGCCCAACCCAAGGCGGTCGTCGGACGCATGTCGAGGGCCGGGCCGAGGTCGTGGGCGGCCTATGCCCAGCCGCAGACGGTCGTCGGACGCATGTCGAGGGCCGGGCCGAGGTCGTGGGCGGCCTATGTCCAGCCCAAGACGGTCGTCGGACGCTGAGAGGTGAGGAGCGCGTAGCGATGTGGCGCGCCCCACCGACCCGGCCGGTGGGTGTGACGGGCCCCGCCTGTCGGTCGCGCCCCCTTGCGCCCGACCGGGCCGGGCGTCTCCGACCGCCCCGTCCCTGAAAAGAAGCACCCGGCTCGTTCTTTTGGGGGCTTCCCGACAGTCTTCGACTTTCCGGGGCGGGACGGTCGGTCAAGGGTGGCCGAAGGCCATCGCGAAGCGACGCGAGGAACGAGCGCCCTTGAGGGACCGGCACGACACGGAGAGACGATGAGACTGACGGGAAACCCCCATACACATCCCTGATGCCGATCAACTGGCTCCCGCCCACCCGAAGCCACCGCCCCGGGTCCTGATGCCGCCCGCGCGACTCCCGCACACCCGGACCCCCGCCGCACTTCCCGACCCCGCCCAGCCGGGACCCGGCCCCCCGGAGCTCCCGCCCTGCGTCACGACCCCGCCCCCTCGGCTCCCGCCCCCTCGGCTCCCGCCCCCCGACGCCCCGCCCCCGTCGGTGGCCCCGAATATCCTTTCGGGATGAAGCCGCTCAGGATCATCGCCGGGGATGCGACGAGTCCCCAGGCCAAGGGGCCCAAGGTCATCGCGCACGTCTGCAATGACCTCGGGGGGTGGGGGAAGGGCTTCGTGCTGGCCGTTTCGAAGCGGTGGGGCGAGCCCGAGGCCGCGTACCGGGCCTGGCATCGGGGGCGCAGCGGGAACGACTTCGGGCTGGGGGCCGTGCAAGTGGTGCGGGTGAAGCCCGACGTGTGGGTGGCCAACATGGTCGGTCAGCGCGGCATGCGGACCGGGAGCGGAGGGCCGCCGGTGCGTTACGACGCCATCGAGCGGTGTCTCGTCACGCTGGCCGGTCATGCCGTCGAGCTCGGGGCGAGCGTGCACATGCCGCGCATCGGGTGCGGGCTCGCGGGCGGCACGTGGACGCGGATCGAGCCGCTGATCACCGGGGCGTTGTGTGCGCGGGACGTGGAAGTGACGGTGTACGACCACGGGTGAGTCGATCGGCTCAGCCCCGGACCTGCCATGCCGGGTGCGGGGTCCGGGGTGCGCGCCGCTTGCGGGCTTCGAGCGTGAGGAACACGGCTCCGGAGACGACTGTCGTGGTGAACGACAGCGTCAGGTTGGCCGGCCTCGATACCGCCCAGACTCCCAGGGCGCTCACCCACGCCGCCGCGGAACCGGCAGCCAGGGCCACCAGCAGCGTGATTCTGGCTCCGAGCGGCAGCCTGCGGCTCACCGCGACGGTCGCGTACCCCAGGACCGCGCTTGCCGTGAGGGTCGCGACCAGGCCCACGATCATGAGGGCAAGCACGAGGACGAAGAGGACCAGGGCCATGCCGCGCCGACCTCCGCACTCGTGGCGACCGGTCGCGAGGGCAGGCGGAGTCACATCCCGCTGTTCCGGCAGGTTCACCGGTGGTCATACTGCCAGAATGTTTGAACGTGTTCAATGTTGCCCCCGTGTCACCCGGAGGCCTCGGTGTCGGCGCCCCGGCCAGGGGGTGGGGGCGTGGCACGATCGCGGGATGGAGTACCGGTACGCAGCCGAGGCCGACGCGGCCGCCATGGCGGAGCTCTTCGCCGCCAACCGTCGCGACGCGCTGACCGAGCGGCAGCGGGCCGAGCAGGGGTTCGTGCAGGGCGGGTTCGACGTCGGCGCGCTGCGGGCCATGGCCGGTGCGCGGGAGCTGCTGGTCGCGGACGACGGCGGCCGGGTCGTCGGCCTGCTCGCGCTCTCGGTGCCCACGGCCCTGGCCGACCCGCCGCCGCCGGTCGTGGGCCTGCTCCGGGCCCAGGCGGCCCTGAAGTGGCACGGGCGTCCGCTGACCGAGGTGCGGTGGCTGCTCTACGGGCCGGTCGTGGTGGACGCCGCGTACCGGGGGCGGGGTGTGGCCCGGGCGCTGTTCACGATGGCCGTGGCGGCGGCCTCGGAGCGCGCCGAAGCCGTGGTCGCCTTCATCGAGGCCGGGAACGTGCCGTCCTGGAAGGTGCACGTCGACGGCTTCGGCATGGTCCCGCTGGGCGACTTCGTCGCGGGCGGACGCACGTACAGCGCGGTGGCCGCGCCCACCTTCTAGGCCTCGTGTTCCAGGATCACCAGCGGGATCTCGCGGGGCCGGGCCGCGGTGCGGTCGTCCTCGAACGGGGGCCACAGGGCCGTCATCATCTCCCAGTACATCTCCCGCTCCTGGGGCGTGGCGGTGCGCGCCTGCGCCGTGAAGGCGGCCGCACCGACCTGGAGGCGGACCTCCGGGTGGGCGGTGAGGTTCCGGTACCAGCGGGGGTGTTCCGGGGCGCCGTAGGCGGAGGCCAGGACGATGTACCGGCCCGCGTCCTCGCCGTAGATCAGCGGGCAGCGGACGGTGCGGCCGCTGATGCGGTCGAGCGTGGTCAGCAGGAGGGTGGGGACTCCGTGCCAGAGGTGCCCGTCGGCTCCAGCGGTCGTCACGTAGGCGCGGACGTGGTCGAGGCGAGGGCCCGGTCGCGGGTCGGTGGGGTGGTCCCAGTCGACGTCGAGTGCGTGCATTTTCCTGTCCTTAGGGTTGTGTCCCCCTTGCGGCTAACGAGCATTAACGATTCTGGATGCGCCCGACCCATAGCGCACCCGTACAGGTCTGGACCAAGCTCGTCGTATGGATCTGGAGCTGAGGCACCTCAAGATCGTCAGGGCCGTCGCCGACGCCGGGAGCCTGACCCGGGCGGCCACCGCGCTCGGCCTCGCGCAGCCCGCGCTCAGTACGCAGCTGAAGCGGATCGAGCGGACGCTGGGCGGCTCGCTGTTCGTGCGCGGGCGGGAGGGCGTACGGGCCACCGCGCTCGGGGAGCTGGTGCTGGAGCGGGCCAGGGTGCTGCTGCCCGCGGTGTGCGAGCTCCAGGAGGACGCGCAGCGGTTCGCCCGGCAGGGGGCGCCCGGCCACCGGCTCGGCGGGACGCACGGGCCGCTGCTCGGCGGGCTCGTGGACCGGCTTGCGCACCGGGAACCCGGCGTGCCCGTGACCACGTACACCTCCTGGTCGGAGAGGGAGGTCGCCGCCGGTGTCGCCGCGGGGCGCCTGGACTTCGCGCTGGTCGGGGTCTGCGGGGAGAGCGCGCCGCCCGAGCCAGGGCGCCTCGCCTGGATGGAGGTGGCGCGCGATCCTGTGTACGTGATGCTCGCCGAGGACCATCCGCTGGCCCTGGCCCCGCGCACGGAGATCGAGCTGGCCGAGCTGGCCGCCGAGGCGTGGACGGACGTTCCCGGTGACGGGTGCTTCGGCGACTGCTTCGCCGCGGCCTGCGTGCGGGCCGGTTTCACGCCCGCCTGCGTCTACGAGACCGACACCGCCTCCTGTGTGCACCTGGTGCAGGTGGGGCGGGCGGTCGGCCTGTGCCGGGCCACCTTCCCGGTGACCCCGGGGGTGGTCACGCGGCCGCTCGCCGGGACCCCGCTCGTGTGGCGGCACCTGCTGGGCTGGCACCCCGCGGCGCGCGCCGCGGCCCGGGCCGCGGAGGTGCTGGAGCACGCCCGCGCCGCGCACGCGCAGGCACTGGCCAGGTCGGCGGGCGGCCTGCCGGCAGGCCTGCGGACAGCGGACGACCCCGCCCCGGGGGGCGACCCCGGGGCGGAGCTGTCGGCAGCATCCGTATCGCGCTGGAGCCGTACCTACGGCAGATAGCGCTCGATGACCTGCGGGCCCTCCTTCTCGATCAGCAGGCGAGCCTTCTCGATCCGCTCCGGAGTCGGGTCGTGGCCGGTCGCCATCACGAGGTCCTCGGGGTCGTACGGCCGCTCCCCGCCCGTGAAGAGCCGGTCCGACCGTGTGGGCTGCTCGTCGGGTTCACTGACCATCGCGTACCTCCTACGGTTTTCCCCTGGCCCCATCCTCCGGCCGCCGCCCCATGAACGCACCTCGGCCGCCGCCGCCCGCCCGCAGGACTCGGGCCGTCCGCCCGTGGGCCGAGGGGGTGTCGTGCCGATCAGGCCGGGCTCGCGTCACCTGGCACGCACGCTCGCACCAGGCACCGCTCCCTGATCCGGCCCGATCGACAAGACACCCCTCGGGCATAACACCGGGGGAGGGGCCAACCGGCAGCTCCCGCACGGCGGTTCGGATTTCTACGGTTTCCGCAGACCCCCACCGGAAACCGAGGAGATCCCCCATGCTCAAGCGACACGCCCGCGCGGCGTGTACCGCCCTGGCCGCCGCCGGGCTGCTGCTGGCCGGGACCGGCGGCGCCACCGCCGATTCCGCCCCGCCCGCCCCCTCCGCGGCGGCCACCCTGCGCACCGCGGACGCCCCGCCCGAGCTGCTCGCCGCGATGCAGCGCGACCTCGGCCTGACCCCCACGCAGGCCAAGGCGCGACTCGCCCACGAGGCCGAGGCGGGGGCCACCGCGGCCCGGCTGCGGGACCGGCTCGGCGCCGCCTTCGCCGGGGCCTGGGTGGACGGGGCCGACGCCGGCACCCTCACCGTGGCGACGACGCGGTCCGCCGACACCGCCGCGATACGGGCCACCGGCGCCCGGGCGAAGCTGGTCACCCGCACCCTGGCCGACCTGGACGCCGACAAGGTTGCGCTGGACCGGGCCGCAGGACCCGCCACCCCGGTCCGCTACGTCGACCCGCGCTCCAGCACCCTGGTCGTCGAGGAGACCGAGGCGGGGGCGGCGGCCGCACTGCTGGCCGCCACCGGCACCGCCCCGGACCGGGTCACGGTGATCCGTACGGACGCGGCCCCGCGCCCGCTGTACGACCTGCGTGGCGGGGACGCGTACTACATGAACGGCAGCGGCCGCTGCTCCGTGGGCTTCCCCGTCACCAAGGGGTCCACGAGCGGCTTCGCCACCGCCGGGCACTGCGGCCGCGCCGGCACCACCACCAGCGGCTTCAACCAGGTCGCCCAGGGCTCCTTCCAGGCCTCGGTCTTCCCCGGCAACGACATGGCCTGGGTGGCGGCGAACACCCAGTGGACGGCGACCCCGTACGTGAAGGGCAGCGGCGGCGCGAACGTGCAGGTCACCGGCTCCGTGCTGCAGCCGGTCGGGGCGTCGGTATGCCGTTCCGGATCGACCACCGGATGGCACTGCGGCACGATCCAGCAGCACAACACCAGCGTCACCTACCCCGAGGGCACCATCTCGGGCGTGACCCGGACGACGGTCTGCGCCGAGCCGGGCGACTCGGGCGGCTCCTACATCTCCGGGAGCCAGGCCCAGGGCGTCACCTCGGGCGGTTCCGGCAACTGCTCCAGCGGCGGGACCACCTTCTTCCAGCCGCTGAACCCGATCCTGTCGGCGTACGGACTCACCCTCAAGGTCACCGGCAGCGACCCCGGCCCGGGCCCCGGCCCCGGACCCGGCGACCCCGAGCCGGGCGGCACCTGGAAGGCGGGCACCGTCTACGCGGCCGGCGCCACCGTCACCCACGGCGGCTCGACCTACCGCTGCCTCCAGGGGCACCAGGCCCAGACGGGCTGGGAGCCGCCGAACGTCCCGGCCCTCTGGCAGCGGGTGTAGCCCGCACAGCCCCGCGCGTGAACGCGCGGACCGGTGCCGTGACTGCCAAGGGGGGAGTCACGGCACCTCCGCGTGCGCAGGGCTCAGGCGTTGGTCACGGCCAGCAGCGTGCCGAGCGCGCCGAGGGCGGTCAGCACGCCGCAGATCCACAGGTTCAGGGCCTTGTGCTCCCAGAAGACCGCGATGAACTCGCGGATGGTGGCGCTCGGCCAGTAGTACTTCGCGGTGGGCGAGCCCAGCACCTGCCCGTTGACCCCGGTCTTGCGGGCCAGCATCGCCGACCGGAAGGCATGGAAGTTGTTGGTGACCACCACGCACCGGTAGGCCGGGTCGTGCGCCGTCATGATGTCCCGGCTGAAGCGCATGTTCTCCTCGGTCGTGGTGGACCGGTCCTCCACGGCGATGTGCTCCGCCGGCACGCCCTGCCCGATCAGCCAGTCCGCCATCGCCCGCGCCTCGGCGACCTTCTCGTCCGAGCCCTTGCCGCCCGAGGTGAGCAGCACCGGCGGGCGGCCGCCGCGGGCCAGCTGGGCCGCGTAGATCTGCTGCCCCTTGCGCAGGCGCGAGGCCAGCAGCGGCGGCACCTGGTCCCCGCCGACCAGGCCCGAGCCCAGCATGACCACGTGGTCGACGTCGCCGCGGACCTTGATCCGCCCGTAGAGGAAGGCGTAGCCGAGGAAGCAGAGGAAGACGAAGGAGACGTAGCCGGCGACCAGGGTGATCGTCGCCGCGATGCCGCCCAGGAGGGGGGAGCCGGAAATGCCCACGAGCAGCAGCATCGCGATCATCGCGAAGACGCCCAGTCCCGCGAGCATCGTCAGCAGGTTGGCCGGGCGGCCGCCCTCCTTGCGGATCATGGTCACGCCGTTGGCGATGAGGAAGACGCCCAGTCCCAGGGTGGCGAACGCGGGCGAGGCGAAGACGAGGACGAGGACGGCGACGGACGCCCAGCCCGGCAGTTTCCCCACCTGGAGGAGGACGGCGAAGGAGGCGGCGACGACGGTCAGTCCGAACAGCACGGCGTTGAGGAAGCGTCGCCGGTCCTGCCGGGCGCTGATGCAGAACGCGAGGAAAAGCAGGGCGGCAAGGGCGAAGGCGACCATGGCGACCATCGTAGATGTCTGATTTACCGAAGATCGTGGGCGGTTCGGCGCACCGAGCGCCCGGCCAGCACGTCCGTCCGGCGCCCGTCGCGCATGACGAAGCGCCCGTCGATCAGGACGTGCGGGATGCCGGTCGGCAGCGCGCGCGGCCGCTCGTACGTGGACCCGGCCGCGACCGTGTCCGGGTCGAACAGGACGAGGTCGGCGCGGTGGCCCACCCGGACCAGGCCCCGGTCGGGCAGCCGTAGGCGCGCCGCGGGGCGGCCGGCCAGGTGCGCGACGCACTCCTCCAGGGAGAGCAGGCCGAGTTCGCGGACGTAGTGGCCGAGGTAGTGGGGGAAGGTGCCGTAGGCGCGCGGGTGCGGTTTCGCGCCCTGGAGGATGCCGTCGGAGCCGCCGGTGTGGACCCGGTGGCGCATGATCGCCCGGACGTTCTCCTCGTGGCCGACGTGCTGCAGGATCGTCGGCGCGAGCCGGTCGCCCAGCAGGAGCCGGCGGGCGGTCTCCCAGCCGTCGACGCGCGTGCCGACGTACGAGCCGTAGGCGGGGTCGGCGGTGCCCGAGATCTCGATCGTCGACCAGTCGACGGGCACCCCGTGGCAGCCGTCGGCGCCCTCGACCTCCAGGGCGCGGCGGATCTGCTCGGCCTGGGTGTCGTCGCGCAGCCGGGCCAGGACCGCCCCGGGCCCGCCCTCGTTCGCCCAGCCGGGGAGGAGCGCGACGAGGGTGGTGCAGCCGGGGGTGTACGGGTAGCTGTCGAGGGTGATGTCGGCGCCTCCGGCCAGGGCCGCGTCGAGCAGGGCGAGCAACTCGGGGGCACGGCCCCGGTTCTCGCCGAAGTTCATCGTGGCGTGTGCGAGGTGCAGGGCGCAGCCGGCCTCCCGGGTGAGGGCGACCATCTCCGCGTAGGCGGCCAGCGCGCCGTGGCCGTAACTGCGGTGGTGCGGGCAGTAGTAGCCGCCGAAGCGGGCCACGACCCGGCACAGCTCGGTCAGTTCGGCGCCGGTGGCGTACATGCCGGGGGTGTAGGTGAGGCCGGAGGACAGGCCGACGGCGCCCTGGGCCAGGCCGTCGGCGACGAGCCGGCGCATCCGGTCCAGCTCGGCCTCGGTCGCCGGGCGGTCCTCCCAGCCGAGGGCGTACGCGCGGACCGTGCCCTGGGGGACCAGGTAGGCGGCGTTGACCGCGATGCCCTCGCCGTCGAAGCCGCGGTCCAGCCGGTCGAGGTACCCGCCGACCGTGCGCCAGTCGAAGTCGACGTCGTCGCCGGGGCCGTTCCAGCCGGCGATGGCGGCCCGTACCTCGCCCAGCGTGCGCTCGTCGACGGGCGCGTACGACAGGCCGTCCTGGCCCAGGACTTCGAGGGTCACGCCCTGAGCGGCCTTGGCGCTGTGGTCCGGGTCGCGGAGCAGGGCGAGGTCGCTGTGGGCGTGCATGTCGACGAAGCCCGGGGCGAGGGCGAGGCCGTGCGCGTCGAGGTTCTCGCGGCCTCCGGACAGCCTGCCGATCTCGGCGATCCGGCCCTCGTGGACGCCGATGTCGGCGGTGTACGAGGGCCCGCCCGTGCCGTCGACGACGCGGGCCCCCCGGATGACCAGGTCCACCGGCCGGCGCCTAGAAGAAGGTGCGGACGTAGTCGGTGACGGTGCCGTCCGCCTCCACGACCGGGATCAGCGGCCACTTCTCGAAGATCGTGCAGGGGTGGGACATGCCGAGGGCCACCCAGTCGCCGACCTGCACGTCCTCGGCCGAGTCGGTCTCCAGCCAGGCGTGCTGGTCGGACAGTTTGACCACGCGGACGCCGGTGGCGGGGCGCTCCTCGCTGGTGAGGGCGTCACGGACCAGTTCGGCCTCGGGCAGGCCCAGGTCGTAGGCGATGTCGCGCTTGCCCGCGTTGACGAAGGCCTGGGTGGGGGAGGGGCGGGAGACGACCTGGGTCCACAGCCGGAACGCCGGGCGCAGCCCGCCCTCTTCGGGGTGCCGGTTGAAGGGGGTCAGGCGGGTGTACCAGCCGTGGTCGTGGGAGACGTACGCGCCGGAGCGGAGCAGCTTGAGGACGGGGCGGGAGAGCTCCGGCAGCTCGGCGAACACGTCGGCCACCGCGTCGAACCAGGCGGAGCCGCCGGCGCTGACGACGATCTCGTCGAGGTCCGCGGCGAACCGGCCGGCCTTGTCGAACTCGACGGCGAGGCCGGTGAGCCGGCTCAGGTACGCGTGGACGGAGCCGGGGTCGGCGCCCGGGACCTCGGCCTCGTAGCCGCCCAGGCCCACGAGGCGCAGGGAGGCGGCCGCGGCGACGGCGTCGGCGACGGCGCGGCAGTCCTCGTCGGTACGGGCCCCGGTACGGGCGCCCTCGCCGGCGCCGAGCTCGACGACGACGTCGATGCGGGCGGCCGGGGTCCGGCCCCGGAGGGCGCGGTCCATGAGCTCGACCCCGCGCACGGAGTCGACGTAGCAGACGAAGCGGAAGCCGGGGTCGGCGGCGAGCTCGTCGGCGACCCAGCGCAGGGCGGCGGGGTCGACGAGCTCGTTGGCGAGGAAGATCCGCTGGATGCCGAAGGCGCGGTAGACGCGGGCCTGGTGGGGGACGGCGGCGGTGATGCCCCACGCGCCGTGCTCCAGCTGGCGGCGGAAGAGCTGGGGGGACATGCAGGTCTTGCCGTGCGGGGCGAAGGCCAGGTCGTGGCGGGCGGCGTAGGCGCCCAGCGCGGTGAGGTTGTGCTCCAGCGCCTCGGCGTCGAGGGTCAGGACGGGGGTGGTGAAGCCTCCGGTGTGCAGGTCCCGCCGCTCGGCGGCGAGCTGCCCGACGGTGAGGCCGGACGCCTGGGCGTCCGGGGGGAGGCCCTTGAACCGGTGGTCGACCGGCTCGTCGGCGAGGTCCTTGACGGGGTCGCTGGCGCTGGCCATGCGGGTGCCTCCGGGGTTGCGTGGTGTGCAACGGTCGTTGCGTGTGCCGCTGCATGCTGTCTAACATCCCGGGTGACGACGGGTCAACGTTGTCCTATGCGCCGCCGCTGCATCTTCAGCCCCGCCGGCGTTCGAGGCGCGGGTCCGGGCGGAACCCGGTGCGCCGGCCGAGCCGGTGGTGCAGTGACCGTACGAGAGGACGAGGATGAGCCAGTCCGTGGAACGGGCACTCGCGGTGCTGCCGCTGCTCGCGCGCGGCCCCGCCGGCCTCGGGGCGGTCGCCGAGGCGCTCGGCGTGCACAAGAGCACCGCGCTGCGGCTGCTGCGCACCCTGCACGAGCACGGCTTCGTCTACCGCCAGGGCGACGGCCGCTACCGCCTCGGCGCGCAGCTCTTCGCGCTCGCCGCCGAGGCCATCGAGAACCTGGACGTCCGGGAGATTGCGCACCCCCACCTCGTGGAGCTCAACAGGGCCACCGGGCACACCGTTCACCTGGCCCTCCACCAGGACGGCGAGGTCGTGTACGTCGACAAGGTCGACAGCCGCTATCCGGTCCGCATGTACTCCCGCATCGGCAGGCCCGTGGCCCTGACGGTCGCCGCCGTGGCCAAGCTGCTCCTCGCCGACCTGCCCGAGGCCGAGCGCCGGGACCTCGCCGACCGGATCGACTACCCCCGCTACACCGCCCGCTCCACCCCGGACGCGGCGGCCTTCCTGCGCGAACTGGACCTCGTACGGGAGCAGGGCTGGGCCACCGACTTCGGCGGCCACGAGGAGTCCGTCAACTGCCTCGGGGCGCCCGTGCACGGGCCGGACGGGAGGGTCGTCGCCGCGCTGTCGGTGTCCGCGCCCGGTGTGGTCCTCGCCGCCGAGGGGCTGCTCGAACTGCTGCCGCAGGTGCTGCGTACCGCCGGAGCCATCAGCCAGGACTACTCAGGAGCACAGGAGAGCACGTGAGCGAGCAGAACGTGACCGAGCAGAACGTGACCGACCAGAACGTGACCGGGAAGAACGTGACCGGGAAGATCGCCATCACCCCCGAGACCCACACCACCCCGCCCGCCAGGTTCTCGCACGGCGTGCGCAAGGGGAACATCCTCCAGGTCGCCGGGCAGGTCGGCTTCCTCCCGCACGTCGAAGGCCGGCCGCCCACCCCCGCCGGTCCGACGCTGCGCGAGCAGACCCTCCAGACCCTGGAGAACGTCCGCTCCGTCCTGGAGGCGGGCGGCGCGAGCTGGGACGACGTGATGATGATCCGCGTCTACCTCACGGACACCGGGCACTTCGCCGAGATGAACGACATCTACAACGCCTACTTCGAGGAGCAGGGCCTGGGGGAGGCGCCCGCCGCCCGCACCACCGTGTACGTGGGCCTGCCGGCCGGGCTGCTCGTCGAGGTCGACGCGCTCGCCGTCCTCGGCTGAGCCGGGCCCACGGCCGGGCATGCGGGCGGGGCGCCCCCCTGGCGGAGGGGCGCCCCCTTTCACGCGGTGGTCGCGGTGCACGGGGTGCACGGGGTGCACACGGTCACGGCGCTGCGCAGTACTGGGCTTCCTTGCCGATCGAGCGGTACATGCAGTCCGCGTTCTCCAGCAGCTGGAGCACCGCGTCCTTGTTGCGCGCGGTCTCGCGGTCGATCACCTCGTCCGGCGGGTAGAAGCCGCCGCCGCCGCTCTCCGGGTACATCTCGAAGGTGTAGGAGAAGATCTTCTGGTTGCCCCACAGCCAGTCGTCGATCGTGCCGTCCGTGATGTACAGGTCGCTCGACTGCTCCGGCGTGTAGCCGTTGCTCGCCGCCATGCTGGTGCCGATCTTCTTGTAGACGGCGAGGTCGTCGGCGGTCAGGCCCGGGGCGGTGTCGTTGTAGGTGTAGCCGAAGGGCCACAGGACGAGCTCGCTGTAGGTGTGGAAGTCGATGGCGGCCTTGATCTGCTGCTTGCCGCCGATCACGCGGCTGCGGACGAAGTCCGCCACCACCTTCACCTCGGGCGCCGACTCGCCGGCCGCACCCCGGTAGGTCTCGGAGCTCTTGCTGCTGCTGGAGCCGCCGCAGCAGCCGAACTTGTAGTTCCAGTTGCGGTTCTCGTCCGTGCCGACGTAGGAGGATCCGGAGTTCGGCTGCCGGTTCTTGCGCCAGGAGCGGTAGGAGCCGGTGGCGATGTCGTACTCGCCGCCGTCCGGGTTGAGGTCCGGGACGATCCAGATCTCGCGGCCGTTGACCGCGTTCGTGATGCGGGAGTCGCTGCCGTACTTGGAGGCGAACTCCTTGAGCAGGTACAGGGCCATCTCGACGGTCAGGTGCTCGCGCGCGTGCTGGTGGGCGGTGAAGAGCACCTCGGGCTCGGCCTCGTCCGTCGCGACGTTGTCGCTGATCTTGATGGCGAAGAGGTCCCGGCCCTGGTACGACTTTCCGATCACCCGCTTGCTCGTGATCGAGGGGTACTGCGCGACGAGCTGGTTGATCTCCGCCGTCGCCTCGGCGTAGTTGTGGTACTTCGAGTCCGCCGAGGGGAAGTCCATCGGGCTCGCCGCGATGCCGGGCACGGAGCGGTCCGGGGGTCCGGGCAGGGCGGTCAGCCGGTAGCCGAGCTCCTTGAGCCTCTTGGCCTGCATGGTGTCGGCGCTGACCACGACCGTGTGGTCGTCCACCTCGTCGATCGAGACGCCCGTACGGAGCAGGGCGGTGCGGTCGGTGGCGGTGGAGGGGCCGTGGATCCGGTACTGGACGATCGCCTCGTCCTGGGTGGCGGTGGAGGGGGTGGGCGGAGGGGAAGCCGTCGCGCTCATGCCGTAGGCGGGTGCGCCCAGCGCGAGCGCCAGCAGGGCCGCCGTGAGGGCGGCCCTTCGGCGGGTATGGAGCCGCATGCGTTCTCCTGGGTCGGGAGTGTGGGGGTAGCCGTGCGGACGCGCACAGCGTGCTCTCGTGGCATGTCCCGGTCAAGGACACGCTGTGCCGGCCGTACCGATCCGGCCACCCCCACACGTACCGCCTAAGGGAGCCCGTGGACCTTGGGACCCACCGAGTTCGACCAAGCACTACCCGCCCTGGCGTCCCAGTTGGTCGACCAGGTCATCGCACCGCGCAGCCCCGGATAGGTCTTCGACGGCTTGAAGGAGCCGCAGCTCGTGCCCCGGGTCAGGCAGTCCAGGGCGCTGTTGACGACGGCCGGGGACACGTAGCCGCTGCCCGCTCCGCTCGGGGAGGCCGGGACGCCGATGCCCACCTGCGAGGGGTCGAGGCCGCCCTCCAGCTGGATGCAGGCGAGCGCGGTGAGGAAGTCCACCGAGCCCTGGGAGTAGACCTTGCCGTCGCAGCCGTTCATCGAGCCGCTGTTGTAGTACTGCATGTTGACGACGGTGAGTATGTCCTTGATGTTCAGTGCCGTCTTGAAGTACCCGCCTTGGGTGGACTGCATGTCGATCGTCTGCGGGGCCATGGTGATGACGAGCGAGGAGCCCGCCTTCGCCGACAGCGAGCGCAGCGCCTGCGTCATGTAGGTGGGGTTCAGGCCGTTCTCCAGGTCGATGTCGATGCCGGTGAACCCGTACTCCTGCATCAGGGCGTACGCGGAGTTCGCGAGGTTGTTCGCGGAGGTCGAGTCGTTGACCGAGATGGTCCCCTTCTCACCGCCGACGGAGAGGATGACCGACTTGCCGGCCGCCTTCTTCGCGGCGATGTCGGCCTTGAACTGGGTGACCGTGTAGCCGCCGAGGCCGGCCGAGTCGAGGTTGAAGGTGATGGCGCCGGGCGTGGTGGTGGCGTCGGCGAAGGAGACGGCGATGATGTCGTACTGCGCGGAGACGTCGGAGATCTTCTGGACGGTCGCGCCGTTGTCGAAGTTCTGCCAGTAGCCGGTCAGGGCGTGCTTGGGGACCCCCGGGCCGGGGCCGGGACCCGGGCCGGTGCCGGTGGTGGTGCCGGTGACGGGCGCGGACTTCGGTCCCTCGCCCGCCGCGTTGTAGGCGCTCACCTGGAAGGAGTACGAGGTCGAGGCCGCGAGCCCGGTGATCTGGGTGGAGGCGGCGCCGCCGGTCACGGTCTTGACGCGCACCCCGTCCTGATACACGTGGTAGCCGGTGGCCGCGCTGACCGCGTTCCACGAAAGGGTGAGGGCGCTCGCGCTCTGGCCGGAAACGGCCGCCCCGGCCGGTGCCCCGGGCACGGACGGGCCGGGGTCGGTGCCGCCTCCGCCGTCCGGGCCGAAGACGCTGAACTCGTCGACGACGTAGCCCGGCTGGCCGTACCAGCCGTGGGTGTAGACGGTGACCTGGGTGGTGCTGGGGCCGGTGGTGAAGGTGGTGGAGAGCTTCTGCCAGCCGGCCCCGGACCCGGGCGTCCAGGTGGAGACGTCCTGGGTGCCGGTCCCGGTCGCGCCGAGGTACACGTAACTGCCCTGGACCTGCGTGCTCAGCGTGTACGTCGAGTTCGGCTTGACCGTGACGGTCTGGCTGCAGCGGGCATTGTCCTGGCCCGACGGGGTGGCCTTCAGGGCGCCGGATCCGGCAAAGACGGGGGAGGAGACGGAAGCGCCCGTTCCGCCGGTGCAGGACCAGTTGGCGAGACCCGACTCGAAGCCGCCGTTGCGGGCGACGTTCACGTCCGCGGCCTGTGCGGTACCGGCGGCGAGGGCGGACAGGGCGCCGGCGGTCAGGGTGACGGCGATGGGGAGGGCGAGGGAGCGTATGCGGTTCACGTGGGCTCCGGTGGGGGGAGGGAGAGGGTGTGGGGAAGAGAGGGACCGGGTGGGGTGGGTCCGACTCAAGGCGTGCGCTGCCAAGTTGGTCCAGACCAATCCCCGTGTCAAGAGTCTTCGCGATGTGGCTTGAAATGGCCCGCTATGCGATCCCTGTTGTCCGGGTTTCCGCCCCCTGTGACCTGGGCCGGGAGTGCGGGAATCTTCAAGGCCCTGCCCTGCCAGGGGCGACGCGGATATGGTGCTGGAGCAAGGGGGAGCGGGTCGATCGGATGCGGTCGCGCGGTGCGGGCGCGGTCGTGAAACATCCGCGTCGAGTCGCACGCCGCCGAGTCGCACGCCGTCGGGTCGCGCGCTCGCGGCGTACGGGGTGAACGTGGGGGAACGGGGGAATGAGCGTGCCGACCGCCATCGCTGTCACCAGCGCCGATCTGGTACTTCCGGCCCCTGACCGGCACACGCCCGGGGCGGCGTTACTGCACCCGCCCGAGCAGCTCGACCTGGAGGCCGCGCTCGCCGAGACGGGCGCCCTGCTGGAGCGGCACGGCCACCTCGTGGCCCTCGTACCGCCGTGGCTGCCGCGCTCCACCGTCCAGCGGCTGCACACCGTACGGGCCATCCTGGAAACCGACCGGATCGCGCTCCTCGGCATCGATCTGCCGCCGCTGGGCACCGCCCTGCTGGTGCGTCAGCTGCGCCAGCTCAGCGTCTGCGACTTCAGCCCCGGCATCATCGCCTCCGCGGCCCGGCTGCTGTCCCACTACATCTACGCGGGCGCCCTGCTGGGCTCGGTCGCCAAGCTCGACCGGGTCCGGGTCCCCGTCGGACTGGGGGCGCACGCCAGGTCCTGGTCACCGAGCGCGCAGTTCGCCGTACTGGCCCACCCGAAACCGCACCTGGCGAAACTGGGCGGGGGCGCCGGCGGAGGCGGCCGCGCCCAGGGCGCTCACGGCCACCGCGGTGCCGTGCTGCCGGCCGGCCCCGAGTTCGCCACGCACCTCACCTTCGCCCGCGGCCAGCTCACCTCGGACTGGGTCACGGCCGAACTGGCCCCCGCCTGGCAGGTCCAGGGCGTGATGGAGAACCCGCTGCCCGCCGCATCCCCGGGCTGGTGGGGCACCGGGAAACTCGTCGAGTTCGCCGCCGGCATCCCGGACCTGTCCGTGCTCTACCAGTTGGTCGCCTCGGTCCGCCGGGAGGAGTGCCGCTGGTGCGGCCTCGAACTCATCGGCGACCGCTGCGGCTTCTGCGCGGCGCCCCTCACCGCGCCCCTCACCGCGCCGCTCACCGCACCGCTTACCGCGCCGCCGCCCGCGAGTACGGCCCGTTCCAGACCCTGATCACTCGAACGCACGAATGAACGAAGAACGGCGAGGTAGGTAAGGCCCATGAACTCACGCCAGCGCCGCGGCGTCATCCTGCTGCTCCTGTCGGTCCTGTGCGCACTGGGGGCCTTCGCCGGGGTCCTCGTGGTGATCGGCGACGTCAACTCCAAGGTCGGCGCCGAGGTCGTCGCCTACCGGGCCAAGGGCGACATAGCCCCGTACAGCCCCCTGGCGGCCGGCCAGTTCGAGGAGGTCAGGATCCCCGAGCGGTGGCTGTCCGACACCGCCGTCACCGACCTCGGGGCGGTCAAGGACAAGATCGCGCTCACCACCCTGAAGAAGGGCTCGCTGCTCCAGGCGGACATGTTCGTCGACCGGCCGCAGCTGCAGCCCGGTGAGCAGGAGATCGCCATCATGATCGACGCGGCCACGGGCGTGGCCGGAAAGATCACCTCCGGCGCCAAGGTCAACATCCTCGCCACCTTCAAGGGCGCCAAGGACACCGACCCCTCGAAGTCGGTGATCATCGTCGCGAACGCCCGCGTCCTGGGCGTCGGCAAGCTCACCGCCCTGGACAAGGACAGCGACCGCAAGGGCCCCGCCGAGGCCGTCCCGATCACCTTCGCCCTCAGCACCAAGGACACCCAGCGCGTCGCGTACGCCGAGTCGTTCGCGGAGCACGTACGCCTGGCCCTGGTGGCCCCCGGCACCGACTCGGCGCCCGCCCCGGGCGACCGTACGTACACCCTCGACGGGGACAGGTGAGGCCCGGATGACCACCCGAATCCTCCCCGCGGTCGGCGACCCGGACGCCGCGCGCGCCATCGTGACGCTGCTGAGCCAGCTCCCGGCCGCAGAGCCGGCCGCCCCCGTCCCCGACGCGACCACGCTGCTGGACACCCTCGCCCGGCTGGCCACCGAGTCCATCGACGAACTGCCCGAGGTCGTCCTCGTCCACGAGCGGATCGGCCCGGTGCCCGCCCTGGAGCTCATCCGGGAAGTCGCCCTGCGCTTCCCGGCGGTGGGCGTGGTCCTGGTCTCCTCGGACGCCGGCCCCGGGCTGTTCTCCGCCGCCATGGACTCGGGCGCGCGCGGCCTGATCGGCCTCCCGCTCTCCTACGAGGAACTCGCCGCCCGCGTCCAGGCCGCCGCCCAGTGGTCCGTGGGCGTACGCCGCCACCTCGGCAAGGGCGCCGCCGCCGATGTCTTCACGGGCCCCGGCGGCCGGGTGGTCACCGTCACCGGAGCCAAGGGCGGCGTGGGGACCACCTTCACCGCCGTGCAGTTCGCGCTGGCCGCGGCCGCCTCGGGGCGGCGTACCGCCCTGGTCGACCTGGACCTCCAGGCGGGCGACGTGGGCTCGTACCTCGACGTGCAGTTCCGGCGCTCGGTCGCGGACCTCGCCGGGATCCAGGACATCTCCCCCAGGGTCCTCCAGGACGCGGTCTACGACGACGCCTCGGGCCTCGCGCTGCTGCTCGCCCCGGCGGACGGGGAGCGGGGCGAGGAGGTCGACGACCGGGCCGCCCGGCACATCGTCGGAGCCCTGCGCAGCCGCTACGAGCTCGTCGTCGTCGACTGCGGCACCCAGGTCACCGGAGCCAACGCGGCGGCCGTGGAGATGGCGGACGTGGCGGTGCTGGTCACCACCCCGGACGTGGTCGCGGTGCGGGCGGCGAAGCGGATGGTCCGGATGTGGGAACGGCTCCAGGTGCGCAAGGCGGAGGACACCGCGATGGTCGTCAACCGCTGGAGCAAGCACACGGAGATCCAGCCCGCCCTGATCGAGAAGATCACCAAAACCCGCGCCACCCGCACCCCGGTCCCGGCCGCCTTCAAGGAACTCCAGGCGGTGGTGGACGCGGGCCGCGTCCAGGACCTCGACAACCGCTCGACGGTCAAGCAGGCGCTGTGGACGCTGGCGGGCGAACTGGGCCTCCTGTCGACCCCGGACCCCGCCACCCCGGGCGCGACCACCACCCCGGGCGCCTCGTTGGCGGTCCGCGCATCGGGCCCGGTCGCCCGCCTGCGCCGCGGCCGGGAGGGCTGACGCATGCCCGCCCGCAGACCCGGGCGCGGGGCCGGGGACCGGGGCCAGGTGGCGATCGAGTTCGTGGGCACGGTGCCGCTGATCCTGCTGCTGGTGGCGGCGGTGTGGGAGTGCGTCCTGATCGGCTACGCCTTCTCGCTGGCGGGCAACGCGGCGGACGAGGCGGCGCGGGCGGGGGCGGTGGGAGGCTCGTGCCGGGAGGCGGCGGCGGAGCACATCGCGGACGTCTGGGGCATGGGAGTGGAGTGCCGCCGTTCGGGCGACATCTACAAGGCGACCGTGACGCTCAGGATCCCTGTCCTGTACCCCGGGCTCAACTTCGGCCGGATCACCGGCACGGGCGGCGCGGCGATGGAAAAGGAGTGACATGAACCGGAAGCGGAAGTGGCGCTCCGATCGAGGCCAAGTGGCCATCGAATACATCGGCTTCGTGCCGATCCTGCTGCTCGTCGCGCTGTGTGGGATCCAGCTGGGCTGGGTCGCATACGCCGAGGAACAGGCGGACACGGCGGCGCGTACCGCCGCGCGCGTGGAAGCCCGCAACGGCAAGGGCGGAGAGGCAGCAGGACGTGCCGCCATCAGCGGCGGACTGGCGGAAAGCGCCACATTCGACTGGGCCACGTCGTCCGACGCGGTCCGTGTCACCGTCACCCTCACCGCCAACTCGATCGTGCCCGGCCTCGACGCGCACAAGGCGTCGGCCACTGCCGTCATGCCCAACGACGACCCGAAGGGCCTCCGTCCATGAGCCTGCGTTCCCGGGTCAACACCCCCGGCGACCACCACAGTCCGCGCGAGGACGGCCGGCTGGTCTCCTCCTACCGCGCCAAACTGCTGGAGGAGATCGACCTCGCCGAGATGTCCGCGCTCGCACCCGCCGAGCGCCGGGCGCGCCTGGAGCGCGTACTCGGCCACATCATCAGCCGCGAAGGTCCCGTCCTCTCCACGGTCGAGCGCGCGCAGCTGATCCGCCGCGTCGTCGACGAGGCCCTCGGGCTCGGCGTCCTCGAACCACTCCTCGAGGACGCCTCCATCTCCGAGATCATGGTCAACGGCCCCGACCAGATCTTCGTGGAGCGTTCCGGACGCGTCGAGCAGCTCCCGCTCCGCTTCGCCTCGCACGAGCAGCTGATGCAGACCATCGAGCGCATCGTCTCCACCGTCAACCGGCGTGTGGACGAAGCGAATCCGATGGTCGACGCCCGCCTGCCCAGCGGGGAGCGCGTCAACGTCATCATCCCGCCGCTTTCCCTGACCGGCGCCACCCTCACCATCCGGCGCTTCCCGCGCGCCTTCACCCTGCACGAGATGATCGCCCTCGGCTCGCTCGACGAGCAGATGCTGCTCCTGCTGTCGGGGCTGGTCGCGGCGAAGATGAACCTGATCGTCTCCGGGGCCACCGGCACCGGCAAGACCACGCTCCTCAACGCCCTCTCCGGCCTGATCCCGGAGGGCGAACGCATCATCACCATCGAGGACTCGGCCGAACTCCAGCTCCAGCAGGCCCACGTGATCCGCCTCGAATCCCGTCCGCCGAACGTGGAGGGCAAGGGCCAGATCACCATCCGCGACCTCGTACGCAACTCCCTGCGCATGCGCCCCGACCGCATCATCGTCGGCGAGGTCCGTGGCGGCGAGACCCTCGACATGCTCCAGGCGATGTCCACCGGCCACGACGGCTCCCTGGCCACCGTCCACGCCAACAGCACTTCGGACGCCCTGATGCGCCTGCAGACGCTCGCCTCGATGTCGGAGGTCGAGATCCCCTTCGAAGCCCTGCAGGACCAGATCAACAGTGCCGTGAACGTCATCGTCCAGCTGACCCGGTTCGGCGACGGATCACGCCGCATCACGGAGATCTCCATCCTGGAATCGCACGGCCGCGAACCCTTCCGGATCACCACGGTGTGCCGCTTCGGCGCCCAGCCCATGGGAGCCGACGGCCGCGTGCACGGCTATTTCGAGTACTACCCGCTGCCCCGCCGGATCGCGGAACGCCTCTACATGAACAACCAGCCCATCCCGCAGGCCTTCGGCGTCGCGCCGGAAGACCCCCTCACCGCCCGCATCACCCGGACCGCCCTGTGAACCCACTGATCCTCGCCACCCTCGGCACCACGCTGCTGAGCTGCGT
Organism: Streptomyces sp. NPDC048257; assembly: GCF_043201855.1. Taxonomy (NCBI): domain Bacteria; kingdom Bacillati; phylum Actinomycetota; class Actinomycetes; order Kitasatosporales; family Streptomycetaceae; genus Streptomyces; species Streptomyces sp. NPDC048257. The sequence goes on from NZ_JBICZI010000009.1 coordinate 237,657, forward strand.
GTTCGTCATCGCCGGCCTCCAGGCGTACCTCGCCGGGCGCGCCCAGCGCGCCGCGCTGATCGATCGGCTCTCGGCGAGCGGCATGCCGGAGCCCCTGGGTCGGCGGCGCCGCTTCCGGAATGTCGACCGACGGCTGCGCAAGACGAAGCTCGGCCGCCGCATCGAGCTGAAGCTCGCGACGACCGGCCTGGACCTCACACCGGGCGAGTTCTTCGTCTACATGCTGGGTTCGATCGCGGGCGTCTGGCTCATCGCGTCCTCCCTCCTCGCGCCCTTCTTCGGACCGGTGGCGGGTGCGATCGGCATCTGGGCGGCGAACGCCTTCCTCAACTGGCAGCGGGCGCGGCGTACGGAACGGTTCATCAACCAACTGCCCGACCTCGCTCGCATCCTCGCCAACGCCACCCAGGCCGGACTGGCCCTGCGTACGGCCATCGGAATCGCGGCCGAGGAGCTGGAGGCTCCGGCGGGCGAGGAACTCGGGCGCGTGGCCGACCGCCTCGCCGTCGGCCACTCCATCGAGGAGTCCCTGGGGGAGCTCACCGAACGCCTCCCGTCCCGTGAACTCGTGGTCCTGGTCTCCACCCTGGTCCTGTCGGCCCGCGCGGGCGGCGCGATCGTGGACAGCCTGCGCAACCTGACGGTGACGCTGGAGCAGCGCAAGGAGACCCGGCGCGAGATCCGTACCCAGCTGTCCCAGGTGACGGTGACGGCCTACCTCGTACCGTCCATCGGACTCGGCTCGCTGCTGCTGGTCGACATGATGATGCCGGGCGCGCTGGACCGGATGACGGGTGCGTTCCTCGGACAGACGGCGGTCCTCGTCGCCCTCGGCCTCTTCTCTCTGGGCTTCCTCCTCATCCGGCGCCTCTCGAAGATCGACGTGTGAGGGGGCGGACGGGACGATGATCGGACTTCTTCTCGCACTCACCGTGGCCCTGTCGGTCTTCGGGGCCTTCCACGGCATCCGCCTCTACCGCGCGGACGTGAAACTGCCGAGCGACCTCGCGCTCGCGCTGGAGGTGGGGGCCACCCGTACGACGGCGGTCGGCTCCCTCGTCGACCGCATGGGCATCCGCTGGGCGCCGATGGTACTCGGCGCGATGGGCCCGGCCAGGGTCGCCCGCAAGCGCCGCCAGATCGACATGGCGGGCAACCCGGCCGGCCTGACGATCGACCGGTACGCGGCCCGGCGGGCGGTGTACGGGGCCCTGGGCGCTGCGGGCGCCTTCTCCATGCTGATCAACGGCCAGCTGGTCGCCGCCCTGCTCATGGTGGCCTTCGGCCTGTTCTGGATCGAGGTCGGCCTGTGGTCGGCCATCCGGATCCGCCGCGACCACATCGAGCGGACCCTGCCCGACTTCCTCGACGTACTCGCCGTCGTGGTGAGCGCGGGGCTGGGCTTCCGGCAGGCGCTGGGCCGGGTGGCGGACAAGTACGAGGGCCCGTGGGCGGACGAGATCCGCATCACGCTCCAGCAGATGGACATGGGCGTCAGCCGCCGCCAGGCCTTCGACGAGCTGCGCCGCCGCAACGACAGCGAACAGGTCGCGCAGTTCGTCACGGCCCTCCAGCAGGGCGAGGAACTCGGCTCCCCGATCGTCGACACCCTGATCGCGATCGCCGAGGACATGCGCCGCACGGACGCCCAGAACGCCCGCCGTCGCGCGGCCCGGGCCGTCCCGAAGGCGACGTTCGCGGTGACCATGTTCATGCTGCCGGGCACGCTGATCCTGCTGGTCTGCGGCTTCGTCTACGGCGCGAACGTCGACTTCGGCGCGCTGTTCGGGGGTGGCTGAGCCATGGCGAGACTGAGCGTGCTCATCGCCGACGGCAACCCGGTCATCAGGGCGGGCCTGGCGGCCATCCTGTTCGCGGCCGAGGACCTCGACGTCATAGCGCAGGCGGCGGACGGCCGCGAGGCGCTGAGCCTGACCCGCCGGCACGCTCCGGACGTGATCCTGCTGGACGTCAGGATGCCGGGGGTGGACGGGATCTCGGCGCTGCCGCACCTGGTGCAGATGGCCCCCGTGCTGATGCTGACGTACAGCAAGGAAGCCGAAATCGTCTGTGAGGCACTGCTGTTGGGCGCGGGCGGTTACCTCGTGCACGGCGAGTTCACGACGGACGATCTACTCCGGGCGGTACGCGACGCCCCGCTGGGCCGCCCCCACTTCACCCCGACGGCGGCGAGCGCGCTCCTCGCAGAGGTTCGGTCCTCTTCGCATCCGCAACGAGTTGTGGCACAGTCTTCAGAGCGGATGCACAACTCTGTTGTCTTCGGGCTGAGTTCCCGGGAGGTGGAGATCATGGATCTGATCGCGTCCGGGATGAATAATCAGCAGATCGCAGCCGCCTGCTTCATCAGCGAGAAGACGGTCAAGAACCACATCAACCGCATCTTCGCGAAGCTCCGGAGCGCCACGCGCAGCGAGGCGATAGCCCGCTGGCTGGGAACCGCCCGTCCAGGAGTGACCGGTCATGGGTAGACAGAGTGCGCAGTGGGTCCGTAATTGGGCCCCGGGACCCTTGGTTACGACTGGTGACTCGCCGTACCGTCCGCAGATCGACAGCGGTACCGGCCCGGGAGGGAACCCCCATGTTGCAGAACACCGTGGCGAGGATGCGCAAGCGGTACGAGGGCAAGGGTGCGAGGGATCGAGGCCAGACGGCATTCGAGTACCTGGGGATCATTCTGGTGGTCGTCGTGATCATCGGTGCGATCATCGGTACGGGCATCGGCCAGGCCATCACAACCAAGATCACTGCTGCCGTCGCGAGTATCACGGCAGGAAAGTGACGTGGCGCCGATTCGGCGGTGACCGCGGTCAGGCCTTCCCCATTTACGTCGTGCTCGTGGCGGGTCTCCTCTTCGCCGCTCTGGCGTACTTCACCATCGGCAAGGCGGCGGTCGTCCGCAGCAATGCGCAGGGCGCTGCGGACGCCGCCGCGCTCGCGGCGGCGCGCGAGGCCAGAGACACCCTGGCACCCGGCGTCGACCTCGCCACCCTCTCGCCGGAGGGCTGGGAGCAGGTCCTGCTGGGCAATCGGTTCGGCACTTCGGGCAGCGCTTGTGCGGCGGCGCAGGACTTCGCCGCCATGAATGACGCGACGGCGACGTGTAGCTGGTTGGGCACCCGGTTCAGCGTCCAGTCGATGACGAACGGAACGGTGGGGGACTCTGTTGTCCCTGGAACGAGTGGAAAGCGCGGCGAAGCGGACGCGACAGCGGAGATCGTTCCTCGCTGCCACGTCAAACCCGGGGGGTCGGGAAGCGGCGGCGGCTCGGCGCCGACACCGGAGCCGCCCGGGCCCATCAAGTTCTCCTGCGACAAAGGGGTCGTCGTGGACTACGACCCTGCCCAACCGCGCGCGTGGCGTTCGCTGGCTGCGGTTCTGTTCGACATACGCCTGATCGACTGACGACCGAGAGACAAGGAAGCCAAGTACATGAGTGTTCGGCGGCGCGCGGCCCACGGGAAGGCGGCTGTGGGGATGGTGGCGGTCCTGTCCCTTGCCCTGACCGGGTGTGGGGGCGAGGGGAAGTCAGACAAGCCCGCTGCGTCGACGTCGGCGAAGCCGGGCGACGGCGAGGCCTCCCCGTCCGGAGCGGTGAAGAGCGCGGATGCCCCGCCGACTCAGGTCATCGCCACGGTGAACGGCGAGGCGGGCATGGTGCTGACGATCAACAAGGCTGCCCGGGACGCCGGAGGATTCCTGACCGTCGAAGGGCAGTTGAAGAACACCGGCAGTGCCGCATACGTGAACACCGCGCCGTGGCGCGGCAACGAGCTGAACTCCAGTGGAGTATCCGTAGCCGGCGTGACCCTGGTCGACAAGGTCGGCAAGAAGAGGTACTACGTGCTCCGGGACACTGATGGCCGGTGTCTGTGCACGACTGGGCTGAACATCATCGAAGCCGGGCAGACCATGCCGTTCTTCGCGCAGTTCCCCGCTCCGCCGACCAGCACCGTTGAGGTGGACCTCAGCCTCCCCACCTTCGCCACGGCGACCGTCAAACTCTCCGGGTGACCCCATGACCAAACGCCACCGCGTCCTCGCCGCCACAGCCGTTGTCGGGCTCGTCATTGCCGGCGTTCAATCAGCCGGTGCGGCGGTCGCCCATGCCGACGACGTCAAGCCGTCAGCACCCCCCGGCACCGAGCCCTCCGCCTCGGCTCCCGTGCCCATCGATTCCAATGCCCCCGGGCTGAAGATCCCCCAGGGCGGAACCCTCGCTCCCGTCAAGGTTCTCGACATCGCAGAGGTCGTCGAAGACCTCGGTGGGGAGCAGCGGCGGCAGGAGACCAATCAGACCGTCATGATGGCGCTGCAGTCCGAGGTGTTGTTCCCCGAGGACAGTGCGGTCTTCACCGCTCAGGCCGCCGCCCGGATCCAGGCCATCGCGCAGGAGATCAACCAGCAGAAGGCCACCCGTATCCGGGTCTTCGGGTTCACCGACGACCAGGGGAGCTACGAGCACGGCAAGGAGCTCTCCAAGAAGAGGGCCGATGCCGTGCAGGCCGAGCTGGTCAAGACCGTGACCAATCCGAGCGTCGTCTTCGACGTCCGCGGGTACAGCGAGGACTACCCGATCGCCGACAACGGCACCGAAGAGGGCCGCAAGAAGAACCGCCGGGTCGAGATCACCTTCCCCCGCAGCGCCGGTTAGGTGCCGGTCGGTCAGCTCGCCCGCGGCCGTCGCCGGAGGCGGCCGCGGGAGGCCTCCACGATCGTTCCGAGGACGAGCGACTGGGCCAGTACGCACAGGGCGAGCTCGGTGATGAAGAGCCACGTGTCGGGCTGGCCTTCCCCGCGGACCGTTCCTTCGATCAAGGCCACGACGAGGAACAGCGGGAACGCGCACAAGGCGGGCAGCACCCATACGAACCCGGGATCCGGGGCGAGCAGCGTGACGGCCGTCGCGTAGGCCACGGCGGCGCCGACGAGGCCGAGGTAGATCGCCGAAGCGGGGTTCGCGAAGGTCAGGCGGACGAGCGTGCGAGCGGTCATCGGTTCTCCCCGGGCCGTGCGGACCGCCTCCATGGTCGGGAGGATCCGGGGTCCTGTCGTGAGTACGCGTACCCAGACCGGTGCCCGCGGTCCGGCCCCGATCGGGGCCGGACCCGTGCGGGATCAACCGAACTGGCCCGGCTGGTAGTCGCCCGCCGGCTGCTGGACGATCACGTTCATGCGGTTGTACGTGTTGATCAGCGCGATGAGGGAGACCAGTGCGGCCAGCTGGTCCTCGTCGTGGTACTTGGCGGCCTCGGCCCAGGCCTCGTCCGTGATGCCGCCGGCCGCGTCGGCGATACGGGTGCCCTGCTCGGTCAGTTCCAGGGCCGCCCGCTCGGCGTCGGTGAACACCTTCGCCTCGCGCCAGGCCGCGACCAGGTTGAGCCGCACCGGGTCCTCCCCGGCGTGCGAGGCGTCCTTGAAGTGCATGTCGGTGCAGAATCCGCAGCCGTTGATCTGGCTGGCCCGGAGCTTCACCAGCTCCTGCGTGGCGTGCGGCAGGGTCGATTCCGAGATGACCTTGCCCGCGGAGTTGATGTACCGGCCGAACTTGGTCGCGACCGCGTTGCCGTAGAGGTTGAGACGCGCTTCCATCGTGATCTCCTTGCCGTGCGAACGGTTACACAGCTCTGACCGAGAACGCGGCCCGGATGTGACAGCCTCACGGCGCGATCGGATGTGACCTGCATCACTCGACCAGGAGGAGCTCCGCGATCTCCCGGGCCCGGTGGGCCGGCTCCGGGCCGGGGGCGAGGGACGCCACCGTCGTCGCCCCCTCGGTCAGGATCAGGAGCCGGTCGGCGAGGGCGGGGTCGGCGGTCAGGCCGGCCAGCAGGGCGTGGAGCTCCGCCTTGTGGACGCGGACGATCTCCGGCGCCGCCGCGCCCAGTTCCCCGTACGCGTTGAGGAACGCGCAGCCCCGGAAGTCGGGCTCGGTGAACCACTCCGCCAGCCAGTCGAAGACCGCGAGCACCCGCGCCCGTGGCTCCGCCGGGGCGCGGGCCGCGGTGCGCAGGGAGTCCAGCCACCGCCGGTCGCGGCGTTCCAGGTAGGCCGTGACCAGGGATTCCTTCGCCGGGAAGAGCCGGTACAGACGCTTGAGGGGGACCCCGGAGGCGGCGCGGATGCGGTCCATGCCGACGGCCTGGATGCCGTGCCGGTAGAACAGCTCCTCCGCTGCGTCCAGCAGTCGGGTCCGTGCCTCTTCGTCGTCCATGAGGGCAGGGTAGCCCGTTTCCCTTGCGGTGAGAACGTTCGTTCTCGTACCGTCGAGAACGATCGTTCTCGCCCGTCTTCGCTTCGGAGGATCCGCCGTGACACGTCCGCCCCTGCCCCCCTTCACCGAGGAGTCCGCCCGCGTCAAGGTCCAGGCCGCCGAGGACGCCTGGAACAGCCGTGACCCCGAGCGCGTCGCCCTCGCGTACACGGAGGACTCGGTGTGGCGCAACCGCGACCGCTTCCTCACCGGCCGCGCCGAGATCCGTGCGTTCCTCGCCGGCAAGTGGGAGCGGGAGCTCGACTACCGGCTGCGCAAGGAGCTGTGGGCGTTCACCGGCAACCGCATCTCCGTCCGCTTCGAGTACGAGTGGCACGACGCGAGCGGCCAGTGGTGGCGCAGCCACGGCAACGAGCAGTGGGAGTTCGCCGACGACGGCCTGATGCGCCGCCGCGAGGCCAGCATCAACGACGTCCCGATCGCCGCCGGGGACCGCCGCCTCGTCTGACCGGGCTCAGCCGCGCAGCCGGGCGGGCGCTGCCGGAGCCGGTACGGCCGGATCCCCGTACGAGTTCAGCGGCGTGCCCGACGGGTAGCGGGCGCAGTCGGCGTGCGCGGCGACCGCGAGACGGTCGCCCGGGTACGTCGACACGGAGAGGGTGGTGCGGTGCCGGGGAGTTCGAGGCGCAACTGGAGCCGGCGCGGGGTGTTCTGGTACTCCGTGACCTTCCAGCCCCGGCGCGTCAGATCCGCCCGCACCCGGTCCACCGCGGGCGCCACCCGGGGGAGGGGGACACCCTCCAGGGCCCAGCCGGCGCTCACGTCGACGACCTGGGGAGCCTGCGGCGGCACGCCGAGCCCGTTCTCGGACCAGTGGCGCATCCCCCGGAGGTTGCAGTCCGCGCCCTCGGCCACCAGACCGGCGCCCGGCCGGTCGGCCAGTTCGGCGTCCGGCAGGGCGAGGGCGAGGGTGCCGTAGACGGCCTGCGTGTGCCCGTCCGGCTCCCGTGCGGTGGCGGCCGGTTCCGCGACGGGATACGGCGCCCCCTGCCACAGCGCCCCGAACATCGCGCGACCTCCCACGTCCCCACCGCCACGACGGCCAGGGCCACCCCGGCGGCCGATACGGCGAGGAGCTTGCGGCGTCGGTTCGGTGTCGTCATGCCCTCATCGTCCGTCAGGTCCCGGCGGGCGGGCATGAGCAGCCGTACTCAACCGGCGACTCACGCCTCGTGGTGGGCCTGGGTGATGAGGTCCGTCGCGACCTCCAGGGCGGCCAGGCGGGTCTCCTCCGGGTCGCCCTCCACGTGCTGGAGGAACATCATCCCGGCGTGCAGGGTGAACAGCGCGCTGACGCAGCGGACCTGGTCCGTCAGCGGGCCGTCCTGCGTGCGGAGCAGTTCCACCAGGGTGAAGAGGCGCTTCTTCACCGTCTCGCCGATGCTCAGCTCGCGCGTCGTCGCCTGGTTCTCCTGCATGAACCGGTACAGCACGGCGCCCGCCGCCATCGCCTCGCTGTAGCGCCGCAGCACCTCGCGCTTGGTCTCCAGGGTGCGGGGCTGCCCCTCCGCCCATGCGATCAGCTCGTCGATGGGCCGTGTCAGGTCCTCGAAGATGCTGATGATGATGTCTTCCTTGGTCTTGAAGTGGTAGTACAGCGCCGCCTTCGTGACCTCCAGCCGCTCCGCGATCTCGCGCAGCGACGTCTTCTCGTACCCCTGCTCGGCGAAGAGCTCCAGTGCGACGTCCTGGATGCGCTGACGCGTGTCGCCACGGCGTCGCTGCGGACTGCTGCTGGACATGACTCTCCCCAAGATTACTTACTTGACGCCCGGCTAGTTGCGGGTCTACCGTCCCCATTGTAATGAACTAGCCGGGCGGCAAGTAAGTGCCGGTGCGGGACGTAGTGCGAGTAGTAGGGCCAGGGGAGTGGACATGGTGGACACAGTCAAGCCTGCGGGGACCTCGAAGGAGGTGAAGCCGCGCAGCGTACGGGTCGTCCTCATGGCACTCATGATCGCGATGCTGCTGGCCATGCTCGACAACATGATCATCGGCACCGCGATGCCCACGATCGTCGGCGAGCTCGGCGGCCTGGAGCACCTCTCGTGGGTGGTCACCGCCTACACGCTGGCCACCGCCGCCTCCACCCCCATCTGGGGCAAGATCGGCGACATGTACGGGCGGAAGGGCTCCTTCCTCACCTCGATCGTCATCTTCCTCATCGGCTCCGTGCTCAGCGGCATGGCCCAGGACATGGGCCAGCTGATCGGCTTCCGTGCGATCCAGGGCCTCGGCGCCGGCGGTCTGATGGTCGGCGTCATGGCGATCATCGGCGACCTGATACCGCCCCGTGAGCGCGGCAAGTACCAGGGCATGATGGCCGGCGTGATGGCGCTCGCCATGATCGGCGGCCCGCTGGTCGGCGGCACCATCACCGACCACATGGGCTGGCGCTGGTCCTTCTACATCAACCTGCCGCTCGGCGCGGTCGCGCTGGCCATGGTCACCGCGGTGCTGCACCTGCCGAAGAAGAGGGCCCAGGGGAAGATCGACTACCTGGGCGCCGCGCTGCTGACCATCGCCATCACCTCCACCGTCCTCGTGACGACCTGGGGCGGCACCGAGTACGCGTGGGGCTCCGTCGAGATCCTCGCCCTCATCGCCGTCGGCGTCCTGTCGACCGCCGCGTTCCTCTACGCCGAGACCAAGGCCGCCGAGCCGGTGATGCCGCTGCACATCTTCCGCAGCCGCAACTTCACCCTCATGTCGGTGATCGGCTTCCTCGTCGGCTTCGCGATGTTCGGCGGCGTGCTGTACCTCCCGCTGTTCCAGCAGTCGGTGCAGGGCGCCTCCGCGACCAACTCGGGTCTGCTCCTGCTGCCCATGCTGCTCTCGATGATGGTGGTCTCGCTGATCGCGGGCCGCGTCACCACCAGCAGCGGCAAGTACAAGATGTTCCCGATCGCCGGCGGCGCGCTGATGGTCGTCGGAATGTTCCTGCTCGCGACGATGGACACCGGCACCACCCGCCTCGTGTCGGGCCTCTACATGGCCGTCCTCGGCGCCGGTCTCGGCTTCCTGATGCAGATCACCATGCTGGTCGCGCAGAACAGCGTCGAGATGAAGGACATGGGCGTCGCCTCCTCCTCGGCGACCCTCTTCCGTACGCTCGGCGGCTCCTTCGGCGTGGCCCTGATGGGGTCCCTGTTCACCACCCGGGTCACGGACACCATGGCCGAGCGCCTGGGCCCGGAGGCCGCCGGAGCCGCGGGCTCCGCCCAGCTGGACGCGGCGAGCCTGGCCAAGCTGCCGGAAGCGGTACGCGACGCCTACCAGCACGCGGTGGCCGCCGGCACGCACTCCGCGTTCCTGCTCGGCGCGGCCATCGCCGTACTGGGCTTCGCGGCGGCCTGGTTCGTCAAGGAGGTCCCCCTCCGCGGCGCCCCGACCCCTCCGGCCGAGTCCGAGTCCGAGTCCCAGTCCCAGTCCGGGGACGGCGACGAGGCGAAGGCCCCGGCCGCGCAGGAGAAGGTCGCCCGCTGACCCGGGCGCGAGCCCGAGCACGAAGAGCACCAGCCGGAAGGCGGCACCCCGGGACGACCGGGGGCGCCGCCTTCCGGCCTGTCCGGCCGCCCCTACTTGGGGTCGTCGGTCCGCCACGGATGTGCGAAGTCGCCCGGGCGCAGGCGCCATGCGGTGATAACGGCGAGCAGCTCGGCCTCGCCCGTGGCGTCGGCGGACGCGACGAGGGCCGCGCCGATGTCGTGGTCGAAGCCGTCGAGGCGCTCGTGGTCGTACTCCCGGTGCGCGAGGCGGAAACTCCGGCCCGCGTCGCCGCGCACCCAACCCTCGTCCCGCGCCCGGTCGTCGGACCGACTGCGGCTGGGGGTGATGTCCACGAACGCCCGCCGGCCCGGCCCCGACGCGGGGACTTCGGTCACCAGCCTCCGGCCGAGGCGGAGCGCGGCCAGCTTGTCCGCCGGCCATTCGGATCCGTCATCCACGCCTCCCGTTCTGGGCCGGACCCCGAGGGCGAACCCCCTTGGGGGTGTGCTCATTTGGGCTTATGGGCGCGGTGGGTGCGGGGTTGGGGTGTTTCGGGGGTGTTCGCGGGGGCAGGTATGCAACTCCATGAAGGACTAAAGTCCCATCGGTCCCATCAATCCCATTACGTGGAATTTATGGGGTAATTGGCTGGAACTCCTCGGCGGCGATGAACGTCCTGATCCACAGAACGCTCGCACAGCGGATGGGGAGTGGACTGTTCATGAGTTTCTTGGCGCGCGAGAACAGGAAGGGCGTCCAGGCCGGCGCCGCCGTCGCGGCATCGGCCGTCGCAGTGGCGGCGACCGTGTGGGGAGTGGCCGCCCTGGTCGGGCCGGGCGGGAACGCCGCCCCACAGCAGAACGTGGCCCGGCCGGGCGCCACCGGCGGCGCGGGCCGCGGCGACGACGGCCGGCCGGGACAGCAGCCGCAGGGGATACCCGAGGGCATAGCCCACGCCTCCGAGAGCGGCGGCGACGCCGTCAACATCACCATCGACGACGGGCCCGACCCCCGCTGGACCCCGAAGGTGCTGGACACCCTCCGCCGGCACGACGTCAAGGCGACCTTCTGCATGGTCGGGCCGCAGGCCAAGGCCCACCCCGACCTGGTCAAGAAGGTGGTCGCGGACGGACACCGGCTCTGCGACCACACCATGAATCACGACACGGCCATGGACAAGAAGCCCGTCGCCTACCAGGAGCAGCAGATCCTGGAGGCGAAGAAGCTGATCGAGGAAGCCGCGGGCGGCGGCGCGAGGGTCGAGTACTACCGGGCCCCCGGCGGCGCGTTCACCCCCGACAGCCGGCGCATCGCCGCCGCGCACGGCATGCGGCCGCTCGGCTGGAACGTCGACACCAAGGACTTCGACAAGCCGGGCTCGGCCGCCATCGTCAACGCCGTCAAGCGCGAGATCGGCAACGGCCCGACGGTGCTCTTCCACGACGGCGGCGGCAACCGCGCCCAGACCGTCGACGCCCTCGACCAGGTGCTGAGCTGGCTGAAGGAGCAGGGCCGGCCCACCGGTTTTCCCGTCCGCACCGCGCCCGACCCCTCCTGACACGCCGTCCGCCCGGCGAACGGGTGACGGTCGACGACGCGGACCCGCCCGCGTTGTTCCCTGGTCGGGCACCGACGAACGTACGCCCGACCAGGAGGCTCCTGTGGCCATCGCCCCCGCCCGACTGTCCGACCCGGTGGTCGGCGCCCTCGTCGCCGCCGTCAACGCGCACGACAAGGCCGCCTTCCTCGCCGTCCTGACCGCCGACGCGACCATGTCCGACGACGGCTCCGACCGCGACCTGCACGAGTGGATCGACCGGGAGATCTTCGACTCCGGCGGCCACATGGACGTCCAGTCCGAGTCCGACGGCGGCCGCACCCTGATCGTCAACTACCGCAACGACACCTGGGGCGAAATGCGCACGGCCTGGCGCTTCGTCATCGCGCCCGGCGGCGGCCGGATCAGCCGCTTCGAGACCGGTCAGGCCTGACCGCTCTCCAGCCCCCGCGCCACGCCCAGCCCCGCCGCCGTCAGCCGGCCGTTCTCCGGAGCGAGCCCGCCCGGGAAGCCGAAGCGGCGGCGCGTGCAGCCGTAGGCGATGCCCGTGACCGGGTCGGCGAAGCCCTGCCCGCCCGCCGCGCCGCAGCGCCCGAAGGCCTCGGGACCGACCGCGGGCTGCTGCTCGAAGCCCAGCCCGGAGTGGTCCGGATCCGCGGTCACCGCGTCCTGGCCCGGCGTGTGCAGCCGCGCGAACTCGGCCCCCGTGTCCGGCTTCAGCAGCGCGTCCCGGGAGCCCACCGGGCCGATCGCCGCCGCGTACAGCGCCGCCACCCCGCGCGCCGAGCCGATGCCGCCCGTCGAGGCCGGGCCGAGCTCCCGGGGCCCCGGGTGGTTGGCTTGGGCGACCAGGTCCATCGGCGGCTCCCGGTGTGCGTTGAAGGCGACCGCCGGCAGCTCCGGCAGCGGCCCTCCCGCCACCAGCGCCTCGGCCCGCTCCGGCGTCGGCAGCATCTCCAGCACCGGTATTCCGGGGTCTCCTTCCGCATCCGTGCGCTCCCGTACGGGTGAAAGCGCGCCCGGCGTCGTTCCGGCCCGCCGGAGGGTCCCGTTGGTCCGGGCATGAAGCGCACCCGCATCGCCGCTCTCGCCCTCGCCACCGCCACGGCGGCCCTCGCGCCCCTCCTGGGCCAGGCCGCCACCGCCGCGGAGGTCACGGCGTACCTCCAGGACCCCGCAGGCGGCGAGAAGACCATGAAGTCGATGTGGACCAAGGACGAGATGCACAAGGTGGAGGCGCAGTTCCGCTTCCATCCCGGGGTCCAGTACAAGACGGTCACCCGTACCGGCCCCCCGGGCGCGCCGGAGTTCGAGCGCCAGGCTCCCGACCCCGAGACCCTGGCGTGGCTGCCCGCCTACGAGTTCGCCTGGCAGGTGTCGGACTCGACGGTGGTGAAGAAGGCCGTGACGGTCAAGGAGGGCGCACACCCGATCGTCGTGCACGCCGTGCTGCGCAGGGCGGACCGGGCCAAGGTCGGCGAGGTGCGCAAGGAGCTGACCGGGAAGCCGGCGACCGGGCGCGAGAAGGTCGCGGGCGGCAAGCGGATCGCGTGCGACACCGGGGAGTACACGGTGGAGTGGTCGGTCACGCGCTCGGGCTACGCGACGCTGGGCGGCACGCTGCGCTGGAACTCCAGCTGTGAGCAGTACCGGACGGCGTTCGCCTCGAACCACGGTCAGCAGCGCTGAGAGGCGGCTCGGGTGGGGGCCGGCCGCCCCGCGCACCTTGTGGGTGCTCGTCGGGCGACTGGGCCGTGGCCTCGGATCAAGTGCCGTAGTGGCCATGTTGCCGCACGGGGTGGTGTGCGGCACGGGTCGGAGGTCCCGTGTCGAGGACTTTTCAGTTCTTCTTGGAGGCCTGGGCGGCCTGCGCGGCGATGTCCTCCAGAACGCCCTTCGGGTCGCCGGTCGGTTCCACGGCGCGTCCGATGTTGCGCTTGATGGTGTCGCTGACGGTCAGCCAGGACGGGTCGTTGACCGGGTAGAGCTGGGCGCCGCGCAGCGCGTTCAGGAACTGCGTGTCGTTCTTGTCCAGGCCGCCCCCGGCCGGGGTGCGCGAGGCGGTGACGGTGGACGGCAGCAGGTGGTAGCGGCCGGCGAAGTCCGACAGGTTCTTGTCCTGGTAGACGAAGTCCAGGAACTTGCCGATCTCCGCGCGCTTGCCGTTCTGCCTGAAGGCCATCATCCAGTCGGCCACACCGACGGTGGGCGGTACCTCCCCGACGCCGAGGTCGTCCGAGACGGGCATGGAGATGGTCTGGACACCGATGCCCTTGGTGCGCGCCTCGTGGGCGAGCGAGGGGTAGCCGTTGACCATGCCGACCTCGCCGCGCAGGAAGGCGGCGTACGCCTCGGCGCGGTTCAGCTGGGACGGCGGGGTGGGGCCGGTGAGCCCGGGGGTGACCAGCTCCTGCCTGACCCATTTCCAGGTCTCGATGTTCTGGTCGGAGGCCAGGCTGTAGTTGCCGCTGCTGTCGGCGTAGCCGCCGCCGTTGCTCAGCTCCCAGATCAGCGCCTCGGCGTGCGCCTCCTCCGGGCCGAGCGGCAGGGCGTACGGGAACTTCACGCCCTTGTCCTTGAGCGCCTTGGCGGCGGCCTTGAGGTCGGACCAGGTCTTCGGGGGCTCCTTGATGCCGGCCTTGGTGAAGAGCGCCTCGTTGTAGAAGAGGAGGCGGCTGCTCGCCACGAAGGGCAGGCCGTAGAGGGTGTTGCCGACGGAGCCCGCGTCGGCGAGCGGCTGCAGGAAATTCGCCTCGGCGGTGATCGAGAGGAGTTCGTCCGCGGGATAGAGCTTCCCCTGGGCCGCGAAGTCCGAGTACGAACCCATGAGGGCCACGTCCGGCGCCTTGTCGGCCTTGACCATTCGGGAGACCTCGCGGTCGATGTCGGCCCACGGCAGGAGCTTGACGTCGACCTTGATTCCCGGGTTCGCCTCGGTGAAATCGGCCGTCAGCTTGTCCCAGTAGGGCTTGGAGCTGGTGGCCGCACTGTCGCCGTATTCAGCCGCGACCAGATGCAACGTACCGCTGTCACCTGCACCGTCTCCGGAGCCACCACATCCGGCCAGAGGTATCAGCAGACCGAGCACGGCCGTGGTGGCGGTCGTGCCGAAAATTCTTCGTCGCACGGGTGTATTCCTCTGATTTTCTTTTGGATCCCGTTATTACTTATGAGTTACTCCGGGCTGGGGTGTCCCTCGATGGCCCGTTGGCCGGAATTCTCTCCTGAGGGAGGGGTGGTTGATTCCATTGGGGGCGCACTTGTGGTCAATGCTCCAAGTGGGGCTTTTCGGAATGGTGTTTTCCGATATGTGATCCACTGTGCGGACGCGCGTAGACATACCGAAAAGCCCGTTTCCGGTCGCGGAACGGGCTGTGAGCGGCGTAGGGGCTGTACGGGCTGTACGGGCTGTACGGGCTCTGCGGGGCGGCTGCGGGTGCGGGCTACTCGGCGAACTCGCCGGCGTACGGGTCGGGATCGCCCGTCTCCGGGTTGCGGCCCTCCTGCCAGCGCCGCTGGGCCTTGCGCCAGTGCACGAAGCTGAGGTGGCCGCCGTCCCAGAAGGTGATGCTGACGGGGCTCACGTCGAACTCGTCGGAGCAGAGCCGGTAGAGGAACTCGGCCATGCCGTACGGGTACACGGCGAAGGAGTCGGCGGTGTGCCGCCCGCAGACCAGCACCGGCCACCGGTCCGGGTCGGGGTCGGAGGTGAGCCAGCACAGGATGTCCGACCCGCCCGTGACGCCCCAGGCGATGATCGACTCCGGGGCCACGTCGAAGGCGGACCGGCCGCCCTCCGCCTGCCAGGTCTGCCGGGCGTTGTCGGTCTCCTCGGCCATCCCGGCCGGGTCCCACTGGAGTCCGGGCTTGGGCAGCGGCAGCAGGATGCTGGCCTCGCCGTTGATGGAGCCCGCGCCGAAGCGGCCCATGAAGGCGATGAAGTCGGCCGGGAACCGGGTCCCCCAGACGGCTTCCACCGCCGGCCAGTCGATGTCCTCGTCGGCGCCGTGCGTCGCCGGCATGATCTGCTCCAGCGCCTTGATCCGCGCGTTCTCCGTCATGCCGCTCCCCTGACGCCCCAGCTCAACCGCCCCAACCTACTCTCAGTGAGGGGCACCGCCTAGTTGCCCGTGAGACGCCCGGGTACGTCCACCTTGACGGTGGTTCCGGCGCGCAGTCCCCAGCCGGCCATGGCGCCCGCCGCCGCCTCCAGGACGTGCCGGGAGCGGAGCCGGGGCAGTCCCAGCCGGCCCGGCGCCATCGTGACCACGGCGAGCACGCCGAGGTCGCGGTCGAGGTACGCCACGTCGATCGCGAACCGCATCCTGAAGGTGTGCACGCTCGCCGCGGGGGTCAGCAGCATCGCGCCGTCGATCCCGTCCCGCCCGAGCAGCCCGCGCGTCCGCGCCCCGTACGAGGCGGCGACCTCGACCGGGATCTCCGTGGGGTACGCGCCGACCCGCAGTACCGCGGGGCCGTCCTGCCAGTGCGCCATGGCGGCCACCTTAGGGGGTGTCCTACCGTCGCCGGATGATGGGTGTGCTCGTGATCGTTCTCGCCGCCGGGTACGGCGTGGCCGCCGGGTTCCTGCTGCCCCGCCCCGCCTACCGCCTCTCCGTCGAGCCGGGGGACCCCTGGCAGGTCCGCTGCCCGCAGGGACACGGACTGGGCGGCCGGCTCGGGGGCTGGCTCGGCCCGGCCCGCTGCCGGCCGGGCGCGGAGCCGCCCGGGCCCCCGCACGCGCACGCGTACGGGCGCCGGGCCGCGCCCCTGGCCGGGCTCACCGCCGCGGTCTGCGCCGCCCTCGCGGCGGCCGTCGGCGCGCGCCCCGAGCTGGTGGCCTACGTCGCCCTCGCCCCGCTGCTCGTGCTGCTGGCCCTCGTCGACCGGGCCGTGCACCGGCTGCCCGACGTACTGACCCTGCCGCTCGCCGCCGCGGTCGCCGCGCTGCTGGGGGCGGCGGCCCTCGCGCCGGGCGCCGCCGGGTCCTGGCGGCTCGCGCTGCTGGGCGGTGGCGCGCTGGCGGCCGCGTACCTGGTGCTCCATCTGATCAACCCGGCGGGCATGGGCTTCGGCGACGTCAAGCTGGCGCTCTCGCTGGGGGTCGCTCTTGGGTGGTACGGGTGGGGGGTATGGTCCGCAGGGGCCCTGCTCGGCCTCCTCTACGGGGCCCTCTACGGGCTGTTCCTGGTCCTGAGCGGCCCCGAGGGCCGGAACCGGGGCTACGCGTTCGGCCCCTTCATGGCGGCCGGAGCACTCACCGGAGTGCTGCTGGGTGGTTTCGGAGAGTAATCGTGACGCGCCAATGCACGCAGCATGCTTTACGAAGGGTTATGGTGGAACCCCCCCCTCGGGCCGGTCCGTATCCCCCCCACGGACCGGCCCGTTTTTTGTTTTCCCGCCACCCGTCGGCGCTGCGCGACAAATGCGCAGGTCAGCCCCGCTGGGCCCAGATGTTGGTGCCGGGGGTGGAGACGGCGAGGGAGTCGATCTCCTTCAACTCCGCCTCGGACAGCGGCGCGGACGCCAGCGCGGCCACGTTCTCCTCCAGCTGCGGCACGCTCGACGCACCGATCAGGGCCGAGGTCATCCGGTCGTCGCGGAGCACCCACCTGAGTGCCAGCTGGGCGAGGGACTGCCCGCGCCGGGCCGCGATCTCGTTCAGACCGGTCAGCCGGCGGAGCACCTCGTCCGAGAGCAGGTCCGGGTTCAGGGACTTGCCCTGCGCGGCGCGCGAGTCGGCCGGGATGCCCTTCAGGTACTTGCCCGTCAGCATGCCCTGCGCGAGCGGCGCGAAGGAGATGCAGCCCATGCCGGCGTCCTCGAGGGTGTCCAGCAGGCCGTCCTCCTCCGTCCAGCGGTTGATCATGGAGTACGAGGGCTGGTGGATGAGCGGGCGCACGCCCATGTCGCGCAGGATCCGCACGGCTTCGGCCGTCTGCTCCGCCGTGTAGGAGGAGATGCCCACGTACAGGGCCTTGCCCTGCTGGACCGCGGACGCGAGGGCGCCCATGGTCTCCTCCAGCGGGGTCTGCGGGTCGAAGCGGTGCGAGTAGAAGATGTCGACGTAGTCCACGCCCATCCGCTTCAGCGAGGCGTCGAGCGAGCCGAGCAGGTACTTGCGGCTGCCCCACTCGCCGTACGGCCCGGCGTGCATCAGGTAGCCGGCCTTGGTGGAGAGGACCAGCTCCTCGCGGTGGGAGGCGAAGTCCTGGGCGAAGACCTTGCCGAAGTTCAGCTCGGCCGAGCCGGGCGGCGGACCGTAGTTGTTGGCCAGGTCGAAGTGGGTGACGCCGAGGTCGAAGGCCCGGCGCAGGATCGCCCGCTGGGTCTCCAGTGCCTTGTCGTCGCCGAAGTTGTGCCAGAGGCCGAGGGAGATGGCGGGGAGCTTGAGGCCGCTGTGGCCGGTGCGCCGGTACTCCATGGAGTCGTAGCGTGAGGGCTCTGCCCGATAGGGATTGGTATCAGTCACGTTGTCCTCCCTATCACGGACTTGTGACCGACCGAGTTGGGTACCCGATCCCGCAGCCCAGTAATGTGGCGGACTCGGGGGAGGACCGCAATTCGCACGGGGGCATTGCACGGAGGGGCTGGAAGATCGTGAAGTTGCGCGACCTGGTGTACAGGCTTTACGCACGCCGGGTGGAAGGCCGCCTCGACCATGACGCGGCGCCCAAGCACATCGGCGTCATTCTGGACGGAAACCGCCGCTGGGCGAAGGCGTCCGGAGGGACGACGGAGCAGGGCCACCAGGCCGGAGCCGACAAGATCTCCGAGATGCTGGGCTGGTGCACCGAGACGGACGTCGAGGTCGTCACCCTGTGGATGCTCTCCACGGACAACCTGGACCGCCCCGAGGTCGAGCTGCGCCCGCTGCTCAACATCATCGAGAACACCGTGCGGGGCCTGGCCGCGGACGGCCGCTGGCGCGTCCACCACGTCGGCAACCTCGACATCCTGCCCGCCCGGACGCAGAAGGTGCTGAAGGAGGCCGAGCAGGCCACCCACGACGTCGACGGGATACTCGTCAACGTCGCCGTCGGTTACGGCGGCCGCCAGGAGATCGCCGACGCGGTCCGCTCGCTGCTCCTGGAGCACGCGCGCAAGGGCACCTCCTTCGAGGAGCTCGCCGAGATCCTCGACATCGACCACATCGCCGAGCACCTCTACACGCGGGGCCAGCCGGACCCGGACCTCGTCATCCGCACCAGCGGCGAGCAGCGGCTGTCCGGATTCATGCTGTGGCAGAGCGCGCACAGCGAGTACTACTTCTGCGAAGTCTTCTGGCCGGCGTTCCGCAAGGTCGACTTCCTGCGGGCCCTGCGTGACTACGCGGCCCGTCACCGGCGCTACGGCACCTGAGTCACCGTAGGGGTGTCGCGCCCCCTGCCCCCCTCCCCTCGAAGCCTTCACCAGGGATTCACCGAGCGTCCGTCATATGCCATGGCATGGCCTGGCCTGTTCGGGGAATATCCCTTTCAGGTCGATGCCCGATCCACGGGTGTCGAGTCTCAGCGGACGGCATGGGGTCGTCCGCCCGGGAGGCCCTTTGCACCAGGACGCACGTGCGGTTCGCACGGACGGAGTGGAGGGCCGGAAATCGGCCCTGGCATGGGTGCCGATGACCGGTCCGGTCTTCATGGCCCGACCTCTTCCGAGGGGGTACGTCCTTCCGTGGTGACCAGCACAAAGAGCCGCCTGCAAGACAGGCGGACCTACGTCCTCGACACCAGCGTCCTGCTGGCAGACCCCAACGCGATCTCCCGCTTCGACGAGCACGAGGTCGTGCTCCCGATCGTGGTGATCACCGAGCTGGAGGCAAAGAGGCACCATCCCGAACTCGGTTACTTCGCGCGCCAGGCCCTGCGCCTGCTCGACGACTTCCGGGTTCGCAACGGTCGCCTGGACGCCCCCATCCCGCTGGGCGATCTGGGTGGCACCCTGCGTGTCGAGCTCAACCACTCCGACCCGGGCGTCCTGCCCGCCGGCTTCCGGTTGGGGGACAACGACTCGCGCATCCTCGCGGTCGCCCGCAACCTCCAGGCCGAGGGCTACGACGTCACGGTGGTCTCGAAGGATCTCCCGCTGCGCATCAAGGCCTCCTCCGTGGGGCTGATCGCGGAGGAGTACCGCGCGGAGCTCGCGATCACCGACGCCGGCTGGACGGGCATGAGCGAGCTCGCCCTCTCCGGGGAGCAGGTGGACCTCCTGTTCTCGGAGGACCGCCTGTACGTGCCGGAGGCCGCGGAGCTGCCCGTGCACACCGGACTGGTCCTGCAGTCCGAACGTGGCAAGGCCCTGGGCCGGGTCACGGCGGACGGCAACGTCAAGCTCGTACGCGGTGACCGCGAGGCCTTCGGGCTGCACGGCCGCAGCGCCGAGCAGCGCATCGCGCTGGACCTCCTCCTCGACCCCGAGATCGGGATCATCTCGATGGGCGGCCGGGCCGGCACCGGAAAGTCGGCACTGGCGCTCTGCGCGGGCCTGGAGGCGGTGCTGGAGCGGAGGCAGCACCAGAAGGTGATGGTCTTCCGGCCGCTGTACGCGGTGGGCGGTCAGGATCTGGGCTACCTGCCCGGGGACGCGTCCGAGAAGATGAGCCCCTGGGCGCAGGCGGTCTTCGACACCCTCTCGGCGGTCGCCGGGCGCGAGGTCATCGAGGAAGTGCTCAACCGCGGGATGCTGGAGGTCCTGCCGCTCACGCACATCCGCGGCCGCTCGCTGCACGACGCCTTCGTGATCGTGGACGAGGCGCAGTCACTGGAGCGCAATGTCCTGCTGACCGTTCTGTCCCGGATCGGAGCCAATTCGCGGGTCGTTCTGACCCACGATGTGGCCCAGCGGGACAACCTGCGGGTCGGCCGGTACGACGGAGTGGTGGCCGTGGTCGAGAAGTTGAAGGGCCATCCGCTCTTCGCCCACATCACGCTGACCCGTTCCGAGCGCTCCCCGATCGCCGCGCTGGTCACCGAGATGCTCGAGACGCTCTGACGGCCGAACCGGTCAAAAACCTCATAGCGGGAAGGTGAGTTGGCGCCGCCCGGCAAAGGCCCGAGAGCCTAGCCGGGCGGCGTCGTGCTGCACAGGTGTTTGCCCGAATCAGTGGCGACATCCCAGGTGTGACCTTTCACACGCAACGGAGAATTGCCTTGCGGTGTCGCGTTCCGGCAGAGTCTGGTTTCCGTCAGGCCCCGCATACGGCACACCTGTATCTCCCGTGAGGTACGCGCAGCACCACAACTCCACAGTCGAATGCCGTATGCCGCCCGGAGTTTCACGCGGCAGCCCCCGCAAGGGAGTTGTCCACGGGCCCGCGCCTCCAGTGACCGTAGAACCACGGAGGCCAGTGTCGAGGGCACTTTTGCGCCCGCGCGGTCACTGCGGACGCTGCTGGAAGGACACCGTGTGAGCCGGATCTCGGTCCGGGGGTTCGCCGTGGCTTCGGCCACCGCGGTCACCACCGTCGGCGCAGTCGTGGGCGTTGCCACCGGCGACCCCACGAACGATCTCGAGACGACCGCGTCCGGCGCGACTCTCCTTGCCGACATCCCGGTCGGCGACCAGGCACAGGTCCAGAGCGCGTCCCTGACGCAGCAGGCCGATGCCATCGCCCACGCCGCCGATGTCGACGCCAAGCGCTCCGCCGAGGAGGCCGCCCGCGTCCAGGCCGCCGAGGACGCCAAGTCCAAGAAGGCGGAGGCCGAGAAGGAGAAGGCCGAGGCCGACGCGAAGGCGAAGCGGGAACGCGAGGAGAAGGAGCAGGCCGCCAGCCGCTCCGGCCGCGACGCCGGCGACTTCGCGCCCCAGAGCTCCTACACGGTCGCGCAGGTCAAGGCCATCGCCCAGCAGATGGTCCCGGCCGGGCAGTTCCAGTGCTTCTCGAACATCATTAACCAGGAATCCACCTGGAACTACCTGGCGGTGAACAAGTCCTCGGGCGCCTACGGCCTGGTCCAGGCGCTGCCCGGTTCGAAGATGGCCTCGGCCGGCGCGGACTGGCGCACCAACCCCGCCACGCAGATCAAGTGGGGCCTGAACTACATGGAAGACCGCTACGGCAGCCCCTGCGCCGCCTGGAGCTTCCACCAGAGCAACGGCTGGTACTAGCGGGCCCGCGGCAGCGACACCGCCCCGCCGCACAACCCGGGGGAGCCCCGCACCGTCCTACGGTGCGGGGCTCCTCGCGTGTACGGTCTTCCAGGTGAGCCCGTAGACGGGGCGGGGGAAGGAAGCGACATGGCGAAGAGGGAAGGCTGGCTCGGCCGGCTCGGGAACAGGCTGAACCGGATGGAGGCGCGGCTCAACGAGCGGCGTGCCGAGGTCGAGGCCGAGGCCGGGGGAGACGCGTCCGGCGGCCCCGCCGTGCCCGGGCGGTCATCGGCCGCCCCCGAGGTGTCCGAGGCCGCGACGGCCGTCCCCGAGGCGCCCGTTGCCACCCCCGTGGCCCCTGCGCCCCACCTCGCGGCGCCGGCCGCACCCGGACGCCCGGACCCGGCGAGCGTCGTCCCCTGGGGGATGCGCGTCGCCGCCGAGGCCAGCTGGCGGCTGCTGCTGCTCGCCGGGATGCTCTGGGTGCTGATGAAGGTGATCAGCGAAGTCCGCCTGGTCGTCCTCGCCTTCGCCGCCGCCATGCTCGTCACCGCGATGCTCCAGCCCTTCGTGGTCCGGCTGCGCCGGCTGGGCCTGCCGCGCGGGCTGGCCACGGCGGTTACGGCGATCCTCGGCTTCGTGGTCATCGGACTCGTCGGCTGGTTCGTGGTGTGGCAGGTCATGGAGAACCTCGACGACCTCTCCGACCGGGTCCGCGACGGCATCAACGAGCTCAAGCTCTGGGCACTGGACAGTCCGTTCCACGTGACCGAGAAGCAGATCAACGACATCGCGAAGAACCTCAGCGAGACCATCGGCACCAACACCGAGCAGATCACCTCCGCGGGACTGCAGGGCGTGACGGTGCTCGTCGAGGTCCTGACGGGCATTCTGCTCGCGATGTTCTCCACGCTCTTCCTGCTCTACGACGGCAAGCGCATCTGGAACTGGGCCCTGGGCCTGGTCCCGGTCGCCGCCCGGGCCGGGGTCGCCGGCGCCGGTCCGCGCGCCTGGCGCACGCTGACCGCGTACGTGCGCGGCACCGTCATCGTCGCCCTCATCGACGCCATCTTCATCGGCCTCGGCATCTACTTCCTGGACGTGCCGATGGCGGTGCCGCTGGCCGTCTTCATCTTCCTGTTCGCCTTCATCCCGCTGGTCGGCGCGGTGGTCTCGGGGGCCCTCGCGGTCGTCGTGGCGCTCGTGACCCAGGGCGTGTGGACCGCCCTGATGGTGCTGCTGGTGGTGCTGGCGGTGCAGCAGATCGAGGGGCACGTGCTCCAGCCCTTCATCCTGGGCCGGGCGGTACGGGTGCACCCGCTCGCGGTGGTGCTGTCGGTGGCCGCCGGCGGGATGATCGCGGGCATCGGCGGAGCGGTGGTCGCCGTACCGCTGGTGGCCGTCACCAACACGGTGGTGGGATACCTGAGGGCGTACTCGCGCGACCAGCACCACCTCGGGGCGGGCATGATCGGCCCGGCCCCGCACGGTTCGACGGCCCTGGGCGGGGTGCCGGACCGCGAGGAAGCCATGCGCTAGCCGGGTGGGCAGGGCAGGACCCGGAACCTGATATTCCGTCGATCAAGGCTGCGATGATCGAAGACATGCGCGTCCTGATGGCGACGCTGCGGAAACAGGAACAGCGGGGGGACAGGCGTGATCACCGATCCGGAGCTCGGCGAGGAGTGGAAGACCGAGGCGTTGGAGCCCGCGCGGTCGGGCCGGTCGGGGCGGCCGCCGGAGCAACTCGCTCCGCGCGAGCGGGTGGCGGGAGGTCCGGGCCCGCGGCCGTGGCTGTGGGCGCTGGGCGGTGTCCTGGTCGCGTCGGCGGTCTGGGCCGGCGGGCTGTACGCCACCGGGAACCCGTCGGCCGGGCCGGAGATCTCCTACCGGGCGCCGAAGAACCTGTGCGAGGACTTCCGGGCTCGGGCGCTGAGCGGGATCACCGGAGACATGCACAACAAGAGGCCGGTGAACCACGAGAGCGACCACCCGGCCGTGTACACGGCACGGTGCGTCCTGGAGAACGCCGGGAAGGACGGGGTGGCGTCGGACGTCACGGTGGAAGCGCGGGTCGACCTGCACAGGAAGACCGATCCCTCGGCCGAGTTCGACGTACCGGTCCTCGGCAACATCGCGTACATGGGCGCCGGGCGCACGGCAGCGGTGCCGGACCTCGGGGAGCGCTCCGTGATGACGGTGATGCCCGGCGAGAGATGGCTGATCCTCAAGGTGCTGGACGGTGGTGTGGTGTTCAGCGTCGAAGCGTCCGCCCCCGACTTCCTGGAGGAGAAGAACGGCCGACCCGCCACTGACGTCGACGCGGTCCAGGCGGCGATGATCGAGGACGTGCGCGCGCTGATGACAGCGCTCAAGGAGTAGGGGGCGGACGTGATCGGGGAGCCCGAGCTCGACGGGGAGCGGGGGCCGGCGGCGAGCCCGGCCGAGCTCGCGCGGGAGGTCGTGGAGAGCGAGCCCTTACGGGCCCGGGCCCGGGCGCGGCCGTGGTGGTGGGTGGCGGCGGCGGTGGTGGTCACCTCCGTGCTGTGGGCGGGCGGGCTGAAGGCCTTCGGCGACCGGCCGGCCGAGCCGGAGATCCGCTACCGGGTCACGGACGACCTGTGCGCCCAGTTCGAGGCCCCGACGCTGGAGGGGGTGCTGGGCGGCCTCCCGAAGGCCGCACCGCAGGTGGGCAGCCGGCATCCGGCGCTGGACTGGGCGTCGTGCGTCCGCAACAGCGACCGGGAGCCTTCTACCGGGAGCCTTGACGTCAAGGCCACGGTCGAACTGCACAAGAAGACCGATCCGAAGGCCGAGTTCGCACTCGACACACCCTCCAGCCGGTGGTTCGCCCCCGACGGCGACGGGTGGGAAGCGGTGCCCGGCCTCGGGGAGCAGGCCCTCGTCACCCGTACCGGGACCGGTGACGGCCTGCAGCTTCGGGTGCGTGACGGCGGAGCGGTGTTCACCGTCGACGTGATGATCTTCCGGGTGATCGGCGAGGACGCCCCCGACCCCCGGGAGGCGCTCCCGCCGCGCCCCGACCGGGACGTCCTGGTGACGGCGGCGGTCGAGGACACGCGGGCGCTGATGGCCGCGCTGCGCAGGAGCTGACGGCACGAGGGCCCCACGACCGGAAGCGGTCGCGGGGCCCTGCGGTGTCGTACGGGGTGCCGTTACTCGGCGGCGAGGGCGGCCTCGGCGTCGAGGGTGACGGCGACGGCCTGGATCACCGAGGCGATCTTGAAGGCCTCCTGGATCGTCTCGCGGTCGACGCCCGCCTTGCGCAGGACCTGCTCGTGCGAGTCCAGGCACTGGCCGCAGCCGTTGATCGCGGAGACCGCGAGCGACCACAGCTCGAAGTCGACCTTCTCCACGCCCGGGTTGCCGATGACGTTCATCCGCAGGCCCGCGCGCAGGGTGCCGTACTCCGGGTCGGAGAGCAGGTGCCGCGTGCGGTAGAAGACGTTGTTCATCGCCATGACCGCGGCGGCGGACTTGGCGGCGGTGTACGCCTCCGGCGAGAGGTTCGCCTTCGCCTCCGGCTCCAGCTCACGCAGGACCAGCGGCGAACGGGCGGCGATCGCGCAGGACAGGACGGTGCCCCACAGCTGCTGCTGCGGGAGGTCGCTGTTGCCGATGACCGAACCGAGGTTCAGCTTCAGGTCCTTGGCGAAGTCCGGTATGGCCGACTTCAGGGAGTCGAGGGACATCCGTCACTCACCGGCCAGCAGCGCGCCGGCGTCGATGGTGCTGTCGCCCTTGTTCCAGTTGCACGGGCACAGCTCGTCGGTCTGCAGGGCGTCGAGGACCCGCAGGACCTCCTTGGGGTTACGGCCCACGGAACCGGCGGTCACCATCGAGAACTGGATCTCGTTGTTCGGGTCCACGACGAAGACGGCGCGCATCGGCAGGCCGTCCTCGCCCAGGATGCCCAGCTCGGTCGACAGCTCGCGCTTGATGTCGGACATCATCGGGAAGGGCAGGTCACGCAGGTCGGCGTGGTCCTTGCGCCAGGCGTGGTGGACGTACTCGGAGTCGAGCGAGAAGCCGAGGACCTGCGCGTCGCGGTCGGCGAACTCCTCGTTCAGCTTGCCGAAGGCGGCGATCTCCGTCGGGCACACGAAGGTGAAGTCCAGCGGCCACGCGAAGATGACCTTCCACTTGCCCTCGTAGGTCTTGTGGTCGATCTGCGCGAACTCGCTGCCGGCCTCGAGCGAGACACAGGCGGTCAGGTCGAAGGTGGGGAACTTGTCACCAACAGTGAGCACGCGCTCTCCTTATGCAGTGGAAAATGGCCCTTTTGGGGGTTTTCCGATGGGGTTGGACTGATCTCACATGCTGACACACCTGCATTGATTACAGAAATAGCTACTCTTGTGCCGGGTGATCGGAGGTACCTATCAGTGGCTGTCAGTAGTAGGGGAGCGAAGCAACCGACGCTCGCGCAACTGCGCGCCTTCGCGGCGGTCGCCGAGCACCTGCACTTCCGGGACGCCGCCGCGGCCATCGGCATGAGCCAGCCGGCGCTCTCCGGGGCCGTCTCCGCGCTGGAGGAGGCCCTCGGCGTGCAGCTGCTGGAGCGCACCACCCGCAAGGTGCTGCTCTCCCCGGCGGGCGAGCGGATCGCGGCCCGGGCCCAGGTGGTGCTCGACGCCATGGGCGGGCTCATGGAGGAGGCCGAGGCCGTACGGGCCCCCTTCACCGGAGTGCTGCGCCTCGGGGTGATCCCCACGGTGGCGCCGTACCTGCTGCCGACCGTGCTCGGGCTGTTCCACCGGCGCTACCCGCGGATGGACCTCCAGGTGCACGAGGAGCAGACCGCCTCGCTGCTGGAGGGGCTGGCGGGCGGGCGCCTGGACCTGCTCCTGCTGGCGGTGCCGCTGGGGGTCCCCGGGGTGACCGAACTGCCCGTCTTCGACGAGGACTTCGTCCTGCTGGCCCCCCGCGAGCACGCGCTGGCCGGACGCCGGGACATCCCGCTGGAGGAACTGCGCGGACTGCAGCTCCTGCTGCTGGACGAGGGCCACTGCCTGCGGGACCAGGCCCTGGACATCTGCCGGGAGGCGGGGCGGACGACCGGTGCGGACGTCACGACGACCGCCGCCGGGCTGTCCACTCTCGTACAGCTGGTCGCCGGGGGACTGGGCGTGACGCTGTTGCCGCGCACCGCGCTGCGGCTGGAGACCGCCCGCAACGAGTACCTGTCCACCGGGTACTTCGCCGAGCCGGCGCCCTCCCGGCGGATCGCCCTGGCCATGCGCACCGGGACCGCCCGGCAGGAGGAGTTCCGGGCGATCGCCGCCGCACTGCGCGAAGCCGTACGCCCGCTTCCGGTGTGGCCCACCGACTAGATGAATGAGTCCGATGTCTGTGCTGGCCGCGACCATGGCGAAGGGCGCCCGTTGACCTGAGTGTGACTTCTGGCCTGGACGCCCTTCTGGC